>CAWBCX010000018.1:0-65165 GCA_963787265.1 uncultured Alphaproteobacteria bacterium | reverse complement strand
CTTCTGGAGGCGTCCGCCCTTGAAGCCGAGCAATTGGAGCTGGTCGAGGAACCGATCGACATCGACGAGATGCTGGATCGTATTTTGGCGATGGCCCGTCAAATGCCTGGGGGAGGTGCGTCGAGGCAGTTCGCGCTCAGCACCGGCGATCAGGCGATCGTCGTCCGCGGCGATCCCACGTGGTTTCAGCGCCTGCTGCTCAACCTCGTGAGCAATGCCGTCAAGTTCACCACCGATGACGGCCATGTTTCGATCGATGTGCGCAAATGCGAAGGCGGCGATCTGAAGCTGGAGGTGAGCGATGATGGCTGCGGCATCCCAGCGGAAATGATAGGCCGTGTGTTCGAGCCCTTCACGCGAAGCGGAAGTGCTGAAGGTTCGGGCCTTGGTCTCCATATCGCCAAGGGATTGGCGACCCTGCATGAGGCCGATCTCGCGCTCACCAGCGAGCCGGGCAGGGGGACGACGGCGACGCTTTCCCTTCCGAAGTCGCGCCTGATCGACATGCCGACATGACCGCTTCGGAAATTCTTCTGGTCGAAGATCAGACCGCCTTGGCGCGCACTTATCAGGGTTTTTTGCGCCACGAGCCCTATACGCTTCGCCATGTCGAAACCGGCAAGATGGCGCTCAAGGCGGTTGACGACCGACCTGCCGCCATTTTGCTCGATTTGAAATTGCCCGATGCTGATGGCCTCGACATTCTCCGGATCATCAGGGAGCGCGGCCTGACAATGCCGGTGGTGGTGATCACCGCTCATGGTTCGATGCAGACGGCGATCGATGCGATGCGCGCCGGGGCCACCGATTTTCTGGTGAAGCCGTTTCAAGCGGAGCGTCTCAAGGTCACGCTCAACAACGCCCTCGAGCGCCAAGAGCTCGAGGTGGTGGTACGGACCTACCGCGATGAGATCGACCGGCATCATTTCGAGGGCTTCATCGGCTCGAGCTTGAAGATGCAGGCCGTCTATCGGTCGATCGAGAGTGCGGCCAGCAGCAAGGCCACCGTGTTTCTCACCGGTGAGAGCGGCACGGGCAAGGAGGTGGCGGCACGCGCCGTTCATGATCTGAGCGGCCGCAAGGGGGCGTTCATCCCCTTGAATTGCGGTGCCATTCCCCACGATCTCATGGAAAGCGAGATCTTCGGTCATGTCAAAGGTGCCTTCACCGGTGCCTTGGCGGAACGCGAAGGTGCGGCCCGCCTTGCCCATGGCGGCACCTTCTTCCTCGATGAAATTTGCGAAATGGACCTGCAGCTGCAGACCAAGCTGCTGCGTTTTCTGCAGACCGGCCAGTTCGCCAAGGTCGGTGGCAGCGGGTTGGAGGAGGTCGATGTCCGGATCGTGTGCGCGACCAATCGCGACCCGCGCGCCGAGGTGCAGAAAGGCCGTTTCCGCGAAGATCTCTACTACCGCCTTCATGTGATCCCGATCGAGCTGCCGCCTCTGCGAGAGCGGGGCGACGATGTGATCGAGATTGCCAACGAGCTGTTCCGTGCCTTTTCCGAGCAGGAACGATGCGCCTTCGACCACCTGACGGAGGAAGCCTGTTCGGCGCTCAGGCGTCATGCGTGGCCGGGTAATGTGCGTGAGCTGCAGAATGTGGTGCGGCACGCCATCGTCATGCATCAGGCACCGGTAATCGACGCCGCCATGCTGGGCGCTTTGGAGCGTAGGGCCTTGCCACCGGTCGTGGCCGACCGACAAGCCGAGGCGCGGAACGGCCTCGATCAGCTCGCCCATCAGATACGGCCCCTTGCCGAAATCGAGCGCGAAACGATCGAGCGGGCGCTTGGCCTTTGCAAGGGTGACGTGCGCAAAGCGGCGGTTTTCCTGGAAATCGCGCCTGCGACGATCTATCGGAAATTGAAGAGCTGGGGCGTTGATCCAAAACGCGTCTGACTTGCATTTTGTGTCTTATTTTGAGAATAGCGCCGGGATTTTTCTTGGCTGCGCTCCAGATCGAATTTTCATCAATGACTTGAAAACATAGCGTTAACAAGAATTCGAACGTTGGCACGAAGCTTGTAACCGACTTTGCATGCGGGGCTCTGCAGCTCTTGTTTCACCGATGGGCTGTGACGGGCACGCGCGATATTTGAGCAAAAGGATCGGGGCAAAGCCAATGCGGATGATCAGCAAGGTACAGCGACGGATGGCGATGAAGGGGAGTTCCTGGACGCCGCCTTCATTGCCGGCATTTCTGAAGGTCTGGCTCGAGCATAATCTTTCGATGGCGCGCGCAACAGGCGGGTCGCTGGCCGTCTTCGCGATCAGGATCGATGCATATCATGACCTGGTGCAAAGCTGGGGGGAGCCCGCTTTGGAGATCGCTTTCCTGGAGCTTGCTTCAAGGCTGAAGAAGACCCTTCGGCCGACAGATGCCCTGATGAGATCGGACAACGACTGCTTTACCATCATCCAGCCGGCGGCCGGCGATCATCTGGCCCTGCACGCCACCGCCAAAACCATGCTCAAGCAAATGCAGCGGCCGGTGCGCCTCGGCATGGACGAACGATGCCTCGCGGCCAGCATCGGCATCGCGTCCTACCCGGAGGACGGCAACAGCGCCGACCTCTTGCTCGGCCATGCGAAAGAGGCTCTGAGACGAACCGATCGCTTCGGCGGTAACGGTTTTTGTTTTCATTCACTTAACGCTGCAAGAAAAATCGCCGACGATCTGGCGGAGCATAAGGATCTTCGTCGCGCTCTCGACAACGACGATCTGTCGATGCGCTTTCAGCCCATTCTCGATCTTTCGAAAAGCTGCATGATCGGGGTGACCGGAGAAATTCACTGGCCACGCCAGGAGCATGCTTCCCTGAATATGGCGGCGGTCGCCGCCATCGCCGAGCGCGCTGAACTTGCGGTTAAGCTCAATCAATGGTGGCTTGATCGGGTTTGCCGGCAATTGAATGACTGGCGCGATAGCCTGGTCGTTCGGCCGATCAGTGTCGAGGTGACGCGCTCGCAGATTGTGGACGGGCATCTTGCGCGTCATCTGACGAAAGGCTTGGCGGCAACGGGCACGAGCGCCGATCAGCTCGAAATCGGTATTGACCATGGCTTGCTGTCGGACGACACCGACCATCGCTTCCATACGGGGCTGCAGCATTTGGCAGAGCTCGGTATCGCCTTCAACTTGACGAATGTCGGCAAGGGGCCGTTGGCGATGCAAAAGCTGGCGAACATGCCGCTCCGCTCGGCGGGGCTCGCCCCTGAAATGGTCGCCGTGATCGGCCGCTGTCCGTCATCGGAAACCATGCTCGAGGCCTTGATCGGCTTTGCTCATGATCTTGGTCTCTCCGTTCGGGCTGTCGATGTCGGCAACCAGGAGCAACTCGATTTTCTCAAGACCTGTGGCTGCGACGAAGCCACAGGATCCATCTTCGCACCGGCCCTCAAGGGGGAGGACATCGAACGTCTGACCGGCTTGAAGCCCTGTTTCACACAGAAGGACCTGAGGGGCTTGACCAAGCAGCCTTTGGTGATGCATTGAGCGAGCAAGGAAAAAAAACACAATTTAAAATAGTTTCATTGTCCATAACTTTCTACCATTGGGATTATTGCTGCGGGTTACTTGTCCTCCTCTGCCGGCAATGCGGCAATGATGCGTGACAGCTTTTGTGTTAATGGTTAAGAAAGCGTTTCAGCCGACCAATGCTGCTCGCGAGAACGGTCTATGTCTGCCTCCACATCCGTCGCACCAAGACGGCAGCGCGCCTCAATCCTGTTTGCTGACATCTACGGCTACAGCCGGCTGATGAACAAGGATGAGCTTGGCACCTATGAGCGTGTCACGCGGTCGATTGCGTTGATCCGGTCCTTGATTGACGATTATGGCGGCAGGGTGGTGCAAACCGTGGGCGACGGCGTGCTTGCCCTGTTCGAGGATGCGCGTGACGCGCTCCGTTTCGCCGTCGAAATGCAGCGCGAATTTCGCAATGACGTCGTCTGGAACTCGGACGGCGATCCGATTGCCTTTCGTATCGGCATCAATGAGGGCGAGGTTCTGGTCGGCGACAATGGCGTGCAGGGCCATTGCGTCAATGTTGCAGCGCGCATCCAGGCCATCGCCGAGCCCGGCGGAATTCTGCGTGTCGACCTCGGTCCGTGATATCGTCGGCAATTGCTTTGATTTGCCGATACGCTCGCTGGGCAAGAAAAAGCTCAAGAACATTACCGAGGCGATCGAAATCTTCGTGATCGACGTCCTTGAATCCAAGGCCCGGCATACGATCGAGGTTACCCCGCCCAATGAGCCGGTTCCTCTGGTGCCGGACCAGGTTTCCGTGGCGATCCTGCCCCTCGGCAACCTGTCCGGCGATCCAAGAGATCAGCATCTTTGCGAGGGGATCACCGGCGACATCATCACCAATCTCTCGCGGTTTAGAGATCTTGCGATCATTGCTCATCACTCGGCCAAAGTGATCAAGCAGCAGGACTTGCCGTCGACACAGCTACGCGACCAGCTCGGCATTCGCTATGTGATGACGGGTGATCTGCAGCGCCGCGGCGCCCATATTCGGCTGCGCGTCGAGCTGGTCGAGGCAAGCTCGCAACATGTCATCTGGTCCGATCGGTTCAGTGGCGCCCTCCACGATATTTTCGACTTTCAAGATGATGTCACCGACGTCGTCGCCGCGAGGCTGGCCCTTCAGATCGCGGAAGCGGAGCGTCGCAGATATGCCCATTTAACGGCTCCCGATATCCGCGCCTATGGCCTTATCTTGAGAGGCCAGGATCTGTACACGCAATTCAAGCGCGAGAGCAACCTCCACGCGCGCCGATTGTTCGAGCAGGCAACCGAGATCCAGCCGGGTTTCGGTCGAAGCTATGCCGCCATGTCGAGAACCTTCAACCTCGATTGGCGTTATGCCTGGTCGAGCGATCCCGAGCTTTCCCTGAACAAGGCGGTTGATCTGGCCAAAGCGGCGATCGACTACGACGGTACTGATGCCAGGGGATATGCCGAACTCGGTTACGCCCAGCTTTACAAGAAGCATCATGATGAATCGCTTTCAGCCTATGAGCGGGCTTTTGAGCTGAACCCCAATGATGCCGATCTTCTGGCGGAGATGGGTGACTCGCTGGTTTATTCCGGACAAGCAGCACGGTCGGTCGAGCTTCTGGAGCGTGCCATTCGCCTGAACCCTTATCATCCCGATTGGTATTTGTGGTATTTGGGTGACGCCTATTTCCATCTCGCCGACTATGAGAAAACGATCGAGGTCCTGAAAAGGATGCGGAATCAGGCTGAAGGCCATCGGCTTTTGGCGTCGAGCTACGCGCTCCTTGGCCACCTGGATGAGGCGCGGGCCCACGGTCGAAAATTGATGGAGGTTCATCCAAATTTCTCGATTGATCACTGGAAGAATGTTCCACCAAATAAATTTCCAGAGGATCTGAACGTCTTTATCGAAGGGCTGAAGATGGCCGGCCTGAAATAATTCCACGTCGTCAAATTTTCTTTGGAAAGCTTGCTGATGATGGCGCAATCAAAGTCATTCTCACTGAGACCAGCCTCTGACGAAGAAAGACCGTTCCTTGAGCGTTTATATCTATCGGCGCAAAAACCGTTGCTCGAAGGATTGCCCGATTTCAGCGAAGAGCGCTTGATCGAACGCTTTAGAGCATTGTTGGTGATCGATGACGTGCAGATCATTGTAAGCGATGATCAAGATGTCGGGTGGGTTCAACTGACCAGGGGCCCGGATGCCATCGATTTGGCGCAACTGCACATCATGCCGGATTTTCAAAAGAAGCGAATCGGCACGACCATCATCCAGCGCGTGCTGGACGAGGCATCATCGGCTGGCAAGAAGGTGACGCTTGCCGTCCTCAAAGGGAATCGGGCCGTCTCGCTCTACAAACGACTGGGTTTCAAGGTCAATGACGAAGACGGCGTCAAGCGCTACATGCACTGGCTGCCCAAAAAGGCCGTTTGAAAGCCTGCTCTTGCCAAGGCGAACCGCCTTGGACGCGACAAGAAAGATCAGTCGCTCGATCCGCGTGCGTTAGCGCCCCGCGCGTTCGCCCCACGGGCATTGGCGCCGCGCGCATTGGCCCCTCTTGCGTTCGCACCGCGCGCATTGGCGCCTCGTGCGTTTGCCCCCCGTGCATTAGCTCCGGCAAAGGATCCCATATCACCACCGCCCAGCTCAGACGACAGGAGAACGTCCTCGAAGGTGCCGCTGGACGAATCCAGGCGCATGGTGAAATCGTCCTTGTCGTAGGACCACATCATGATGCCGGAGGCGAAGGTTTCATCTTGAAAGGCGAGACCGGAGACATCAGCGCTATTTTCCGCCGGCGTTCCATCGTCATGGACGAGAAAAATCGCGGGGGGAACGATGTCGACATACTGGCCTTCGAAACTGAAGCCATAAATACGCGCAAACTTCGCATTATCCGCTTTCAACCGGCTGCCGAGAAAGCTCTTGGTATCCGGAATGCCGTCCCTATCGAGGGTCAGACCGCCCAGCACGCGGCCAAAAATAATCACACCGGAAGGCGACAATAATGACTCGGTCATACCAATCTCCTTAAATTAATCGAGCTGCTAAAATGGCACGTCGGTGGTTTCAGCTTTCGATAGATAAAATTTAGCCGATTTCGTTTGGAAAGTGCAAGCCTGTTTCAGATCAATCCAAGTTCGCGCTGTCGCCGCTTGCTCCAGGCACCGATGAGGCGATCGGCGATGATGCCCAAAAAGGCGATGCAAAGGCCTGCCGTAAGCGCTCTGCCGGCATCGGCATCGGATCGGGCTTTGTTGATCTCCTGGCCAAGATCCTTGGTGCCGATGAGGGCGGTGATCGCCACCATGAAGAGCGCCATCATGATCGTCTGATTGAGACCGAGCATGATCTGGGGCAGGGCGATCGGCAGCTCCACTTTCCATAAGAGCTGACGGCGCGTGCAGCCCGACGCGATCGCCGCTTCCTTGGTGGCGGTCGGCACGGCGCGCAGGCCGAGATTGGTGTAGCGGATCATCGGCACGGTGGCATAGGCGATCACCGCAGTGATCGCGGCAACGTCGCTGGTCTTGAACAGCATGACCACCGGAATGAGGTAGATGAAGGAAGGAAAGGTCTGAAGCGTGTCGCAGATGGTCATCATCACCTTGGCGAGCCCGTCATGACGGGAGGCGAGGAGACCAAGCGGAAAGCCGATCAGGACGCAGACGACGATGGCGCTGCCGATCATGTAGAGCGTGATCATGGCCGGTTTCCAAAAACCGGTGACCGCTGGAAAAGCCAGGAGCAAGCCGACAATCAGCGCAAGCTTCCAGCCGCCGATACGCCAGCCGACGAAGGCGATCAGCGCGATCGCGGCCGGCCACGGCATCCAGAGAAAGGCGTTTCTGAGCGGGATCAGAATGTAGAGAAGGGCGAAATTGCGGAAGCTTTGCAGCGGCTCGTAAAGGGTGACGCTGATCCACTTGACCACGCCATCCCAAAAGGGCGCCGTGGTGATGGTCATGGTCTCGGGCAGGCCTCGAAACACCGGCATCAGCGTTGCTAGCAACAGCGATATCACCAGGAAAGCGAGGGTCAGAACGAGATGCGGCCGACGCCGAAAGAGCGGTGCATGGCGGTCGATATGGACCGGTTTCTTCAGCGCCAGCGCCTGGCTCAGGCGATCGAGGCCGATCGCGATCACCGTGATCGCGATGCCCTGTTCCAGGGCTTGGCCCATCTTGAGCGAATTCAGCGACAACAGCAGATTGTGGCCGAGACCGGAGGCGCCGATCAAGGAGGCGATCACCACCATGGCAAGCGTCTGCATGATCACCTGATTGACGCCGACCATGATGGTTTCGCGCGCGGCAGGCAGTTCCGCCTTCCACAGCAGCTGGCGTTCGGTGCAGCCCGCCATGCGGCCGGCTTCGATGATTTCCGCAGGCACGGTGCGAAGGCCGAGGATCGTGCAGCGGATCATCGGCGGGATGGCGAAAATGGCGGTGGCGATCAGCGCCGGCACCTGGCCGAAACCGAAGAGCACGACCACCGGCACCAGATAGGCGAAGTGGGGGGTGCTCTGCATGACGTCGAGCAGCGGCGTCAGGATTTTCTCGAGGCGAGGCGAGCGGACCGCCAGGATGCCGATTGCCAGGCCGATCAGCACGGCAAACGGCACGGTCACCGCCACCAGCGCGAAGGTCTCCATCGCAGGCAGCCAGACCGCGAAAAGAGCCAGGTAGAAAAAGCAGGCGGCACCGATCAAGGCCGTCCGCCAGCCGCCGGCATAGTGGCCGATGATGGCGATCAGACCGACCACCGTCAGCCACGGGAGCGCCGGCAGTCCCAAACCCTCGAAGCCGCTGTAGAACAGGTTGTCGGCGAAAATCAGCGGCTTTTCCAGAAGCCATGAGATGGCGCGGGTGATGTCGCGAAAGGTGAAAAGGCCGAAATCGAGATCGTAGGCAAGCCATTGGAAAAAAGCGTTGATCCAGTCCTTGATCGGGATCACCCAGGCTTTCGGGTAGACGGCAAGGTTGGGGGCGAGCCAGTGCACGAGCAGCGATGCACCGAAGATCGCGCCGACCGGCGCGAGCCATCCGGGCAGCCGGTGTTCGCTCTTCTCTGCCGATGCCTTGAGGGTCGCTTTGGCGGCAACAGCCATGGATCAGCGACGACGTTCGAAGAGGGAGGCGATCAGCCGTTCGCGTTCGATCATGCCGATCACCTGCTGCGCCTCATCAAGCACCGGCGTCGGCACGTCGCGCCCGAGAATGTCGGCGGCGATATCGTTCAGCTTGGCATCAGCCTCGACACCCGGCATGATCGCTGCCTGCCCGTTGACCGGCGCCATGATCGACCGTGCGGAGATCAATTTCCCGCGCGGGGCTTCCTTGGTGAATTGCGCGACATAATCATCGGTCGGGTTGATCACGAGCTCTTCCGCCGTGCCCAACTGCACCACCACCCCGTCCTTCATGATCGCGATACGATCGGCAAGGCGCACGGCTTCGTCGAAATCATGGGTGATGAACACGATGGTCTTGTGCAGCATCCGCTGCAGGCGAAGGAACTCGTCCTGCATCTCCCGGCGGATCAGCGGGTCGAGCGCCGAGAACGGCTCATCCAGGAACCATATCTCCGGTTCAACCGCGAGCGAGCGGGCAATGCCGACCCGTTGCTGCTGGCCGCCTGAAAGTTCCCTCGGATAATAGTCCTCCCGGCCCTCGAGCCCGACGATCTTGATCATCTCCAGCGCCCGGGTGCGCCGCGCATGGCGCTCCGTTCCCTGAACCTCGAGGGGAAAGGCGACGTTTTCCAGAACGGTCCGATGGGGCAGGAGCCCGAAATGCTGAAACACCATGCCCATCTTGTGACGGCGAAGATCGATCAGCTCGGCTTCGCTGGCTTTGAGGAGATCCTTGCCATCGAACCAGACCTCACCCATCGTCGGCTCGATCAAACGGGACAGACAGCGGATCAAGGTCGACTTGCCGGAGCCGGAAAGGCCCATCACCACGAGGATTTCGCCGGCAGCGACGTCGAAGGAAATATCGGCGCAGGCCCGGATATGCGTGCCGCGCCCGATAAAATCGTCAAGCGTCGGTGCGCCGTCATGGGCGGCCAGAAAACCCTTCGGATCAGGCCCGAAGACCTTCCAAAGATGACGGCATGAAAGCTTTGCCTGGCTCGTCACGGGCACCTCTCACGGGTGTTTTGATAAGGATCATCCACCCAAAAGCCTGCGGGTCCGGCTCGAGCTTGTCAATCCGGACCCGCAGCATCTGGTCAGCGCACCCATCCCGGATCAGGATTGACAAGCCTCCGTGTCGCTCCATTGCTTGACCAGATCAGCATTCTCGTCCAGCCAGACCTGAGCGGCTTCGCTGGGAGACAAACCGTCGACATCGACCTTGGCGGAAGCGCCGGCGATCATCGCGTTGGTGAAGTCCATGTTCTTCACGATGTCGAACGCACAAGGCCATTTCTCGCCGAATCCCGACCACACACCTTTCTTCAGCCAGCCGGCTTTGGGGTTGCCGCAGTCATAGGTGAGATCGGGGTTGACGCCCCAGGACGCATCGCCCTCGCAGGCAGGGTCATGGTCGGGGAAGTCGACGAACTTGCCATCGAACTTCGCCTCCGGCCAGTTCGGCGTCCAGTTGAAGAGCATGATCGGCTCTTTTCGCTCGTAGGCGGCACTGAGTTCGGCCCAAAGGGTCGAGGCCTGGCCGGCATTGACGATCGAGATCGGCAGGCCGAGGGCATCCACCCGCTCCTGATCAGGCTTTTCCCAATCGACCGGGCCGGCGAGATAACGGCCTTGCGGCGCGGTCTCGGGCGTTGCCAGGGCTTCGGCGCAGGCGGGTTCCTTCAAGGCTTCCCAATTAGGCAGGCCAGGGCAGACCTCTTCGAGATAGCTCGGATACCACCAGTCTTCGCGGGTCTTGGCCGCATGGGAGCCGGCATCGATCATGCGGCCGGCCTCGACCTCCTTGGTGAAGGGCGTGATCATGGTGCCCTCCCAGACCTCGACCTGGAGATGCATGTCGCCATTGCCCATGGCGGTGAATTGAAGCTGGGTGTCGGAGGGCTTGTACTCGACGTTGTAACCAGCCGATTTCAAGATCTCGCCGGCAACTTCAGCCAGCACGACCTGGCTGGTCCAGTTGTTCTGCACGATGAGGATGGGATCTTCGCTTTCCGGTGGTGCTGCATGGGCGGCACCGAGCGCCATCAACGCCGAGACGGCACAGCCGGAGGCAAGACTAAGTCGAGAAAGACGCATAAAACCTCTCCTTGACGAAGCGCAATATTGCGCATGTTGATCTTGTTCTTTCCGACCAATTGATACCAATTGGTCGATATTGGACTCAAATTATGCCACTATGGTCCGCTGATGTGCAAGCTTTCTGCTGCTGTTTCGATCTCAAGGGGCTGAATTCAGGCGGTGGAGCAGGCCCAGGCCGGCGTTGAAGCAAGTACGATGGCCCACGCATGATGAGCGTGGGTCGTTTCAAACCGCATTTTGTCTTGGCGCGATCAGGCCGACGGTTTGATCCGGGCAATGATCCGGCCATTCTCGAGAGACCGCCTATTCTATCGGGGTTCGTTTTCACCGCCTGATGTGGCAGGAAGGAAAGATCTGCCTGGTGATCATCGATCTCTGTTCGACCCTGGAAGGAAAGGGGGCTGACCTTTGACCAACGGTAACGGCAATGTCGTTCGGCTTAAGGCCGACGAGGATCTCCTGATGAAGGCGTTCATCGGCTGGCAGTGCCGCCTCAGGCAGCTTGCCATGCGCGATCACGAGGGGCGCCCGAGCGATGGCATGCGGCCAATGCTCCATGTCAAAGGTCAAGATGCCGGCCGGATCACGGTATTGATCACGAAACGCGACAGCGACGAGAGCACGGCGGCGTTCCGGCATATCGTCAAGCGCACCCATGATCCTAAAGAGCGGTTCGAAGCCGCTCTTCGTTATTTTCAGTCGAGCTATTTTCAAGATCCGGTCAGTTTCGATGATCAGCTGACCGCCGTGTTCGCCATGAGCGCAGCGCTGCCGCAGCAGATCGATGGCCGGGCGGATTGCACCCTGGCCTTCGAGCAGTTCGCCCAGGCTTACGAATTGCCCTGTCAAGCCAGGCTTCTGGCGGCGGATGATCCCAAGTTCCAGGCCACCTACTGGCACAATGCCCTATTTAATCCTGCCCTGCCTGCCGGCGTCCAGATCATCGGTTTCAGCCCGTATTGGAACCGGGTGAAAGCGGAACCAGCGAAAGGCTGACGGCAGGCTGTCAGGGTGACCGGCATGCTTCGGAACAAGGCCGATCAGCGGGTAAGCGCGCGCTCATCGATTTCCACCAGGTCCAGATCCCGAAGTGCCAGGGAGATCTCTCGAACGCCGCTTGGACAACAGGATTGATCGCCGGGCTCGAACGCCTGAAGCGTGACCTGGATGATCCCCTGGTCAACACCATCGATCCTCGCATTTTGGGTATCGCTCGAACTGCTGGAAATCGGTCTGGTTGCCGTCAATTGGTAGGCCTCGCCATCATACAGATAGGCCGCCAGAAACTGACGGTAGGCCGGTTGCGGGGAGGCATAGGTGAGCAGAACGAGGGCATCGTCGATATCATCAGCATTCAGGTCGCTATAGGCGACGATCTTGGCCTCGAGGTTGCCGTCCAGGGTGATGGCAAGCTTGCCGAGATCTTCATTCAGTAGCTTTGCCAACGCCGGCAGGGGGGCATCGAGGTCGGGATTTTCAACCAGCAGGCCAGGCTGGGCTGCCTCCTTGGCGATCGGTTGGTCGTCCGGCGCCTGAGGCGTCGTGGCGGCATCGATCTCTTCAGCCGCGTCTTCGACGAGCTTTGCCTGCTCGACGAGCGTCGCCTGTTCGATGTCCAATGTCTGAGGTTCGAGCAGATGATTGACGAAAGCGCAGTTCCATCCTTCGGCCTTCAGCCGATCGACGACTTGTCCTGCCTGTGCTTCACACTGGTCCAGCGCCGTGATGCCGCGCCAAGACACCGTGCCGACGGCCGCATTTTCGGTTTCCGGGCGATAGATCACCCGGCAGGGGAGCTGACCGGTATCGTCTTCGAAGCGTATTTCGATTCTGCGAACATCATCGCCCCTGCTGCATTGATAGTCATTCGATGTCTCGGACGAGGCGGGCCGGGCGATGATGGCCGCCAGCAATGACGCGATGAAAGCCGCCCGAAGGCAAGCCCTCCGTCTTAGGCAGTCATGCGTCCCAGCCCTGTTCATTCTTCCGATGTCGCGTTGAGGATTGGCTTGCTCGATCCGGCTGTTTATTCGATCTCAACCAACTGACCGTCCTTCAAGGTCATGGCAGCGCTTCGGTTTTCGGTCTGAGAGGCATCGTTCAGGTGAAGCTTGAGCAGGATCGAACCGTCAACGATGTTCTCGACTTCAACTTTCTCGACAGCACGCTCGGTGCCGCCGACTGGCTTGGTCGCTGCGAGATGATAGCTTTCGCCGTTGAAGAGATAGGCGGCGACGAATTGCGTGAAATCGGCCGTGCTGGATTCGTAGTTGAAGAACACGACTGCATCGTCCAGGCCATCAGCATTGAGATCGCCGAACTGACCGACTTCGGCCTTGAAATCTCCGTCAACGGATTGGTTAAGGCTGTCCAGATTCTGCGCAATGACAATCTGTAGTTGCTCGCTCGCTTCAGGCGTCGGCGACGGGGCTGCTGGCGCCAGCGCTGCCGTTTCGGTCGAGTTCGTGTCCAGAGGGTCCGGCGCGACGGCGGTCGCTGCCGGGTCACTGAGCGCTGGCTCGGTCGGCCGCACGTCATTTCCCACCGTCGCCGCATCCAGCGCGGGCGCGGTGTTGTTCTGTGCCGTCCCTTCGGCCTGGGGCTCGAACGGCTGAGGAGCGGCTGCGGCTTGGTCAACGGCAGCCGTTTCGCCGCTCGCCTCGCATTCCCAGCCTGAATTGTTCAGTTTCTCTACCAGCCCTGCCGCTTTGGTCTCGCAGAACACGGCGTCGCTGCGCGCGTTCCAGAGCACGCGGCGGACACCGGGAGCTTCGGAATCTTTCCAATAAACCACTTCACAAGGAAGGCCCGTGCCAAGATCTCCGACCTCGATGATGACTCGGCGAACGAGTTCGCCGCTCCGACAATTAACTTCGCTTTTCTCTGCCGCATTGGCGGTTGCCGTAGCAAAACCTACTGCCAAGATGGCCGGCAAACTAAGAATGTGCCTGGGCATCTGCGTTTATGCTCCGCTCAAGACCGTGGGCGTTGGATAGGTGTCATCGTCGATGCGGAACAGATACATCGAAGAACGCCAGAAAAATGGCACATCGTCGAGAGTTCGGCAACTCCCGACCGCACGCCCCTCGAATGAATGAAATAATCTCGTTCATTTACAACCACATGCCTGTGTGCTTGGCAGTCACCAAGGGCATGAGGAGGGTATCGCTTCGCGATGTTCAAGGAGATTGCGGTCCGGAACATCGCAGCAAAAAGACAAAATTTCGAGGCTTAACCTTTCTTGATCGCCTGATAGGCATCGAGGGCTCGCTTCCGTGCGTCCGCGTGCTGAACGATGGGACAGGGATATGTTTCGCCGAGCACGATACCGGCTGCTTTGAGCACATGATCGGGCGCTTCCCAGGGCGTATGGAGATGATCGACGCCGAGTTTGGCCAGTTCCGGCACGTAGCGACGGACGTAATCCCCTTCGGGGTCGAATTTCTTGCCCTGCAGGATGGGATTGAAGATTCGAAAATAGGGCGCGGCATCGGCGCCCGAGCCTGCCACCCACTGCCAGCTCGCGGCATTGTTGGCAAGATCGGCATCGACCAGCGTGTCCCAGAACCAGGCCTCGCCGTCCTGCCAGGGAAGGAGGAGATGCTTGATCAGAAAGGACGCGGTGATCATGCGGACCCGATTGTGCATCCAGCCGGTCTCCCACAATTCGCGCATGCCGGCATCGACGATCGGGTAGCCGGTCTTTCCCTGTTGCCAAGCCTTCAGCGCCTCGTTGTCGCTGTTCCAGGGAAAATTTTCGAACTCGGGCCGAAACGCCTTGCTCGGCAGCGCCGGCCAATGAAACAGCAGGTGATAGGAGAAGTCCCGCCAAACAAGCTCACGCAGAAACGACCTGCCCCCGCGCGCGCCATGCTCGTCGCCCGCCAGCCGGTCCTCGACGGCGTGCCAGCACTGTTGCGGGCTGATCTCGCCGAAATGAAGATGAGGCGAAAGCCGCGATGTGCCGGGTTTGTCCGGGCGGTTGCGCTGATCGCTGTAATCCGCCATGGCTTCGTCCAAGAAGCTCGTGAGGCGGTCCTTGGCACCAGCCTCGCCCGGATGCCAGCGTTCGCGAAGCCCGCCGGCCCAGTCAGGCTTTGACGGCAGGAGCGACCAGTCGTCGAGCGGCTCGCTTCCTGGCCAGGCGGAGGGGCTCGGCACCGTTCCGGCCCCGGCAACGGTGGTTTGGGCGGGGCCAGAGCGAGGCAGGTCTTGTAAAACGGCGTGAACACGCGGAACGGATCGCCTGCCTTGGTTCTTGCCGCTTCCGGTTCGAACAGCAAGCCGCCGGCAAAGCGCTTCAGGCTTATGCCATCGGTCTCGCATCGAGCAGCCAGGCGCTGTTCGAGATCGCGCGCCCAGGGTTCGTAGCTCCTGCTCAGATAAACAGCGTCAGCACCGGTTTCATCTACCAGTGCTGCCAGCACCTTGCATGCCGGACCTCGTCTCAGGATCAAGCGGCTGCCCAGGGTTTCGAGCTTTTGGGCGAGGGCCGCGAGACTATTGTGCAGCCACCAGCGGCTGGCACCGCCAAGGCGCCATTCGCCGGGCGTTTCATCGTCCAGAATATAGACCGGTATGACCGGTTGGCCGGTGGCCAGCGCCGCTGAAAGCGCTCGGTGATCGGAAAGGCGAAGATCCTGGCGGAACCAGAGCAAAATCGGTGCGGCGGTCATCAATAGATTGCCTGTTCGAGGTGAGGAGATCTTTCGACAGTGGCGTTACGTATAAGCGACGCTCTTGGATCGATCCACCGCGGTCGATGTGACGACTTTGGCGCCGATGCTCAATCAGGCCAGGGCATGGAATAGGTCTTCACATTGGTGAACGACTTCATCGCCTCGATCACGCCTTCCTTGTAGCCGAGGCCGCTGTCCTTGATGCCGCCGAAGGGCGACATCTCGATCCGGTAGCCCGGCACTTCCCAGATATTCACCGTGCCGACCTTCAGCCCGTTCACATAAGCGGTCATGCGATCGAGCCGGTTGGTGCAGACGCCGGACGACAGGCCGAACGCGGTGCTGTTCGAGATCGCCATGGTCGCCTGATCGTCATTGGGCACGCGAATGATCGGAATGACCGGGCCGAAGGTTTCTTCAACGACCAGCTCGGATTCGTGCGGCACGTGGTCCACCACGATCGGCGGCAAAAGCGCACCCCGACGTTCGGGGTGATGGAGGATGTCGGCGCCCTGTTCTGCAGCTTTGATCACCCGCTGTTCGAACAATGCTGCTGCCGGCTCGCTGACCACTGTGCCGAGGTCCACGCCTGGACCCATCGGATCGCCGAAGGTGATTTTTCTGGCCCGCTCCAGCACCAGCGGTACGAAGCGATCCGCGACCGCTTCCTGGCAGAGAATGCGTTTGACCGCGGTGCAGCGCTGGCCGGAGTTCTTGGTGGCGCCTGCCACCGCAAGCTCGGCCGCTTTGTCGAGGTCCGCGTCGGACAGGTCGTCGCAGATGATCAGCGGGTCGTTGCCGCCGAGTTCCAAGACGGTGCGCCGATAGCCCGCGCGCGCGGCGATCATCTTGCCCACCGGCACGCCGCCGGTGAAGGTGATGAGATCGGCCGCAGGGTTGGTGATCATCTCGTCACCGATGTCGGCGGGCCATCCGGTGACGATGGAGAGCATTTCCGGCGGCAGGCCGGCTTCGTAGAGCACGTCGGCCAGGAGGAGGGCGGTCAGCGGGGTCAGCTCGGTCGGCTTGACCACCATGCAATTGTTGGTGGCCACGGCCGGCGCGATCTTGTGGGCGACCATGTTGAGCGGATGGTTGAACGGCGTGATCGCCGAGATCGCGGTCAGCGGTTCGCGCTTGGTGAAGATTTTTCGCGCCTTGCCGTGGGGAGTGAGGTCGCAGGAGAAAATTTCGCCGTCATCGAGGATGCAAAGCTGGCTTGCCAGCGTGAACACATCAAAGGCGCGCCCGACCTCGTAAAGCGAGTCCGCTTTCGAGATACCCAGCTCCAGCGTGATCACATCGGAAAGCTCGTCCCGCCTGGCCACCAACCCTTCCGCCGTGCGCAGAAGTATCTGCTGTCGGTCATACCGACTGAGCTTGGAGCGGTAGCCCGCGGCGATCCCGAACGCCTGTTTGACGTGGGCGGCTTGCCCCGCCGGCACGGTGCCGATGACCTCGTCGGTGTAGGGATAGCGCACCTCGATGACGTCATCGGCGTCGACCTTCTTGCCGGCGATGCGCATGGGTTCGTGACGCCGCCCGATATCGCGAGTTTTGGCTGATGACATGTTCAGGTTCTCACTTCCACATGATTGAGTGCCACATCGAACGCATCGAAGTTGCGCAGCCGTCTCTTGTCATCGAGGCCGACAATCGGCCGGTTGACCATGAAGGGCACGGTCTGCTCGGTGAGGCCGCCATGGGAGCGAAGCGGGGCATCGAGGCCGGAGAGATCATGGGCCGCCTCGGCCGCACCGATCACCACATGGCGGGTCGACGTCACCACGATGTCCCCGATCCGATCCTCTGGCAGCTCAAGCCGCACGGCGGCCTCGTTATTGGTCAGAGCAATGTCGATCCCTTCCATCTGCTGGAGACGCTCGATGACGTCCTGGAGTTGCGCATCGGAGGCCGATGGCAGATAAGCCGTGACGAACGAGCCGAGCGCCCCGTGATGCACCACATAAGGATCGGTGATCGGGCAGATGACCTCGGCCTTGCCGGCGCCCAGCCAATCATCCAGCAGGTCCTGAAGGTAGATGACATTCGGGCTGCCGTCCGCCTTGTGCTTGGCGTTCATGCCGTGATCCGCGACCATCACCAGCGTGCAGCCCAGCGCATCGAGGGCGCCGATCGGGCCATCCATCATGGCGTAGAAGTCGTTCGCCCCCTTGGAGCCCGGCTCGAATTTGTGCTGGATGTAATCGGTGGTCGAAAGATACATCAGGTCCGGCTTGGCCAGGTCGACCAACTTGACGCCGGCTGCCATGACGAAGCCCGATAGCTCCGCCGAATAAACCGCCGGCAGCGGCCGCCCGACGAGGTCCAGAACGTTCTCGATGCCGTGCTCTGCCAACGTCGCCTGATCGGCACACTCCGAAGAAAAGCAGAGGGCGCCGCCCTCACCGATCACCAGGCCTTGCCCCAGCAACCGGCGGAGTTTGTCCTTGGCGGTCACCACCGCGATCTTGGCGCCGGCTTTTTGAAATGCCGAGAAAATGGTGGGCGCCCGGAGAAACTTCGGGTCGTTCATCATCACCTTCTCGCCGGTCTCCGGGTCGAGCAGGTAATTGCCGGCGATGCCATGAACTGCCGGCGGGCAGCCCGTGACGATCGAGAGGTTGTTGGGGTTGGTGAAGCTTGGCATGGCGGAGGCCGCCTTCAGAGAGGCACCGCGCTCCAGAATGCCCGCCATGTTCGGCATCAAGCCATCAGCGATGGCGCGCTCGATATAATCCGGCTCCGAACCGTCGATGCAGATCACGACGGTGGTCACCTTCGGCCAGTTGTAGCTCCGCCCGTTGACGGTGACGGTACGACCGACGGCGGTGACGGTACGACCGTCGGCGATAACGCTGTTCATTCTTTCAACTCCGCATCGGCTGCCGGTCCGCAATCCTCGACACCCATCTCTTCAAGCACCTCACCGATTGCAGCGACGGCGTCGCGCATGTCCTCGGGCATCACCTGACCGATGCAGCCGATCCGAAAGGACGGCGCCTTGGTCAGCTTGCCCGGATAAATCACGTAACCCCGCGCCGCCAAGCGGTCATAGAACTCATTGAAAACGAAGCGCGCGTCACGTGGCCTATGAAACGTCACGATCACCGGCGCCTGGGTTGCCGCGGGCAACAGCGGCTTGAAGCCGAGCTTCTCCATGCCGCTCACAAGGGTCTCACAGTTCTTCTTGTAACGGGTGTGGCGCCCCGCCACAGAGCCTTCGGCTTCATGTTCGATCAGGGCCTGATGGAAGGCGGCCATGACATGGGTCGGCGGGGTGAAGCGCCACTGGCCGTTGCCCGCCATGCTTTGATGCTGGTCATAAAGATCCAGCGCCAGCGAATGGCTGTTCCCCTCGCATTGCTTCAGCACGGCTTTGCGAATGATCGCGTAGCCCATGCCCGGCGCACCCTCCAGGCACTTGTTGGACGACGCCACCACGGCATCACAAGGAAGCGCCGCCGCATCCAGCGGCAACGCCCCAAATCCACTCATCGCATCCACAATGAGGGCGCGGCCCTCGGCGTGGACGAGAGAGGCTGTTTCCTCCAACGGGTTCAAAATTCCACTGGTCGTCTCGCAATGAACGGCAGCCACATGTGTTATGGCCGAATCGCCGGCCAGCGTTGACTGGACCTCGCTTAGGTCGTGGGTCTCATCTTCAGCCACGGTCAGGGCGATTGCCTCGCGACCGAGGCGTCGCATGATTTTGATCATGCGTTCGCCATACGCGCCGTTGACCAGGACCAAGAGTTTACCCTGTCGTGGCACGACAGTGCCGAGGGTGGCCTCGATCGCGAAGGTGCCGGAGCCCTGCACGGGCACGCAAACGAAGTCGTCACCTCCGCCCGCGATGGCCACCAGGCGCTTTCGGATGTCGGCGTTGAGCTCGATGAACGCCGGATCCCGGCTGCCCCAATCCTTCAGCATCGCCTGCTTGACGCTGAGCGAGGTGGTCAGCGGCCCAGGCGTCAGCAAGAACTCGTCATTTCCCGTCCGTGCAGGACCAGCTTTGCTGGATGTTGATGTCACGCTGGAAGTCCCCCTTCGCCGATCAAGCCTGAAGGATCGACCAACTCGGCCGCTTTGGGAAGTCTTGGCGGTCTGGCGAAACCGTGGCATGTGTTCGCAGCATGGCCGATCGTTCAGGAATTGAGCTTTTTCGATGAAGACCAGCCCGGTCGCTTTTTTGAGTTATGCCCACCGCGATGATGAACATCACGGCGGCGCCATTACGCAGCTGCGCGCAGCTTTGAGCGGGGCCACTGCTGTGGCCATCGGCGACGACTTCGAGATTTTTCAGGACCGGAAGGACATCGCCTGGGGCAATCACTGGCCATCCAAGCTGGAGCATGGCCTTGCGGGCAGTCGGTTTTTGATCGCGATCCTGTCGCCATCTTTCTTCAACAGCGAATATTGTCGAAAAGAATTGACCGATTTTCTTGAGGTCGAGAAAGCAGCTGGGCGGAATGATCTGATTCTGCCGATTTATTACGTGCCGACGCCACTCCTTGAGAATCCTACGCAACAGGACAGTGATCCGCTTGCCCAGGCTATCTCCCAACGTCAATATCGAGATTGGCGAGAGCTACGATATTTTCCGTTCGATCACTTCAAAATTCGTCGAGCCCTAAATTCGTTGGCCCAGGAATTGGTTCAGGCTATGGAGCGGTCTGATGAGATCGCTGGGACAATGCCGACTGATCGCGCCTTCGAGATGCCATTCGATGATCAGAATGTTGGGCCCGGACTTCTCGAAGGCGGTGATACTCCCGAGGATCTTGTCGATGATTTCAGGCAAGGCGGCTTAATGGAGACACCGACACTATTTCTCGCCAAAGATGCTTCTGGCCTACCCGAACCTGGTACAGTTTTCCGCGACATCGACAAGTCCTGGTGTCCGGCGATGGTGGTGATACCATCGGGCTCCTTCATCATGGGCTCACCGCGGGAAGAGGAGGGGCATCAGGACAATGAGGAGCCGGAGCATAGGGTTCGTATCGCGAAGCCTTTTGCCCTTGGCATTTATCCGGTGACGTTTGGTGAGTTCGATCATTTTTGTGTTGAGACCGGACGTCGAAAGCCGAACGATCATGGCTGGGGCCGGGTTAGGCGGCCTGTGATCAATGTCAATGCCGAGGAGGCCGAAGCCTATCTTACCTGGCTTTCCGAGACGACGGGGCAGCATTATGGCCTGCCGAGCGAGGCAATGTGGGAATATGCCTGCCGGGCTCAGACCACAACGCCTTTCTGGACCGGCGCCAATATCACGACGGATCAGGCCAATTATGATGGCAACCACCCCTATGGAGATGCCGAGAAGGGCCAGTATCGAGAACAGACAACTGACGTCGGCAGTTTTCCGGACAACTCCTTTGGCCTGTTCGACATGCATGGGAATGTCTGGGAATGGTGCGCCGATCACTGGCATGACACCTATGATGGCGCCCCAGGAGACGGCTCTGCATGGCTCGATGTGAGCGATGCTTCCCGGCGCGTGCTGCGTGGCGGCTCCTGGTACGTCAGCGCGCTGAGCCTGCGCTCCGCTTGCCGCTACGGGAGCGCGCCGGTTGAGCGGAGCGACGGCATCGGTTTCCGTTGTGCCCGAGTTCAGGAATCCAGCAAGTAGCGGAGCGACGCGGCCCTGAAGAGACCGGCGAGCGGAGCCCCAGCGCCTTGAAATCGCGAATTTTTAACCCGATCTTAAGCATGGAGTGCTACAATCGGTTCTCCACCAACTCCGAGGAAAGCTCATGACCAAGCGTCCGAAAAAGCGCTCGGTCAAGGCGCGTAATCCGGTGGCGAGGGATCTTCACGATCCGCTGTTCCATCTGCGCCTGAAGCCGAGCAAGAAGCTCTATCAACGCAAGACCAAGCACCGGGGTCGGCCCGCCGATCCCGGGTCGAGCGTCGACTGCGGGTCGGTCGCCGACTGCGGTCAGACGCAGAATTCGGAACCAAACACCGTTCAAAGTCAAGCCTGCGGCTGCTAGCCGCGGATATAACTCAATGGCAGCGCCGTGGTGTACTTGATCTGTTCCATGGCAAAGGTCGAGCTCACGTCGTCCAGCTCGATGTCGGCGATCAGGCGTTTGTAGAAGGCGTCGTAGGCGGCGATGTCCGGGACGACGACCCGTAGCAAATAATCGATCTCGCCGCTCATCCGGTAGAACTCCACCACCTCCGGCATCTTGTTGACGATGTCGGCGAACCGACCGAGCCAGTCGGCATTGTGCTGGCTGGTTCTGATCGAGACGAAGACGTTGACGCCCGCATTGATTTTCCGGCTGTCCAGCACCGCCACCCGGCCGCGGATGATCTTCGCTTCCTCCAGCTTTTGAATGCGCCGCCAACACGGCGTTGACGACAGGCCGACCCGCCTTGCGATCTCGGCGAGCGGCATGGTCGCATCCCGTTGCAGAATTTCGAGAATTTGCCGATCCGTCACATCCATAAGCTCAGTCCGATCTTAGATTTTTCTTCTACGATTGAAGGAAAAACATTATTTTCATTCTCTATTTTCTGTCAACGAACGAATGATGAGAAATCCTTTTCCTTTTTGACCTCAACGACAGCATTTCCAGAAATCCATTTCTCGCTTATCCCGGATGGAAGCATTGTGGGGAGTTAGGTGCTTCATGATACCCATTGTCATCGACCCCAACGTCACGAAAATAGCCCTGATCGGCCGTGGCGAGGTCGCCCTGCGGCGGCTGGCGTTGCTTGAGGAGGGCGGGGCGGCAAGGCTGACCGTGTTCGCCGATGATCCGTCTCTCGATCTCGAAGAGGCCGCGGGCGATCGGCTCCGACGGCATCTGCCCTCGGCTGCCGAGCTTTCGGCCTTTCCGATCGTCTGGATCGCCGATCTGCCGCTGGAACGGGCTGTGCCGCTTGCCGAGGCCGTGCGCGAAAACGGCAGTCTCGTCAATGTCGAAGACGTCAAGCCCTGGTGCGATTTTCACAACCCGGCCTTGGTAAGGCGCGGCGATCTGCTGCTGACCGTGTCCACCAATGGCCGGAGCCCTGGGCTCGCCGTGCGGATCAAGCAGCAGCTTGGCGCCGCGTTCGGTCCGGAATGGGCGGAGCGGCTCCGGGGGATCGGGCGAAAGCGCGATGCCTGGAAGCGGCGGGCGCGCCCGCTTTGCCAACTTGCCGATCTCACCGACGCGGTGATCGACTCCAGGGGATGGCTCGACCGGCCAGCAGCCGGGGGCTCGACGTGACCTCGCGGCTGACGATGCCCGCCTTCGATCCGGGTTCGGTCTGGCTGGTCGGCGCCGGTCCGGGCGATCCCGGTCTTTTGACGCTCCATGCGCTTGCAGCGCTGGAACAGGCGGATGTGGTGCTGCACGATGCGCTCGTGCCCGAGGCGATCCTCGCCCTGGTCAATCCGGGCGCAAGGCTGGAGCCCGTCGGCAAACGCGCCGGGCGGCCCAGCGCGAAGCAGCTTCGCATCAGCCACCGCCTGGTCGAGCATGCAGCCGCTGGCTGCCGCGTCGCCCGGCTGAAGAATGGCGATCCCTTCGTGTTCGGCCGGGGTGGCGAGGAGGCGCTGGCCCTGGCGGCCGCCTCCGTTCCATTCCGCATCGTGCCGGGCATCACCGCAGGCATTGCCGCTCCCGCTTATGCCGGCATCCCCACCACCCAGCGCGCCATGGCCCAGTCGGTCGCTTTCGTGACCGGTCATCATGCCGGCGGCGGCCCGTCTCGCGCGGTCGATTGGGCAGCCCTTGCCAAGGGCGCCGACACCATCGTGCTCTACATGGCGCACCGCCAGATCGGCGGCATTGCCCGGACGCTGATCGCCGCCGGTCGCCCTTTCGATGAGCCGGTGATCTTCCTTTCCGATGCGACCACGCCTGATCAGCAGCGGACCGTCACCACGCTCGGTCTGGCTGCCGCCACCGGCGGCGGGATGGATTGTGACGGTCCAACGCTGATCGTCATCGGCAAGGTGGTCGATCTGCACGGTTTCCTCAGCCCCTGGCAGCAGGCCGACCCCGCGATTGTTGCCGTTCCCGAACGCATGCCCCAATCCCGACGAGGTCCGTCATGACCGGCCAAGCCCAGCCCATCCTCCCGGAAAATGCTCCCTTTCCGGCCGATCACCTCCATGCGCTCAACAGCGTCATGGCCGCGACCACCCTGGAGCAGCGTCACTGGCTCTCGGGCTTTCTCGCCGGCTATCAAGCGGCAGCCGGCCCAAGCCCAGCCCCGGCGCCGGTGGCGCCAAGACTTCCGCTGACCATCGCCTATGCCACCGACAGCGGCAATGCCGAGGAGGTCGCGGCGAGCGCCAAGAAGCTCGCGGGCAAGCAGGGCTTTGCCGCCAAGCTGGTCGACATGGCCGATGTCACGCCTGCCGACCTTGCGGGTCAGGAAAACCTCATGATCGTCGCCAGCACCTGGGGTGAGGGCGATCCGCCGGAGCGGGCGGCCGCTTGCTACAACGCGCTGATGGCAAAGGACGCGCCGCGTTTCGACGGCGTCAACTTCTCCGTCCTGGCGCTCGGCGACAGCAGCTACGTCAATTTCTGCGCGGTCGGCCAACGCCTGGACGAACGGCTGGAGCAACTTGGCGGGCGTCGGGTCGCCGATCGCCTCGACTGCGACCTCGACTTTGATGAGCCCGCCGCCACCTGGACCAGCGGCGCGCTGGACCGGTTGTTTGAGGCGGTGGAGCCCGGCCGGACCTTGAGCGTGGTGCCGTCCGGCGATGTCGTGCATCTGGAATTTGCAACGTCGGCTTTTTCGAAAGCCAACCCGTTTCCGGCTGTGATCACCGAGCTGGTCAATCTGAACGGCAGCCGCTCGGCCAAGGAAACGTACCACCTCGAACTCTCCCTCGAAGGCTCGGGCCTGACCTTCGAGCCCGGCGATTCTCTCGGCATCGTCCCGGAAAACGGCCGGGCGTCCGTTGCTGACCTGCTTGCGGCAGCAGGAGTGGAGGGGGACGATAATCTCCGTCGGCGTCTCACCACGGACTTCGATATCACCCAGCTCTCCCGGCCGGTGATGGAAGCTTATGCCAAGAGTCGTCAGCAACGACGGGCTTGACAAGCTCCTCGAAGGTGACGGCTGGCGGGCCTACCTGCCGGGGCGTCAGATCGTCGATCTTCTGCTGGACTATCCGGCCAAGCTGGAGGCGGATCAGTTGCTCGGCCTGTTCCGAAAGCTGCCGCCCAGGCTCTATTCGATCGCTTCGTCCCAAAAAGCCGAGCCCGAGGCCGCGCATCTCCTGATCAGCGCCGTCCGTTACCAAACCTTCGGGCGCGACCGCCGGGGTGTCGGCTCGACCTTCGTTGCCGATCATCACAAAGCCGGCGATCAGCTCCAGGTGTATGTCAAAACCAACAAAAACTTCCGCCTGCCGAGACGATCGCCCGGTGATCATGATCGGTCCGGGCACCGGCGTCGCGCCGTTCCGTGCGTTCCTTCAAGAACGTCAAGCGACCGCGGCCGGCGGCAGGAACTGGCTGTTCTTCGGCGATCGCACCTACACCCACGACTTTCTCTACCAGCTTGATTGGCAGGATTTTCACGCAGACGGTGTCCTGGACCGCCTTGATCTGGCGTTCTCGAGGGACCAGCCCGAAAAGATCTACGTCCAACAGCGGCTATGGGAGCAGCGCGCCGACCTTTACGCGTGGCTGGAAGAGGGCGCGAATGTCTATGTGTGCGGCGATGAGAAGGCGATGGCGAAGGACGTCGACGCCATGCTCCATAAAGTTGTTCGGGACCAATCTGGCCGCTCGGATGAGGATGCCGCCGACTATGTCAGCGCGTTAAAGAAGAACCGGCGCTATCAGCGCGACATCTATTGAGCCCTCTCTTTCCTAAGTTCGCTGCCGCGCGTCGCGGCTCGGAGTCGAAAAAATGACCGACAAGCTCTCAGCCAATGAAGGCATCAAGACCAGAAGCAATCTGCTCCGGGGCACGATTGCCGAGGGGCTGGAGCGGGTGATCACCGGCTCGCTTGCAGACGACGACACCCAGTTGACCAAATTTCACGGCACCTACCAGCAGGATGACCGCGACCTTCGCCATGAACGCCGCAAGAAAAGAATGGAGCAGGCCTATAGCTTCATGATCCGGGTGCGCGTGCCGGGCGGGGTGTGCACGCCGGCGCAGTGGCTGGCGATGGACAGGATTGCGACGGATTACGCGAATAGCACCCTTCGCCTGACCACGCGCCAGGCTTTTCAGTTCCACGGCGTGATCAAGTCCAACCTGA
Organism: uncultured Alphaproteobacteria bacterium; assembly: GCA_963787265.1. GTDB lineage: Bacteria > Pseudomonadota > Alphaproteobacteria > Geminicoccales > Geminicoccaceae > JANQPX01. The sequence goes on along the minus strand of CAWBCX010000018.1, from coordinate 39,498 downwards.
AGCGGTCGATGCAGGCGATCAACGGCAGCCTCCTCGATACCATCGCCGCCTGCGGCGACGTCAACCGCAACGTCATGTGCAACCCCAATCCGCACCGGTCCAAGGCCCATGCAGCGGCGCTCGATCTCGCGAAAAACATCAGCGATCATCTGACGCCGCGCACCGCGGCCTATCATGAAATCTGGCTGGACGGCGAGAAGATGGCGGATGGCAAGGTCGAGGTCGAGCCGATCTACGGCCCCACCTACCTGCCGCGAAAATTCAAGATTGCCGTCGCCGTGCCGCCTGAAAACGACGTCGACATCTACGCCCAGGATCTCGGCTTCATCGCCATCGCCGGGGCCAATGCTGGCGGCGGCAGCGAGGCCGGCTCGGTTGTTGGCTACAATGTGACCGTGGGCGGGGGGATGGGCATGACCCATGGCGAGCCTGAAACCTACCCGCGCACGGCCGATGTCTTGGGGTTCTGCACCCCCGAACAGGCGGTCGATGTTGCGGAAAAGGTGGTCACCGTGCAGCGCGATTTCGGCGACCGCTCCAACCGCAAGCACGCCCGGCTCAAATACACGATCGAAGATATGGGCCTGGACGCGTTTCGCACGGAAGTCGAAAAGCGTCTTGGCTACCGATTGGAGCAGGTGAGGCCATTCGCCTTCGAGCACACCGGCGACCGCTACGGATGGATCAAGAACCATGATGGCCGCTGGCATTTCACCCTCTTCATCGAGAACGGCCGCATCGGCGACCGCGGTGACATGAAGCTTCTTGCCGGCTTGCGCGAAATCGCCAGGGTCCACCAAGGCGATTTTCGCCTGACCGCCAATCAGAACCTGATGATTGCGAATGTCGGCGCTCGTCATAAAATGAAGATCGCACGTCTGCTCGAAGACTACGGCCTGGCCAAGCCGGTGGGTGGCTTGCGGCGGAATGCCATGGCCTGCGTGGCGCTCCCCACCTGCGGTCTTGCCTTGGCCGAAAGCGAGCGCTATTTGCCGGATCTGGTTACGGCCCTCGAAGGAGTGTTGGAAAAAACAGGTCTTGCCGGGTCCGACATCGTGATCCGCATGACCGGCTGCCCCAATGGCTGCGCCCGTCCCTATCTGGCCGAAATCGGCCTGGTCGGCCGGGCACCCGGCACCTACAATCTTTACCTCGGTGCAGCCTTCGACGGCAGCCGCATGAACAAACTTTATCGGGAAGGTCTAAATCACGATGAGATCGTTGAGGCTCTAGCCCCGCTACTCGAGGCTTATGCTGCTCATCGGGAGAAAGGCGAGCGCTTCGGGGATTTCGTTATCCGCAAGACCATCATCGCCGCCAGTGGCAATGGTGCTGCTTTTCATCAGGAGGTTGTCCTGCAAGCGGCGGAATAGCGGTGCGGAGGCTCTGCAGGGCGCTGAATTCGAACGGCGGCCGATGAAGCATCGTTGGGCTTCTGTTGACCCGGTTATGGTAAGGACTTTGTGGTCCATGCGATCCTGGGAGTCCGAGCCTCGTCCCCCCCCTTTTTGGCGGGCGGGAGGGGGGGCGGGCCGGAGCCGTATGATCGGAACATGCGCTAGATGAGGAAATCGAGGAACGGCTGCCCCTGGTCCGCCTCCACCATGTTCTCTTGGCGAAGTGCCGCGGGCTCATAGGACCGTTCGCTTTCGTGTGAGGCGAAGAGTTCGCGCAAGGCATCGATATCGATGGAACCATCGTCGCTGACGACGCCGTCGGCCCGATCGCTGAACCGTTCGGTTAGCCGAGCCTGCAGACGGTCAATGTTTTCCAGAGCATGAAGGGCTTCGAATTTCTCTTTGTCGATGGTGCCGTCAGGGGCGACGGTGCCTTTTGCCTCGTCGCCGAACCAGCTTTCCAGACGACCTTGTAGTTTGGTCGCCTGATGCGTGGCAATGAGGCCCTGAAGCTTGTCGAAGTCGACAACGCCATCGTCGCTGATCACGTTGCCTGCTTTGTCGCCGAACCTTGCATACAAGCGATCCTGGAGCTTTTGCGGATCGATGTCGCCCGCCTCGACCTTCTCTCGCAGGTGGTCGACGCGGCGCTGAGCGAAGTCTTGAATATCGGTCGGGCTATTGCCCTGAAGGCCGAGCCCGGGACCAAGTGCGGCAAGGCTGGCGAGACGATCGATCATAGCAATTGTCCATCAACTCCATGTCGGAATCTTCCATCCGCCTGGATGAACGATCATCGACGCAACACGCATCATCGATTCGAGATGCAAGTGACGTGCCATCATGCAACTCGCTGGCAACATTGAACTTTCCTGGCAACACATGACAAAAAAAGCGCGGACGTTCGGCAAATAACACCGCCTGCCGGGCAAAATTTGCCAGGCGATCGGTGTCGTCGCCAACGCTGATACGACCTTAACGTCCCAAGGCTAACGCGACGTTAACGTTACCGTTCAGGCGTGTCCGTTCAGCCATCCTGTTACCACCGGCATGATACGCTCGACGATCACGGCAATGCCTTCGGGCAGCGGATGCAGCTGATCCGGCTGATTGAGGCTTGGCTCATCTGCGACCCCATCGAGAAAGAAGGGGTAAAGCGGGATGTCATGGGCTTTCGCCAGATCCTGGAAGACCATGGCAAACGCGTCGCTATAGTCCTTGCCGAGATTGGGCGGCGGCAGCATGCCGGCAAGCAGGACAGGGATGCCTTCTTCCTTGAGGCGCTTGATGATGGCGTCCAGATTGTCCTTCATCTGATCGGTGGGTAGGCCTCGAAGACCATCATTGGCGCCGAGTTCGACGATCACATGGCTCGGCTGATCGGCCAGCATCCAATCCAGGCGGGCAAGGCCGCCTGCTGTGGTATCGCCGCTGACGCCGGCATCCAACACCTCGCAATCGTGGCCTGCATCGTTGAGGGCGCGCTCGAGCTGAGCTGGAAATCCCTGCTCGACCGGAATGCCGTAGCTCGCCGTCAGCGAATTGCCGAGCACGCTGATACGACAAGATGACGCGCCCTCCTGCGAATCGCCAGGAGAGGCCAAGATCACTGTCACCACCAGCGCGATGGCGGCTGTCAAGGCCTTGAGAAGACGGCCAGGGCGGGCCATGTCATGCTCCATGATGTCTAATTCGGAAAATTCACCGACGATGATCACCCTCGATGACGTGCATATGACCCTGACCAGTGCCGCCGGTCCGGTCAAGATCCTGCGGGGTGTCGATCTCGACGTTCCCAACGGTAAATCGGTCAGCATCATCGGTCCTTCGGGATCGGGCAAATCGACGCTGATGGCGGTTGCCGGCGGTATCGAGCGTCCGACCTCGGGCAGGATTGCCATCGACGGTCAGGACCTCGGTGCCTTGAGCGAAGATCAGCTCGCCACTTTTCGCGGGCAGCGGATCGGCATTCTCTTTCAGTCCTTCCATCTGATCCCGACCATGACGGCGCTTGAAAATGTCGCGGTCCCGATGGAGCTCGCCGGCGTCAAGGAAGCCTTCGATCGCGCCGAAGAGGGGCTTGCGTCTGTTCATCTTGCCGATCGCGGCGATCATTATCCGGGGCAGCTCTCCGGCGGTGAGCAGCAGCGGGTGGCGCTGGCCCGCGCTCTCGCCAACCGGCCGAAGCTCCTGCTGGCGGACGAGCCCACCGGCAATCTCGATCAAGCGACCGGCGGCGATATTGTCGAGCTGATCTTCAGGGTGCGGCAGGAGCTGGAGATGACGCTGCTTCTGATTACCCACGAACCGTCGCTTGCGGCGCGTTGCGATCTGCAGCTGCGCATGGCCGACGGCTTGCTCCAGCCCGATGATCATGGCCTGAAGCCGATAAGCGCCATAGCCTCGGACGAGGTCGCATGATCGAAAAGCTTGCGCTCGCCTGGCGTCTCGCCCGCCGCGAGCTCAGAAGCGGTTTTTCCGGATTTTCCGTCTTTCTCGCCTGTCTCACCCTCGGCGTTGCCGCAATCGCCGCCGTCGGCGTGATCAATGCAGGCGTGCTGGCGGGTCTCGAGAAGGACAGCGCATCGCTCCTCGGCGGTGACCTGAAGTTCCAGAGCACCAACCGGCCCATGGACGAGGCTGCCTTCGACGCCATGGTGCCGCCGGGCGCCAGGCGCGGCGACGTGGTGCGCACCAACGCGATGGCCGAAGGGGGCGAGGGGCGAAAGGTGATGGCCGGCCTGAAGGCCGTCGACGATGCCTACCCTCTTATTGGAACGATCCAGCTCGATCCGGCGGCCATCACCATGGCGGAGGCTCTTGCGAACCGGGGCGCTGTGGTCGAGCGCGGTCTGCTCGGGCGTCTCGGGATCGAGATCGGGGACGAGCTCCGGATCGGCGAGGCGGATTTTACCGTTCGTGCCGTGGTCGATCGGGAACCGGATCGTGTCGGCGGTTTCGTCAGCATCGGCCCGAGGGTGTTCATCCACCTCGATGACCTCGCGGCAACGGAGATTATCCAGCCGGGATCCCTTGCCCGCTACGACTATCGTTTCGCCATGCCGCCCGGCGTTGATCCCGCTCCTGTCTTGGCCAAAATCAAGCGGGACAATCCTGAAGCAAGCTGGCAGATCAGCGGCGTCCGGGATATCCAGCCGCGCGTGACCAGAGTGGTCGACCGTCTCGCCAGCTACCTCACGATCGCGGGCCTCGCCTCGCTCCTGATCGGCGGGGTAGGCGTGGCGCTCGCCATTCAGAACTATCTTGCCGGCAAGACCAGCACGATCGCTACGCTCAAATGCCTGGGTGCCCCAAGCAGCCTGGTCTTCTGGATTTATCTTCTGCAAGTCCTGGCGCTTGCCATGATCGGCATCACGATTGGTCTGGTGGTCGGCCAGACGATCCCCTGGCTGGTGCGCGAGCTGACCGAGGGGCTCCTGCCAGTGCAGATCAGAGGCGGCTTTTATCCCTTGCCGCTGATGATCGCCGGTGGTTGTGGCCTGCTGACCGCGCTGACTTTCGCCATCTGGCCCTTGGCCCGGGCAAGGGACGTGTCGCCAGCCGGGATGTTCAGAGCGCTCCTGAGTCCGCCCAGGCGCTGGCCGTCCATGGGCACGCTCCTGCTTCTTGGCTCCTGTATCCTCGGCCTTGCCGGGCTTGCGATCCTTGGCGTCAACGACAAGCTGCTCGCCTTGATCTTCATCGGCATTGCGATGGCATCGGCCTTGCTGCTGACCGGTTTTGCCAAGCTCATTCTGATGGCCACCAAGACCATCGGGAGGCGCGGCAGCGCGCGCTGGCGGATGGCGCTTGCCAATCTTCATCGCCCGGGCGCCCATGCCGCCAGCGTGGTCGTCGCCCTCGGTGCCGGACTGACCGTTCTGACCCTGGTCGCCGTGCTCAACCGCAACCTCAACGCCGAGATCGATCAGAGTTTCAGCAGCCGGGTTCCGGCGGTTTTCTTCATCGACATCCAGCGGGACCAGCTCAGTTCGTTCGAACAGGCCGTGGGCGACGTGGCGGCGGCGAATCTTCTTCAGTCCATGCCGACCATCAGAGGGCGCGTGGTGCGCATCAAGGGCGTGCCGGCGAACCAGTCGGGGATCAATCACTGGACCCTTCGCCAGGACCGCGCGCTCAGTTTTTCGGGCACCATGCCGGAGGGCACCGAGATCGTTGCGGGCAGCTGGTGGCCTTCGGATTATCGAGGGCCGCCGCTGATCGCGATCGAGGACGATGTCGCCGAAGCGTATCAGGTGGGTGTCGGCGACAAGCTCGCCTTCAATGTGCTGGGGCGGGTGATCGAGGCCGAGATCGCCGTCGTTCGCACCGAGATCGACTGGAGCGAGGGCAGGCTGGATGCCGCCTTCCTCTTCAGCCCCGGCGTGCTCGATGCCGCCCCGCACAGCTACGCGGCGGCGGTCGAGGTCTCGGCAGAAGCAGAGCCCGCCCTTCTCAACGAGATGGCGGACGCTCTTCCCAATGTCACGCCGATCTCGATGCGCGAGGTCAGCGGCCGGATCAGGGATATCATGGAGCGAGTTCGGCTCGCCATCGTCTCGGTGGCCGGCGTCACCCTGGTCTCCGGCCTGCTGGTGCTGGCGGGCGCCGTTGCCGCAGCCAGACGGCGCCATCTGCACGAAGCCGCGGTTCTCAAGGTGCTGGGCGCCAAGCGCTCGGATCTGCTTGGCCTGTTCGCGATCGAGTATCTGAGCCTTGGCACGGCCGCCGCCGCGGTCGGCGGAATCCTGGGGCTGATCGGCGCCTATATCGTGGTGATCTGGGTGATGCAGATACCCTGGGTCTGGGCGCCCATGGCCATGGTCCAGATCCTGGTCATCGCCTTGGTGCTCACCTTGACTGCCGGCTTTATCGGCACTTGGCGGCTGCTCGGCAAGCCTGCCGGATCGATCCTGCGCACACCCTGAGCGGCCGGATCGGGACAGGTCCAGCCGGGCAGGGTCGCAGGCGGTGCTTGTTGACCGGCCGTGGTCGTGACAAAAAGGCAGGATACGGGAGCAGAACGCCATGAGCCATCGAGAAGAATGAGCAAAGACCTCGTCATCGGTATCGACAGCAGCACCACCGCCACCAAAGCCATCGCCTGGAGCGGCGACGGCCGCCTCGTCGCCGAGGGTCGATGCTCGATCGAGCTTAGGAACCCCGCACCGCTCCATTATGAGCAGGAGGCTAGGGATTGGTGGACGGCGCTTTGCAGCGCGACGCAGGAACTCGGCCAGCATGTCGATCTTCGGCGGATCGCCGCGATCGCGATTGCCAATCAGCGCGAGACCTGGGTCCCGGTGGATGCTGACGGCGAGCCGCTGCGTCCGGCGATGGTGTGGATGGATGAGCGCGGTCGACCGGATGTCGATCTCCTGGAGATCCGCCTCGGGCGCGAGCGGCTCCTTGAGGTCACCGGCAAGATGCCGGGACCGTTGCCCTGCCTCTATTCGATCCACTGGATGAAGCGCGAACAGCCCGAGCTTTACCGGAAGACCAAGCGTTTTCTCGATGTTCACGGCTATCTCACCTGGTGTTTGAGCGGCGACTACCGAACCAGCTGGGCGAGTGCCGATCCGAGCGCTTTGCTCGACATCGAGGCGAAGCGCTATGCACCGGCGATCCTGGCGGCGCTGGAGATCGACGAGAATTTTCTCGCCGAACCCTGCCGGCCCGGTCTTATGATCGGCGAGGTGCACAAAGCCGCAGCAGAGGCGACCGGCCTGCCGGTCGGCACGCCGGTGATCGCCGGCGGCGGCGACGGTCAGGCCGCCGGACTCGGCATCGGCATGCTCGGGCCGGGACGCGCCTATCTCAATCTCGGCACGGCCTCGGTGTCAGGCGTGTACGGCGAAACCTATGCCACCGACCCTGCCTTTCGCACCATGTCGTCGCTCGATGGCAAGGGCTATATTTTCGAGCTCTGTCTGATCACGGGCACCTTCCTCACCAACTGGCTGGTGGAACAGTTTTTCGAGGAAGATCCCAAGGAAAATCCTCTTGTCTACCAGCAGCTGGAAGCTCAGGCGGCGCGCTTGCCGATCGGTTCGGACGGGTTGATGCTTATGCCCTATTGGGGCGGGGTGATGACGCCCTTTTGGGACGCCGATGCGCGCGGGCTGATGATCGGCCTTTCGTCAGAACATGGCCGCGGTCATTTTTACCGGGCGATGATGGAGGGGATTGCGCTCGATGAGGCGATGGGCCTCAAGGGGATCGAGCGGGTCACCGCCGAGAAGGTCGAGGAATTGCTGACCATCGGCGGCGGCTCGAAGAGCGATCTCTGGTGCCGGATCATCGCCAATGCCACGGGAAAGCCGGTCAAGCGCCTGGCCACCGCCGAGGCTACCAGCCTCGGCGCCGGGATCACGGCAGCGATCGGCGCGGGCTGGTTCGCGGATGCGGCAACGGCAGCTTCTGCCATGGCCGGCAAGGTCCAGGATGTGATCGAGCCGACCGTTGCCGAGACGGCTCGCTATGCAGAACTGCTCGAAATTTACCAACGGCTTTATCCGTCGACGAAATCGATCCTCAACGACCTCACCGCTTTCAAACAAGCAGGCCAGCAATGAGCAAAGACTATGGCGGCATTCTGAATGAGCTGGCCGCCGGCCGCTGGCACCATCCGGTCACCGGCGAAACAGTCACCATCCCGATCAGCGACATCGTTATCCGCGACACGCTCGACGGTGCCGAACCCGAGTTGCTGGCAGCAACGGGTTTTTCCGAGAAGAAACTCGCTGTGGTCAGCGACCGCTTTACCCATGACGCCCTCGCCGGCCGCATCGTTCGCAACCTCGAAGCCGCAGGTTTCACGGTCGACGATGTCGTCTGGCAAAACCCGCATTGCTCCGACGTCGGCGCCGACGAACTGCGCGCGCTTACGCGAAGTGCCGAAGCGGTGGTTGCTGTTGGTTCGGGCACCATCAATGACAGCGTCAAATACGCGACCTTCCAGGATGGCAAGCCCTTCGCTACCTTCCCGACCTCGCCGATGACGGCCCATTTTACCGGCACGGCTTCGGTGAGTTTCGGGGGGTTCAAGCAGTCGCTGACCACCCATGATCCTAAGGGTGTGTTCGTCGATTTGGAGGTGCTGCGCGGCTGCCCCAAGCGCCTGATCTGGTCGGCTTACGCCGATGTCGTCTGCCGCACCACAGCTCAGGTTGACTGGCTGCTCTCGCACCGGCTGCTCGGCACCCCCTACCGCGACACCGCCTATCACCTGCTCGCGATCGATGAAGCCAAGCTCCTGGACAGTGCCGAGCGTGTCGCCGCTGGCGATTTCGAGGCGATCGCCATGGTCACGCGCATGAACGGGCTGATGGGCCTGGGGACGTCTTTTGGGCGCACCACCCATTGCGGCAGTATGGCGGAGCACATGCTTTCCCACTATATCGATATGTTCGCGAGCAGCACCCATCCCGGCACCCACCATGGCGAGCAGGTCGGCGTGGCGACCCTGGCGATGAGCAGGCTGCAGCATACGTATCTGGACAAGGATGAGCCGCCGGTGCTTGAGCCGACGATCGTCGATATTGACGGGATCGAGAGGCGCTTCGGGCCGACCCTGGCGCCTGCTTGTCTCGAACAGTTCGAGGCCAAGCGCTTCGATCAGAAAAAGGTGGATGATTTGAACCGAAAATTGGCCGACAACTGGTCTGCATGGACGGCAGAATTCCGACCGCTGATGCTCGCCTCGGAGAAAATCGAGGACTTGCTCAAACGGGTCTCTGCCCCTGTGTCTGCCGAGGATCTGGGCCTGCCCGTACCGTTCTGGCGGGATGCGCTCCGTTACGCCCGCTTCACCCGCGATCGCTTTTGCATGCTGGATATCGCCGGCGATGCGGGCGAATTGGATGCGTTTGCCGAGAGCTGCCGTTGATGGCCAGGATCGTCATCATCGGTTCCGGCGTCATGGGCACGTCGATCGCCGTGCCCGCCCTCGACAACGGCCACGAGGTCACGCTGGTCGGCAGCCCGCTGGATGATGCCATCATCGAGGCGATGAACGCGGGGCGAGCGCACCCGAAACTCGACGTGCCGCTCGAGGGGGCGGTGACCTATCTCTACCAGGACCAGATGACGGCGGACGATCTTCGCGCTGCCGATATCGTGCTGCTCGGCGTGAGCAGTGCCGGCATTCGTTGGATCCTCAATTATCTGTCGAGCTTCGGCACGCCGGTGCCGCGGCTGATGATGGTCACCAAGGGACTGGATGTCACCGAGGATGGCGGCGTGCGTACGCTGCCGCATCGCATCGCGGAGAACCTCGCCTCCCTCGGCCCTCCGGCCATTGTCGGCGTGGGCGGACCCTGCATCGCGCGCGAACTCGCCAACCGGGCGCCGACGGCGGTCGTCTGTGGCTATACGGATCTCGCGGCGGCGGTGTTCTGCAAAAAAACATTCGAGACCGGTTACTATCATGTCCGCCTCGCCGCTGACATCACCGGGGTCGAAGCCAATGCCGCGCTCAAGAACTTCATGGCGATCGGCGTTGCGGCCACCTGGTCGCGCTTTCCCGATCCGCACAAGGACAAAGCCCGCCAGATGAACCCGGCAGCCGCCGTGTTCGAGCAGGCGATCCACGAACTCGCCCTTCTGACCCAATGGCTGGGCGGCAACCCGATGACCGCCCTGCGTCTCGCCGGCGCCGGCGATCTGTTCGTCACCGTCAACGCCGGTCGCAATTCCAGGCTCGGCCTCCGTCTAGGGGCGGGCGAAAGCGTCAACGACGCCCTCGCAGGGCCGCTAAAGGGAGAAACGGTGGAAGGGGTCGACACCGCCCGTGCGCTGGCCCCTGCTCTCTACGAGACCTGGCAGAAGGATCCCGTTCTTGCCGCTGAGATGCCGCTGACGCGGGCTCTTCTGAACGCCATCCTGCATGACGAACCGTTCAACTTCGATATGGGCGCCTACTGGCACCGGGGCGATTGACGAGAGGAACGCCTATGACCGTGAAGAAACTGGCCATCGCCGCCGATCACCTGGGCCTGCCGCTGAAAGATGCCGTCAAGAGCCATCTTCAGGACCAAGGCCTCGACGTGGTCGATCTTGGTGTCAACTGCGGCGATCCCGTCGATTATCCGGATGTCGGCCGGCATCTGGCCGAGCGCGTCGCCGCCGGCGACTATGAGCGTGGCATCCTGGTGTGCGGCACCGGCGCCGGCATGGCGATCGTTGCCAACAAAGTGCCGGGGGTGCGTGCGGTTTGCGTGACCGACCCCTACACCGCCGAGCGCGCGATCGCGTCCAACAACGCCCAGGTGATCACCATGGGCGCGCAAATCACCGGCCCTTCGGTGGCCAAGATGCTGGTGGACATCTGGCTCGCCAATGAGTTCAACGCCGCCCGCTCCGGCGAGAAAGTCGCCAAGATCGACGCCCTCGACCAGGGGCGCTGATCCTCATGGCAACCTTAAAGAAATCGCTTAGCGATTCTCGACCCCTTTGGCGGCCTGCCAAAGGCTCTCGAGCTCGTCCAGCGACATCTCTCTCATCACCTTGTTGTCCTTGAGCAAGGCATGCTCGATGGCGCGGAAACGCTGTTCGAACTTGTTGTTGGTACGCCTTAGCGCCGTTTCAGGATCGAGCTTGAGGTGACGCGCCAGATTGGCGATGGTGAACAGCACGTCGCCGAGTTCGTCCTCCAGACGATCCTTGGACGCCCCGGCATCGATTTCCGCCTCGAGCTCACGTAGCTCCTCGCTCATCTTGTCAAGGACCTGCGAGATTTCCGGCCAGTCGAAACCGCCGCGCGCGGCCCGCTTTTGCAGTTTTTCGGCTCGGGTGAGGCCAGGGAGCGCGAGTGGAACATCGTCGAGCAGGCTATCCGGTTCGGCCTTCGGTTCGGCCCCACCTTTGAAACGGCGCTCCGCCGCCTTGACGTCCTCCCAGGCTTTGGATTGCGCCTCGGCACTGTCCACGGATTGATCGCCGAAGACATGGGGGTGACGGCGGATCATCTTGTTCGCGATCCCGGCCGCTACGGCCTCGAAGGTAAAGCCCTCCTCGTCATCGCCGCGCTCGGCCGCCATCTGGCTGTGGTAGACCACCTGAAGGAGGAGGTCGCCCAGCTCCTCTTTCAGATCCTTCATATCGCCGCGAGCGATGGCATCGGCGACCTCATAGGCCTCCTCGATCGTGTAGGGCGCGATCGTTTCGAAGGTCTGCTCGATGTCCCAGGGACAGCCACCATCAGGATCGCGAAGCCTGGCCATGACCTCGAGGAGATGCTCGATCCCGCTTGCTGTCTTTGACGTCATTGCATGATTCCGAAGTTTGGCGTTCCAGCAGGCAGGGGCTCTTAGAGCAGCTGACCCTGATCATCGTCACGGCGGCTGCCTGTCCCGGTCTTGGCGTTTCGTTTGGGCGGGACTGACCCTTTGCTGACATAGGCGCGCAGGCGTCCATCGGTGAATTCGAGATCGAGATTCCGGTGCTTGGCCGCTTCCTTGGCGGTGGTTACCAATTGGCCCGTCTCGTTCCGCACCAGCACGAAGCCGCGGGCGAGAACACCTTCATAGCTGTAGCTTGCAAGCAGGCTCGATGCATTGCCAAGGCGTTCGGCGGCTGTCGCAATGCGGCTCCTGAAGGCGTGATCCTGACGCAAGGCAAAATCCAGAAGAACGCTACGATGGCGCGGTATTCGGGTTGCCAGCTCATCGAGCCTGAGGCGTCTGGCAAGTCCCGAAAACTCGCGCTGATGCTCCCGGACAAGGGCTTTGAACAGCTGATCAAGCTGACCCTTCGGTCCGCTCAGGCGAAGGGCGGCATCTTGAAGGAGGCGCTTCGGCGAGCCAAGACGGCCCCCGGTCGCGGCGAGGCTGGAGCGGGCGCGATCGATCCTGGCGCGAAGACCGTGCGGCAGCCGGTCCGCCAGATCATCCAGGCGCTGGTTCGCCAGGCCGAGCAGGGTCGCTGGATCGGGCAGGCCGCGGGCCAGGCCGCCGACGGTTTGCTGACGCTCGCGAAGATGGCGGCTCATGCCGCCATAGAGGCGGGAGCCGAGATCGGTATTTCGGGTCAAAAGCTCGGCGCGCACGGGCACCGCGAGTTCGGCCGCCGCCGTCGGGGTCGGTGTTCGATGATCGGCCGCGAGATCGATGAGGGTCGTATCGGTTTCGTGGCCAACCGCGGAGATCAGCGGGATCTCGCTTGCCGCCGCGGCGCGCACCACGACCTCCTCGTTGAACGCCCAAAGATCTTCGAGCGAGCCGCCGCCGCGGGCGACGATCAGGACATCCGGTCGCGGCAGGGGACCGTTGGGTGCGAGCCGGTTGAATCCCTCGATCGCTGCCGCCACCTCGTCTTTTGCCTTGTCGCCTTGGACCACCACCGGCCAAAGCAGAACCCGCCTCGGAAAACGCTCCTCGATCCGATGGAGAATATCCTTGATCACGGCGCCGGTAGGCGAGGTGATCACGCCGATCACGTCGGGCAAAAAGGGCAGCGGCCGCTTTCTGGCGAGATCGAACAGGCCTTCGGCGGCAAGCTGCTTTTTTCGCTCCTCCAGGAGCGCCATCAAGGCACCGGCACCCGCAGGCTCCAGCCGGTCGATGACAATTTGGTATTTCGAGCGGCCGGCATAGGTCGTAATCCGACCGGACGCGATCACCTCAAGTCCGTCCTCAGGCTGAAAGCCAAGCTTTCCCGCAGTTCCTCGCCAGCATATGCCGTCAATCAGTGCGTGCTCATCCTTCAAGGCGAAGTAGAGATGCCCCGAGGCGGCACGTTTGAAGCCCGAAATCTCGCCGCGTACCCGCACATGGCCGAATGCATCCTCGAGGGTCCGCTTGAGCGCGCCCGAAAGCTCGCTGACCGAAAACTCAGCGACATTCGATGAACCTTGCGCGCGCGACGGCGTTGATCTCATGCTTGTTCCCTCGGTTCCAGAACACGGCATACGCTCCAGCAGCGACAGGATCAAGTGTCATGCCGGGAGTCCTGCCAGGACTTGGTTAACCTAAGGTTAAGTCGGTGGGAGGGAGAAGGGCGAAAGAGGCAAGGCTGCTCCTTGCCATAAGAGCGTTGTCGGATCGCGTTGACACGAGACTTCGCGCCGACGCCTCCCCAACGCAACCCAAGATGATGTGCACATCAAAGCAGGCTTGACGGCACACCCGAAGATAAGGCGATATCCGGCTATGCCTCTTTTCGCCGGCCTTCGACAAATCCCGAGGACGCTCGCCCAGCCGAATTACGGCATCTATGTCGCCGGCAACAGCCTGTCGCTGATCGGGTCCTGGATGCAGCGGATCGGTGTCGGCTGGCTTGCCTGGGAGCTCAGCCACTCCGGCGCGGTTCTTGGCCTTGTCGCCTTTGCTGACTTGTTCCCGACCTTGCTGATCGGCCCGTTCGGCGGGGCCCTTGCCGATCGCCTGGACCGACGTCGTTTGCTGATGATCGGCCAGAGCATCAATATGGGCCTGTCGTTTCTCCTGTTCGCGCTCACCGCAACCGGCCTGATCACGGTGCCGCTTTTGGTGTTGATCATCGCCGTCAACGGCGCCGTGATCGGCATCAATCAACCGGCAAGGCTGTCGTTGATTTCAGACCTGGTCTCGCGCGATCATCTGCCGACCGCGGTTGCGATCAACAGCCTGGTGTTCAATCTCGCCCGCTTCATCGGCCCGGCGATCGCCGGCCTGATGATCCTCCGCCTCGGCATCGCCGCGGTTTTTCTGGTGAACGCGCTGAGCTTCACCAGCTTTCTCATCGCGCTCATGCTGCTCGATCTTCCGGTTCATGATCCCCAAGCCGATGGCAAGAAACCCTTGCCGATGCTGCAGGCGATCGGCGAGGGGCTTCGTTATGTCACGGCCCATGCCGGCATCGGCCCGATCCTTGCCCTGCATGCCATCCTGGCCGTCACGACCCGTCCCTTCGTCGAGTTGCTGCCGGGCTTTGCCGATGAGATCTTCAATCGTGGCGCTGGCGGGCTTGCAGCGCTCAGCTCGGCGATCGGCATCGGTGCGATCGCCGCAGGCTTGTTTCTGGCCCAGCGCGGCCCGGGAAAAGAGCCTCGCCAGGATCGCTTTGCTGGCAGCATTGCTGGGTGCGGCGGCGACGCTTGTCCTTGCGCTCAGCCCCGCCTTCTGGGTGGCGATCATGGCGGCCGCCGCCGGTGGTTTTGCCATGGTGACCGCCGGTGTCGGCACCCAGACCCTCCTTCAGACGTCTGTTGACGAGGCCGTCCGCGGCCGCGTGCTCAGCCTTTTCGGCCTGGTCTTTCGAAGCGGTCCCGCGATCGGCGCCTTGCTCATGGGCCTCGCCTCGGAGGCGGTCGGTCTCCGCTGGCCGCTCATCATCGGGGCACTCCTCGGCGCTGTTGCCTGGGCGATCGTCTGGCAACGCCGAAAGAGCATCAGCCAGGCCTTGCAACCGTCGGCCCTCTAGCCGGTCGGTCGAAGGTCGACATCCGGGTCGAGGGTCGACATCCGGGTCGAGGGCTGGACGACGTGAGACCGTCAAAGGTTGGCGATGGTCTTTGGCTCGTCACTGATCTAGGCTAGTGGCATGAGGCTCGCTGACGGGCAGAACGATGGGTGCAAAAAATGGGGGAGAAGCGTCGTGACCATGCGACAGACGGTCTTGGCTGCAGCCTTGGCGACAACATGCCTTATCGCGCCGGTGGCCGCCGAGGCCGCAACGGAACTTCATTGGTGGCATGCCTTTAGCGGCCGTCTTGGTGAGCTGCTGGCGAAACAGGTGGAGGACTACAATGCTTCCCAGTCCGATTATGTCGTGGTCCAGAGCAACAAGGGCAACTACTCCGAGACGCTGAATGCCGGCATCGCCGCGTTCCGCGCCGATGAACAGCCCCACATTCTTCAGGTGTTCGAGGTCGGCACCGCGACCATGATGGCCGCCAAGGGTGCGATCAGGCCCGTCTATGAGGTCATGGCCGGATCAGGCCTCGACTTCGATCCGAGTGTCTACCTCCAGGCGGTCGCAGGCTACTACACCACGACCGACGGCGAGATGCTCTCGCTCCCCTATAACAGCTCGACGCCGGTGCTCTACATCAACAAATCAGCGCTCGAAAACGCCGGCCTCGATCCCGAAAGCGCGTCCGCCACATGGGACGAGGTCGAAGACATCCTGGTGGCGCTTAAAGCCTCCGGCAATGAATGCCCGCTCACCACCGCCTGGCAATCCTGGGTGCATCTGGAAAATCTCAGCGCCTATCACGATGTGCCGTTCGCCACCAAAGCCAACGGGTTCGATGCGCTTGATGCCGAACTCGCCTTCAACGGCGACCTCCAGGTCGAGCATATCGGCAAGATGGGCGAGTGGGCGAAAGACGGGCTCTTCGTCTATAGCGGCCGGCGCAACGAAGGCGGTGCTCGTTTCAGTCTCCGGCGAATGTGCGCTCTTCACCGAATCCTCGGCGGGCTATGCAGGCGTCAAGGCCGAAGCCGAGTTTCCGTTCGCCGTGGTCAGCCTGCCTTATTGGGATGATGTCGAAGGTGCGCCGCAAAACACGATCATCGGCGGCGCCTCGCTCTGGGTGATGGCCGGGCACGATGAGGACGACTACAAAGGCGTTGCCGATTTCTTCAACTACTTGTCCTCGCCTGAGGTTCAGGCCCAGTGGCATCAGAATACCGGCTACATGCCGATCACGTCCGCCGCCTACGAGCTCACCAAGAGCCAGGGTTTCTATGAGGAAAACCCCGGCACCGACGTCGCCATCATCCAGATGACCGGGAAAGCGCCCACCGAAAACTCCAAGGGCCTCCGCCTCGGCAACTTCGATCAGATCCGCGCCATCATCGACGAGGAACTGGAGGCCGTCTGGGCCGGCAACAAGGACGCCAAAGCCGCCCTCGACGACGCCGTCAGCCGCGGCAATGAGCTGCTCCGGCGCTTTGAGCGCACCGCACAATAACGACCATCGGAACGAGGGGAGGGCCCCGCGAGACGCGGGCGCCCGACCTTCTTCGACCAAACGATGGAAAAACGCGTCGTCTTCCAAGAAAAGCTGCTGCCGTATCTTTTGGTGCTGCCGCAGCTGATCATCTCCGCCGTGTTCTTCTTCTGGCCGGCAGGTCAGGCGATCTACCAGTCCTTCCTGATCGCCGATCCCTTCGGCCTCGGTAGCCAGTTCGTCTGGTTCGATAATTTTGCCTACGTCCTGGGCGATCCCTATTACCTGGAATCGATCCGCACCACCGCCTTCTTCAGCTTCGCCGTCACCGCCCTTTCCATGAGCGTTGCCCTGCTCCTGGCGGTCTTGGCAGACGGTGTCATCAAAGGCGCAACCCTTTATCGAACCCTGGTCATCTGGCCCTACGCTGTCGCTCCCGCCATTGCCGGCGTCATGTGGCTCTTTCTCTTCAATCCCTCCATCGGCCTCGTCGCCTATTATTTGAAAATCATGGGCTATCGCTGGAACCATGTCCTGAACGGCAACGAGGCCATGCTCCTCGTCGTGATCGCCGCCGCCTGGAAGCAGATCAGCTATAATTTCCTATTTTTTCTCGCCGGCCTCCAGTCGATCCCCAAAGGCGTGATCGAAGCCGCCGCCCTTGATGGCGCCGGCCCCTGGCAGCGCTTCGCCAAGATCATCTTTCCGCTCCTCTCGCCCACCACCTTCTTCCTCCTCGTGGTCAATTTGGTCTACGCCTTCTTCGAGACCTTCGGCATCATCCACACCGTCACCGCAGGCGGCCCCGAACGCGCCACCAACATCCTGGTCTACAAAGTCTACGCCGACGGCTTCGTCGGCCAGGATCTCGGCTCCTCCGCCGCGCAGTCCGTCATCCTCATGCTCCTCGTCATCGCCCTCACCGTCATCCAATTCCGCTACATCGAACGAAAGGTCCACTATTGACACCGTCAAATGGGTTGCCTATCGCCGCCGCCTCGGCTCTGGCAATGAAAAAGACTATAGGAGCGTTTGGTTAATGATTGGTGAATCCGGTTGGAGAACTTGGGCGACCCACGGCATTCTTTGCCTGGGCATCGCCTTGGTCATCTTCCCGATCTACCTCACCTTCGTCGCCTCGACCGTGACCCACCGCGATATCATCCATCCGCCGCTGCCCATCCTGCCAGGCCCGCATTTCCTCGAAAACTACAGCAACGCCCTGTTCGCCGGCATTAACGTTCCGGTCTGGACAATGCTGGTCAACAGCACGGTCATGGCGCTCGGCATCGCGGTCGGCAAGATCGCGATCTCCTTCCTCTCGGCCTTCGCCATCGTCTATTTCCGCTTTCCGTTCCGAAAATTCTGCTTTTGGACCATCTTCATCACGCTCATGCTCCCGGTCGAAGTCAGGATCGTGCCGACCTACGAAATCGTCGCCAATCTAGGCCTCCTCAACTCCTATGCCGGGCTTACCTTGCCGCTGATCGCGTCGGCTACCGCAACCTTTCTGTTCCGGCAGTTCTTCATGACCGTCCCCGACGAAATGGTCGAAGCCGCACGCATCGATGGCGCCGGCCCGCTGCGCTTCCTCTTCAGCATTCTCCTCCCGCTCTCCCGTACCAACATCGCAGCGCTGTTCGTGATCCTCTTCATCTACGGCTGGAACCAGTTCCTCTGGCCGCTCCTGATCACCACCGACCCCGCCATGAACACCATCGTCATGGGCATCAAGCAAATGATCCCCACATCAGACGACTTCGGCAACTGGCCCGTCACCATGGCCACCGCCATCCTCGCCATGATCCCCCCCGTCCTCGTGGTCGTCCTCATGCAACGCCTCTTCATCAAAGGCCTCGTCGAATCCGAAAAATAGGTCGGGCCGGACGCCGGACAGCGTTGACTTGGTGCTTGGCTGGGGCCGACTGACCTGAGTGATAAGGAGTAGGCATAGAGTTCGGATCGTACCAACTCCATTCATTGTCAATTCAGAGGATATGTAGGTATAGATGCATAGGTTTGTACTTTTGGTTGAAAAGTAGCTGCGGATACGTTAAATTATAGTTTCTTTAATGGTTTGCGGGAAATTGCATGGCGAAAAAACCAGAAAGAGATGACATCGCGCTCTCTCTAGTTTCGCATAAAGAAGAACGAAAACACGATATTGGTCTGATTGTTTCTGTTATGATAGTACTTTTTCTTCTTTTCATTTTAATTGCGTGATGTTCATTAATGCGGGTGTGGCTTAGGCGAAATCATGCATTGGCATGGACATACCTTATAAGCGTCGCTTTGATTCTGGCTATCCTTGTAAAGTGGGGAGTAATATCCGGGGACTTGATTAAGAAGAAGAAGGATCTCATCGATGCGACAGGCACTATTCTAACAACCACATTGGTCCTAATAGCTGCATTGGCTTCTTATTTTCGATTTTTTCACGGAAGATTGCTTAATCCTAAACTTTGTATCAACTCCACTCATGGATTAGTCGAAGTCGAAGGTGGTATCTTGCATTGGCTTGACGTTGAGCTTGAGAATAAGGGATCGGCAGCGTTATGGGACTATAAGGTTACGATTACCGCAATCACTGACAAAATAAATAGTGAGGTTCAACTCCACTCTCTCGCTAGCACAAAGAAGAAAAGTTTGCACGTCATCGATCCTGGTGAGACTGCGTATGAGCATGGCACAGTCAGAGTGTCGAAGGAAACGGAATTTCTTACATTTAAAATTGAAGTGCGCGATTCAACAGGAACGACCTGGGATAAATGTCTCACAGTATCAAGTTTAGTATGATTTTCAGTGCGATGGAGGTAGCTTCGCCACATTGGACTGTTTCTGTGCCAAGGGCACAGAAACAGAAGCAAGAGCTGCCTGGGACATTGTTTGTAGGAAACTGTTTTTTTTTGGAATGCTTGGAAACTAACGCGATCACTTGCTGAAATTCCGGTACGTCGAACCTGTTGCAAGAAGCCCCCAAAAAACCAAACGAACCCGAAGCTCAACCAATCCGCCGCTTTCCGCCGATCGCGTGGAATTCTAAACACGCCGGAATCTGGCAGTCCGACGCTGCCGCTCCCGGCAAAAAAACGTTTTCTCCTAGCTAAATCGGATCGGAAACCCTCGCCCGAAGCGGCCAAGGCCATTATAACGCCGGTTCGAACGTCGCTTGAGGCTAGGTCATCGATCGTCGATGTCGATCACATTTTAGCGGCATTGCATCGATCTGGCTGGAGTGCGTTCGTCGGGATATGAGGTCGAAGTTGCTACGTCACGAGGAGGCTTGGATGTTCACGACGTCGCCGATAAGGCGGGTGGAACGGCTTAGCAGCGAAGAGTTCGTCAGGGATCACAAGATGCCGATGAGCCCGGTCGTGCTGACCCGCGAGACCGAGAGCTGGCCGGCTCGGGAGAAGTGGGGGCTGGAGTATTTTAAACAGACCATCGGCGAGACCGTCGTGCCGCTCTACAACTCCAAGCCGTCCAAGGGCAAAACCCACCAGCACGCCGCCGCCGTTCATCTTCCGATCCGCGAGTATCTGGAGATGCTCGAAAACGGCGAGAACGATCTGCGCATGTTCTTTTACAACATCCTCTCGGGCGCGCCCGAGCTGGTGGAGGATATGCGCTACCCCGAGATCGGCCTGAAATTCTTCAAGAAGCTGCCCGTGCTCTTCGTGGGCGGACGTGGAGCCAAGGTGCAGATGCATTACGACATCGATCTCGCCAATATCATGCTCTGCCATTTCGGCGGCAAGAAAACCGTGCTCCTCTTCCCCCCGGAACAAACCCAATATCTCTATAAAGTTCCCTTTTCCTTCAGCAGCCTGCACAAGATCGACTATTCCGATCCGGACTTCGACGAATTCCCCGCCCTGAAAAAGGTAAGAGGCCAGGTCGCCGAGCTCGACCACGGCGATATCCTCTACATCCCCTCGGGCTATTGGCACTACATCCGCTACGACGAGATCGGCTTTTCTTTGTCACTTCGCGCCTTCTCCACCGGCCTCTCGACCAACCTGAAGCTGGTCAACAATATTTTCGTGACGCGCACGGTGGAGGGGCTGATGCGCAAGGTCGTGGGCCAGCCCTGGAACGATCGCAACGAAAGGCTCGCTGTTGAAAAAACCCATCGGGCCATCGGGCTCTGAGCAATGATGCCTGCCGATCAGGAAGGAGAAACATGATCAACGAACCCCTGGTCTTCGTCGCCACCTCGGATGTCGTCGGGCAAGCTGCGCGGCAAAGCGTTGCCGGCTCGTCTGGTCGAGGAGGGCAGCGCCGTCGATGTCGGCTGGACGCCGACCAATGTGCAGATCACCTGCTTCGACAGCATTGCCGAAAGTCCCTTCGGCGCCCTTGGCGATCTGGTTCTTCGAGGTGATCCCGAAACGCGGGTGCGGCTGGATTTCGATGATGACGGGCCGATCGAGGATTTCATGCTCGGCGACGTCCTGCATCTCGACGGTCGCGCCTGGGAATGCTGCACCCGCTCCATGCTGAAAGCAGCGCTCCAGCGGCTGCAGGCTGCAGCGGGGCTTACCTTGTACGGCGCGTTCGAGCACGAGTTTAACCTGCCCGAACGTTGCGGCGGCAAGGGGGAAGGCTATACGCTTTCGGCTTTTCGCAGCGAGCGCCCCCTCATGGAAGCGTTGATGGCGGCGATCGAGCAGGCAGGTCTCCGGCCCGCCAACATCATGAAGGAATATGGGCCGAACCAGTTCGAGGTCACGATCGAGCCAAGCGAAGGGCATGTCATGGCCGATCAGGCCGCCATCTTGCGCGAGGTCGCCCGTGCGACCGGCGAGCGGCTCGGTCGGCCCGTTTCCTTGGCCCCCCTGATCGAGCCCAATGGCATCGGCAATGGCGTTCACATCCATCTGAGTTTTCGTGACGAAGATGGGTCACCCGGCGACGTACGATAGCGACGGCTCATATGGCATGAGCGACGTCACCGGTGCATTTATCGGCGGCGTGCTGCGCCATCTGCCAGCGATCATCGCGTTTCTTGCGCCAAGCCTGGTCTCCTACAGCCGACTCGTGCCCCACCGCTGGAGTGCCGCTTACAACAATCTTGGGCGCCCAGGACCGGGAGGCGGCGATCAGGCTTTGTCCGATAAGGACCCTAGGCGGTGCGGATCCTGCCAAGCAGTTCAATTTCGAGATCCGGGCATGCGATGCGGCTGCCGGCCCGCATCTGGCGCTCGCCGCCGTCGTCCTTGCCGGCACATCCGGCATCGAGGCCGGCCTTGCAGCCCCGGAGGTCACGGCCGAAGATCTGTCCTCGTTACCCGAAGCCGATCTCGCTGCGCGCGGGCTTCGGCGCTTGCCCGCGTCCCTCGAGGTAGCGCTGAGCGAACTCGACGCGTCCGATGAGGTCAGATCCTGGTTTCCAGAAGGCTTCGTCGACATCTATCTGGCGCACAAACGGGACGAGATCGCCACCATGGCCGGCAAGGAC
Source organism: uncultured Alphaproteobacteria bacterium (assembly GCA_963787265.1). Lineage (GTDB taxonomy): Bacteria > Pseudomonadota > Alphaproteobacteria > Geminicoccales > Geminicoccaceae > JANQPX01. The sequence goes on along the minus strand of CAWBCX010000018.1, from coordinate 17,765 downwards.
GAGAATGACGTCTGCGCTGCCTATCAATCTGCCTATTGAGACGCCATTTTCTTGTTCAGTGCTGACATAACGTCCTTTTTCTTCCGGCACGGAATTTGCAAATCCCTCGAAGTGGATGTAGTTTCATAGTTGTCACCGAGGGAACGGCCTCGGCTTGACGATGTGCAGGGAGAACCAAGCAATGAATGTCAGGAGATGGCCTCTCGTCGCCGCGACCGCGGCTCTTTTCATGACCTCGGCGAGCTACGCCGATGATGAAAAAATCATCTTTGGTGGCGCACTTTGCCTGACCGGTATCCAGGCGCCGCTCGACACCCCGGGCTATAAAGGTGCGCAGGTCGCGATCAAGGCATTGAACGATGCGGGCGGCCTGCTCGGCAAGCAGGTCGAGTTCGTCAATCATCGACGGCAAGTCGGATCCGGTGACCGTCGGCAATGCCGCGGTCGAGTTGATCGACCAGGGTGCCGATCTGATCATGGCGCCCTGCGATTTCGACTTCGGCGGCCCGGCCAGCCGCGAAGCCCAGGATGCCGGCATCGTCGGCATGTCCCTTTGCGCGTCCGATCCGCTCTACAGCTCCTGGTCGCTCGGCGACAAGCAGTTCACGCTCTCGATGTGGAACACCACCATGGGGGCGGTACGGCGCCGAATATGCCTTCAACGAGCAGGGCTGGAAGACCGCCTATGTGGTCACCGACCAGTTCATCGCCTACACCAAGTCGCTGTCCAAATATTTCGTCGAGCATTTCGAGAGCACTCGGCGGCGAGATCCTGCTGGAAGACACCTACACCAACGGGGACAACGACTTCTCGGCGCAGCTCTCCCGCCTGCAGGCGCTGGAGACCAAGCCCGACGTCATCTTCATCTCCTCCTACGGCCAGGACATCGGCGTCATCATCCGCTCGCTCCGTGAGGTGGGTTACGACGCGCCGGTGCTGGGCGGGCGACTCGTATGACGACCCGGCGATGATCGCCGCACTCGGTGAAAAGCTGGGCAACGACATCTACTTCGTCACCCACACCTGGATGGGCGAGGAAGCGCATCCCGACATGCCGAAATTCATCGAGATGTACACCGAGATGCATGGCGAAGCCCCGGATACTTCTTTCGTTGCCACGGGCTGGGACACGGTCATGGTCCTGGCCGAAGCGGTGAAGATGGCGGGCTCGACCGATGGTGCCGCGGTCGCCAAGGCGCTGGAGGAGGGCGAGTTCAAGCTCCTGACCGGCGATCTCGACTACCGCAATGCCGAGGAGGGCCACGCGCCGGACAAGGCCGCCGTGCTGATCGAGGTCAAAGGCGGCAAAACCGGCTTTCTTGGCTGGCGCACACCCGAAAACCCGCCCGCACCCTGAGCCGGCGCAACGTGCGCCTCGGTAACCGTGCGGCGGGCTCGCCACGGGCACTGGAAGCTGCCCATGGTTGAGCTTGTCCTCAAAGCAGAGGCCATCTCGGTCGAGTTTGCGGGATCTGCGCGCGCTCGACCGTGTGAGCTTGTCGCTCACGCAGGGCGAAATCCTGGGGCTGATCGGGCCGAACGGTTCCGGCAAGACCACGCTGGTCAACGCCATCACCGGGCAAGCGGCGCTTGCAGGCGGCACGGTCACGCTGGGCGAGCTCGATCTGACCGGGCAGTCGCCGCCGGCGATGGCGCTGGCGGGGGTTGCCCGGACGTTTCAGATCGGCCGGCATTTCGATTATCTGACGGTGCTGGAAAGTGTCGCGACCGCTGCGCTCGCCCACGGGCGAGAGCATGACGGCGGCGAAGGCCATGGCGTCCGAGTTCTGCTTCTGGATTTCGGTCTGACCGACCGCGCCGATGACCTGGCCCAGGCCTTGAGCTACGGCGACAAGCGCCGCCTGGAAATGGCCCGAGCGCTTGCCGGCGAGCCGAAATTCCTGCTTCTCGACGAGCCGGCCGCCGGCATGAACGACGCCGAGACCGAGACACTGCTCGAACTCCTGGTCAAGCTGCCGGCGGCCCGCCGGCTGGGACTTGTTGATCATCGATCATGACATGAGTCTGATCATGCGCCTTTGCGAGCGGCTGCATGTGCTGGCCTCCGGTCGCACCATTGCCGAAGGCGATCGTCAGACCGTGCGCAACGACCCGGCGGTGATCGAGGCCTATCTTGGGCGCGAAGATGCGCATGCTTGAGGTCGAAGAATCTGGAGGTCCGCTACGGCGCCGTCCAGGCGGTGCGCGGCGTATCGCTCAAGGTCGGCGAAGGCGAACTGGTGACCCTGCTCGGTGCCAACGGCGCCGGCAAATCCTCCACCCTCATGGCCATCGCCGGCGCCCGGCCGGCTGCTGCTGGCGGGATTTACTTGAGCGGCGTGGATGTGACGGCGGTCGAGTCCCGAACGCATGGTGCGCCTCGGGGTCGCGACCGTGCCGGAGACGAGGGATGTGTTCCCGGATCTCACCGTCGACGAAAATCTCCGCCTTGGCGCCTTCATCCATCGACGTGACACAGGACAAAGTGAACGCGATCGCCGCCGATGCTGGAGCGTTTTCCGATTCTGGCCGAGCGTGCGGACCAGGCGGCGGGTACGCTGTCCGGTGGCGAGCAGCAGATGCTGGTGATCGCCCGCGCGCATGATGACGCCGCCCGCAAGGTGCTCTTGCTCGACGAACCATCGCTTGGCCTTGCTCCCGTGATCGTCGATACAGGTCTTCGAGATGATCCTGGGTCTGAAGGCTGAAGGCCTCACGATTCTCCTGGTCGAGCAGAACGCCAGAAAAGGTCTCGCCGTTGCCGATCGCGCCTATGTCATGCGCCTCGGCCGGATCGAGGCGGAAGGTCCGGCCGCGGACATCGAGCGCGCGACCGAGCTTCGGTCACTCTATCTCGGGGGCGAGGCGTGAGCGGGCTGCAGTTCCTGATCGACGTGCTCTCGCTCGGCAGCGCCTATGCCCTGATGGCGCTCGGCCTGGTCATCGTCTACGGCATCCTTCGCCTGGTGAACTTCGCTTACGGCGAGCTGATCATGGTCGGCGGCTACACCATGTTTCTGGTGAGCGGCTCCGGCCTTGCCCTGGCTGGTGATGGCTCTATGCGCGATCATCATGGCGATCGTGTTCGGTATCCTCACCGACTACGTCGCCTTTCGCCCGGTGCGGGAAAAGTCGGTGACCGCCGTCCTGATCACCTCCTTCGCCTTCTCGACACTTCTCCAGAATGCAGCACTGCTGTTCATCTCGCCGAGGCCGCGCACCGTGCCGCTGCCGGAGATATTCTCGCAGACCGTCGAGATCGCAGGCGTCATCACCCCGATCCGCAACCTGATCACCATCGCCGTCGCCGTGGTGTTCCTCGGCCTCTTCACCTGGTTGATGCGCACCACCGTGCTCGGCATCGCGATGCGCGCGGCCGCCACCCATTTCACCATGGCGCGCATGCTGGGCGTGCCCGCCAACCTGATCATTTCGACCGCCTTCGCCATCTCCGGCCTGATCGCCGGCATCGTCTCGCTGCTCTGGATCGGGCGGATCGGCACGGTCGTGCCCGGCATCGGGCTCGAGCCTCTTCTGATCGCCTTCATCGCCACGGTCATCGGCGGCATGCGCAGTCTCGCCCGGTGCCGTGCTCGGCGGTTTTCTCCTGGCCCTGATCGACACCAGCCTCAATTACAGCCTGCCGCAGGATCTCCTGAAATTCCGCGACGCCTTCACCTTCTCCTTGGTGATCCTGATCCTGCTTTGGCGCCCCGAAGGCCTGATCAAGGGGCCGGCGACCGGCCAGAGGACCTGAGCGTGGGACGCCATGCAGCGACGACTTTTATCCTTGGCAGCTTGATTCTTGCGCTGGTCATCATCGCGGAATTGCTCGGCGTTCGCCTGTTCGACCGGATCGCGACCAATCTCTGCATCGCCCTGGTTCTGGTGCTCGGCCTTCAGGTCTTTATGGGCAATTCCGGTATTTTGTCGTTTGCCCATATCGGCTTCATGGGCATCGGCGCCTATGCCTCCGCCGTCCTGACCATTCCGGCGCAGATGAAGGGCATGGCGCTGCCGGATCTCTATCCGATCCTGGCCGATGTCCAGCTTTCGCCATATCTCGCCATGGTGATCGGCGGCCTGGTTGCAGCGCTGGTCGCCTCGATCGTCGCCTATCCGCTGATGCGGCTGTCCGATGCCGCGGCCGTCATCACCTCCTTCGCGCTGCTGGTGGTGCTGCACACGGTCATGACCCATTGGAGTGCGGTCACCAACGGACCGCGCACGCTGTTCGGCTTGCCGAACGCCACCAAGCTGCCTCTGGCCGCCGGGAGCGCGATCGTTGTTTTGATCGTGGCGATGATCTGTTCAAGGAATCCAGGATCGGCCTGTTGCTGCGCGCCAGCCGGGACGACGAGATCGCCGCTGCCGCGCTCGGTGCGCATATCCCGAAACTGCGCTGGCAGGCTTTCATCCTCTCGGCCTTCATCGCCGGCATCGGCGGGGCGCTTTGGGGCCACTTCATCACCTCGTTTTCGCCCAAAGCGTTTTACCTGAAAGAAACCTTCGTGATCCTGGCCATGCTGGTGATCGGCGGCCCGAACACCGTGACCGGGGCCGTCATCGGCGCCTTCGTCGTGACCGCGGCGTTCGAAGGTCTCACGGGCGCTCGAAGCGTCGATCAACCGAGCCGGCTGGTCCACCGATCCGGTGGTCGGTTTGACCGAACTGGTTCTTGCGGTGTCCATGATCCTGATCCTGATCCTGCGCCCGGGCGGGCTTTTCCCGGCCCGTGAGATCGGCTTTTTCGTCACGAGAAAATCGAGGAAGACCCCATGAGCTGGAAGACCGCCTACCGCTCCTTCTACTACGCGAATGCCGAGGAGCCGGAAGACATTCACCTGGACCCGGCCACGACCGCGCTCCTGGTGATCGACATCCAGAACACCTATCTGGACGAGAAGGAGACGCCGGAGGAAACCGCACGCTGGCAGCCGTTCTATCGATCGCATGAGCGACACGGTCATTCCGAACACGAGAAAGCTGATCGACGAATGCCGGGCCAAGGGCGTCGAGATCATCTATGCGCGCATTGCCTGCCACAAGACCGATGGCCGCGACCGCTCACTGAGCCAGAAAAAGCCGGGCTTCAACTATCTCCTTCTGCCGAAGGACGAAGCGAGCGGCCAGATCGTGCCGGAGCTGGCGCCGGAACCCGAGGACATCGTCGTCATCAAGACCACCGACAGCGCGCTCACCGGCACCAATCTGCGCATGCTCCTGCGCAACATGGACATCAAGGACGTGATCGTCGCCGGCATCTTCACCGATCAATGCGTGTCCTCGACGGTGCGCAGCCTCGTCGACGAAAGCTTCGGCGTGGTCGCTGGTCGAGGAGTGCTGCGCGGCGGCGACCATGGAGCTGCACGAGGCCGAGCTTCGGATCATCAACATGATCTATTGCCACGTCGTGTCGCAACCCGAGCTGACGGGTTTTTTTGATCGCTGACCGGATCTCACCTACCGATGAAAGCATCTGAACGACCGGCCGGGCTGCTGGCCCCGGACGAGGTTGAAACCGTCTTTCGCCGTTTCGAGCGAGAAGGCCGGCCGCGACCATGGCGAGTGCGCGTCAAGAGCGATGCCGATGCTTTCAGGGCGCTGGTCGGGTGCCTGCTCTCGGCGCAAAGTCTCGACAGGAACACGGCGAAGGCCAAAAATGCGCTGTTCGAGCTGGCCGATACACCAGGCGGTATTCTGGCCCTCGACGACGACGCGATCGCCGAGGCGATCAGGCCGGCCGGGCTCTACAACATGAAGACCCGCAACCTCAAAAAGCTTTGTGCGGCCCTGATCGAGGAAGCATGACGAGGTCGTGCCGCGCGATCGGGCAGGGCTGATGAACCTTGCCGGCATCGGCAGGAAATGCGCGGATATCATGCTTTCTTTCTCGTTCGGCGAGGCGGTGATCGCGGTCGACACCCATGTGCATCGGGTCTGCAACCGCATCGGTCTTGCCCGCGGCAAAACCGAAGCGGAAACGGCGCGTTCGCTGGATGCGCGAGCCCCCGATTGGGCGAAAGCCGATGGTCATCTCTGGCTGCTTGGATTTCGGCAAGCAGACCTGCCGAGCGCGAGCGCCGCGATGTTCGGGACATGCAGGCTCAACGACCTTTGCCTGTTCTATCGTCGGATACGATCCGAAAGCGTGGCTTGAACTATCTTGTCAATCGATAGGCGTAACAGCCCCCTTGCCGGCCATCCATGAGCGGATGTTGTCGAGCACGCAGTCGCCCATGGCTTGAACGGTCTCTACGGTGTTGCTCGCGATGTGCGGGGTCAGGACCACATTGTCGAGCTTGAACAGAGCCTCCGGCACCGTCGGCTCATCGTCGAACACGTCGAGGCCGGCAGCGCCGATGCGGCCGTTCTGCAGAGCGTCGACCAAGGCGGGTTCGTCGACCAGCCAGCCGCGCGCGACGTTGACGAACACGCCCTTGGGCCAAGCGCTTCCAAAATCTCAGCGGTCACGATATGGCCACTGTCCTGGCCACCGGCTGCGGCAAGAAACAGAATATCCGAAGAGGCAGCCAGCGCCTCTTCCGAAGCGTAACTCCGATAGGCAAACCCCTCCATTGGCAATGGATCGTAATAACCGATCACCATGCCGAAGGCCTCGAGACGTTTGGCCAGCGCCTTGCCGATGCGACCGAGACCCGAGAATGCCGGCGCGTTTGCCGGAAAACTTCGTTGCCGGCGGGTAGCGGCCTTTCAGCCAATCACCGGAACGGACGAACCGGTCAGCCTGGACGATCCTGCGACAGGCGTTCATGGCGAGGATGATGCCGAGGTCGGAAACATCGTCATAAAGGACAGGCGTGGTGGTGACCGTGACGCCGCGCTCCTTGGCGCGTTCGATATCGGTTTTTTCCAAGCCCACGCCCATGATGGCGATAAGTTCGAGGTTGGGCAGCGCATCGATCACGGCGGCGGGCACGCCGGCCATGGCGTTGGTCGCGACGACGCGGATGCGATCCGCGATCGGCTGGAGGGCGGCCATCATGTCCGGTGTCTGATAGACGTCATGGACGGTGAATTCCCGTTCCAGCGCTTCCTGGACCTCCGGTCGCTGTGCCCCGACCAGGGCAATGTCTGCAGTCATCAAAGTCTTCCTTTGTTGGATCAGGATGTTGCACCGGTGACTTTGGCGAGAAGGTCGAAGAAACCGCGCTTTCGGGCGGAACTGGTGGACCAGTTGACCGGCACGCTCTGATAGCCGTGATCGGCATCTTCGCCGGGCATGCGGTAGTCGAACAGGCCCCAGCCCGCATACTCGCCGATCGCGGCCATCATGTTGTTGTCCTCGGCCTCGAAGTCGAAATGATCGTCTTCGTTGAACAGGATCGGCTGGCCCCGGTAACTGGTTTTCGCGCGGCATTCCCGGACCATTTCCCGGATGCGGTTGGGGTCTTCGACGGCATTACCGTGAAGAAGCAGAAAATCGGCGGTCTCGATCGTCGCATCGGGCGGCAGCGTGCCGCCGCGCATGCTGGTGCTGACCAGCAGCCTTCCCGCCGGGTTGTCGATCTTGCCGGTTGATCGCGCCTGGACCAGCTTGATCAGCTCGTGGCACCGTTTCGCCTTGATGATGTCGTGGGTGTAATGGCCGACGTCGACCTCGTTGGCGATTTCCACCAGGACGTTGCGATAGCCTTGTTCCAGCAGCCAGTCGGTGACCGCCTCGACCGCTCGGATCACGGCCGCTTCGTCATCGAGACGGTTGTCCTGGCCGAAGTAGAAAAGACCGAGGATCACGACCATGCCGAGCTCGTCGGCTTTGTCCAGAATGCGCTTCAGGCGTTGAAGATAGGCAAGCCTTGGGGCGCCATCGGGGGTGAAAGCCGAATTGTCCCAGGGCTGGGTCTTGCTGTACCCCTCGGGGCTGCCGCCCTGGAGGTTGAGGGTGAAGCCGAGCATGCCCGAGGCGAGCCAGGCGGGCATCATGGCGATGAATTCCGAGGTGTTGCGCTCGGGATCCCAGGGGCCGTCGGGGTAGTCCCAGCGCACCTTTGTTTCCGGGTTCAGGTCATCGAAAACACCCTGGACCAGACGCGCGTTCAGCAGCAATCCCTCGATCTTTTTTCCCTGGTAAGACCGACCTGCATAGGTTGGCTTGCCGTTCACCAAGAAGGCATCGCCTTCGATGCTGACCGTGGTTTTTCTCAAGCTCATGAAACATCCCGTCCGCTGTGTTTTCGCCCAATCCCTGCCGCTTCTTCGGTTGCCGCGCCGATCATGACACCTTCATCCAGCCGCTCTCGAACGTTGTCCGGGGTGACGATGTCGAGAAAGGCGACACCGGCCTTGTCGCAGGCATTCTTCACCGTGGACCGCGCCTCGAGCATCTCGGGCGGGTAGGGCGGATCGTGGGCTTCCTTCAGGCCGAAGCCCATGCCCATGTCGCCGGGACCCCATTCGGCGAGGGCGATGCCGGGAACGGCGATGCAGGCCTCGGCCTGGGCGAGGGCACGCGGGTCCTCGAGCTTCAGACCCAGCATCAACTCGCCCCTGGGATTAAGCGGCCAGACGTCGGCCCGATCCAGATAGTCGGAGGTCGAGATATCCCAGACCGCTGCTGCCCGTTCCTGGCCGCCGGACCCCCGCCTCCCTTGCTCCAGTCCCTTGTCATCCCCTGGCTGGCCGCCACCGCTCGGCCCGTGGCCGTAACGGGCGCATTGGACGAAGGCGCGGACGGCATTCGGGCTTTCCACATGGCAGAGCATCAGCCCGTGGACCCCGGTCGCGAGGGCCTGCTTGATCATCCAGCTGTTGGTTCTGACGGCGCGCTCGTCGGTGCCATCCATCGGCAAGGTGACGATGACCGCAGGCGTGCGGTGGCCGCTCTTGGTGGGGCCGGCGTCGATCAGGCCCTCCATGAAAGCCGAAAGCGCGGTCATATCGAACGGCAGATGCTCAAGATCGATGCAGATATAGTCCATCCACATCTCGGCATGGCGTTTGCCGCTTTCGAAGCCGAGTTCGGTGATGCCGGTAAAGAAAATCGGTATGTTGCATTCGAGAAGCTCGATCGCGCGGTTGATCCTGGCCATTTTTTCGTCTCATTCTCATTGGTAACGGAGGCCTCCCAGAGGCCCATCTTAAGCCGGATCGGATTGTCGATGGAACCCATAGCCAAGCGTGATCTTCGCACCCTGCCGAAAGCGCATCTGCATCTCCACCTCGAAGGGGCCATGCGCGAATCGACGCTGAGCGAGCTTTGCGCACGCTACGGCATCGAGCGTCCTGCGGATACAAAGTACCAAAAATTCGACGATTTCGGCGGGTTTCTCAAAATGTACTGGGCAGCCTGCGACGTGGTTCGATCGCGTGAAGATCTGGTGCGCTTGATTCGGGAGGTGGCCGAGGACGCCGCGCGTCAAGGGGTCTGGTGGATCGAGCCGGCGTTCGATGCCGACCGTTACAGCGATCTCCGGAAAGGTAGCCCTTTCAGGCTTTTCAAAAATCAGCAGGAAGGATGGCATTTCGCGCTGGAGGCCGCTGAAGCCGCCTCGAAGGCAACCGGCGTCGGCATCGGCTTCATTTCGGCGATCGATCGGATCAAACCCTTGGATGAGGCTTTGAAACGGGCGCGGGTGACCCGGGACCTGGTCAGGAACAATGCCCACAGGATCAAAAGCGGCATGGCGTGTTTCGACGGTGAGCACCCCGGCATCATCGGCTTCGGCCTGCATGGCAATGAAGGCGGCTATCCGCCCGAACCCTTCGCCCTGGCGTTTCGAACAGCGCTTGACGACACCGGCCTGATCTCAGCACCCCACGCCGGTGAAATCGAACCAAGGCCTGGGGGCGGGCCCGCCTCGGTTCGAGGGGCGCTGGAGCATCTCCGTGCCGAGCGCATCGCCCATGGCGTGCTGGCGATCGAAGACGAGGCTTTGCTCGAAAGACTGGCGGCGGAGCGGATCTGCCTGGACGTCTGCCCGACCTCGAATTTGCTGCTCCGCGTCTTTGCTTCGGCTGCCGAGCATCCGTTGCCGAAGCTGATCGAAGCAGGCGTGCCCTGCACCCTCGGCAGCGACGACCCGCTGCTTTTCGGCCCGGATCTCGTGGACGAGTTCACCTTGTGCCGGGACGCGATGGGCATGGACGATCGGCAGCTGGCCAGCCTTGCACGTGCGTCATTCACTCACAGCGGCGCGCCCGAACAGGTTAAAAAGTCCGGTCTAAGGGCTGTGGATACGTGGCTTTCTGGGCCGGCATGAGCAATTGGCTGTCGAAGCCTGTTGATCCCGCCTCGATATCGTCCTAGCCTTACGTCAATATTTGGATCTGGCCGAAGCGGTGAGCTATGTGCCGCAGGTCGATCTTCCGAACGGAAGCACAGCATCAGGGAGAAAAGTCTGTGAACAAGACTGAGCCGAAAAAGTCTGCGACCGCTGCCGACAAGGGCCTGAGCCGCCGTCAGTTTACGCAGAACACCGCCCTTACCGGCGCCGCCTTCGCTGCCGCCTCCTTTCTCGGCGGCCAGGCACCGGCAATCGCCCAGGAGCGGAAGCTGCATTACCTTCAATGGAGCAGCTTCATCCCGGCTGCCGATACCGAGGTCAGTCGCCAGGCCGAGGAATTCAGCAAGGCGAGCGGTGTCAAGACGACCGTGGAGTTCATCAATCAGAACGACATGGCCGCCCGCATCACCGCCGCAGTCGAGAGCGGCAGCGGCGCCGACGTCATCCAGATGAACGCCAACCAGCCCCATCTCTACGCCAGCGGCCTCGCCGATCACAACGCGCTGGTCGAGGAGCTTGGCGGCAATGATTTCTATGAGTGGGCGCGAGGCGCCGTGACCGTCGACGGCACGGCGCGCAGCGTGCCGCTGTTCAATATCGGCAACGCCAATGTCTACAGGAAGGACATCTTCGAAGAGCTCGGCCTTGCCGTGCCCAACACCTGGGAAGAGTATCTGACCGTCGGCCAGGCGCTGAAGAACGCCAATATGCCGGTCGGCCAAACCCTCGGTCACACCTTCGGCGACGCGCCGACCTTTGCCTACCCGCTGATGTGGAGCTATGGCGGCATGGAGGTCGACGAGAGCGGCAAGGTTGCCATCAACTCCGAGGGCACTCATGCAGCGCTGGAGTTCATGACCCGTTTTTGGGAAGCGGCCTGCGATCCGGGCGGGCTTGCCTGGGACGACAGTTCCAACAACCGCGCCTTCCTCGGCCAGACCATCGGTTCGACCCTGAACGGCGCCAGCATCTACTTCATCGCCAGGCGCGATGCCGACCAGTATCCGGGCCTCGCCGATAATCTCGACCACTTCTTGAATCCGGAAGGACCATCCGGTCGCTTCCACTTCGTCGGCCCGCGCTCGCTCAGCATCATGGGGTATTCGAAGGAGCCGGAGGCGGCTGCCGACTTCATCCGTTTCTCCTCTCAGGATGACAATTTCGACGCCTTCATGAACGCCAATCAGGGCTATGTCCAAGGCTCCCTGCCGAAATGGGAGAGCCATCCGATCTGGCAGTCGGATCCGGTGCTGACCCTTTACGCCGACAACCCGAAATACGGCCGCTCCGCCGGCTTTGCCGGTCCCTGGAACCGGGCATCGGGCGAGGCGCAGGAGAAGTACATCATCGTCGACATGTTCGCCCGCGCCGCCCAGGGCGAAGATCCCAAGACCGCGGCTGCCTGGGCGCAGCAGGAGCTTGAAAACGTCTATGGCGGTGCCTGACCCTGAAACTCAGGGGCCGCTTGTTTGTTGAGCTTGACGACGACGACCGGGGCGGAAAGCTGCCCGTCCCGGTCGCAGGGTCAATGATCGGAGGCCGGTGAGCTGGCCATGAACCTCAGTGAGATTGCCCATGCCCGCTGATGTGGTCGCCGTTCAGACAGCCAGGGCCAAGCGCCCGTTGACCCTGAAAGAGAGGGTTTACGAAGCCCTCGAGGATGAAAAGATCCTGGGCTACGTGCTGCTGACGCCGGCACTCCTGCTCATCCTGGTTTTCATCGCCTATCCTTTCGTGCTCGGCATCTGGATGTCGCTGACCGACAAGCTGGTCGGCACGCCCGGCGACTTTATCGGCCTTGGCAATTACCGGCAGCTGTTCAGAAGCGAGATCTTCTGGACCGCCGTCTGGAACACCCTCTTTTTCACCACGGTGGCGACCGTCTTCAAGGCAGCACTCGGCATGTGGCTGGCGGTGCTGCTCAATCGAAAGTTCCAGTTCGCCCGCATCACCCGCGCCGCGGTGCTGCTGCCGTTCATCATCCCGACAGTGCTCAGCACGCTCGCCTGGCTCTGGATGTTCGACGCCACGTTCAGCGTGTTCAATTGGGTTCTCCGCTGGATGTACCAGATGGAAATCAGTCTTCTGGGCATCACCATCAAGGAAAACTGGGGCTTCTTCCGCGGGCCCATCTGGCTGGGCGACGGCAATTGGGCGATGTTCTCGGTCATCCTGGTCAATGTCTGGCGCGGCCTCCCGTTCTTCGCCATCTCGTTCCTCGCCGGGCTGCAGACCATCCCGCCCGAACTCTATGACGCCGCCGATATCGACGGTGCCACGGGCTGGAAAAAATTCTGGCACGTGACGCTTCCCATGGTGAAGCCGGTCGCGATCGTGGTCGTGGTCTTCTCGATCGTGATCACCTTCGCCGACTTCCAGCTGGTCTACATCCTGACCCGGGGCGGACCCAACAACGAAACCCATCTGCTGGCGACGCTTGCCTACCAGCTCGGCATGGGCTCAGGCAATCTCGGCCAGGGTGCCGCCGCCGCCCTCTTCATGCTGCCGATCCTCGCCATGGTGATCGTGTTCCAGCTCTGGTACCTCAGACGCGAAGGCATGAACAAATGATCGCGATCGCAGGCGCGATGGGCGGTACGTGCCCCGTCATCCGGAGCGGCCTCGGGCTTGTGTCGAGCGGCCGGTGTTCGGCTGGCCAGTTCGCGACCCCGAAAAAGAGGACAGCAACATACCAAGTTTCACCGCGACAGCGTAACGGCACGGCGCCCAGCGCCGCCGGGGAGATGCAGCCATGAACAACATGGTCGGCGAAACCTACTATAGGCGGCTGATCGTCTTCTACATTCCGCTGTTCATGTTCGTCGTCGCGATGCTCTTTCCGTTCTTCTGGATGTTCATCACCTCGATCAAGCCGGACCCGGAACTGTACAACCCGCGCATGTCGCCGTTCCTGGTGCGTGACCCGACGCTGGAACACTGGAGGACCCTGTTCGAGGGTTCGGGGCTGGGCGGCGCCACATAGAAGCCCGGGTTGCTGCAAATGCTTGGAGCAAATATCTCTCGCACTGGCTCCCCTTTCCCTCAGACAAGCCACGGAGGTCAGGTCGGGTGAACAAATCAAACAGGCGAATTGATTCGTTGACCGGACCTGACCCTCAGCGCCCCTTATGCCCGTGGCTGCCCCTTCGGGGCGTCGGAACGCTGCTACCGCCAATCACGGGCGCATTCGCAAGCAACTGCGTTTGCGCGGAATCAGCCGGTGCGCCGTCTTGCCGGATGCGGTGCGAGTTTGTTGGTAAATCCAACCGGTGACGGGGGAACGCCACGCCCAAGGTTGCCCCCTCACCCCCGGCCCCTCTCCCCCACATCTTTCGCGGCAATGCGTATCGCGTATAACACGTTCTGCGCACGAAAGATGTGAGGGAGAGGGGAGCCAGGTTCGTTGTGGGGTCGCGCTGGGCGGCGCCACATAGAAGCCCGAGTTGCTGCAAATGCTTGGAGCGAGTACCTCTCGCACTGGCTCCCCTCTCCCTCAGACAAGCCTTGTTGGGCACCGGAAAACGGGGCTGTTCGACGAAACGTTGATCATCAATCGATGATGGGTTCGAGGGCTTGTCTGGGGGAGAGGGGCCGGGGGTGAGGGGGCCGGCTTGGGCGCGGCGTTCCTCCATCACCGGGTCGATTTACTCACGAGCGCGTACCGCATCCGGCAAGACCTCGTACCGGCTGATTCCGCGGAAACGTAGTCGCTTGCGGATCTGTACTCGGGCTCTTCCCGGGTTGGCGGAGGCCATGGCAGATAATACTCGGCTCAGCGGGGCGCAGCATCCCAATCAACATCACTAATCGGTTGGCAGCGGCACCGACGCTGTAGACGACGCGAGGCTATCGGGTAGCTACACGAAAGCTGCTCGCCCGAAGTTGGCGGACAAAAACAGGCAATGATCATCAGAGAAACGTCGCGCCGCCGGGATCTTCGCTTTCCCGGAACTTGCCGGCATGGGGTGCCGAGTTTGGTGGTAAATCCAACCGGTGACAGGAGAACGCCACGCCCAAGGTTGCCCCCTCACCCCCGGCCCCTCTCCACATCTTTCGCGGCAATGCGTTTCGGTATAACACGTTCTGCGCGAAAAATGTGCGGGAGCGTGGACCGAGTTCGTTTTAGGGCTTGCGCTGGGCGGCACGACATAGAAGCCCGGGTTGCTGCCGTGCTTGGACGCAGATCTCTCTCGCACTGGCTCCCCTTTCCCTCAGACAAGCCACGGAGGTCAGGTCCGGTTCAACAAATCTAACAGGCGAGTTGATTCGTTGACCGGATCCTGACTCTCAGCGGCCCTCGCCCGTGGCTGCCCCTTCGGGGCGTCGGAACGCAACTGCCGCCGATCACGGGCGCATTTGCAAGCAACTGCGTTTGCGCGGAATCAGCCGGTGCGCCGTCTTGCCGGATGCGGTGCGAGTTTGTTGGTAAATCCAACCGGTGACGGGAGAACGCCACGCCCAAGGTTGCCCCCTCACCCCCGGCCCCTCTCCCCCACATCTTTCGCGGCAATGCGTTTCGCGTATAACACGTTCTGCGCACGAAAAATGTGAGGGAGAGGGGAGCCAGATTCGTTGTGGGGTTGCGCTGGGCGGCGGCAGATAGAAGCCCGGGTTGCTGCAAATGCTTGGAGCAAGTACCTCTCGCGCTGGCTCCCCTCTCCCTCAGACAAGCCTTGTTGGGCACCGGAAAACGGGGCTGTTCGACAAAACGTTGATCATCAATCGATGATGGGTTAAAGGGCTTGTCTGGGGGAGAGGGGCCGGGGGTGAGGGGGCCGGCTTAGGGCGCGGCGTTCCTTCATCACCGGGTCGATTTACTCACGAGCGCGTACCGCATCCGGCAAAGACCTCGCACCCCGGGGCAGGTGACTGTGCGTGCAACCAGCGGTCACGTCGCCCCGGGGCAGGTGACGCCTCGAAGGTCGGCCGAGTCGGTGAGGCCATGCGCAGATTCATTCGGCCTCGGCCCGTCGCGCCGGCGTCGCCAATCGACGTCCGGGCTCGGTTGGCAGCGGCACCGACGCTGTAGACGACGCGAGACTATCGGGTAGCTACACGAAAGTGCCAGCCCGACGTTGGCGGACAAAAACAGGCAATTGCATCGTCGTACGGCCAATCACGGGCATCCGCCAAAACTTCGCTTTCCGCGGAACAGGCATAGTCTTGCCGGATGCGGTGCGAGCTTGGTGGTAAATCCAACCGGTGACAGGGGAACGCCACGCCCAAGGTTGCCCCCTCACCCCCGGCCCCTCTCCCCCCACATCTTTCGCGGCAATGCGAATCGGATAACACGTTGTGCGCGCGAAAATCTGGAGGGAGGGGAGACCCAGGTTAGTTTGGGGTCGCGCTCGGCGGCGGCAATAGAAGCCCGAGTTGCTACAAATGCTAGGAGCGAGTACCTCTCGCGTGGCTCCCCTCGCCCTCAGACAAGCCTTGTGGGCGCCGGAAAACGGGGCTGTTCGACAAAGCTCAACATCAATCCATGATGGGTTCATAGGGCTTGTCTGGGGGAGAGGGGCCGGGGGTGAGGGGGCCGGCTTCGGCACGGCGTTACCTCCGTCACCGGGTCAATTACTGACGAGCGAGTTCCCCGCATCCGGCAAGACCTCGCACCGGCTCATTCCGCGCAAACCAGGTCACGTGCCGATCGGTAGTCGGGCTCTTCCCGAGGTCGGGCGAGGCGGTGGCAGAGAATTCTCGGCTCAGCAGGGCGCAGCATCCCAATCAACGTCACGAATCGGTTGGCAGCGGCACCGACGCTGTAGACGACGCGAAGGCTATCGGGTAGCTCCACGAAACTGCTCGCCCGACGTTCGTGAAGACGAACAGGCAATGACCATCAGAGAACCGTCGCGCACCAGGAAGCTTCGCTTTCCCGGAGCTTTGCCGGATGCGGTGCAAGTTTGGTGGTAAATCCAACCGGTGACGGGGAACGCCCCGCCCAAGGTTGCCCCCTCACCCCCGGCCCCTCTCCCCCACATCTTTTCGCGGCAATGCGAATCACGATAACACGTTGTGCGCACGAAAAATGTGAGGAAAAGGGGAGCCAGGTTCGTGCTAAGGTCGCGCTCGGCGGCGCCACGTAGAGGCCCGAGTTGCCGTAAATGCTTGGAGCGAGTACCCTCTCGCACTCTCCTCAGACGAGCCACGGAGGTCAGATCCGGTCAACAAATCAAAAGCGGCTAATTGATTCGTTGACCGGACCTGACCCTCGCCCTCGCGCCCAAACTCACCTGACCAGCCGGTGACACCTGCTATTTCACCGGGGCGCCATAATTAAGCAGCCATTCTACGTCCCCGCCGGGAGATCCAAGCTGCGAGCGATTCGCGCCGCGCCCGCTCCCTGGTCGGCCAATTGGAAAACAGCGCACAGCTGCTCATCGGAAAGCGGGAACTCCGTTTCGGCTTCCGCAGATTCGCTTCGACCGTCTGTCTCGGGGATCAGAAAATCGCGATAGCGGGGGTCCATCTCGTCCAGTTCCTGGAGCAGGTCGCGATGGTCGGAGATCCCCAGTCGCCGCGCATCGCGCACCGCCGCTTCCAACCCGCTCGCATTCCTGTTGGGCCATGGGGATCAGGGTTTGCAGTACGCGGATCTTGCTGTCGAGTTCCGCCTTGCAGGTCGCGCACCGTTTCGTGCATGGCGACCTCCCAGCGGTTGATCTCGACGGCACGTCGATCAAACCCCAGTCCCTGGTCGTGGGCCTCCCGCCGATGGATGAAGGGCGTGGTTTGCCGCTGCGCAGCACCGGTGGCCCACGTGCGTCGCAACAGGAGCACGGTTGGCGGCGTACAGCCGGCCAAAAACATCAGGCCTGGTGTTTGCGCGGCCAGCAATACGGTTCTGGTTCCCATGGTCAACTGGGCCCCCTGACGGTGCGGTCCCCAGATGAAGTTCGGTTGCTCCCGGCCGGCGACTCGAACCGGTCAGGGGCGGATCCCGGTCTTCGCGAAGGGTTCGTGCCGATTGAACCGATTGTTCGGATCGCGCCGGCGGTGGCTCGTAGCCGGATAGCGACGGCTGGCCGAGCGGCAACGGCCCCCAATTTGTCGGTTTCTCTGCCAATAACGGTCTTTCCGGGACGAATAGCCTGGGCCGGCCCGGATCCAACAGAAACGGAGACAGCAAGGCTCGTTGTTCGGACGGTTCGGCCTGCGATAAACTGCCACGGTACCGATTGAGGGGGAGAATGGTCGATGGCGATCGAGATCAAGTGCACGGGTTGTCAACGAGTACTGCGTGTCGAAGACCAGCACGCGGGTAAGCGGGCACGCTGCCCTCAATGCAATGCGATCGTGGACGTGCCAGCTTCCCGCAGCGACCCCACGGCCCCTTCCCCCTCCGATCGGACGGGTACGCACGAGCAGGCTGCCTGGCACATGATGACCCCCGAAGGACAAACGTATGGACCGGTGGGCCGGGCCGAATTGGAGAACTGGGTCAAGGAAGGACGGGTGACGGAGGACTGCAAGATGGCGCCGGACAGTAACTCGGGCTGGAAATCGGCGGACCACTT
>CAWBCX010000017.1:0-53688 GCA_963787265.1 uncultured Alphaproteobacteria bacterium | reverse complement strand
ACGTCGTCGGTGGATCTCTGGATCTTCATCGCGTAGGCAGCAAGCTTTCTCTTGAAGATACCTTCAGCTCACTGCCGCGCGATCAAGACGGTCTTCTCATGATGGGGCGATGCTCACGCTCCGAATTCGCAGCACACCCCTGTCATCGGCGGACCGGATTCGAGTTCATACTTTTGGGCGAGGTTCGGGTCGCCGGGCAGCTCTATGGAACGCTATGCTTTGCTGATCGATCCTCAAGACATGAGCCTCTTCAAGAACACGATAAGCTCCTGCTTCGCATCATCGCCCAGTGGATCGGCATGCTCTTGGAGGGGCGAATGGCACGGGCGGCCCTCAAGGTGGCCACAGAGGACCTGGAGAGGTTCGCCTACATTGCTTCTCACGATTTGCAGGAGCCGCTTCGCCGCGTTGTGACCTATTGCCAAATCCTGATGGAGGACTTTGGCGCTGAAGTTTCCGACGAAGCTGCCGAGGTCGTTGATATCATCCAGTCCGGCGGCAAGCGCATGCGCCTCATGCTGAACGACCTTCTGGTGTATTCACGCCTCAACCAGCAGCTGCAGCAAGTCTTCGAGCCCGTCGACATGGTATCTGTTGTCTGTCAAGCGATCGACGATTTGGCCACGAAGCTGGAGGAGAGCCAGGCCAGGATCGACTGGATTCATCTGCCTTTGGTCTGGGGCCGAGCGCCGCTTTTGCAGATGGTCTGTTATCATCTCATTGGCAATGCCATCAAATTTGCCGGCAGCGCTACGCCGGAGATCGATATTTCGATCGAGGACCAGGGGCGTTTTTGGCAATTCAGCGTCACCGACCAAGGCATCGGCATTGAGCCCCGGTTTGCTGAACGAATTTTTGATATCTTTCAGCGTCTTCATTCAAGAGACGATGTTTCGGGATCCGGCGCAGGCTTGGCCATCTGCAAGTTGATT
The DNA here is from genome assembly GCA_963787265.1 of uncultured Alphaproteobacteria bacterium. Lineage (GTDB taxonomy): Bacteria > Pseudomonadota > Alphaproteobacteria > Geminicoccales > Geminicoccaceae > JANQPX01. Next base: position 52,756 of record CAWBCX010000017.1, on the reverse strand, counting down.
ATCGAACGACATGGCGGGACCATCTGGCTCGACACGGATTATCTGAACGGTGCCCGTTTTCGGTTCACGCTTCCCAAGGACAGGTGGGCGGCGAATTCGGTGATTGGTACGCGAGGTCAGGTGCCTGAAAGCCCGTAGGCGATTGGCGGTTCCCTTATTCCAGAGCTGACGACGGCGACGCCGCAAACGTCGCGAGCCCATGATCATGGTCCCCATCGGCGCCGGCAAGAGGAAAAAAAGATCCCGAGCGGCCGATGGATGACGGGGTTTGAGCCGAGGTTCTCTTGCTTCTTGGACGTCGGTGTCGTTCCGCGCCGCACGGTCTCTTTTGGCGGACCCGACAATGGCGTACACCATGCGCAGTGATTGTCGCGACCCGATGGAGTCCTGCCTTGGTCAACAAAAAGCCGACATCAGCCTTTGCCGAGGTTCTGGCTGATGATCGTTTTCGTCCGGTCTGGGTTACCGGGACGCTGACTGGCATTTTCCGCTGGCTGGAGCTTCTGGTGATCGGTGTTTTTACGTTTCAGATCACAGAATCCGCCTTTGCCGTGTCATTGATGACCGTGATGCGCATGGCGCCTTTGTTTCTCTTTGGTATTCCGATGGGGGCCTTGGCCGATCGGTTCGATCGGAAAACATTGCTGATCCTGGGGTTGACGGTCCTGGCCCTGAGTTCCGCTGTTCTTGCCGTCCTCGCCTTGACCGACCGGCTTCTCCTCTGGCACCTCGCCCTCTCGGCATTCTTGAACGGCACTTTCTGGGCTGCTGAATTTCCTATTCGCCGAACCATGCTGGGCGAGATTGCCGGACAGGCGCGTCTTGGTCCGGCCATGGCTCTGGAATCATCGACCAGCAATGCGACCCGAATGGTCGGCCCTGCTCTCGGCGGCCTGCTCCTCGAGACCACGGGACTTGCGGGCGTGTTCGTCGGCGGCTTGCTGACCTATGCTCTTTGCCTCTTGTTGATATGGCCACTCGCTTACAAGAGTGGCGGGCGCGCCGGATCGGTTGGTGTCATCAACACCATCCTCGAAGGCTGGCGTGTCGTTCGCGGTAGCCGAATGATCCTGGCGTCACTTGCAATCACCATGATCGTCAATCTTTGGGGCTTTGCCTATATCTCCATGGTTCCGGTGATCGGCGAGCTTCAACTGGGCTTGTCGACATTTCTGATCGGGGTGCTGGCGTCGACGGAGGGGTTGGGCGCGCTCCTCGGCTCGGTCATGGTCGGTCTCCTGGGCACGCCCGATCGCTACACCCGGATTTATCTTTATTCGTCGTTCGTATTTCTATGCATGGTGTTTGGTATCGGCTTTTCCGTCTGGCTGCCTCTGTCTTTCGCCCTCATGCTGGCTGCCGGCATCAGCATTTCCGGCTTTGCAGTCATGCAAAGCACGATCACCTTTCTCGCCTCGCCGGCGGAGATGCGTTCTCGGGTGATGGGTGTGCTGACGGTGACCATCGGGACGAGCCCGATCGGTATGCTCCATGTGGGTTTGCTGGCAGACTGGTTCGGCGCCGGCATCGCCGTCATGATCATGGCAATCGAAGGGCTGGTGGCGTTGATGCTTGTCGCCGTCTATTGGCCCGAAATGAGACGGAAAACATTGATATCAGCTTGAAGGCGCCGTCTTTCCTACCCATGAAATCCTTCGATCATCCGGCGCCCCTTGGCGGCTGACTGAGCAGGCTCGAACGAATTCTTCGCCCATAATAAAAAACCAAAACGCCGCCAATCAAGATGATGGCGGCGCTTCGGGAGTGGCGCGTCGCGCCTCCTCTCAAGGGCGGCGTCTCCGCGTCAGTGAAGCTCCTTCACCGGCAACGACGCCTTCAAACTGGTGGTGCCCAAACGGGCGATCTCATCTTTTATTCGGAGTTTTTCGCGCTTGAGACGCGTCAATGTCGTTTGATCGGGCATAGGTCGATGGATTTCGACGTCGATCTCTTCCTCTAAGTGGGCATGTTTATGGCGTAGTCCTTCAACGTACTCCTGCATGCTCATACCTAAATAGTCCTCCAGGTTGGTTATCCCTGATGAGCAATGTAGTGTAGACCTCAGATGGAACCGACACCAGAAAAATCTGTCATCGAGTTGTCAAAAAACATCGAAAGGTACAATTTTTCAGCATGTTAACAAATAACCATCTGATTGTTGGCGTCTCGGGATCGAGCGGTGTCATTTATGGCATTCGCCTGCTGCGCGCCTTGAAAAGCACAAAGGTGATCAGTCATTTGGTGATGAGCAAACCTGCTGAAATGACGCTCGCCTACGAGACCGATCTTAAAGCCAGCGACGTCCGCGCGATGGCTGATCATTATTATCCGATTGGCGATATCGGAGCGGCACCGGCTTCAGGGTCATTTCCGACGATGGGCATGGTGATTGCTCCCTGCTCCATGAAGACACTCGCCGAGATTGCGACCGGCATGTCCAGCAATCTTCTCAGCCGTGCTGCCGATGTCACGCTAAAGGAACGACGCCGACTGGTTCTCATGGCACGTGAAACACCGCTTCATCAGGTCCATTTGAAGAACATGCTCACCATCACGGAGATGGGAGGCATCATCGCACCGCCTGTGCCCGGTTTCTATGCGAGACCGGCTAATCTCGAGGAGATGGTCGACCATAGCATCGGCCGGGTCCTGGATCTGTTCGGTATCGAAAATGATCTGGCCCAGCGTTGGGATCGTCTTCGCGAAGACAGCATCAAGCCTCCAACGCGCTAAGGGCGTTGGTCAATTGTGCTGCCGTTGTCGCCGGAAACGCCTGCTGAAGCAACGTGCGGAGGTCACTGAGATCATCAGCGGAAAAGCGCCAAAAGTGGATGAGGTTGAGAACAGCGAGTGCTGGCCCCGCTTTTTGGGTTGGCTGCAATTCAGCGCCGACATAACTTAGTGCCAATTGGGCCAGATGTTCGCTATCCAGCTCGAGGGCCATGGTGCCTTGCCTGAGCTTGATGACATGGGCCGGCCAGCGCGCCTGGAGGCTTTCGGGCTTCGCTGCCTCGAGTTGAACGGCAAGACTGCGCCTTAAAGCGCGCAACGGACCAACAACATCAAGGTGCCAGGCTGAGACAGCATCGTGAGCACGATCAAGCGTGGATCGATCAAGCTCGATACCCCTGCTGGCCAGCCAGCAGGTAAAGAGAAGGAAATTGACGTCGAGGCCGTGACGTTGCTGCAGCATCAGACAAGCGGCCTCGACTCCTGGCTGGCGATAAAGGTGAAGCGAGTAGTCCCAAAAAGGGCTCTCAGGCCAGGTCAACATGAAGGAAACCAAATCCAGGGTAAGCGGGCGAAGACAAATAGTCCTAAGCGCAGCACATGGAACTGCTACCGATCACCAAACCTCGCAACGACATCATCCCGGGCGGATATCAACGGCCGCCGCAACATGCCGGAGACTGGATTGTATCGTCGCCACCTCAGAGGTCGAGACAATCTGCCTCAGGTCAAGATTGTGGTGTCAATCGTTGTCGTTGATGGTCGCTGGGACCTGACGTTGACTGAACTGGATGGTCTCAGGATCACCCGAAAGGAAGAGATGGAACTGTTCGCTCGAACTCGCTCTCTTCATCGTCGATCAGCGGAACGCGAACCTCCGCATACTCGCTGCCCGGGTTGAACGTGATGACACCACTCTTGGCCTCGAAATCCTTTCCGGCCAAGGCTGTGTCATCGGTCGCCGCGTAGAGAATGACCAAAGGACGATCGGTTGGCTGCCTCAAGCGGAACTTGAAGACAACCGCATCGCTATCCTCGCCAACATCAACCACTGAAGGTTCGATCAAATGAGGTCCTGCCGTTGTGGTCGGCCTGTTTTCTTCTTTCTCATCCAACGAAGAAGGTGCAAGCGATGTTTCCGTTTCGGAAAGAGCGGCTACCGCCGCATCTGTTACCGGACCGCCAGCACCGGTGTCATCGCTTAGATCGGTGCCGTCACCGGCATCCGCCTCATCATCGTCTGGTACTCGTGGTTCAATTTCCGACGTCTGGTTTGATGGCGTCAAACCGCGATCAGGCCCGAGGTCGGTCTCCGGTTCAGGAGAAATAGCGGCATCGGCTAAATCGATCACGGTTTCTTCGGTTTCGTCATTCGATGCCTCGATATCGATCGCCTGCGATTGAAGAGCCAGAGTTGGTCCGGAACTGGCCGCTTGGTCGCTCAGGCTTGCAAGGAGATCCTGATCATCCACCTCCAGCTCATAGACGTTGTCGGACCAGTTCTTGAACCGACCGCTGAGAACGACGCCATCTTGCCCAATGAAGCGGATCTTGTCGATCTGCGCCCTCGAGGTCGGGACAACACCACCTTCATGCAGACGAACCGTAACGATCGAACCCGTGGCATGAATAATCTGTCCGTTCAGGACCTCGCCACTCTTCATGGTGAATTCAGGCAGGCCCTGCATGGCTACTGTCCCGACAGGTTCGGGTTCGGGGGCAGGTTTGGGTTCGGGGGAAATCGGCTGGGCAACTGGTTCCGTTTCAAGCTCGGGCGACGCGATCTCCGAGACGCCTTCGATGATTTCGCCATCTTTGACCTGCATCAAGAGATTGTCTGAACGGATCTCATAGACACCACTTTTCCAACCCAGGAACTCGCCAGACAGTTCCTTCCCATCAGCGAGAGAAAGAACGATTCGTTCGATGAGCCCGAGGCTGACGGGCAGGACTGCACCTCGGGAACGCAAGATTACCGTATTGCGGTCTGCTTTGATAATCTCAGCTTCAACAACTTTGCCTGACTTCAGATGAAAACTGTCAGCCAGCCCTTCCGGCATCCAGCTCAATCCGGCAACCACAAGCCCGACAGTTCCCAAACCGAAGCGCAACCGCTCAAAACCGATCATCAAGACCAACTCCAAAGACAACACTCTGTCTATATACCAACTGACTGCATCGATAACCAAAAGACGAGAAACAAAGCATCTGGTTCGATATCATCGATCGGCAATCCAGCGTGAATATTTTCCGAAATTGCCCAGAGGTCAATCAACATCGACAATAATAGAAAACTTCAGCGCATTTTCTACTTTAAAGATAAAACGTCAATCCAGCCCTGTGACTATCGGTTGTCGAATTCACAGCCTATTTCAAAGATAAGCTTTTTGTTGATCGAGTTCTCATTCGACGAGTCCCTGGTACGGTACTTCAGTACGCTTGGGATATAAAGTAGAAAAACATAGTTGGCATTCAATTTTTGATAAGTCTGCTTTCGAAAGGTTTCATGATCCCTGCTGGAGATGGCATGAGCAGAAGTTCTGATAGCTCGATTGCCACAGCACAAGCTCTCCGCTTCGCGGCGTTACGCGATCGTCGTTGCCGGGACCCATATATATCCATCCGGATCAACGAGACAGCATTCGCGCAGCCCATGCGGCTTATCTGCACTCGCTGCCAAGACATGATCACCGCGTCGGCGCGCCCGGGCCTCCGCAGCATCTGGGTCATGATCGTAGAGACGGAGTTCGACGCCAGCGCCGCGGAGCGCTCCATCACTCGTCAGCATCGACAACGGATGGTTCGAGAACGTGTGATCGGCATGCAGCATCCACTCATAGGCAACGCCTTTTCGATCAAGATGGCGAAGGACGGCAATGTCGGCATCCTGGTAGACGACTTGAACGGCCAGCACGTCGGTCTGAAAAGCCGTGGCCACAGCAACGTCCCTCACCAGAAGGTTGACCCCAAAGCCGCGCAGCGAGCGGCCATAATCAGCCCCCGACATCCAGGGTTCACCCGTTCTCTTCTTCATCAACTCGACTTCCTGCTGCCCATGTCCAACCTAGCATGCGGAATGAAAAAACGGAGGGCAGGATTGCTATTGATTGCGGGCCGTTTTCAACTTGTCCGGCGCCGTCCGATCGAAGACTGTTCTAAGACTTGACGATAGGCCGCTCGGGCTCAGTCAGCGTTAGTCGTCTCAACGTCTTTTGGCCGAGCAGATAGAGAAACTCCCACATCACCTGAGCGTCAAGTTTGCTCTCGCCGTTCAAACGTTCGCGGAAACGGAGAGGAAGCTCAGCGCATTGGAGCGGGCGCCGCGTCGCGGTAACGACATCGAGCAGGATCTTGGTGCCTTGGCCGGAAAGGCGGCTGTAGACCTCCTGAAACAAGGTCCGGCGCATCATGAAGAAACCGCTCATCGGATCGCTCAAGCTGACCCGGCAAAGTGTGGCGCTCATCAGGTTTGCCGTTCTGCTCATGAACGCCCGCCGTCTGGACAAAGGCCCGACGCTGCCGCCGGGAAGAAAACGGCTCGCTGCCACCAGATCCAGTCCTTGGCTGTCGATCAACTCCAGCATCGGCCGAAGCAAATATTCGTCGTGCTGCAGATCTGCATCCAAGACAGCGATATAGGGACTTGTTGCCATGGTCATGCCTTCAATGCAGGCCGATGACAACCCGCGGCGGCCGACCCGGCGAACCGCCTGGACATGGGGCAAATCAATGCAGAGCGTGCGAACAACCTCGTAGGTGCCGTCTTCGGAATTGTCGTCGACGAAAATGGCCGACCAGCTGTATCTCATGCAGAACACCTTCGAGCGCCTCGATCAAGGGAAGGACGTTGTCGACTTCATTCAAGGTCGGCATGATAAGGGTGAGTTTTTTAGCTCTTTCTGGTTGATAATCAGAAAATTGACAATTTCATGCCTGCCTTCACCCTTTACGTTAAGTCGGGGGAAAAGAAATGATAAGAACGAGCCGTGACATATCGACGGGATCATGCGATCTCGACGCTTGACGATATCCTTTTCTGGAGGACCACCCAATCATGAGTTCGATCTTACAGGAAAAACTCGACACCACGCGATGTTTGCAACTGAATCGTTCATTCCTCCCCATAGTCTACGCACTCGCTGTGGTTACGATGATGATTCCTCTCGCAGTCATCGACATCCCCATGATCGCCGACTATCCTAATCATGTAGCGCGGATGCATATCCTGGGCAACGTTAATACCGAAACATTGCTTAGCGAACGCTACGATGTCCATTTCGATTTCATTCCCAATATTGCCATGGATTTGATCGTCCCCTGGTTAGCCAAGGCCATGCCCCTGGACATTGCCGGTCGCCTTTTTCTTGCTCTGATCCTTCTTTCAACCTTGGCGAGTGTTGCTTTTTTGCATCGCGTTTTGTTCAACCAGTGGGCTATTTGGCCGTTGGTCGCGCTGCTTTTCCTCTACCATGGCAGCTTCATGGCTGGCATGGCTAACTTTTCCCTCGGCATCGGACTTGTCCCGGCCGCTCTGGCGCTTTGGATTGTCATGCGTCATGGGCCGATAATGCAGCGTGTTGTGGCGGGAAGCGCCACCGCTCTGGTCCTGTTCTTCTGCCATCTCGTCGCCTTTGGCGCCTATGGTCTCCTGATCATCGGTTACGAGTGCGTACGCGCGCGTGACAAATGGAGTCGCCGGGAGGGACCCCGGCAAGCGGCCAAAGACTTCCTGATAGCCGGCATCACTTCGCTACTGCCCATTTTCCTTTTTGTCCGTCAGTTGCTCAGCGCTGATCTGACCGCCACCGGCGGAAGCCAACTCTCCTGGGGCAACTGGTCTTGGAAGGCGAAGGCGCTGTTGGCACCTCTTGCCAATTACAATCTTATGGTCGATCTCGTCACTTTCTCCCTGCTGCTCGGCCTGGCGATCTGGGGATGGCGATCCGGGCGGCTGGAGATCGAACGTCGCATGGCGCCGGGCCTCGGCCTCTTGGCTCTTTCCTTCATCATCGCGCCCAAGGCATTCTGGACCGGCGGCGTTTTCGATCAACGGTTCGCCATCCTTCTCGTTCTGGTCTTCATTGCAAGCACGAATCTAACGGGGGGACGTGCTGCTGGCCGGCTGGGCTTATGGGCCGTGCTGGCAATGTTGCTGTTGATCCGGGTCGGTTTGATCACCGCCACCTGGATCGATCACCGGGACGATCTGCTGGAGATACGCTCGGTGATCGACAAGGTCGAGCCTGGCGGAAGGATCCTGGTGGTTCAGCCGGACAAGAATGCCGGCATCCGTTTGGCGCCGGCACGGCATATCGTCTTTCATCACGCCGCGCAGATGGCCAATCTTGCAACGCTTGCGGTGATTGAGAAATCGGCCTTTGTCTCAACGATCTATGCTGTTCCCGGCCAGCAGCCGTTGCGCCTTTTGGCGCCATTTTCGGGCCTTGGCGGCCATGGCGCCGCGATGATCCCAACCCTCCCTGAGCTTGCCGGTGCTTTCGATCATGGCGGCAATGAAGCCAACAGCCAACTTCGATCCTGGTGGCGGGATTTCGATTATGTCTTCTTGATTTATGGCTATGGTGCCGGCGCTGAGAAGCATCGAGGCAACCTGCCTCTCATCACGCTTGTGGATGGCAATATCGTCGATCTGTTCAAGATCGAGGCTCGTTGACGGCGTTGCCGGTTAGATCTCCGCTGCGCCAGCCATGTCACCTCGTCCGTCCTGTTCGAGCCCGCGGGGAGGCTTGTCGCTTCGTCAACCGGTCACGCTCACGTCACCGACGTTTCTGCAGCCAGAGACTGCTCAGCAGGTTGCTCGAGACGATGTTCAGTTCCTTGAACGGGCTCGTCTTTGAGCTGCTCCGCCATGCGGGTGGCCGCATAGTGGCTTGCGAAAATCAGCTCATAACCGTCTCCCTGCAGCAGGGCGGCGATGGCCGATTGTTCGTTGTAGCCGCGCCATCCCCAATCGGCTGGGTAGGGATCGGGCAGAAAAATATCGTGAAGATGAAGGTAAACACCAGGCTTAAGCCTCGGCAGGACGTGGCCGATGAGGTAGTCGACATCGGTGCCGGGCATAAGGAGATGGCTGGAATCGATAAAGAGCACATCACCCGCTTGCAATGCGTCGATATCGGCGAGCGGTGCTTCCTGGAGAACCGACGACCGCCATTGAACATCGAGATGGTCAAGCGCTGCCCGCGGTGCCGGATCGATGCAAACCAGGCTGGTCTCCAAGCCGCCATCCATGATCCCTGCTGCCATGAACCGGGTTGAATGTCCCGATCCGACCTCGACGATCCGTTTTGGACGATCGATCGCGAATGATGGCATAGGCAACAAGGGCATCCAGCCCGAAAAACCAGGATTGATCGAAACGAGCGCCCGTTGTGCTGCTCGGCAGAGCTTGAATATCGGCCGAAAAGTCCTTGATCCTGGCAAATTGATCAAGGAACCGCTGTTCTTTCGCGCTGAAATAGGGCTCCAGGGCAGGGTAGGCGATCGGCTTGACCGAGACCGCATAGCGATAGGGCAAGAAAGAACCCTTTTCGCGCCCAGGCCAAGGACGGTTTGCAGCCCCATCACCGATCGACGCCTTGGCTTCTGGTCAGCATGGCAGGCAGCAAGGGAGCGCCAACGCCGGCGGATCAGAGACGAAGGACCATCCCTTCCTTGGCGACCAGCGAGCCTGGGCGCATGCGCTCGAGTTGCTTTGCGATCCCATCCATGAAGATGTCGTCATGTTCCGGATCATGGTGAAAAGCAACAAACGTCTTGGCACCGGCCGCTTCGCAGAGCTTCAGCCCCTCTCGCCAGGTCGAATGGCCCCATGATCGAAACTGCCCATATTCCTCTTCGGTATAGGTGCTATCGTAAATCACCAGATCGGCGCCATCAATCAACATCAGAATATTGTTGTCCAGGACACCTTCTCGATGTTCGGTGTCGGTCACATAGCAGATTGATTTTCCCGCATAATCGATCCGATATCCCGTCGCTCCCTGGGGGTGATTGAGCGAGGCTGTGCTGAAGCTTGATCCCCGGCATAGGTTCCCAGCATTCACCAGCTTCAAAATCATGAAAGGCGATGCAGGCGTGCATGATATTGATCGGTACGGGAAAAAGCGGACCGCTCATCAAGCTGGATAGAACCTTTTGCAAACCACCTTGTCGGGCCGAGAGATGTCCCGTCCAGATTTCGAAGCAATTGCCGGGGTTGTAGGCCGGGCGAAAGAAGGGAAAGCCGTTGATGTGATCGATATGGGTATGGGTAAGAAAAACATGCGCGTTGAGGCCGGTCTGGCCGATTAGGCTGGAACCGAGAGTGCGAATGCCGGTGCCGGCATCAAAGATGAGACGCTCTTCACCACACATCACTTCAATACACGACGTATTGCCGCCGTAGCGAACCGTACTGGGGCCAGGGCAAGGCACCGTGCCCCGCACGCCCCAAAAACGAACCCAAAAATCGTCATGGTTGGTCATTAATCATTCGCCCCCCAACCAAAAAAACACGAAACCCGAACGCAAAACAATAGATCCTAATCTTATCATATAACCTTAGGAGTTAACGTGATGTGACGATCGTCACGTCGGTACATGCCGATAGACGAAATATCGATCTGGTGCGATCCCTTCGGGCAGAGCCTGAGGCAGCAAGCATGTTGCGCTCAAGGGCTGATCGGCAACAACCCAGGCGCCTTTGATCAGCAGGCCTGGGATCGTTGTCGCGAGCCAGGCAGCAAGCCGTTTATTCCTTGCGGCATCGCCTGTGCCGATGTCGCTATGAATCAGGGCGACGCTGCCAGAAAACCGTGCGAGAGCCTGTGGCAATGTTTCCATGATATCGCCAAGAATGAGATGATCTTCATCAGGAATGCAATCAGGATGGGCCCGAACCTCGCGCTCGAAGACGAAGATCTCCCGAGATGGAAGACTTTGCTTCAAATGATCGTAGGTTCGGCCGTTGCCAAGGCCAAGCTCGAGCACGGACCCCGGCAATGCCTGAATGGCGTCTGCAGCCATGTCGAGACAAGCCCGTTGGGCTTCCAGACGCCGAATGAAGCTATCTAAACGGCTCAATCAAACCTCCCGGACAGCGTCTTCACCTCGCTTGGTGCGCTTTGGAACCGGACGTGGTGATGAAGACTTACATTATTGTCGAAACGACAAGGGCTGTAGCATGACCGGATTGATCGATGACGTCGACCTTTCATGCACTTGCGCGTCAACGGGTTTTGCCTGCTATAAGATCCCAGGTCGTCTTTGGTAATGAGGACGGCAAGGCAAAGTCTCTCATCGCGTGCTTAGAAGGAAACATGTCATGCGCCTTTGGCTCATGTTGACCCTGCTTATGGCTCAACTCAGCGTCGTTGTGACCGTCGGCCGGGCCGAAGCCACGATCGAGCTTGACGAAACCCTGATGCAAGGTGGTCTCATGATCGGGAGGGCCTCCGTCGGCAGCAAGGTCCGGATCGACGGCCGCCCCGTCCGCGTCGCCGACGACGGCCGCTTCCTGCTGGGTGCAGGACGAAATGCCAAGGGCAGCATGATGGTGGTGGTTGATTTCCCGGACGGCGACCGTGTGACACAGGAGATCAGCATCGTTCCCCGAAAGTACGATATCCAGCGAATCGATGGGTTGCCCGCGAGAAAAGTCGAACCCAACAAGGAGGATCAGATCAAGATTGAGGCCGATTGGGTTGTCCTGAACGCGGCGAAAGCGGTGGACAGCGGCGAACCCGGTTTTGCCAACGCCGCGGTCTGGCCGGTTGTCGGGCCTATTTCGGGGGTGTTCGGAAGCCAGCGGATCCTGAATGGAAAACCCAAATCGCCGCATCAAGGTGTCGATGTCGCGGCAACCACCGGGACCCCGGTCAGCGCCATGCTCGATGGTGTCGTCACGGTTGCCGATCCGGATATGTACTATACCGGCGGGACGGTAATGATCGATCATGGCCACGGCCTGCAAAGCCTCTACGCGCATCTTTCGGAAGTCTCGGTCGATGTCGGTCAAAGGCTGCGTCTTGGCGAAGAGCTTGGGAAAATCGGCGCGACCGGCCGGGTGACCGGGCCTCATCTGCATCTAAGTCTCTACTTATTCAAAACGGCGCTGGATCCGGCCTTATTTCTCGGACCCATGCCGACGACAACCCAGTAGGCGTTCGACAGCGGCGCCGGCGCCGACTGCAATCTCAAGCGTTGGCGGCACCGCGCAAGCGAACGATGACCTCGACCCGATCGATTTCCTGACCCTCAGGCGGTGCTGGAAGCCGACTGATTTCCACATGGTCTTCAGGGATGTCCGAGAGCTTTCCCGTCACTTCGTCGAAGAAGTGATGATGGTGAGACGTATTCGTGTCGAAATAACTTTGTCCCATGTCGACAACAACCTCGCGCAGCAAACCCGCGGAGGTGAACTGATGTAGTGTGTTATAGATCGTCGCCAGGGAGACATGAATGCCCTGGTCGCGCGCTTCGTGAAAAAGATCCTCCGCGGTAACGTGGCGGTGATCGTTCTCCAACAGCATTTTGGCCAGCGCCAAACGCTGACGGGTAGGCCGAAGGCCTGCCACCTTTAACCGGTCCAAAACTCCGGAAAATGTACGCGTCGTCATCACCGCTCAAGAACTCCTAGAACCTCTGGCCCGCGCAAGACGACGAAACCGCCTGACGACGCCATCATATACGGTACTAAATTGGTCCGCTATAGGGCCATTGTCAAGCAGTCGGCCGACAAACCCGCAAGCGCTGCGGCAATACTGCACAAGCGAAAACCTACTCTCCCGTGACGATGCGATCCACGAGCTCGCGCACGGTCGGAACGAAGCCATTGGAGTAAAATGGGTCCTGCTTGAACTTGTACGCATTGTGCCCGGCGAACATCAGCTCGTTATTGACATCACCGATATGGGCAATGTCCTGCAGCGTCTTTTGAATGCAGAAGGAGCGGGGATCCGGTGGCTTGCCGGTGGTGTTATCGTCCTTGTCGGACCAGTTGCTGAATTTACAGAACGACAGACAGCCCATGCAATCGGCCTGGTCGCGCTTGATCTGCCTAGCCTGGTCAGGCGTCACGTAGATCAAGGTGTCGTCGGGCGTCTTCATCGCCTGAGAGAAACCTTGCTCTATCCAGCGCGTCGCCCGTTTAACGTCCTCTGCGCGCACATGCACGACCCGGCCGCGGCTGCCGAACGCCAGCGGGGTGGTCAGGTCTTGGGCGGCGTCCGGCTCGGCGGCGAAGGCGATCTGACGATCGGACCGCTCGACCAGCTCTCTCAAGAAATCATTGTAGACGGCTGAGGAGTAGAACCCGGTGGGGCTGAAGCGATGCAGCAGGATATCACCCTCTTCCAGGCTCAAGAGACGCCGTTTCCAACTCTCCGGAATCGGGCTTTCTCTGGTCAGCAGAGGGCGCGTGCCGAACTGGAAAGCCATCGGGCCAAGGTCGGGATTGCCGATCCAGTCCTTCCAGTCGTTCAGATGCCAAACACCGCCTGCCATGACGATCGCAGTGTCGTCAAGACCGAAATCTCTCATGGTGTCGCGCAGCGCCTGCACCCGCGGCATCGGGGCTTCCGGCACCTTCGGATCTTCGGAATTGGAAAGCCCGTTATGGCCGCCTGCCCGCCAGGGGTCCTCATAAACCACGCCCCCCATCAGCTCGGAAACGCGATGATAGGCGCGCTTCCACAAAGCGCGGAACGCGCGCGCCGATGAGACGATCGGGTAGTAGGCGACATTGTAGCGAGCGGCGATCTCGGCCAAGCGATAGGGCATGCCTGCGCCGCAGGTAATGCCGTGAATCAGGCCTTTGGCCCCTTCGAGCACGCCGTGCAGGACCCGCTCGCAGCCGCCCATTTCCCAAAGAACATTAATATGCAAACGTCCTTGACCGCCACTCACGTCGTGAGCGATGCGGGCCTGACTGATCCCGGCTGCGATCGAGTAACGGATAAGTTCCTCATGGCGTTCCAACCGGGTCTTGCCCTTGTAGACCAGGGGCACCAGTTCGCCATTGCCATCGATCCAGTCGCCATTGACGCCGGAAAAAGTTCCGATACCGCCCGCTGCGGCCCAAGCGCCGCTGCTAAGGCCATTCGTAGCAGAAATGCCCTTACCGCCTTCGATCAGCGGCCAGACTTCTTTGCCCGATAGCATCAGAGGTTTGAGAGAGATCAATGCGCATGCTCCGTACGGCGGTGGAAAGCCTCCTTCATGGTCCAGGCTTTCCATTTTCGCAGACCAAATGGCTGCTCAAGAGTTAGCAGTGGGACCTAAACCAGCCATGTAGGGGCACTGACCTCAAACGACAAGAGACCGCCGCCCGTCGGTATCGTCCGACTGGGCGGCGGTCCCGTCAATCTAAAAGTGATCAATTATAGAGGATGATCAACTGGCTCGACGCTGACGCCTTGGACCACGATCTCCGCCGGATGAGCGCTCCGAACCTCCACCATCACCGTCAGCACGTGGCGGCCTGGGCTGGGCTTCAAGCTCTTCGCCGGTCTCCTGATCAACCACGCGCATGCTTAGCTTTACCTTGCCACGGTCGTCGATATTGAGGACCTTGACCTTCACCGTATCGCCTTCGTTCACCACGTCGGTGACCTTGGCGACCCGCTCGTTCTTGAGCTCGGAGATGTGGCAAAGGCCGTCCTGCTGGCCCATGAAGTTGATGAACGCACCGAAGTCGACCACCCGCACCACCTTCCCGGTGTAGATATGGCCAACCTCCGGTGAGCTGGTCAGCCCGCGGACCCAGTCGATCGCCTGCTGGCAGGCAAGCGCGTCGGCAGACGCGATCTTGACGGTGCCGTCATCGCCGATGTCGATCTTGGCACCGGTGGTTTCGGTGATCTCGCGGATCATCTTGCCGCCCGGCCCGATCACCGCACCGATCTTGTCCTGCGGGATGTTGATCACGCTGATCCGCGGCACCGTGTCACGCATTTCGTCGCGGGTGCCGTCCAGCCCCTTGGCCATTTCGCTGAGGATATGCAGCCGGCCGGCCTGAGCCTGGGTCAGTGCGGTCTTCATGATTGCCTCGGTGATGCCGGCGATCTTGATGTCCATCTGCAGCGACGTCACGCCAAGCTCGGTCCCGGCGACCTTGAAATCCATGTCGCCGAGATGATCCTCATCACCGAGGATATCGGAGAGAACCGCGAAACGCTCGCCTTCCTTGATCAAGCCCATGGCGATGCCGGCAACCGGCCGGATCAGCGGCACGCCGGCGTCCATCATGGCGAGCGAGCTGCCGCAGACCGTTGCCATCGAGCTCGAACCGTTGGACTCGGTGATTTCCGACACCAGACGGATCGTGTAGGGGAAATTCTCCTTCGCCGGGAGCAACGGATGCAGCGCCCGCCAGGCAAGCTTGCCATGGCCGATCTCGCGCCGTCCGGGCGAGCGGAGAAAGCCAACTTCACCGACCGAATAGGGCGGAAAGTTGTAGTGCAGCATGAAATTCTCGCGCCGATCACCTTCCAGGCTGTCGATGATCTGCTCGTCCTGGCCGGTGCCGAGGGTTGCCACCACCAGGGCCTGGGTCTCGCCGCGGGTGAAGAGCGCACTGCCGTGAACACGCGGCAAAACGCCGACCTCGGACGACGATCGGACGCACCGTCTCGGTATCGCGCCCGTCGATCCGCTTCTTGGTATCGAGAATACCGTTCCTTACGATATCCTTTTCCAGTTTCTTGAACTGGGCCATGACGAGCGGTTCGTCGGCTCCATCGTCGCTGACGAATTGCTCGACTGCCTTCGCCTTCGCAGCGCCAATCAGCTCTTGGCGCGCCTGTTTTAGAGGCTCGGCGTAGGCGCTGCGCAGATCGGCCTCGAGGGCTGCCTTGATCTCGCCATAGAGCTCGCCGTGATCTTCGATCTCGAGCTCCCAGGGCTCCTTGGCGCACTCTTCCGCCATCGCGATGATCATCTCGATCACCGGCTGAAAACCCTGCTGGCCGAACAGCACGGCGCCGAGCATGATCTCTTCCGAGAGCTCCTTGGCCTCGGATTCGACCATCATGACCGCGTCGTGGGTTCCGGCCATGACCAGATCGAGCTCGGTATCGGCCATCTGCGCATGGGTCGGGTTCAGGATGTAGGCACCATCCTTGTAGCCGACCCGGGCACCGCCGATCGGTCCCAGGAAGGGGATGCCTGAAAGCGTCAGGGCTGCACTGGCGCCGACCATCGCCGCGATATCGGGGTCGTTCTCCTGGTCATGGGCGAGAACGGTGCAGATCACCTGGGTCTCGTTCTTGAAACCATCCGGGAACAACGGACGAATCGGCCGTCGATCAGACGCGAGGTCAGCGTATCCTTTTCGGTCGGACGTCCCTCGCGTTTGAAAAAGCCGCCCGGGATCTTGCCGGCGGCATAGTATTTCTCCTGGTAATTGACGGTCAGCGGGAAGAAGTCCTGGCCCGGCCTGACGCTGCGCGCCGCGTGGGCCGTGCACAGGACCGACGTCTCGCCATAGGTGACCAAAACAGCCGCATCGGCCTGGCGGGCGATACGTCCGGTCTCCATGACCAGTGGTCTGCCACCCCACTCAATTTCTTTTCGTGTGATCTTGAACATTCGAATTTACTGCCTTTCCAACAGCCTAGATCGGCCTATCCACCATGGATAGCCGACCTGTCCGGATATACGCCGGACCCGTGAAAGAGCGATCCGAAAGCGAGAGGCTCGGGATCGATCGATGCGCGGACCGCGTTTCGTGGTGATGTGACTACTTGCGAAGGCCGAGACGTTGAATCACGGCCGAATAACGACTGTCTTCCTTCTTCTTCAGATAGTCGAGCAGTCGACGACGCTGGCCGACCATCATCAGGAGACCACGACGGGATGCGAAGTCCTTTTTGTGGTCCTTCAGATGCTCGGTCAGGTTGGTGATCCGCTCGCTCAGAACAGCGACCTGGATCTCGGGCGAGCCGGTATCATTAGGCTTGTTCGCAAATTCGGAAATCAGTTCCTGTTTGCGTTCTGCGGTGATTGACATAGCTTATCCAACACTTGCTTTGAGTTGTGTCACCATATGGTGGTTCGGGTTCGATGATGAAAGATTGAAGACCCTAAGCGGGCTGAGTTCAGCCCCTTCGAGCCTGGCGAGAGCGATCACATCGCCTTGTGACATGGCCCGGATGACAGCGTCTTCGTCCGCGCCGCGCCCGACCACGAGATTGGGCACGACCTGGATGGATTGCCCGGCGCGAAGTCGTTGCGCCTGGGGTGTCGTGAGCGCAACGGACGGCAATGCTTCGAGCGCATCTTTAAGGGGCCGCAACACTTGGGGAAAAGCGTCATCCCTGATCAATTGCTCGAGCGTATCGGGTGTCACCGCGTCGCTGGCATCAAATGAACCGACTTTCAAACGGCGAAGTTCGGTGACATGCCCGTGACAACCCAGAAGCTCGCCGAGATCGCGGGCGATGGAGCGGACGTAGACGCCCTTGCCGCTGATCATAGCGAAGGTCGCGTGATCATCGTCAGGACGCTCGATCAGCTTAAGGTCGCGCACCCAGACGGTGCGGGCATCGAGCTTGACCACCTCACCACGGCGCGCCAGATCATAAGCCCGCTGGCCATCCACCTTGATCGCGGCAAAACAAGGCGGGACCTGTTCGATCATGCCGATATAGCCGGGAAGGGCGGCCTCAATCGCTATCGTTTGCGGACGCTGATCGCTGGTGGCGATCACCTCGCCCTCGCTGTCATCGGTGGTGGTCGCTGCGCCCAGCCGGATGGTGAAGCGATAATGCTTTTCCCCGTCCATGACGTAAGCGACGGTCTTGGTCGCTTCCCCCAGCGCGATCGGCAACACACCTGTTGCCAGCGGATCAAGAGTACCGCCATGACCGGCTTTTGCCGCTCCTGTCACGCGTCGCACGAAACCAACGGCCGATGTCGACGTCATGCCTTCGGGCTTGTCCAGACAAAACCAGCCATTGATCGGCAGCCCTTTTCGCCTCGACTTAGCCATGACCGTCATCGCCATCGCCTGGAAGCGTACGGCGCGCTTCATTCAACAACGCATCAATTCTCGCCAATTCGGCAAAGCTCTCGTCGACCCTGAAGGTCAAGTTCGGCGCATATTTGAGGTTCGATTGACGGGCGACCTCACCGCGAAGAAACGGCGTTGCTCTGATCAGGGCCTCTTGGACCTCGGGCCGAAGATCGCCGCCCAATTCCACGACAAATACGGTCGCCTGGCGAAGATCGCGGGTGATCCGCACTTCCGAGACGGTCAAATGCGTTGCTGCAATGACGGGATCGTGCACGACGCCGCGCGCAAACAGATCGGCAAGGATGTGCCGCAACCGTTCACCGACGCGAAGCTGCCGCTGATTAAGTCCACCGCTCGAAGGGGTCCGTTCTCGACCCATGCCACATCCCCAATGCGCCTGTCCCGTCGCCAACAGAGCCGCCTCAATAACCTGGTCCGCCGAACCACGAGTTTTCGGTAGCCGTGAACACAAGGCGACCGGGCCCGCCGGTTCAAAGCGTGCGTGCAACCTCTTCCACCTCATAAGCTTCGATCACGTCACCCTGGCGAATATCGCTGTAGCCTTCGACACCGATACCGCACTCGAAGCCTTCACGAACCTCCTTGGTATCGTCCTTAAAGCGCCGAAGCGAGCCAAGCGCGCCGTCATGGATCACCACATCGTCGCGCAGGAGCCGGATGCGAGCGCCACGGCGAATGATGCCATCGGTCACCATGCAGCCTGCAATCTTGCCCACCTTGGTGATGTTGTAGACTTCTCTGATCTCGGCATGCCCGGTCGTCGTCTCGCGCGACGATGGCGCAAGCATGCCGGAGAGGCGCGCCTTCGCTTCATCCAGCAATTCGTAGATGATCGAATGATACTGGATGTCGATATTTTCGCGCTTGGCAAGCTCCCTCGCCTGGGCATTGGCACGAACGTTGAAGCCCAGCACCAACGCACCGGACGCCATCGCCAATGTCACATCCGATTCGGTGATAGCGCCAACACCGCTATGCAGCACGCGAACCTGAACCTCGTCGGTGTTCATTTTCACCAAGCCCGCAACGATCGCTTCAAGCGAGCCGTGGACGTCGGACTTAACGACCAGGGGAAGTTCGTCGATATTCTGATCGGCCATCTGGCTGAACATATCTTCGACTGAGCCTGCCGGAGTCGCAATGGCCGCCGTCTGTTTCTTGCGAACGCGGTAAGCGGTGATCTCCCGCGCCCGTTTCTCGCTGTCAACGACCACCAGAAGATCGCCTGCGTCCGGCACACCATCCAGGCCCAGAATTTCGACGGGCGTTGACGGGCCGGCCACCTTGATCGGCTTGCCATGGTCGTCGATGAGAGCTCTGGCCTTGCCCCAATGGGCACCGCAAACGATGATCTCGCCAACGTTCAGCGTTCCATTCTGGATCAGAGCCGTGGCCACCACGCCCCGACCTCGGTCGAGCCTTGCTTCGATCACGGCACCCTGGGCGCTGCGGTTCGGGTTCGCCTTAAGCTCCAAAAGCTCGGCCTGCAGCTGAATACTCTCGATCAGCTTGTCGAGCCCGGTCTTTTCGACCGCGCTGACCTCGACACATTGGACATCGCCGCCATAGTCTTCCGGCACCACCTCATGGGTCAAAAGCTCCTGCTTGACCCGATCGGGGTTGGCGTCCGGCTTGTCGACCTTATTGATCGCCACCACGATGGGCACCTCGGCCGCCTTGGCATGGTTGATCGCCTCGATCGTCTGCGGCATGACGCCATCGTCCGCGGCCACCACCAGCACCACGATATCCGTCACTTTCGCACCACGCGCCCGCATTTCCGTGAAAGCAGCGTGGCCAGGCGTATCGATGAACGTCACCGGAGCGCCTGAACCGATATCAACCTGATAGGCGCCGATATGCTGGGTGATGCCGCCTGCTTCGCCCGAGGCCACGTCCGCCTTGCGCAGCGCATCGAGCAGTGAAGTCTTGCCGTGGTCGACATGGCCCATGACGGTGACCACAGGTGCGCGCGGCGAAAGATCGGCGTCTTCGTCGTCAAGGCCCTCGAGGCCGATCTCGACGTCCGAATCCGCCACCCGCTTGGCCGTATGGCCAAACTCACCGACCACCACTTCCGCAGTATCGGCATCCACTACCTGATTGACCGTCGCCATTACCCCCATTTTCATCAGCGATTTCACCACATCGGCGCCGCGCACGGCCATACGGTTGGCGAGTTCGGAAACCTGGATGGTCTCCGGCAGCACCACTTCGCGTACCATGGGTTGCTGATCTTGAATCTGCTGTTGGCGTTTTTCCCGCTCACGATGGCGGCGCATGGCAGCAAGCGAAGGCGCTCGACGCTCGATGACCTCGGCATTGCTGTCGAGCATGAGCTTGCCGCCGCGCCGACCGCCACCGCTGGTCCGCGCCCGGCCGTCAGTGCGCTGTTCGGTATCGCCACGGCTGGCTTTGCTTTTGACCTTACCTCTTGGGCTGCTCTCGGCCGCCCGGAGTTTGGGTTTCTCGACGGTCTCGTCTACAGCTTCCGCAGCGGCCGATCGCGCGGCTGGCTTGGCTGCCGCGGCGGGCCTGCCGGTCGCAGCCCTGGTTTCTGGCTGGTCCGAAGCAGCAGGTTTCTTCGACGTGTCCGCTTCACGTTTCTGGCGTTCCTGCTCTTCCTTCTCCAACAGTCGTGCTGCGGCTTCCTCAGCCTTTTGCCGAGCTTCTTCCTCGGCTTTCTTGCGCAGAAGCTCTTGCTCTTTGCGCTCACTGGCAGCTTCTTCTTCGGCTCTGCGGCGCTCTGCCTCCTCGGCTTGGCGCTTGGCATTCTCCTCAGCGCGTTGACGCGCTTCACCTTCGACCTTCTTGGCGTCGGCCAGGGCGCGAAAACGAGCACTCTTCTCGCTGTCGGTAAGCGGTTTCAGCACGACCGGACGAGCGCCGCTGCCACCGGATCTCGCCACTCGGCCCGGTGCGCTGACGGCTGGCTTCGCCTGCGCGGGGCGCTCAATGGTTTCGGGTCCGGTCGGTGCCAATGCTTCGCCAGCTTCACCCTTGAGCGGTGCGCGTTTGCGCTTTACCTCAACCGCTACGGATTTGCTGCGGCCGTGGGAAAAGCTCTGGCGTACGACACCATTATCGACCCGCTTTTTCAGCTCAAGCCGATTGCCCGCTCCCTTGTTCAGCGAAATACGGGAACCCCGATCCTGCTCTTTCGTACTGGTCATGGTTTCTCGGTCGTTCCCTTCGGTTCAGTCCACTCAGAGGCTCCTAACCCGGCCTCTTCAACGGCGATATCGGCTCTAAAGCCCGCCAATCGCACAGCGTCGCGCAACACCCTTTCCGCCAGTTTTCCAGGCGGCAAGGCTGCATGCACCAAACTCTCACGTCCCACGGCCGATCCAAGCTCATCCCTCGAACCCGCCACAATCAACGGCAGATCAGCCGCCAGATGCCGAAGCTTCCGCCGTCCGTCCTCCGCACCGTCGGCCGCCGCCAGCAGCAATGCCGCCCCCGACGATGCCAACCACGCCTGGACCTGTTCGAAGCCCATAACGATTTGCCCAGCGCGCCTCGAAAGGCCCAACCCGTCATAGAAACGACGGGTCAGCAACCCTTCGACCTGTTCGGCCAGACCATCAGCGATGTTCACGGACCGTCCAGCCACACGGCCGAACAGTCGCTTCTCAACCGCCTTATTTAGCACATCCCGGCCAGCACTCAACCACATACCGCGTCCAGGCAGACGTTCATCGACATCAGGCACGATATCACCGCCTGGATCAATGACAAAACGGATCAACCGACCTCGCTCGTTGGTCGATCTTGTCACCAGACATCGACGCTCTGCCGCTAACCGGGAGGCTGCCATGATTGTCGGTTCCGGATCAGCAGAAGAAGCGTCCAAAAGGGTGTGAGCCTGTTCCGTCAATCAGCCCTCTCACGCGAACCTTTGGTCATGAGAGCGCCTGCCTGGTTCAGCCAGTCATCGCGGTCGATCCGGCCCTTGAAACTGAGATAGCCATCGACCCACGCGACATTTTCCGGCGAGAAAGCGGCGATCTGGGAGTAATGATAAATCCCGAGCTCGTTCAACATGGCTTCCAGCTTCGGCCCGACGCCGCTGATTTTTTTCAGATCATCGGCTTCACCAATCGGCCCGTGCAGCGGGACGGGACGGACGCCCTCGAGCTGATCGACATTATCGACCTTGGCGATCACCTCATCGGCATCGCTGTCGTCGGTATCCGCGGGAGCACCCTCTTCATCGTCGAACCAATGAGCACGCGCCGCCATGATCAGCTCACCGGCGCTTTCCGCGGTCAAGCCCGCGTCAGGCAGAAGCTCGACGAGCTCGTCGCCCGCCAGATCGGCCAGATCGTCGAGGGATTTGACCCCCTTCTTGCCAAGCGCCAGCTTGGCCTCGAACGTCAAGCCCTCATACTCGAAGGCGAGCAGGTCGTCTTGAATGCCAGCTTCAGTCGCTTCGCTCTGCAAGGCCTCGTCGCGTTGCGCGATAAAGGCTTCGGCGCGCTCGCGAAGGGCCTCCGCGATATCTTCATCGAAGCCCTGAATGGAGGCGAGTTCTTCAAACTCGACATAAGCCACTTCTTCGGCGGTCGAGAACCCTTCGGTTACCAGGAGTTGGGCGATCACCTCTTCGACATTCAAGCTTTCGACGAAATACTCCGTGAGATGCTTGAATTCCTTCTGGCGCCGCTCGCTGTCCTCGGTCTCGGTGGTAATATCGATTTCCCAGCCCGTAAGCTGCGAGGCAAGGCGCACATTCTGGCCACGCCTGCCGATCGCGAGCGAGAGCTGAACATCGGGCACGATCACCTCGATTCGCCTGGTTTCCTCGTCCAGCACGACCTTGCTGACCTCGGCCGGGGCCAAAGCGTTTACGACAAACGTCGCAGGGTCCTCGGACCAGGGAATAATGTCGATCTTTTCGCCGGCAAGCTCGTTGACCACCGCCTGGACGCGCGAGCCGCGCATGCCGACACAGGCCCCCACCGGGTCGATGCCGCTGTCTTTCGAGATGACGGCGATCTTGGCGCGGGAGCCCGGGTCCCTTGCAACCGACTTGATCTCGATGATGCTATCGTAGATTTCCGGTACTTCCTGAGCGAACAATTTCGCCATGAACTGCGGATGGGTGCGGGACAGGAAAATCTGCGGCCCGCGGCCTTCGGCCCGTACATCGTAGATATAGGCCCGGACACGATCCTTGTTTCGGAACGTCTCGCGCGGCTGCAGGTCGTCCCGGCGCAAAATTGCCTCGGCCCGGCCAAGATCAACCAGGACATTGCCGTATTCGGTGCGCTTGACCTCGCCGACCACGATCTCGCCGATACGATCCTTGTATTCTTCATATTGCCGTTCGCGCTCGGCTTCGCGCACTTTCTGCACGATCACCTGCTTGGCACTTTGCGCGGCGATGCGGCCGAGGTCGATTGGCGGCAACGGCTCCAGAATATGATCGCCTGCCTGGGCTGCGGGGTTGCGCTCGCGCGCGTCGACCAACGCAATCTGACTGGCAGGATCCTCCATCTCTTCGGCGACTTCGAGCTCGCGATAGAGGCTGATCTCGCCGGTCTTGCGATCGACCTCGGCAACGATCTGATGCTCTTGACCATATTTTCGCCGGGCAGCCGTCTGGATCGCCTGTTCCATGGCGATCAGCACATCATCCACGCCGATGCCCTTCTCCTGGGCAACACTTTCGGCAATTCGGATCAGTTCGAGCCGTCCGATACCTGCCGTGCTTTCCATGCCAAAATCGGTCAAGACCCTAATTCCTTCCTTCTGCCTCGGCCGCCGCGATCAGATCGTCGGTCAGCACGAGCTTCGCCTTTCTAATCGCCGCGAGAGGGATAACCCGAACACCCTCCGGCAGCGCCAAGCGCACCTCATCCGCCTCCAAGCCCAAGAGACGTCCCCGAAAGCGCTTTTGCCCGTCGATCACATGACCGGTCTCGATCCTTGCCTCGAAACCAGCGAAACGTTCGAAATCAGCTGGCTTCATCAAGGGACGATCGATACCGGGCGAACTCACTTCGAGCTGGTAAGCCCCACTGATTGGATCATCGACATCCAAGAGGGCTGAAACCGCTCGACTTATCTCGGCACAGTCATCCACGGTCATGCCCGCGCGGTCGATGCGTTCGGCCATGATTTGAAGTGTTGGACGCCGACCACCTGTCGACATGACCCGCACGAGCTCGTAGCCCATATCGGTCATGGTCGGTTCGATCGACGCTGCAATCTGCTGGATTTGATCCAAGCCAATAAAAAAGTGGGCCTGGGGCCCACCGATCCTCATCCGGTAGTTTGACTAACTCATCCTATATGGGCGCATCAGCGCCAGTCCGCAAGACTTTTCCTTGGCCGCGACCACGCAAAACTAACGCAAGAAACGAAAATAAACAGGCAATCTTCGCGCTGCAAGCGCTTTTTGCTCATAACGCGTCGGCGACCAGTCATCGGGGCGCTTTCGCCAGTCCGCCGGGCTTTTCGCCTGCCAGGTAAAATCAGGCATCGTCGTGACGGTATGCAGCATCGCGCGCGCGTAGTTCATGTCATCGGTCGCAAGGCGAAGCTCGCCACCCGGTTTCAGCACTCTCGCCATATCGGCCACCGTGTCGGCATTCACGATCCGGCGCTTTTGATGGCGAAGCTTGGGCCAGGGATCGGGGAAAAGCACGAAGACGCGATCCAGGCATCGGTCCGGCAAAGCCCTGAGCAACAGCCTCGCATCGTCGATGACTACCCGGACATTGCCCCGGTCCCCAAGAAGCGAAAGAAACTTCGCGACACCGTTCACATAAGGCTCGCAGCCGATCAAGCCGACCTCAGGAAAAGCCGCCGCCTGGCACGCCAGATGCTCTCCACCGCCAAACCCAATCTCCAACCAGTGCTGCGGGCATGGCGAGTCGAAGAGCGTGTCGAGCTTGATCGTACCGCCGCCCGCGGGCACGTCGAGCTGCAACTCGGGCAGGCGTTCTGCCAGCAGTTTCTTTTGCGCCGGCCGTATCCGATGGCTCTGCCTACGGCCATAAATGCGACGTCGTTCCAACAAAGCCGTCATGCTCACGCTCGCCACCCGACCAACCACCACCCCCTGTCAACCGCCGGGGGCGTTCCGCGCGCTGGCGGGCGTCGCCGCCCCGCTCACACGAAGGCCGTGCGGAGGTCGCGGACCAGGTCGGTCTTTTCCCAGGAGAAGCCGCCGTCGGCCTCCGGCTCGCGCCCGAAATGGCCGTAAGCGGCGGTGCGTGCGTAAATCGGCTTGGCGAGGCCAAGATGCTCGCGGATGCCGCGCGGCGAAAGATCCATCAGTTCTCTCAAGGTGCTGCCAAGCTTCCGCTCGTCGACCGAACCGGTGCCTTGGGTGTCGACATAGACCGACAAGGGCTTGGAGACACCGATCGCATAGGAGAGCTGGATCAGGCAGCGTTCGGCAAGGCCCGCGGCCACGACGTTCTTCGCAAGATAGCGGGCAGCATAGGCAGCGGAGCGGTCGACCTTGGTCGGGTCCTTGCCGGAGAAGGCACCGCCACCATGGGGTGCAGCGCCGCCATAGGTGTCGACGATGATTTTCCGGCCGGTAAGTCCAGCATCGCCGTCCGGGCCGCCGACCACGAAATTGCCGGTTGGGTTGACGTAGAACTCGTTCTCCGGGCACATCCAGCCGCCGGGCAGCGCTTCGAGCACGTAAGGCCGCACGGCTTCCCGAATTTCGGCCTGCGACATGCCTTCGGCATGCTGGGTCGACACCACGACCGACGTTGCCCCGACCGGCTTGCCATTGAGATAGCGGAGCGTCACCTGGCTTTTAGCATCGGGGCGGAAGCCGGCGGCTTCGCCGCTGTGGCGGGCTTTCGCCATCAATTGCAGGATCTTGTGGGAGATCTGAATGGGCGCCGGCATCAGCTCTTGGGTCTCGTTGCAGGCGAAGCCGAACATGATGCCCTGATCGCCGGCACCTTCATCCTTGTTGGCGCCGGCATCGACACCCATGGCGATATCGGCCGATTGCTCATGAAGCAGAATTTCGACCTTCGCGTCCGCCCAATGGAAGCCTGTCTGAGCGTAACCGATATCCTTGACCGCCTCACGCGCGAGCTTTTCGATATCCGTATGGGTAATGCCGTTACCGCCACGCACCTCGCCGGCGATGATAATGCGGTTGGTGGTCGACAGGGTCTCCGCTGCAACACGCGCGCCCGGATCGCTTGCGAGATAGGCGTCGACGATGGCGTCGGATATGCGGTCGCATACCTTGTCTGGATGTCCTTCGGCAACAGACTCGCTGGTGAAGAGATATTCGGCTTGGGCCATGGAGGTTTCCTCTGGTAGCACGTTAGTAAGAGCTGCGGGCTCAGCTGCTAAGGGCCCACCCTTTGACGTTCATATGGTTATGAAGAGACATTTAGGTGATTTATTTTGCCACCCAAGGCGCATCTTTTGCCGGAATTTGTGACGATTGGTCAAGAGAATTGCGTTGAAATGCCGGGCTTTTGTCTCGGTCAATCCTGCGGCGTCACCGCCAGCGCCTCGACGCTGCCCAAGGCTTTTGCCAGTTCAAACAGACGCTTACGAACCTGTGCGTCGTTGATTCGGTAATAAGCTCTGATCAGCTCAAGCGTTTCCCGGCTTTCCAGCGGCAGGTCGCCTCGAAGGCTGTAGCTGAAACGACCGGTATCCTCGGCAAGGCCGACGTCGAGCTTTTGCTCTCCCCGCGAAGCCCCGATACCCACCATATCGTCGAAGAAGAAGGACACCGGCACGTCGAGAATTTGCCCAAGCTCGTAAAGCCTTGACGAGCCTATGCGGTTGACGCCGCGTTCATACTTTTGAACCTGTTGGAATGTAAGCTGGAGCATCTCACCGAGCCGCTCCTGGCTCATGCCCAAAAGTGTGCGCCTCAGCCGCAACCTCTTTCCCACATGGACGTCGATCGGATTGGGCTTTGCTACCATCGGTCGGCGTTCACCATCGTTGGATGGAGGGTGTCCACCAGCGATGCCGGTGGCGTGATTTACAAGTTAACTAAACTTTACGTATCTATTTTTGAAAAGTTTTTCAATCATAAAGATCATGATGGCGGCAATTGCCACCATCAGGAGAAATCCGGTGTGGCCGTTCCTGGCATAAAATGTCGGCTGGGCAAGGGGCTTTGGCAGCGACGCATCCAGTAGGCCTGTCTCGCCGAGACCGAGCTTCGCCTCGATGCGGCCGAAGGGATCGATGATCGCTGAAATGCCGGTATTGGCACTCCGAACCAAAGGCAGGCCTTCTTCGATGGCGCGCATTCTGGCCATGGCGAGATGCTGGTAGGGGCCGGAGCTCTGCCCGAACCAGGCATCATTGGTGATGTTCAAGAGCCATGCCGGGCGCTCATGCGGATCGGTCACTTCGCCGGTGAAGATCGCCTCGTAGCAAATCAGCGGGCTGAATGGCGGCAGGCCGTCAAGCTTAAGCGTTTTCGCGCCGTCACCCGGCTGAAAGTCGATGGTCCCGACGGTGATCTTCTTGAGACCGATCGCCGACAAGAGGTCCCGCCAGGGGAGAAATTCGCCGAACGGCACGAGCCGATGCTTGTCGTAGATACCGGTCATGTTGCCGTTGCCGTCGAGCGCGCCAAGGCTGTTCCAGGCACGCTTGGGCTCATTGTTCAGATCAAAGCGATTGAAGCCGGTGATCACAAGGCCCTCCGGCGGGACCACCTCCGCAATCAGGTTCCTTGCGACGGCATCATCGTCGAGGACGTAGGCGCTTGCCGTTTCCGGCCAGATGACATGGGTCAGAGGTGCCGCCGATGGGCTTCCGGTCAGCGCCAGATGCCGACGAAAACTCTCGGCTCGAAGCTCAGGGTCCCATTTATGATGCTGGGAGATATTGGCCTGAACAAGACGGAGACGAAGGTCTGGATGATGCTCGACCTCGCCCGTGGCAAGGCGCACCAACCCCAAGATGGCGAGGAGACTGAATGCCATGATCGAGATCGCCGGGCCTGCCCATCGGCTGCGTCCCTCATAGGCGATGACCGTGATGAAGAGGCCTCCGAGCAACACCGCCAAGGCGCTAAGGCCATAGATCCCGACCCAGGCGCCGACTTGGCTCACCGGCAGCACGCCCATCCAGACATAGCCGATCAAATTCCAGGGGAAGCCCCAAAGAAAATGCGCTCTCAGCCATTCGGCGAGCACCCAGGCGACGGCCAGGGCGATCGCTGCGGCAAGCGGATGACGAGGTCGAAGCAGGCCGAGTGCCAAGCCGGCCAAGGCCGGGAAAATGGCCATGACCAGAGAGAGAAGAAGGATAGCGGGCACCGCCAACGCGCCGAATTTCTCTGCATCCGTAAAGAAAGCAATGGCGATCCAGTAGAGACCGACGACGAAATGGCCAACGCCGAACAACCAGCCGAGGAGAAAGGCATGCCGGCGTGATCCTGCCTTCATCAGCAGCCAGAGCCAGCCTGCAAAGCCGAAAAGGCCTGGCAGGATATAGAGAGGCGGCAGGCTGAGCGCCGTGATCAAGCCGAGCAACAGCGAGGTGAGGAGAGCATGCCGCTCAAGGCATTCCAACCATGAAGCCGCTGGCCGGTCATCCATCGCCGCGGCGTCGGCATTCTCAGGCAGGCTGGCCATCGTTTAGGCCGAACCTGCGGTCGCGGCTTCCTTGATGGCGGCGGACGATGCCGGTTGCCGGATGAGAACGCGCTTGACCCGTCTTGGATCGGCATCCAGCACTTCAAACTCCACCCCGCTCTGATGCCGAACGATCTCGCCGCGCGCCGGCACGCGATCGACGAGGGTAAAGATCAACCCGCCAAGGGTGTCGACATCCTCGCGTCGTTCCGGTTCCAAGAGCTCAAGGGCCAAATGCTTTTCCAAATCTTCGACATCTACCCTGGCATCGGCCTCGATCGAGCCGTCGGAGCGCTCGCTCAGGCTGGGCGGGAGTATCTTGTCATGCTCGTCCTGGATTTCACCAACGATCTCTTCGACCAAGTCCTCGATCGTCACCATGCCGTCGGTGCCGCCATACTCGTCGATGACAATCGCCATGTGAATGCCGGTATCACGCATCTTCATCAAAAGGTCGAGCACTTTCATCGACGGCGGGACGAACAGCAATTCTCTCAGGATCGATTGAAGCTTGAACTCCTTGCCATCGCCCCAAAACGGCAGCAGATCCTTAAGATGCACCATGCCGGCGATGTCATCGAGGGTATCACGAAAGACCGGCAAGCGGGTATGGGTGCTCTCCCGCATGGTCTCGATCACCTCGTCGAGCGTTGCAGCACCATCAATCGACTTGATGTCCGAGCGGGGCACCATCACGTCCCAGACCTGCAGCGCGCCGAACGACAGGGCATTCAGCAAGATCGCCCGTTCTTCGTCGCTGAACTCAGCCCGGCTCTGCTGATCGTCGCCTTCATCCTCCTCGATCAGCCCTTCGAGGGTTTCGCGCAGCGAATGGCCGTCACCGTTCTTGCGCCGCGTCAGCAGCCGAAGCCTGTTCATCAAGGCCTTGAGAAAGGTGACACGATCTTCGCGGCTGCCGCTGGTCATCGGATCGCTCATGACAAAGCCCCAAGCGCTCCGGCATCCTCGCCAACGTCATAGGGCGCTGCCATGCCAAGGCCCGAGAGGACCACCTCCTCAATCCTTTCCATCACGAGGGCCTGCTCTTCCTCTCGATGGTCATAGCCGACGAGGTGCAGCGTGCCATGCACGAGCAGATGGGCAAAATGATCCAGAATGCTCTTGTTGCGCTCCCTCGCCTCTGCCGACAGCCGCTCGAAGCTCATCGCAATGTCGCCCAGCAGAACCGGGCCTGGCGGAGGAGGAACGAACGCCTCACCATTCTCAAGATCGAGGTTGGGAAATGACAGCACATTGGTCGGCTGATTCCGCTCGCGGTAACGGCTATTGAGCTCGCAGATCTCGGCGTCATCGGACAGGAGCAGGCTGACTTCGCCGCGTTGGAGCCAACGCGCCTTGGTCGAGCGCTCGAGCGTCGCCTTGACGATGCGCGCTGCGCGCTCCTCGAGATGATCGATGGCCGCCGGCCAAGCCGCATTGGTCACGGACAAAACGACCGTACCTTGTCCGTCGCTATTCATCTTTCTTGGGTTTTGATGTTGAAGGTGGTCGACGAGAGATGTCAGCCATCGCCCTCACTGCCTTCTGATGGATCAGAACGGCCATGCGTGCGGGTTCGATAGGCGCCGATGATCCGGGCCACCAAAGGATGTCGCACGACATCTTCCTCGGCAAAGCGAATCATCCCGATTCCTTTGACCTTGTCGAGCTTGGCCACGGCATCATCCAGACCGGAAGCCGTACCAAGCGGCAGATCATGCTGGGCCGGATCCCCGGTGATCACCATCCGCGAATTCTCGCCGAGGCGGGTCAGGAACATCATCATTTGAGCGGGCGTGGTATTCTGCGCCTCGTCCAGGATCGCAAACGCATT
The DNA here is from genome assembly GCA_963787265.1 of uncultured Alphaproteobacteria bacterium. Classification (GTDB taxonomy): domain Bacteria; phylum Pseudomonadota; class Alphaproteobacteria; order Geminicoccales; family Geminicoccaceae; genus JANQPX01. The sequence continues at coordinate 22,554 of CAWBCX010000017.1, read as the reverse complement.
GGACAGCGTGCGCCCGCGCATGAACGCCAACGGCGCCACTTCGATCTGACCTGATTCGAGCCTGGTCGCAAACTTGCCCTCGGGCAGCATATCCTGCAACGCATCATAGAGAGGCCTAAGATAAGGATCGACCTTATCCTTCATATCGCCCGGTAGGAAGCCCAAACGTTCCCCGGCTTCGACAGCAGGGCGGGAAAGGATGAGCCGATCCACCACGCGGCGGCGAAGCAGCGACGCGCCCATCGCAACAGCGAGATAGGTTTTGCCGGTACCCGCAGGGCCAAGCCCGAACACCAGGTCATGTTCTTCCATGAGCTTGATGTAACGTGCCTGGTTCGGCGAGCGCGGACTGATCCGTTTGCGCTCGGTTTCGATCAGATGATCTTGGCCGCGAAACCCGTTCTTGGCCGGGCTTGCAGGCGTGCCGCCGATAACCATCCGAATGGCCGCATCCACTTCGCTTCTACTCAGGTCAATGCCCTGTTCCAAACGACGATCCAAGTCGTTCAAGACAGCTTTTGCGACTTCGATCTGATCAGCATCGCCGGAAATCGTAACAACATTGCCACGGGCGACGAGCGTTGCCGGAATATGTTGCTCGATACGGGCAAGGTATTCGTGATGCTGGCCGAACAAGAGGGCGCAGCGGCTATTGTCATCAAAGGTGAGCGTGCTGGTATCAGGTGACGTGGGAACCGGTTTCAGGCGAATTTCTCCTGCATTGGGAGATCGATCGAACCGTGAGCGCGTTGATCGACAGAGGCCGGCCTCGCAGCCAGGCTATGGGGGAATTGATGCGTAATCTCAACGTCGATCAAATCGCCTATCGCCGCTTCCCGCGTTTCCACATGCACCGCCTGAAGATAGGGGCTGCGTCCGACCAGTTGTCCGTCGTGGCGACCCGGGCGCTCGAGCAGAACGGGCATACGCCTGCCCACCATGGTGCGATTGAACGCATCGGTCTGTCGGTTCAACAGCGCTTGAAGCCTCGCCAGCCGATCGCTTTTCACTTCGTCCTTCACCTGCTTCGTCTGCTTTGAAGCCGGTGTGCCCGGCCTCGGGCTGAATTTGAACGAGAAGGCCTGGGCGAATTCGACATCCTCGACCAGCTGCATGGTCGCGTCGAAATCTGCGTCGGTTTCGCCCGGAAATCCGACGATAAAATCCGACGACAATGCCAGATCAGCTCTGGCATGTCGAAGTTTCTCGATAAGATGGCGGTAGGCATCGGCATCATGCTGTCGGTTCATCGCCTTCAAAACGGTATCCGAGCCAGATTGTACCGGCAAATGTAAAAAAGGCATTAAAGCCGGCACATTTCCATGCGCATCGATCAAATCGTCGCTCATGTCGCGCGGATGCGACGTGGTGTAGCGAAGCCGGATCAGGCCTTCGATGTCGGCAAGGGCATAGATCAGCCTGGCGAGGCTCCAGCTTTTTCCATCCGGACCTTCGCCATGATAAGCGTTCACATTCTGCCCGAGAAGCGTGATTTCCCTGGCACCTGTCTGCACCAGACGCCGTGCTTCCAGGACGATGTCCTTGACCGGCCGCGAGGCTTCCGCCCCTCGCGTATAGGGAACGACGCAGAAGGTGCAGAATTTGTCGCAGCCTTCCTGTACCGTCAGAAAGGCACTGACCGGCTGGTTCCCTGCAGTCTCGTCCGGCAGCAGGTCGAACTTGCTCTCGATCGGGAAATCGGTATCGAGAACGGCTCCTTCGCCTCTGGCATGGCGGTGCAGCATCTCCGGCAGCCGATGATAGGTCTGAGGCCCGACGACCAGATCAACGAAGGGCGCACGATCCAGCATGGCCTGCCCTTCCGCCTGGGCGACACATCCGGCCACGCCGATCATCAAATCGTCGCCGTCTTCTCGTTTCTGCTCGCGCAACTGCTTCAACCGGCCAAGTTCCGAATAGACCTTCTCAGCCGCTTTCTCGCGGATATGGCAGGTATTGAGAATGACAAGATCCGCGTCTTCCGCGCGCTCGACACGTCCATAGCCATGCCGCGTCAGAAGGTCTGCCATACGATCGGAATCGTAGACGTTCATTTGACAGCCGTAAGTCTTGATGAAGAGCTTCTTCGCCACGCGTCAAAAGCCGCCGGATGTTGAAGGGGTGACGATATGAAAACAGCGCGGCTTATTCATCCCTGCCAATCAATCACAATGTCAGATCAAGTTATGGGAAGCCATGTCGGTCTCGTCAAGAAGAAGTGGTTCGTCAACGCCGATAGTTTTGTGGTTTGAGAAGAGCAGAGTGTCGGGGCAGCGGCGGCTTCTCATCGGAGGTTGCCGCCGCGAGCCTTCGACCTTCTCTGATGGGCGGCTCGAAGCGGTGTGCCGGTTATTCTGCCGCCACGCGCCGGGGCCAAAGAAAATCGGCCGTCCAAAAGGCGGCCGATGATCAAACGAAATCAAGGGAATTCATGACAGCACAACACCAGGAGAGGCTTTCGCCCGGACTCTTCTCAAGCAGCGCCTCGCCGTCCGCGGCCGGCACTCCGCTTCGTGCCCAGGCCGATCTTCTTGGCGAGGTCGCTTCGCTGTTGTGCATAGCTCGGCGCCACCATGGGATAATCATCCGGCAAGCTCCACCGCTTGCGATACTCTTCCGGTGTCATGTCGTACCGTGTTTTGAGATGGCGCTTGAGCATCTTCAGCTTCTTGCCGTCTTCCAGACAAATAATGTATTCGGGGGTCACGGATTTCTTGATCGCAACGGCAGGCTGCGGCTTCTCCGCTTGCTGCGGTTCGGGGTTGGGCGACAGCATATTCAAGCTGCCGTACACTTTCTGGATTACTTCTGGCAAATCGCTGACTGCAACAGTATTGTTGGAGACATGAGACGCCACAATTTCGGTTGTTAGAGCTAAAAGCTCGTTTTGGCTTAACTTTTCGGTCATAACTTTCCGCGCCTTGTGCGATCATGATTGTTAATTCTTTGATGGAATATATTTAAACTTTTTACATCTGCAAGACCTTTATGCTTTTTTCTCTTTAGACAAGGTAAGAAAAGATGAGAAACTCGCAGTACAGCTTGGACATCACATCGGACATCTGTCCGCTAACCATGGTGAAGACCAAGCTCTTGATCGAAAGAATGCAGGCCGGTGAGATTGCTAATATTCGGTTGAACGCCGGCGAGCCTCTTGATAACGTGCCTCGCACTTTGCGCGATCAAGGTCATGAAGTCCTTGAAATCAAGGAAGAAGAAGCGGGAAGCGGGGTCTGTTGTTTGCTTGTGAGGAAGGGGGCAGACCGAGGCTGAGGTCACCTTTGCCTAACTTTCGCTGTATGATCGGTCCACTGTTGTTTTAACATGAAACTTTCTTGGTTCTTGCACCTTCGTGCCCTTCGAAGCGGTCTGACGGCGATGTTTGACCAGGCTGAAGAAGAGAAAATTTCTACCTGCAAGCCGCCATTATTTGGCATCTTCTTTAAATGCGACATAGATTGCCAATATTGGAAAATTGGCGGGTCTTCGCTTGACCAAAGACGATCTCCAATAGCGGCAGCATCGCTTTGTTTGTGCCGGCCCAGAATGGACTGGTCGAACCAAGTGCAGTGGCTTCATGGCCCCCGAAGCTTGAAGGTTCGAGATCGATGGATCAACAGAGGCTGCATTATCATTGTGTCGGCATCGAGCGCAGCCCGTGTTGCGAAACGCAAAAGTAGAAAATAAATAAAAATAAAGTAACCATAGATAGATTTTTGAATAACGACGCTGGCTCGAAACAATGATCTTGGGTTGAGTTTTTGTGTATAAAGTATATCCTTAAAATAGAATCAAAAATGCCTATTGAATATTCCAGGGTTGACCAATAAACACTTATGGTTACTAATATGGCAAAACCTTAACCTATCAAAGTTGTGAGAGCGCGAAATTTGGGGGCGACGATCACGTGGGCAAATTAGGTAGCTTGTTGTCGACGGTCTTGCAAACGCAAAGCCGCCGCTCGGCTCTGAATATTGCCGGGGAAGAAATTACTTATAAGGCAATTGATCAATGGTCAAGGCGGATTGCAGCCAGGCTTCAGGGTCAGGTCATTGGTATTTTTGCTGGGAGTTCGCTCGAAACCTACGCAGGCGTTCTAGCGGTCGCTCGGTCCGGCCGTACCTATATACCGCTCAATGCAGATTTCCCCGACGATCGCCTTCTTCATATGATCGCAGAGAGAAACCCAGAAACGCTGGTTGTCGATCGCCAGCATATCGAACGCGTTTGCGGGCTGCTTCGACACACAAGTCATTCGATGCGTCTTATCGTCCTCGACCCTGAATTGAGTGCTCAAGCGGCCTCGATGAGCCGGCAGCACACTTTCGTTTTGATCGAGGATCAATGGACACCAGAGCCTTTCGATATCGACGTCGACGTTGATGACGAAACGCCGCTCTACATCATGACAACATCCGGATCGACCGGTGCGCCAAAGAGCATTGCCATTCCAAGAAGCAATGTCGTCGACTACCTGAAATCGATCCGTGATCTCTTCGATTTCCAGCCCTGTGATCGCTTCAGTCATTTCTTTAAATTGTCGTTTGATCTTTCGGTTCACGACATGTTCGTCGCCTGGTCGACAGGAGGCTGTCTTTACGTTCCGGGACCGAAAGACCTCTTAGATCCAGTCGCTTATGCCAAGCGCAACGCGCTGACCGTCTGGTTTTCCGTCCCTTCATTGGTCAGTTTGGCCATCATCTCGCGAAAACTGAAGGCGGATGCACTACCGGATGTTCGCCACGCTTTCTTTTGCGGTGAGGCCTTGAGCTGGGAAGTAATCGATGCTTTTCGGGCCGCAGCGCCCCAAGCCGTCATCAGGAACCTATACGGCCCGACCGAAGCAACCATCGCGATTACCCATTATACCGTCGACAAGAATTTGCCGTTCGAACAGAGGGCCAAGACGTCAGTACCTATCGGCCGCCCGTTCGCCGGCCAGGAAGCGCTCGTTGTCGGCTCCGATCTTTCCGTCTTGCCGACGGGCGAGCGTGGTGAACTGCTTCTGGGCGGATCACAATTAGCGCCGGGTTATGTGAACAACCCTACTCAAACCGGAGAAGCCTTCCTTGATCGAGCGTTTCCCGGCTTTGTGAGCAAGCGCTGGTATCGGACTGGCGATATTGCCATGGAACATAAGGACAAATTCGTTTTCCTCGGTCGGCTCGACACCCAAGTCAAATTTCGTGGCCACCGAGTGGAGCTCGGTGAAATCGAAGCGGTCCTGCAGCACGTCGCCAAGACACCTCTTGCCATCGTCATAGCCTCGCCACCCTTTGGTCCCGGCCCGATCGACCGACTGCTTGCCTTTGTCATGCCACCGCATAACGCCATTCAAGAGGTGCATGCGATGATGCGTGATCGACTGCCGGCTCATATGGTCCCGGCACGAATTCTGAGCATTGATCAACCGATGGATATGATCCTCAACGACAATAAAAAAATTGATCGTGCCAAGATCGCGAAGATGTACCAGGGCTGCCTCGGTTAATGGCTCGACGTGATCTTGCTGGCCATCCGTCGCGTTGATGCATCTGATTTCTCGGTTCATCCAGCGTAAGGTGATCCGCTCCTCAGCAACAACCCGAGCACAGCTCGGCTGGAAGCTTCGATCAACCTCGCGAAATCCATATCCATCAGGGGCCAGAGCCGTAGATCCGGAAGGTCCTTGTCAGATTGTCGGTGCGGGAACAAAGAGAGGTAGCTTTGGGGTTTTTCAAGCTGGGGTCAGCTCATTGGTAAAGCCATCCCAAAGGGCGAAAGCATCGTATCTGGCGTGTCGGTAACTTCTGGCGGAGAGGCGGTGACGGCGAGGGCGAAAGAGCGTGTTGATTTGATCATGGGCGGCACAAAAGCGTTGAGCATGCGACTTGACCCGTTGCATCACCCGTTCTCGCCGCCTCCGCACCGGAGGCGGCCATCACGGCAACGCACTCGCGCGCTTCGACCTCGAACAGCGGGATGTCGAGATGCGGCGATATCAGATGTCGAACGCGCAGCAGGATCGTCTCCAGGATCGATGGCCAATGAGGCTTTTGCAAAGGCAAGGTGGAGATTTGACCAAACCTTGTCAGGATGCTCTGGGCATGATCCAGCGAACGAAAGCAACCTGCCAATCCAACCAGTTGATCAAGCGCAAGATCGCTTCAGCCGGTGCACGGCGGCGAAGACCATTCGGCCCTCAGACCGCCCGAATGCCAGATGCGGACGTTTGGTCAGGCTTCCATTGGTTCCTCATATCAATCACAACGTACTCACAACAAAAAGAAGTTTATGAGTGCTGTGTCCAAGTAGATCAGGCTCCCTTTGCTTTGTGCTGGCGAAAGCTTTCTATGGCAGGCTGGTCGGCGCTGTTGGGCGGTGAAGGCTCGATCTGCACATGGGCGGACGGTGCTTTGCCAGTCTTCTCCTCGCCGAAAAAGACGGTTTGGTGCGGGAACGGGATCTCGATGCCGAGTTCGTCGAAGCGGAGCTTGATCAGACGGTTGAAGGCGCGCTTGACTGGGAGATGTTTCATCTTCGTGGTGCGGATCCGCGCCTTGAAGACCGCAGCGCTGTCCCCGAATTCATCGAGGCCCAGGACCTCGATCGGCTGCAGGATTTCCGAGGCCCATTCCTCGCTTGCCTGGAGTTCGTCGCCAATGTCGCGAATCACCTGCAAGACTTGGTCGATATCTTCCTTATAGGCGGCGGTGATCGTGAGATCGGCGCAGGAATAGCCCCTGGTGAAGTTCTTGATCGTGGTGACTTCGCTGATCGGCACGGTGTGCGCGACGCCGACGAGGTCACGCATGTGGATGGTGCTGAGCGAAAGTTTTTCGACCACGCCGGAATGACCTGCGACCTCGACGAAGTCGCCGACAGCCATCGTGTCCTGGAACAGGATGAAGGTGCCGCCGATCACGTCCTGAACCAGTTTTTGCGAGCCGAAGCCCACAGCGATACCAATGATGCCGGCGGCGGCAAGCAGCGGGGTAACATCGACGCCTAGGGTGGCAAGTGAGGTCAGGATCACGACGATCGAGATGATCACCAAGAGGAAGGTGCGCACCAGCGGGAGTACGGTTCGGGCCCGGCCGCTGCGCTCCAGCCTGTTGCCGCTGCTGTCGACCGCCTCCAGGTAGTTCTCGATCAAGGTGCTCGCCAGCTCCCACATCAAAAAGGTGATCAGCAGAACCCAGCCTATTTTTCGCGCTTTCGCCCAGAAACTGTCGCTGAACAGCGAGCTTATCCAGCCAAACAGGTCGATTCCCCAGATATGGACCAGAGCAAGCGTGATGGCGATGTAGATCAAGGAGCAGACCGAGCAGGTCTTTTTCGGTATCATTCCGGGATGGACGGACCCAAGGGTCTAGGTGACCACCAATGAGCTGGCAAAGAGCGTTCTTCTGCGAACGTCACCAGGCTCTTGAGGCCAAGCGATTGGTCGACCATGGCACAGCTCGATGAAGACCTGATCTTCGCCTGGCAGCTCGATGGCAAAGGCGGCGGCCGTAGGTTGGATGCCAAGCATCTGCAAAAACGATCAGACTTCGGCCCACCGGTTTGGGTTCATTTACATTATGATAAGGCCGATGCTAAACCCGTTCTTGGCAAAATTGGGGGATTAACGAACGGTTTTAGGGCCGACGTCACGGCGCAGCCGAGGCCTGTCAGCGCGGCTTTGCGAACCGAGAAAACAGTGTTGGTCGACGATGATCTGGAGGCCGGCCGCTTAGTCGAGAACCATCCCGCCATCGACAAGAAGGGTCTGGCCGGTCATGAAAGCTGAATCGGGCGATGCCAGAAACACGGCAACACCTGCCAGATCGTCCGGCTTTGACGCCCGCCCGAGGAGTGCTTCATTGGCGAAACCCTCGAAGGCCTCGTTCTCCTTGGTGGTCAGACCGCTGTCGCGGAAGCCCTGATCGATCAGCTTCCACATGTCGGTAGCGACCACGCCGGGGCAAATCGCGTTGACCCGGATTTTGTGTTTACCGAACGCGCGCGCCGCCGCCTGAGTCTAGCGCAACGACGCCGAACTTGCTGGCGGAATAGTGGGCCAAGGGTTCGTAGCCCTGCTTGCCAGCGATTGACGCCGTGTTGATGATGCTGCCACCGCTGCCTTGCTTGATGATATGCTTGATGGCTTCCTGCATGCAGATGAGCACACCCAGGCCGTTCACATCCATCACGGCGCGCCAGTCGTCCTCGGTGATTTCGAGAAACGGGCGCACCTGCGCGATGCCGGCATTGTTGAAGATGGTGTCGATCCCGCCGAAGGCTTCGATGGCGGCATTGACCATGGCGGTGACGCTGGCGCGTTCGCGCACGTCAACCTTGCAGGGCTCTGCCTTGCCGCCGGCCTTGGTGATGGCGTGTGCGATTTCATCAGCAAGCGTCTCATCGATATCGGCAATCAACACATTGCCGCCTTCCGCGGCAAGCGCCTTCGCCATCTCTGCGCCGATGCCCCGACCGGCACCTGTGACGATGATCCGCTGTTTTTCAAGACGTCCCGGCATTGGCTCTTTCCTCCCGGCGATCCACGAGCTTCGATTATAAACATAGCGGCTGGCAGGAGGACGGCCACCAGCCTGTCATGCCAACGTTACGCCATGACGCGCTCAACCGCGAGGGTGATCTTGTGCAGATGTGCGGCGCGCTCACCGGGTTCGAGGCCGCTCGAACCATCTTTGATGCAGACCCGGAGGGTATCGACACCTCGATCGGCAAGATCGCCTGTGCGCACACCGAAGCGCGCGACGGGGCTTCATTCAAGATGATTCGAATCAATGCCTTGATTTCGGATCATCACATCGGTGATGGTTTTTTCTCATGGGCGCGTCAAAAAAGATCCGGCGCCCGGATCAGGGAGATGATGGAGCCATGACGTTCTTTTCTTCGATGAGACGACTGACAGCCGCGTCGGCGGGCGCAGCATTGATGATGACGCTTGGGGTCGCGGCTGATGCTGCCGAGTGGCGTGCCTGGAATATCCATGTCGAGGGTTATCCCAACACCGTGGCGATGGACAAGTTTGCCGAACTCGTGGCGGAAAAGACCGGCGGCAATATCACGGTCAAGAACTTCCATGCCGGCGTTCTCGGCAGCCAGCCGGATGCCATCGAGCAGGTGCGCATCGGCGCGCTGGAGATCGGCAACTTCAACCTCGGCCCGATCGGCCCGATCGCCCCGAAGCCAACGTCGTCTCGCTGCCCTTCATCTTCAAGGACATGGGACACATGCACCGCGTCCTCGACGGCGAGGGCGGTGACAGGATCTCGGAAGGCATGGCCAAGCAGGGACTGATCGCGCTTGCCTGGTACGACAGCGGCGCCCGGTCCTTCTACAACACCAAAAAGCCGATCACCAAACCCGCCGACCTCGAAGGCATGAAGGTCCGGGTGATGAACAACGATCTGTATTCCGGCATGATCTCGGCCATGGGCGGCAACCCGTCACCGATGGCGTTCGCCGAGGTTTACCAATCGCTCAAGACCGGCGTGGTCGATGGTGCCGAGAACAACTGGCCCTCCTATGAGAGCACCGGCCATTTCGAGGTCGCCGGCTATCTACTCGCTCTCGGAGCATCTGATCATTCCGGAATGCGTCTGCATCAACGCCGATGTCTATGCCGCTCTGTCTGAAGATGACCAGACGGCCGTCAAGGACGCGGCCCGCGAGTCAGCCGTGCTGCAGCGCGAGCTTTGGGAAGAGAGCGCCACGTCGAGCCAGGAAAAGGTGATCGAAGCCGGCGTCAAGTTCAACGAGATCCCGGACAAGGCGGCGTTTCAGGCGGCGATGAAGCCGGTCTACGACGCCTATCTCGCCGACAACCCGGATATCGTTCCGCTGGTCGAGCTCATCCAGAACACCGAATAGAGTGGGATCACCACAAGACTTGCTTCCCCGGTGGAAGAAAGATGATCATTGAGGGTGAAGCGGTAAAGCTTGCGCGTGAGGGAGCCGTCCGTCGTGGTTGCCGCACGAGCAGCGGCCTCGTTCCGAGCCCGCACCACTGTCTCGACGGCCCAAACGCTGAGGCTGAGGCGTGGGCCGGCATGGCCCCTGATCGGATGATGAAGAGCCGTGCCTGATACGCCGCACGATCAAAAAGCCGGCTCAAAGGGCCTCTGGTTTGATCGTGCCCTTGATGGGATCAGTTGGTGCTGCAAGGTGCTGACCGGTGTCGGTCTGGTGGTGCTGACCTTGATCTTCGGCTGGCTGGTCTACGGCCGCTATGTCCTGAACGCGACGCCGACCTGGGTGGAGCAGGTGAGCCTCCTCTTGGTGATGCTCATCACGTTTCTTGGCGCTGCCGTCGGCATTCACGAGAACACCCATCTCGGTGTTTCCTATTTCCGCGAGATGGCGCCCGCGCCGATCCGGAAGGCCTTCGCGATCATCGGCCATCTGGTCATGGCTGTTTTCGGTCTGGTGATGATGTGGAACAGCTATGCACTGATGATGTTCAAATGGGGCTCGCTCATCCCGCTGATCCATGTGCCCGAAGGTCTGCGCGCGCTGCCGATCACGCTCTGCGGCGGCCTGATCTTCCTGTTTTCCCTCGGGCATCTGATCAACATGGCCCGCGGCATCGAAGAAACAGTCTGGTTGCGACTCGTGTTCACCGGCTAGTCGACCGTCCGGACTCGTGCTCGAACACGGCCCCGGCATTAACGCCGCAGAGGCAGAGGCATAAAAGAAATGGGATTGGCTATCCTCCTCGGCGTCTTTGCCGCTGGCGTCGTGATCGGCATACCCGTTGCCTTTGCGCTCGGCATCGCTGCGGTCAGCGCCTTCTGGTTCGAAGGCTCTGCCGCTGCTGATCGCCTTTCAGCGCATCGTTTCCGGCGTCAACGTGTTCTCGCTGCTCGCCATTCCGTTCTTCATCTTCGCCGGCGAACTGATGTTCCATGGCGGCATCGCCATGCGCCTGGTGCGCTTCGCCTCGGCCGCCGTCGGCAGCGTCCGCGGCGGTCTCGGCGATGGTCAACGTCTTCTCATCGATGCTGTTCGGCGGCATTTCCGGATCCGCCGTTGCCGACATCTCGGCGCTCGGCTCGATCCTGATCCCGGTGATGAAGGACAAGGGCTACGACGACGACTACGCCGTCAACGTGACCGTGACCTCGTCGATCGCCGGCATCCTCATTCCGCCCAGCCACAACATGATCCTCTTTGCCGTGGCCGCCGGCGGCGGCATCTCGATCTCGCAGCTGTTCCTGGCCGGCGTCGTGCCCGGCGTCCTGATGTGCGTCTGCCTTGCGGTCGCTGCCTATTGGCTCGCGGTCAAGCGCGGTTACCCGGCCGAGCCCTTTCCGGGCTGGACCGCCCTGGCTCGTCACCTTCATCAACGCCCTGCCCGGCCTGTTCACCGCGGTGATCATCGTCGGCGGCGTCCTGTCCGGCATCTTCACGGTGACCGAATCGGGCGCGTTCGGCGCGATCTATGCGCGCTGGTGACCATCATCGTCTATCGCAGCCTGACCTGGGAAAGCTTCAAGACGGCGGTAGTTCGGGCCGTGCGCACCACCTCGATGGTGATGATCCTGATCGCCTTCGCGCAGCCTTCGCCTACATGCTGACCTTCTATCAGGTGCCGTCCCGGATGATCCTGGTCATGACCGGCATCTCCGAAAACCCGATCGCTCTTCTCTTGATGATCAACGTGATGCTGCTGATGCTCGGCATGATCATGGACATGGCGGCGCTGATCCTGATCTGCACGCCGATCTTCCTGCCGGTCGTCCAGTCTTTCGGCATGGATCCCGTGCAGTTCGGCATGATCCTGCTTGATGAACCTGGGCCTTGGCCTGTGCACGCCGCCGGTCGGCGCCTGTCTGTTCGTCGGCTGCGCCATCGGCAAGGTGCCGATCGAGAAGGCGGTACAAACGATCTGGCCCTTTTACCTCGCCATCCTGGTCGCTTTGATGTTCGTTACCTATGTCCCTGCTGTTTCGCTGACGCTGCCCCGCTTGATCGGGTGAGTGCCAGGTCCTACAGGGACTGCAGGATCGGTCGGTGCCGGCGAGGGCCGGCAAGCCTTAACCGTTTGTTCATCGAAACCTGTTGAGATGAGGGAGATTTAATGGTCCATGTGATCCTGGGAGTCCGAGCCTTGTCCTCTTTTTCTGGTGAACGGGCGGATTCCCAGGATCGCATGGACCGAGCAAAGGTTGTAAACGGGCCAGGCTAAGGAATTGTCAACGTTGACGAGAGAGCGTCGGCTCATATATCGACGATCGACGGGACATCGTCTCGGTCTCTGATCCGGGGGTGGCGATGCAATAAGTTCGGTGTGATGTAAAAATCTGGACCTGTAGCGATGGCGTTCTGGCGGGAAAAAACCCTTCACGAGATGACCGCGGCCGAGTGGGAGAGCCTTTGCGATGGCTGCGGGCTTTGCTGCCAGATCCGCCTGGAGGACGAGGACACCGGCGAGATCGCCCTGTCCGACGTCGCCTGCCGCCTTCTCGATCTTTGCACCCATCGTTGCCGGGATTACGCGAACCGCCGGAAGAAGGTCCCCGATTGCACCAAGATCACGCCCGACAATGTTCAAAAGCTGACCTGGCTGCCGCACACATGCGGCTACCGTCTGGTCGCCGCTGGCCACGATCTTCCTGATTGGCACCCGCTGATCTCAGGCAACCTGGGCACGGTCCATCGCAACGGTCCCTCCATGCTGGGCGATCTGGTCAGCGAAGACGACATCGACTGGCAGAGCTACGGCCGAGAATAGAGCCCGCCGTCAGCAAAAACCAAGGCGAGAGCCGTTCAAAAACACTGCCGAAATTCATCTCGCCACCACCGCCGCGAGCAAGCACCGCCGGCCTGCGTCATGCCTAGACCCGTTGGCCTGTGCCCTTGTCGAACAGGTGAACGGCACCGAGATCGGGGGTGAGATGGATTTGCTGACCGGGTGCGAACTGGTGGCGCTCACGGAAAACCGCAGAGATTTCCTTGCCCCCCATCCTGGCAAACACCAGGGTCTCAGCGCCGGTCGGCTCGACCACGCTGACCTCGGCGATGGTGCCGCTGCTTTCACCAGCAAGGGTCAGATGCTCGGGCCGGACGCCGTAGACGATTTTCTGGCCATCCTGTCCACCAGCTTCGGGCGGCAGCGGCATGACCGTGCCATCCTCGGTGACCGCCGTGGGTGCTCCGCCATTACGCTTGATCGTAGCGTCCATGAAATTCATGGCGGGCGAGCCGATGAATCCGGCGACGAACAGGTTCGCCGGGTTGTCGTAAAGATCCAGTGGGGCACCGTTCTGCTCGACCACGCCATCATGCATGACCACGATCCGATCCGCCATGGTCATCGCCTCGATCTGATCATGGGTGACGTAGACCGACGTGGTCTTCAAGCGCTGATGCAACTCCTTGATCTCGGTGCGCATCTGCACCCGAAGCTTGGCGTCGAGGTTGGAGAGCGGCTCGTCGAACAGGAAGACCTGGGGGTCGCGCACGATCGCGCGCCCCATGGCGACACGCTGGCGCTGACCACCGGAAAGCTGGCGCGGGTAGCGCTCCAGATAAGGTTCGAGGCCCAGGATCTGGGCAGCGCGGTCGACCCGGGTCTTGATCTCGTCCTTGGAGGCTTTGGCCAGCTTCAAGGAGAAAGCCATGTTGTTCTGCACGGTCATGTGGGGATAGAGCGCGTAGTTCTGGAACACCATGGCGATGTCCCGGTCCTTGGGTGGTACGTTGTTGACCACCCGGCCGCCGATCTGGATCTGACCTTTGGAGATCTCTTCGAGACCCGCAATCATACGCAACAGCGTGGACTTGCCACAGCCCGATGGTCCCACCAGGACGACGAACTCACCGTCCTCAATGCCGACTTCCACTTCGAACAGAACCTGCGTGGTGCCGTAGAACTTATCGACTTTCTCGACGTCGACCGATGCCATGATGCGCCTTTCCCTGAGTGGTCACTGCCTGGAGCTGATCTCAGCCAGCTAACTTCTTTTCAGATCATGGCTGTTCTTTCGCGATTCATCAAGCCGGACTGTTCAAGCGATGATGCTCTCAAGGGTGTCCGCGGCCACACCGACGCCCTCGCCGGCATTGACGATCTGCAGCCAGGTTTCCGGATCGACATTGATCCCCCCGGCCAGGCGATCCTCCCGCGCGATCCGTTCGGGGTCGCCCGGCAGCATCACCGGCTTTTTCGGATCGCGGGGACGGGCCCCTTTGATGAACGCGAGATAGCGTTTCACCTCTGTGCCGAGCGCACTTTGATCCGAGAAGTTTTCGGGATTGATCACGATGCTCAGCATGTTGCTGCAAAGCCGAGGGTTGCCGTCCGGTTGGCGAGCACAGCCGCCCGCGGACAAACCGCCTGCGAGCAGATCGGCCATCAGCCAGAGCCCGCCGCCCTTGTGCCCGGTCACGGCCCCGCCAAAGGGGAGAAGATGGCTGCGCGGGTCGCCATAAAGCGTGTTCGGATCGGTGGTGGGGTTGCCGTCGGCGTCCAGCAGGCACTCGGGCGGCAGATAGGTTCCCTTGTTGCGCGCGACGCGCACCTTGCCTTCGGCGACGGCCGATGTGGCAAAATCGAGAATCACCGGCTCATCGCCTTCGACCGGCATGCCGATGGCGATCGGGTTGGTGGACCCGCGCGGCTCGGCACCGCCATGGGGAACGACCAGAGGCTGGTGGCCTATGGCGTTGACGAAGTTCAGGGAGGTCATGCCCTCGGCAGCAGCCCTCGCCGCCCAATCGCCGATCCGGCCGAGATGGCCCGAATTGCGCAGCGTCGCCATGCCGATACCGTGGAGGCGCGCCTTGGCGATCGCGGCATCGATCGCCTGCTCGCCAACGATCTGCCCGTAGCCGAACTGGCCGTCCAGCACGACGACGGCACCGCTGTCGGCGACCACGTTGGCCTGCTGATTGGGTTGGAGTGTGCCGGCTTTGACGGCATCGATATATTGCGGGATGCGAATCACGCCGTGGCTGTCATGGCCGGCAAGATTGGCGTCCACCAGCCGGCTTGCCACTTTTTGCGCTTCTTCACTCGATGATCCCGAGGCTTCGAAGATGGTGGCGCCCGCCCGTACGAGCTGTTGCGCATGGATGTGCACTTCATGTCTCCCCAGCAGCCGAATGACCGCAATAGCGCCTTGCCAGCGATCAAGGTGCCGCTGGACCACGGACATTTTGGCGCGTCAGTTTTCAATTAGGAGTGAGCTGTCTTTCGCCTCTCCACCCGGCAATCGTCGTCATTGACTGTATCGACGACATCGTGAATTGGCGAGAGAGGCGCGGTCATGCATCGACCGCTGCCAACCGATTTCATCCTGATGTTGGCAACGGTCGATGCATTCGCCGGCAAAATCGCTTGGGCTTGGTGTACGTCCCCGGCCCTACATGGTTGGCTTAAGCGGGGCCCGCCGTTTGAGGGTGTAGTGATCAATCATGACCATCGGAGCGTCCCGATCCGAATCGATATCATCCAGCGCAATGGCCGGGCCGCCTTGCCCGCTTGGCAGCGCGAAAAGATCGGCGTTGACGGCAGCTTGTTGCCGTCGAGCATTTTCCTGCTCCTCCAGATAGGACTGATACACTTCACAGCCTCTGGTCGAGAGATCGCCGAGAACGGCGGAGAGGGCACCGAGATCGAGGGCTTGCCGGCAGGCCGCAGCCACCTGCGCCCGTTCCTCGTCGTTGAGCGCGGTATCGTCGAAATTGTGGAAGGTGGTCGTCGCCTCCAGTTTTCCGCGCAGCTCGACGGCGTCGGCGTGTGCGCCTGTCCGGACCTGAGCAACCAGGTCGCCCAGCGCAGCGTTGCTGGCGACGCCGGACTCTTGGTAATAACGAGAGGCGCCGGGATGGATCGGCAAATCGGCCCCGACAACAGCCTGGATGAGATCGGCGGCGCCAAAACGTTCTTTGGTGACACTGAAGAAATTCGTATTCTCGAAAATGGCCTTGGTGATCCGGTAGATCACGTCGTCGGCAACGTCCTTTCGAGCGAGGAGCTGGGCTGGCTCGGCAGCACCCGTCGAACCTCCATCCGACCAGAGCATCATCACGGTTCGCATATCATTTCCATCTGATATCGAAACCTCGCCCTGAACCAAGGCAACGTCAACACCGGCATCACGGAGCAAGCCCAACAGTTCGTTTTCATCCGGCACTTTGAGGGCGACAAGATCAATGCCATGCTGCGGCTTGAGGGCGATCTGGCTCATCGCCCAAAGCTCGGTGCCGAACACGAAGCTTTCGCTGCCGGGCGCACCGATGGCCATGCTCACGGCATATTGCTCTTTGGCTTGTGCGGCGGTCACGGTGAAGACTGCGCTGGTGAGCACAAGGATGGCGGTCAACAGGCGTTTTAACATCACGGCTCCTACGAATTGTTAAGTTATTGTTTCGTTTCGTAAAGCTGGAGGCTAAATCGCAGTGGTTCTCTTCTAGCATGGGGAGCAACTGGATGGTTAACACCAAAAGAGAGATATTCTTCCATTTGGATCATTGTTTTTATTTTTGCGCGTTCATGACAAAGGTTTTCTTGAGCAATGCAACGTCACATCGGGGCGACCGCACTCCTGGTGAGGGATTACGACGAAGCTCTCGCCTTCTTCATCGGCAAGCTGAGCTTCGTGTTGCTGGAAGACACAAAGCTCAGCGATGGAAAACGCTGGGTGACGATTGCACCGTGCCGCACGGACGGTGCCTGCCTCTTGCTCGCCAAAGCCGCCGGGCCGGAGCAAGAGGCGTGCATTGGCCGACAGTCCGGCGGCAGGGTGTTTCTGTTTCTGCACACCGACGATTTCTGGCGCGACTATCGCTCGATGATCAAAGCAGGCGTCAGATTTACCGAACAACCACGGCAAGAGCGCTATGGCACGGTTGCGGTGTTCGAAGACCTCTACGGCAATCGCTGGGATCTTCTCGAACCCCGTTTGCCCTCATTTGTCCGCTCGCGGACGGTATGACCACAGCATGTGATTGCCCAACGAAAGTCGCGTGATCATCAAAAATGACATCCTTGAGCTACTATCGACAGGAATGGATCGTCGTGGTTGCGCCATCTAGTTGATCTCGACCGTCGAGGCGATGGTTTCCCGGATGGTGCTGCCGGCGCGCTGGACTTGCACTTCGCCCTGATAGGTGCCGTGAGGCCAGCCGCCATCAGGGCGGGGCGCACTGGCGAAACTGAACCAGCGCTGGCGATTTTGACCCACGTCGAACTGGCGATCGACCACCAGGCGCTGATCGGGGCCCCGCAGGCGAAATCGCACCTGATCACCCTGCTCGAACCAATAGCCGTCGATCCAAAGGGCAAGCGAGGGGCTGTGGCTCGGCAAGGCCTGCGCGCGATGCCAGCCCTTTCGGGTATCCTGCTTGTCCGGCACGGTGGCCGTGATGCCGCTATTGGTGAGCAAAGGCGGCCGATACTTGATCATATCCTGAACGTCGGGTCGCCAAAGCGATGCCTTGTCGGGACCGCATTCCGAAGTCCGCTGCTCGCCGACGAAGGGATCGACGACTTGATCGTCACGGCGGAGATCGAAATGGAGATGGGGGAAGCTGGTCTGGCCTGAAAGGCCGACCAGGCCGAGCGGCTGGCCGGCGATCACATCGTCCCCCTCCATCACCAAGGGGCTTCCGCGGCGCATATGACAGTAGAGCGAGACCCAGCCTTCGCCGTGATCGAGACGAACCCCGTTGCCGCATTCACGCCCACCGACGGAGTAGGCGTCATTGGTGGCGATCATACGGTCCTCCATGCCGTCCCTTACTGCGGTAACGCGCCCTGCTGCCGCCGCATGGACGACCACGCCGGCGGACATGGCTGCCAGGTCACGGATGGCAAAATCCGTGCCTTTGTGACCATCGCCGGTCATGCCGCCACAGGCGTAATCCTTGGCGCCCGTGCCCGGATCATGGTCGACGTAACGCACCACCCAGCAATTCTGACCGGGTTGGCAGTCAAGGGGCAGGACGAGATTTCGTGGCATCGCCGCCGCCGTGCTGGTCGTTGTCAGGCCCAGGGGCAGCATCGACATGACAAAGAGAAGGGCCGCGACTTTGTGCATTCAAACTCTCCATTATCCCGACAGTTTCAAGCGATCGCTCGGGTCTCGCGCCTGCTCAGCAGGGCGAAGCGCCGAGCCAGCGGGAGGCACGCCTATGTCAAAGCAAAAAATAAACCAAAAAGCAATCTTGATAATTATTTATTCGCGTAAAAAGAGAAAAAATAATCCATACGAATGGAAATAACCCCAAGGCTGCAGATCTGAATGATCGGGGTCGGTCAGCTATCGACGGCCCTTCGAGGGGCGCCTACGACAATTCCCTGTTCAGCATCGACCACAGGATCCGGCTCGCCATGGCAAGCGCTGCCGTCGCGCGCGGGCGGGATGACGGTGGCATCAGCGGTGCACACGTTTGCGACGAACGAACCGCCAAAGCTCAGCCCACCTCGGAAGTTTTCGAGCGCATGACGCCTGCCAACATCTAACGTCGCGTTGTCCTGCTACCCCAGTCGGTCGGCGGATGCACCATCAACGGTGAGAAATGCGGTTAACGCGTACGGCCGAAGTGAAGCGTGGTCACATGGCCATGCTTCCGTCCCGGCCTGATGGGTGTCTTGCCATAGAGATGCAATCGCGCATGAGGCTTTTGAACAAGGTCAGGCCAATCATTGACCGCCTCGCCCAGCAGATTAACCATCTCGGCATCGGCAAATCGTTCCACTGAGCCGAGCGGCAGGCCCGTGATCGCTCTTATCGTTTGTTCAAACTGGCTGACCATACAGGCATCGATGGTCCAGTGCCCGGAATTATGGGGCCGCGGCGCGAGTTCATTGACCAGAAGATGGCCGTCATCCACCTGAAAAATCTCGACGGCAAGCAGACCGACGAGATCGAGGCCATCGGCAATCCTCTCCGCCAGAGCGACAGCCTCGCAGGCCTGATCAGCGCTGATCGCCGCAGGGGCGATGGTTTTTGCGAGAATGTGGTTCTCATGTTGGTTTTCGACCGGAACATAGCTGGCCTTGTCGCCTGCAGCGTTGCGTGCGGTCACCACCGAAATCTCACGCTCGAACGTCACCCAGCCCTCGAGAACGGCCTCGTCTGAGCCAAGGGTCGACCAGATAGAAGCGCTGTCATCGCCGGCATTCAGACGCGTCTGACCTTTGCCATCGTAGCCCATGCGTCTTGTCTTAAGCACGGATGATGGGCCGGTCCGAGCCCAAGCCACCGCAAGGTCCTCAGCACTTGCAACAGCCGCATAAGGCGCTGTTGGAACATTCAGACGCGACAGGAACTGCTTTTCCGAAAGGCGATCCTGACAGATCGCCAAGACATCCGGGGATGGATGGACCGGCCGCAACGATGCGATATCACGCAATCCGTCGACCGGCAGATTTTCGAACTCGATCGTGACGACGTCACAGGCCTCGGCAAAAGCACGAAGCGCTTCCATGTCATCATAGGCGGCAACCGTCACATGATTGCTCACCTGGGCCGCGGAACTGTCCGCCTGATCGGTGAAAATATGAGCGCGATAGCCAAGTCTTGCCGCGGCAAGCGCCAACATCCGTCCCAATTGCCCACCACCGACAATGCCAATCTTGCTATTGGGCGGCAGGATCATCGGCTCTCCCCATCAACCGGATCGACCGGCGCTTCGGCCACGGCCGCGGTCTGCTCGGCACGCCAGCGCGCAAGCCTTTCAGCGATGTGGTCATCCTGCAACGCAAGGATCGAAGCTGCCAGCAAAGCTGCGTTGATGGCACCCGCCTTGCCAATCGCCAACGTGCCGACCGGAACACCGGCCGGCATCTGCACAATGGAAAGAAGGCTGTCCATCCCGGAAAGGGCCTTGCTCTCCATTGGCACACCCAACACGGGAAGCAAGGTCATTGCAGCCACCATGCCGGGCAGATGGGCAGCACCGCCGGCTCCCGCGATGACGACCCGAAGGCCTCGATCGACGGCCGATCCGGCGTAACGAACAAGGCGATCCGGCGTCCGGTGCGCGGAAACGATCCGCCGTTCATGACGAATGTCGAGTTGATCAAGCACAGCACCTGCATGGCGCAATGTTGCCCAATCCGACTGGCTGCCCATGATCAGACCAATAAGTGGTGGATGCATAGTCGTCGCTTCAGTAGGTCGTTGTGGTTTTCAAGGTCGGTTTCTTTCCCTTCGGCTCGTGCTCCTGTCCCAAGTCCCCGATGGCGCGAACCGTGTCGATAGCATTCTTGTTCGCCTCCTTAACCTGATCGACAACCTCGGCCCTTATTACTGAAGCCTCAGGCGGGAAGGCGAAGCCAAGCTTAACCGTCTTGCCACGAACTTCTATCACCCTGACTTCGATCGTCTGGTTAATGATGACCGCATCACCCGGTTTGCGGTTCAAATAGAGCATAAGCACCTCTTGCAAGGACCAATGTGACGGTCCTCATCCCCAAATGCGACCATCAGCATGACCGCTTAACCGGTTGTTAACCGCAGTTGGCTTAGCCTGCAATGGTTGTCCGAACCAATCCTAGTTGCCACACCTCGCGAAGACCCGTCATTGAGGCTGGCAACAACGGTGATGGCAGCCGTTCTCCACTTCAATGATCGCTGGAGGTCATCAGCACCATGGGTCTGACAGAAGCACCGCTTCTTCGGTTGTTATCCGCCAGGATGGACTGGCTCTCGCAGCGTCAAGCGGTGCTTGCCCAGAACATCGCCAATGCCGACACGCCGGATTACCGCCCCAAGGACCTTAGCGCGAAAGATTTTCGGAGATTGGCTCAAGGTTTTGCTGACAACCCGACGAGCCTTGGCGTCATGAAGACGAATCACAGTCATCTGGATGGTGAGGCAACCGCAAGACTCCGCCTGTCCGGCAACGATCAGAGAATGCCTTACGAGGTCTCGCCGGACGGTAATGCCGTTATCCTCGAAGAGCAGACGGCGAAAGCCGGACAAACGGCGCTCGATCATCAATTGGCCAGCAACATCTATCGAAAATATGTCGGCATGTTCAGGATCGCTCTGGGCTCATCGGGTGGCTAAGCGATTACTTCGCGCTGCTCATCTTACTGAAAGGTATGGTTGATGGACCTCAATGATGCCATGCATGTCGCTGCTGCCGGCATGAAGGTGCAGGGAACCCGGCTTCGGCTGGTCGCGCAGAATCTTGCCAACGCCAACTCCACCGGCTTGGCACCGGGTGACGCCCCTTATCGACGTCAAACCATCACTTTCAAGAATGTTCTCGATAGAACCCTTGGCGTTGAGGTCGTCAAAGTGGCGAGGACCGGTATTGATCCAAGCGCCTTTCCGCTTCACTACGAGCCCGGCCATCCGGCGGCCGACCCTGACGGTTATGTGCAAAAACCCAATGTGAATTCACTTCTGGAGGTCGCTGATATGCGCGAAGCCCAGCGCTCCTTCGAAGCTAATCTAAACACCCTGTCCATGGCCCGCTCCATGATCCAAAGAACGTTGGATCTGCTCCGTTAAGCCTGGATGATATTCATGCGCAACACATGTCAAGCCGGAGTTTGACGCTATGGCGGTTCCTCCTGTCACGACCAATCCAGCGTTTGCCGCTTACGCTGAAGCGACCAAGCGCGCGCAATCGAGCCCTGATGATACCAATCAATCATCGACCCCGAGCTTTGGTCAGCTCTTGGCTCAGACCGCCACCAATGCCGTTGACGCAGGCAGAGCCAGCGAGACTGTCAGTATCCAGGCTGCTTCCGGCAGAGTTGATCTGCAGGACGTGGTCGAGGCGGTCAACGCGGCAGAAATCAGCTTACAAACCGTCGTATCCGTTCGCGATCGCGTTATCTCCGCCTATCAAGAAATCATGCGCATGCCGATCTAATCTCATGAAGCAAACTTGCTCTAGACCGACATGAACGCTGATCACGTTCTCGACCTTGCCAGGGAATCGATCCTGGTGATGATCAAGATTGGCGCTCCAGTCATGATCGTGGCCCTCTTGGTCGGCGTTGTGATTGCGTTGATCCAAGCGCTCACTCAAATGCAGGAAATGACGCTCTCCTTTGTTCCAAAGGTCCTGGCGATTTTCGTCACGATCCTCTTGTCCTTGCCCTTCACCGACCTGCTCGGCCGCACGGTGTTCTGCCTGTACCCGCACCAGGACCGGTACGTGGTCGCGGCCACGGCGGTCACGCCGGTGCCGGGTGGTGTGCCGCCGCACCGCGCCGTGCTGCGCAGGGACGGTCGAGACGGCCGTCAACGCCCTGTGGGACGCCGCGCCGCGACTGGGCGACCGGGTCGCCGTCATCGGTGCCGGGATGGTCGGCGGTGCCGTCGCCGCCCTGCTGCGGACCTTCCCGCTGGCGCGCCTGGAGCTGGTGGACGTCGAGCCGGCCAGGGCGGAGGTGGCCGCGCGGTTGGGCGTCGACTTCCGCAGCCCGGACAACGCGGCCGGGGACTGCGACCTGGTGCTGCACTGCTCGGCGTCGGCGGACGGTCTGAACCTGGGGCTGCGGCTACTCGGCGAGGAGGGTGAGCTGGTCGAGCTGTCCTGGTACGGCGACCGCGACGTCATCGTCTCCCTGGGCAGGCACTTCCACGC
>CAWBCX010000016.1:0-48004 GCA_963787265.1 uncultured Alphaproteobacteria bacterium | reverse complement strand
GGTAACCGGGCAGATCTTGCGATCGCCCGGTCCCCTGCAAGAACCGTGCTTATGAGTTTCCTCATACACGGCTCAAGCCTCCGAGAAGCCCCGTTTGACCGGAGCCGGTTGTTCACGTTGGTCCGAGTTGTGGATTTGCCGGTGGCAGTTTGGGTGCGGCGCTCAGATTGGCCTGATTATCTGTACCGCCTTGAGCCTTTGGGAGGATGTGGTGGAGATGCCATCCAGTCTCCTTCGTGATTGGCTCGTCGCAATTCAGACAATGTCCTTTTTGTGCCTGCCAAAGACGAAGCAATCGCTCCCGTCCTTTGAGGCTGTTCTTCATTATCAGGCCGAGCCTTTGTTCGAAGTAAGGCTCCCAGGCGGGTCGAAAGGCTTCGCCCCGCCCTTGATCTTGATGTGGCGTCGGATCGGCGTGTCGCTGGCATGAGCTAGCTTGGCCCGCTTTACCTTGCCATCGGCTCCATTGACCTTCGTGCCGAACACCCAGTTGCGGATCCCTTCGGTAAGCAAGTAACGCTTCTTGATCCAGGTCTTGGATTTTTTGGGGTGTCGTCGGCAGGCCCATCGCCATAGCCGTCGCCAGATGAGATGGTCGACCTTTTTAAAGGTCTTCGTTGCCACCTGATTTTGGTGATAGTTCGCCCAGCCCCGGATAATGGGTTGAGCTGGTTGATCACCCCTTCCTGCTTCGCTGCCTTCAGCCCTTTGATAATTTCCCGAATTTTTCGCGAAAGCGCCTGCACGTTCTTCTTGGCGGGTGTGATCAGCAAGCTTGCCGCCGTATTTGCGCAGGTTCCACCCGAGAAAGTCGAAACCTTCGTCGATATGCACGATCCTGGTCTTCTCAGGCGACAAGGACAATCCTCGTTCCTTCAAGAAGATCTCGATCAACGACTTCGCTTCTTCCACCACGTCCTTATTCGCGCCGATCGCTACGAAGATCATCGGCGTATACCACCAGGTTGACCTGGTTCTTTTTGGCTCCGCTACCCCTCTGACGCCGAAGTGCTGGCGCAGCATCGTTTCCATGCCGTCTAAGGTCATATTCACGATGGTCGGCGAGACGTTTCCGCCCTGCGGGGTGCCTGCTGTCGTTGGGAACAGCCGTTTTTTCCAGACGAAGCCAGACTTCAACCATTTCTGGAGGATGATCTTGTCCGTCGGGATGTGGCCAATATCCAGTCGTGACTGATTTTGTCAAAGCAGCTGGAAATATCCGCGTCTAGAATCCAAGTGGCGCTCCTTCTTGCTTATACAATGAAACATTGTCCCGCCGCATCTCTGCATGCTCTCATCGGCCGGAAGCCGTAAGAGTTCGGATCTGCAGTTGTTTCAGCGACAGGTTCGAGGGCCAGCAGATGCAAGCTTGCTGCGCTCGATCGAGCATTGATGGAATGCCTAGAGCGCGCGATTTTCCATTTGCTTTCGGGATGAAGACCCGCCTCAGAGGTCGGGGCCGATAGCCCCGTCGCCTGAGCGACATGACAGCTTTGGCTTTGGTCGCAGGCGTGCTCCAGGTTGCCCCGTCGACGCCGGGCGTTGTCTTGCCTCGGTTTTCGGTAACCCGCTTTACGGCAAGCGCCTTGCCGCAAAACGAGTGGGTCAGGAGCCATTGCAAGGCTTTACCTTGTTCCAGCGCCTTGTCCCGAACAGCCTTCGCAATACGCACCTGCAGCCTCTTGACCGTTCGGTGAGCCTTGGCCCAGTCGATGCCGTGCCAGATCACCTCGCTGCCGGAGGCCGCACCAGCCATGGTCATGGCCGTCATTTGCATCTGTCCTCCTGAAAAAGGTTCTGCAAGTTCTCTTGCGATCGGAGACCAGCCGGAAGTCTGCACCCTTTCGGGTAGGATGATGTTGGAGCCGAGCCCTCAACCCCTATCCGCCTCATTACAAGGCGGCGTTCGCTTTCTCCGGCCTCCCATACCCGCACGCCCATCAGCTTTCCTCGCGGTCGTCCTGCCCAAAGGCGTGGGCGGGCGTACGGGCTTTCCATGTTCCTTGTAAGTGACAAATAAAAGGGTTAGGTGTCAGCTGTCCCCCGGTAAGTTGTTGTCCTCGCTTTGGTAGAAAACAAACCAAAGACCACTTACATCCTTTTGGTTCATGCCTATCAGCATCGTTGGCATGTTCGGATTAACGAGGTTTATCGCCAATTCACTTGTGTTCACCATACCTTTCAGCCTAGCTTCCTGCCGCATGATGCTTGCAGCTTCACCTTACCCTCACGGGCTCGGTTTCACCCTGTCGGGATCGGAGTTCATTGTTGGGGTGGTTCCAGACACAACCGTTACCAATCATGCCTGCACCCTTAGGCTACTGCCGGAGGAACGGCAGGTTTTGTTATCCATGTATGGACGCTTCCATAAGTACATACAAAACAATCACTTACACGGCTTCATGTCGCACATTCTCGGATCCGTTGGTGTGGAGCGGTATTTCGGGTCGGTCGAGAACACGCAGAAGTTCATCCATTCGATCGAGGAGTCGGGCGAGCAGGCGATCGAGGGTGACGAAGTCGGTTTTTCGCGAGAAGATCCGTTTGAACCTGGCCCTGAGCTGGGCGGCACGTTGGCGGGAGGGCTCGCTCTTGTAGAGTTTGAGATCGCGATAGAGCCACCAGATCAGCTCGCGTGTGATGTCGATCGCCCGTCTCTGATCGTCGTTGAAGCCGATCAGCTTGTGCACCAGCCTTTCCGCGTGGATCCAACAAAGCGCGTGGTCGGCGAGGCGGAACTGGCCGGCGCCGTCGGAGACGATCACGGTGTCCTGAAGGAGGCCGTGGGCCTGGATGCTCCCCAAAAGGGCTCCCTCGGTGGCAATCTTGATCGGATCAGGATGGACCTCGAGTTTGCTGATGCCGAGCTGATCGAGATGCCGTGACCACGCTACCTGGTCGGCGAAGATCTTTTGCGCGTGCCCGTCGAGTTGCTCGATCACCGTGCCGGCGAGATGGCGCTCGCGCATGTAGGCCAGGGCCTCGGCATTGATGACGTAGTCCTGGTAGCCGGCGCGCAGCAGCTCCAGAAAATTCTTGCGGCTCTTCGAGAACGTCGTCGCGAAGAAGGTGAAGCGATCATCGCCGATCTGGGTGGTAACGCCGTTGCGATTGCGATGCCTTGCGCCTGTGTCGTCGACCGTGATCCAGGGCGCCGTTTCCAGGCCGGCACGCAGCACGCCATAAGCTTCATCGGAAAAGGCGGCGACATCACCGGTCAAAAGACGGAGCACCTGACGTTTCGAGATGACCAGGCCCAGGCCGTTCAAGAACGTCGTGATCCGGTCGGACGTCACTTGACCCTGGTGATGCTGGAGCAGAATGAAACGGACCAGCTCGGGACCAAAATGGCCGCGCAAGCCTGCCGGCAAAGGTGCCACAATCAGCTCGCCCTCCGCTGTCACCCAGCGCTCCCGACGATAGCGGATCACCCGCCCCTCGATCCGTAGATCCTGGACCACGAAGTCGTCATACCCTTTGAACCGAGACCCCAAGGCGCGTCGAGAGAAAGCTTGTGCTCTTCTTTCACGACCGGAGAACGGCGGGCGCGTTTCGCTTGCTTGCGCCCGGTCTTCGCCTTGGCGCCGCTCGTCGCTTTCTCCATGCCAGACGGCTTCAGCTTCGGACGGCCCTTATGACCTTTGAGACGAGCATTCTCTTCCCTGAGAGCGGCGTTCTCAGCCTCCAACTCAGAAACGCGTTCACGAAGCGCGGCAACTTCATCAAGCAGCTGCCCGACAAGATGACGAAGCTCGGCGTTCGTAAGATCTTCCGTACCCGAAAATGACATGCATAGTATAAATCACATCCCACCAAAGATGTGAATCGAGAAAAGATTCTTATCTGCCACCCGTTTCGCGCCGGTTACAAAATTTGGAACCAATGTCAAAAAACGTTTTCCACTCGGAAAGCCAAGGTTTTCCAGCCTCTGTCCATTTCTCGTTCTCACTAGGACACCATCCCTATCTTTCGGGTCACCTTGTGTCTGAGCACAAGAGCAAGGACCGAAAAAAAATATGCCACGCCGGCCGCCGTGAGGCTTCGTCGCCGGCCTGATTGTCGGCCGCGGGCACGATCGATGAGCGGCTACCTGGTGGTCGATATTGTGATCATTTTCGCCGTCGGCATCCTGGCGGCCGCCTGCCTCCTCGCGTTCCTCGCATGGCTCGGGAGGCGGCGACAAATGCCAGCAACCTGCTGATCACCGCTCTGTTGGTCCTCATCGTTGTCGTCTCCCTCGCAAGCCCTTTTTTCGGTGATTCCGGGCCACGAGGCGAAATCGAGTGGCCAATCCCTTGGCAGCCACACCCGCATCAAGAACGCGAGGGGTTGTTTTGATGTCGATCAATCCGGCGCTGATGCCCCTATACCCCGGTGGTTCCGTCCGTAGCCGCGGGCGGGCGTCTTTTCGCGGAGCGGGTGATCGCAACGGATGAAGCGCCGACCCTTTGCGGCAACCACATGAACGTCGCCGAACCCGAGTTCGCCTTTCGCATGGCCAAGCCTTTGGCGCCGAGATCGGAAGCCTATATCATCGATGATGTGCTGGACGCGGTCGGTGCATTGCATCTTGCCATCGAGCTGCCGAGCTCGCGTTTTCAAGACTTCTCCAAGGTCGGTGCAGCGTAGCTGATTGCGGACAACGCCTGCGCTCATCAGTTCTTGCTCGGCCCCAGGGTTGATGAGATCTGGCGCGATCTTGATCTGGGGCGGCATGAAGTGACCGCCCTTGTCGTTGGCAAACATCGAGAAGAGGGCAGCGGTGCCGCCGTGCTCGGCGATCCGCGGATGGCCTTGATCTGGCTTGTCAACGAGCTGTCAGCACTCGGCATCGAGCTTGTTGCCGATCAGGTCGTGACGACCGGGACCTGCACCGTCCCATTGCCATTTGCACCAGGCGAACGGGTCAAGGCTGATTTCGGTCGTCCCGGCCAAGTCGATCTCTCCATCGAAAGCTAGCACCGATGGATCGGATCGAAGGCGACTACCTGATCGAAACGTCGAAAGATCCCGACGCCGAGGCCATGGCCGGCGAGCAATCATCTGGGACCCTCGTTGCCGTTCCCGGCGAGACGCCTGAGCTGAGATCATCGTAACCCATACGGTGAAGAAAACTGGCTGAATTAGGCAATCACCATGGTTCAATTTGGCTCGGTACAGGTTTGTTTTATCGGAGCAGATGTCGGCGCCGGATGCGGTCGCGAAACCGAGATCGCGCCGCTCCTCGGCGAGTTCACGAAGTACTCCAACGCCTTCCATGTCGCGGATGTCGATCATCCGGGCGTGCAGAAAATCACGGACGACTACAGGCAGGATGGCTTTGGCGACCGAGGGCACGACGGCCACGCGCACGAAGCCGGTCTTGGCGTGGGAAGATCTGCCGATCCCAAAGGAATGGGCACTCGACCCGGACGGCAACCCGACCACCGATCCCGAAATCGCGCTCAAGAGGTTGATGGCGCCGTCCGACCGCTACAAAGGCGTCGGCGTGGGCGTCGCTCCGAGCCGGGGCTCGATATTGAATCAATACAGTGAGGCGCGCCGTGTCGACGGCGGGCCCTCCTTGGATTACATTGTCACTGACTTCGTATCTGATCATCATCGCTGAGGCCTAGGGCCGTTCGGGATCATGAACATCGATCCAAGACTTCGGGCTATCGTCGATAGATCCCGGAAAAAACCGCCATTAGCTTTTCGGAAAATCTGCTCGCAGCAGCCACAGGTTTTCGGTTGCCGCGCATCTTCCTTTCAGCCCGCCGGCAATGTCGACGCTTGCTTTTCGTGTCGTATCAAAGCGGTCGCCATAGCAGCGGCTTACCTCGTCGCCGGTGACTGAAAAGGGCGGGCCGTCCATTTTGGTCTGGTCGTATTCGAAGGTGATCAGGAACTGCGGCGCCATCTTGGTAATCTGCATCAGATGGGCTGCATAGCGGCGGCGCATCTCTTCGGGCAGCGCCACCAAAGCAGCTCTATCGTAGACGACGTCGATCGCACCGAGAACGCTCGCCGACAGATGGAAGATATCGCCAACGAAGATGTCGATACCGTCAGCGCTGTACTGCATGAGATTGCCGAGCTCGGATCGTTCCGGATCCACACCAAGATCGCTGAAAAGCTGTTCGATCGCTGTCTCGCTCAACTCGGCCCCGGCAACGGGGTAGCCCTTCGACATCAGCCAGCCAATATCGCGTGATTTTCCACACAGCGGCAGAAACACGCGGCTGCCCGGCTGTCCGAACAGCTGCTCGAAATATCTGACCAACAGAGCGTTGGCCTTGCCTTCATGGAAGGTGATCTCGTTGTTTTGCCACCGTCGATGCCAGAATTCGGCGTCCATGGTCGTTTCTACTCCTGCCAACCCGATTGTTGTCTGCCATATACCGATTTGGCGCAATGATTCTTATAGGATGTCGACGGCAACGGCGATACGAGCCCCGGTAATCTCCGCCCTTGTTCGGATGTGGAGGCGACGGATGACCTCGCCATCCTCATGCATGCGGCGGATGGTTGCTACGGTGACTCCGGCAGCCTTGAACTCGAATAGTCGAGCCATCTCCTGTTTGCGCAGAAGCTCGCCGCCGCTGTCGCGCTGCGCCGTAGACGCAAGTCGCTTGCCATTGATGAAAAGGCCGAATTCCCGATTGCAGACCTGATCGCCAGGACCGGCGGCGATGGGCGTCATGAAGAGAAACCCCTCTGGCGTCCGGCGCACCGCCTTGTTGGTGACGCCTCCGCCAATAAATGTCTTTCTATGCCGGTGCATTGACGATATCAATGATATCGTCTTTCTCGATCGATAAGGAGTTAGTCGTGGCGAGTATCCTTATTCGCAACCTGCCGGATCAAACCAAGGAACGCCTGCGGCAGCGGGCGGCACGGCATCGCCGGAGCCTGGAAGCCGAGCTGCGCGCTATCCTCGAGCAGGTCGCCGAGGAGAAGGAACCGGACAGACCGCGTGAAGAGCGCTTTCCCGACTGGTTCATCCAGGCGACCAGACCGGGCATCGATCTTGATGAGGCGATCGAGGAGAACCGCACGCCGCACACGGGCGTCGATCTTTGATCCTTCTGGACACCAATGTCCTTTCCGAACTGACCAAGCCCTCGCCGGACCCGACGGTGGTCGCCTGGCTTGGCCACCGGGAACCGGCTCTTGCCATCCCGACCATCGCCATCGCCGAAATGGCCTATGGCATCGAGAAGCTGACCGAGGGCAGCCGGCGCAAGCGCCTGCGCAAGGCCTTGGAGCGCCTGGCCGAGAGCTTCGAAGATCGCGTGATGGCGTTCGACCTGCGCGCCGCCTGGGCTTATGGCAACATCCTGGCGAGCGCAAGAAGGGCGGGACGTCCGATGTCGGTCCCGGATACGGCGATTGCCGCCATAGCCCGAATTCACGATTGTGAGCTCGCCACGCGTAACGAGAAGGATTTCCAAACCACCGGCGTGGCGTTGGTGAATCCCTGGACGTAGCTTGGCCCGCGGCATCGCCACGGACCGATGCGTGACGAAGAAGCCGGTGAGAGATGTTCCCATGGCCACCGCCATGACAACCATCAAGAGACATGTTCAGCGAGGATTTTGACAACGAACAGGGCGCGACAGCAGAAAGCGAGACGCGCTTGGCGCTCAATGGCTGGCGAAGATGTAGACCTAGCCGTCGAGCTTGACGGTGAAGACGTCACCGTTCAACTTCATGTCCCGCGCCATCGACGCATAGCCGATGCAATACCGCAGATGCTCGGGAATTTCGGTGGTCTCCACGGTAATCTCCTGGGCATGGTCGGCAACGCTGTCCCAGACGCCGAGATCGTAACCGTTGTCGAACAGACGCCTGATTTCGTCGACGTCACTGTTCCAGTGATTAAGCAGCTCGGCACCGAGGGTGCCCTGCTCCTCAGTTCGGCATTCCCAGAGCAGGATTGGCACCTTAACTACCTGTCCGAATTTCCCAGACCCCCTCTCCGCAACCTTGCAAATTTAGTTATTGAGCGCGGCTGCAGGGCATGGCTGCTAGAGATTGGGTTGGCGCGAGGCGGTCGGGATCATCCAGGAGGCGGAATCAGGCGTGATGTCGGCGATCTCGAGAATGAGCTTGCGGCGCACGGCTTCGGCGAAGCTCGGCCGGTCATCAGCGGTGACGACGAAGCTGCCGGGGCCGCCGATGATCGTTTTCGCAAAGGCATCCTCGAGGTCATAGGCGTTCGGGCGTCCGCCGCAATCATCGTAGCGGCAGAGAATGGCCAGTCCATTGATGACGATGTCGGCGGCCAGCGCGGATTGGCGCGCTGTCGCCATGGGGATGCCGCCGAAGCTGTTGGCGCTGTCGCCCGAAAAATCGATCACCCGACGAAAGGCCGTGATGTCGTTCGTCTCGATAAGAGACTGTGCCGCCGCCAATGCATTGCCGATCGCATTTGGCCCATAGGCGAGACGCGGCGCACCGAGCAGGGCCGCTGCGAACGCGGAAGCGGTCTGTTGGCCATTGATGATCGTCCAGGGAACGACGACCTCTTGCGACGTTGCATCGCCCCACTCGACATAGGTGACGGCGATGCGCTGCTCGAACCCTTGGGCGATCGCGCCGAGCACGTCCGGATGGGTGATGGCGTCGGCATAGCCCTGACGTTGAAACCGGATTTCGGCATCGTCGATGGATCTCGATGCATCGGCCAGCAGCACGAGCTCGAGATCCACATTGTCGGCGGCAACGGCGGCGGTCGTGATCAAGCCGGCGAGCCCGGCGATGGCCATGAGGGCGCTGCGCAATGGACAACCTCCGTCGATTCGATCGGATGGATAGAGTATCGAGCCGGCGATGCCGGGTCGAGAGCTGGCGGACGCCCGCATGGAAAAGGCCGCTGCCCTGGCCGTGTATCCTTGGTCAGGAGCTCGCCGGCGTGATCGTCGAGATCGGCACCGAGCTCGAGACCGACTTCATGGGCCAGCCGATCGGGGTTGGCTCGAAGCTGATGCTCCTGCCGCTGATGCCGTGTGGCCATTGCGACTGGCACCTGCACTATCCCGATACCGCTAATAAATGCCTGACGCCGGTCTATTGCGGCCGCTATCTCGGCTTCGACAAACCGCCGCATCTCTGGGGGGGATGGTCGGAATATGTCTATGTGGATCTCGACAAGCTGCCGGGCACCAAGATCTACAAGCTGCCGGACGACACGTCCCTCTTGCTTGGAGCACTGTCCGAGCCGCTCACCTCCTGCATCCACGCCTTCAACCGGGCAGCCCGGGCAGGCGGCTTTCGCTGGAACGGCTCGGTGGTGATCCAACGCACCGGCCCGATCGGTATTCTCGCCATCGCCGCGGCGCAGAAGATGGTTGCCGGCCGCGCGATTGCGGTCGGTGCACCCGAAACGCCCAGGGCAGCACTTGCGCGAAAATTCTGGGCGAAGGCGACGATCGACATCGAGGGTGGCGAAGATGCGGTTGCGCAGGCGATGGCAATGAAGACGGTGAAGTCGACCATCGTGCCCTTCAACGACCTTCTCTAGTGGAATGTCCACCTCATTTGGTTTGCACCGCCATCGAAGAAAGATTCTTGAAATCGAAGGGTATGCGGGCTCCTGTCGGGATGATCTCGGGCATCTTTCATAACGAACAGCTGGTCTCTTCGCGAGAAGGAAAGGCGCTTGATTTGCCATCGAAGAGCCTGCCAGAAAGCGGCGACCTCTTGACAGCAGACTGAAGCACGATAAAATGAACTCTGAATTCAGAGTTCGGAATTCATATGATGAAACTCATCCCATCGCAACCAAGGCTGACTGAACAGGTCTACGACGCGATCGCCGACGAGATCTGTGACGGCGCCCTTCCGGCCGGCACGCATCTCGTGCAGGAGCAGCTCGCGGCCAAACTCGGGGTGTCGCGGCAGCCTGTCCAGCAGGCCATGGCCTTGCTCAAGGCCGACGGCATGGTCGAGGAGATCGGCCGGCGCGGCTTGCGGGTGACGCCGCTCGATCTCGACCTGATGCGCCATCACTACGATATCCGAGCATCCCTCGACGGTCTTGCCGCGCGCATGGCGGCGACCCGTGCCCGGGACGTCCCGGGCACGGCGCAGGCGATCGGGAAGCAGGGCCAAGCGATCCTGGGCCTGGGGATCGCCGCCGTGAATCGGGGTGCGGTCGGGGATCAGGTCCGGCATGACGAGGCGCTGCATAAGCTGCTTTATGAAAGCTCGGGCAATCCCCTGCTTGTGCGCACGGCAGAGCCTCACTGGCGCTTTTTGCGGCGAGCGATGGGCGAGGTTTTGCGTCATGCCGAGCTGCCCAGCGACATCTGGCGCCAGCATGCCGAAATCCTGGAGGCGGTTGTCGCGGGCGATCCGCCGCGGGCGGAGGCGCTGATCGTTGCGCATGATCTGGAGGCGGCAAAAGCGCTACAGCGTGCGCTCGCCGAACGGCCGGCAGCCGCTGCGGCGGACGGCTGACGGCCGGCTGATCCGAGGGAGGTTAGAGCCATGACTCCACTTTTGACCGTCGGCGCGATGCTGAGCGCCCAGGCGCGGCTGCAGCCGGACCGGGTCGGGGCTCGGGATCTCGAACGGGCCATGACCTTTCGGGAATGGAACGAGCGCGCCTGCCGTCTCGCCAATGGGTTGACAGGACTTGGCCTTGCCAAGGGCGATAGAATCGCCGTCCTTGCCTATAACCGCGTCGAATGGGCGGAGATCTACGCAGCCGTCGCCAAGGCAGGGCTGGTCGCCGTGCCGATCAATTTCAGGCTGACGGCGCCGGAGGCCCGCTTTATCTGCGATGACTGCGCCGTGGCAGCACTCCTGGTCGAGGACGCCTTGATGGGCGTCGGCGGGCAGCTCCGCGAAAAGCTGTCCCTTCGACCCGATCGCTACGTCCACTTCGGCAGCGAGCGGACGCCGTACGCCTGGCGGTCTTATGGAGACCTCATCGACGAGGCCGATGCTGCGGAACCGGGCGTCGCGATCGCACCTGAGGATCCCTGGTGCCTGATGTATACCTCCGGGACCACCGGCAACCCCAAGGGTGCCATCCGCGGGCATCAGGGCATGGCCATGCTGGCGTTCATGACCGAGGTCGAGCTCGGCCTCTCGCGCCGGGACGACGCCCTTCTGGTCATGCCCATGTGCCACGCCAACTCGCTGAATTTCTTTACGTCCTTTCTTTATATCGGGGCGACGGTCACGATCTTCTCGCGCCCGAGCTTCGATGCTGCCCTTTGCCTGCGGACGATCGGCGCCATGGGCGTCACCTTCTCCTCACTGGTGCCGACCCATTTCTCGATGATGCTGGACGTCCCCGAGGGCGAGCGCGGCGAAGCGGGCTTCGAGCGTGTCGAAAAGCTGATGATCTCCTCCGCCCCCGCCCATGTCGATCTCAAGCGCCGGGTCATGGAGATGTTTCCCAATTCCGGTCTTTTCGAACTCTACGGCTCCACCGAGGCCGGCTGGGTCACCATGCTGCATCCGGACGAGCAGTTCGATCATCTCGGCACGGTTGGCCGGGAGGTGGTCGGCTCTGCCCCAATCCGTCTTTTGGACGACGACGGCAAGGAGGTGCCGGACGGCGAGCCGGGGGAGCTGTTCTCCTACGGTCCTTATGCCTTTGATGGCTATTGGAACCTGCCGGAGAAATCGGCGGAAGCAATGCGCGGCGACTATCTCTCGGTCGGCGATATTGCGCTTCGCGATGCGGACGGATTCATCAAGCTGATCGACCGCAAGAAAAACCTGATCATTACCGGCGGCGAGAACGTCTATCCCTCCGAGGTCGAGGCGACGCTCGCCACGCATCCTGATGTCAAGGACGTCGCTGTCGTCGGGCGCCCGGACGAGAAATGGGGCGAGCGGGTGGAAGCCGCCGTTGTCCTTCGTGCAGGCGCCAAACTGTCCGCGGCCGATCTGATCGCCTGGTCAAAAGACCGGCTCGCCGGCTACAAGCGGCCGCGCAGGGTTACCCTCCTCGAGGCGGACGAGATGCCGAGGAACACCACCGGCAAGATCCTCCACCGCGTCCTTCGCGACATGCTCGCGGACTACCAGTCCGAAGGTCATGAGAGAAAACAGAACGAATCAGGAGAGGCAAAGTGACCGAAAAGCAGGACCTCAACCAGGACCAGGATAACGTCGCCGCTTGGATCGCCAAGGCCCTTCAGGCCCGCAACGTCGATCGCATCTTCGGCCTTCAGGGTGGCCACATCCAGCCGATCTGGGACCACGCGGCGCGCCAGGGCATCCGCATCGTCGACGTGCGCGACGAGGGTGCCGCCGTGCATATGGCCCACGCCCATGCCGAACTGACGGGCAAGCTCGGCGTCGCCATGGTGACGGCGGGACCGGGCGTCACCAACTGCGTCACCGGGATCGCCAACGCGTCGCTCGCCCGGGCACCTGTCCTCCTGATCGGCGGCTGCACCTCACGCCCGCAGGCGAACATGGGGCCGCTGCAGGACATCCCCCATGTCGACATCTTGAAGCCAGTTTGTCGCTACTGCCGAACCGCGCGCGTGGCGGACCAGGTCCTGCGCGAACTCGACGAAGCGATCACGCGAGCGCATGGCGATCTCGGCGAACCCGGCCCGTCATACATCGAAGTCCCGACCGACGTGCTTCGCAGCCGGGTGCCGGTAGCATTGATACCAGAAGACTGGCTCATGCCGAAACCTGCGCGCCGGCCGACGCCGGAGACGGCGCGTGTCGCAGACGCGGTGCAGGCAATCCGCAGCGCCAGGCGGCCGCTGGTGGTCAGTGGTCGAGGTGCCCGCGGCACCGGTGACGCGCTGGTGCGGTTTCTCGATGCGACAGATGCGCTCTACCTCGACACGCAAGAGAGCCGTGGCCTGGTGCCGGCGGACCATCCGGCAGTGGTCGGTGCCGTGCGCGCCGCGGCGATGGCGGAGGCGGATCTGGTGATCACGCTCGGCCGCAAGCTCGACTACCAGCTCGGCTACGGCTCGCCCGCGGTTTTTCCCGACGCACGGTTTTTGCGCATCGCCGACAATGCCGGCGAGCTGGTCGACAACCGCCGCGGATCGCCGGAGATTTTCTCGCCGGTCGACCTCGCCCTCGACGCGCTGACCGAAGCCCTCGGCAATGGCAAAGGCGAGCGTGACCGGAACTGGCTCGAAGGGCTGCGTGCCAAGCATCGCGGCAGAATCGAAAAAAGCGAGAGCAGCGCTGCACCGAAGCAGGGCGCCGACGGAAAAATCCATCCGATGGCGATCTTCGAGGCTCTGCGCGAGGTGGCAAACCCGGATTACATCGCGGTCGCCGATGGCGGCGATCTCTTAAGCTTTGCGCGCGTCGGGCTGGCGGCCACCACGTATCTCGACGCCGGCGCCTTCGGCTGCCTCGGCGTGGGCGTGCCGTTCGCCATCGCAGCCGCCCTCGCGTTCCCCGATCGTCAGGTGATCTCGGTCAATGGCGACGGCGCCTATGGCATCAACGCCATGGAGATCGACAGCGCCGTGCGCCATGGCGCCAAGGCGCTCTTTATCGTCTCCAACAACGCTGCCTGGAACATCGAGCGCTACGATCAGGAGTTCAACTATGGTGGCCGGGTGGTTGGCACTACGCTCCGCCATGCGGACTACGCCGCCATGGCCCGAGCGCTCGGCGCCCATGGCGAGCGGATCGAGGATCCAGCCGACCTCACCGACGCGATCCGGCGCGGCCTGGCCAACGTGCCGGCCGTGATCGATGTGGTCACCTCCCAGGACGCGGTGTCCTCGGACGCCAAGAAAGGCCTCGGCTTCGTTCCGGATTATCAGCCGCTGACCGCCTGGGACGACGCGGAACGCAAACGCCGCGGGCTGGTCTGACGGCTTCGTGCCAACAGGATTGTGAGAACGCCGAAGGACTTCACCGTCTCCAAAGAGATCGCCGATCTGCGTGATCGGACTTCGGCCTTCGTCGACGAACATTTGATCCCGCTCGAAGCGGACCCCCGCCTCCTACGACGCCCATGAGAATACCGCGCCCGAGCCGCTCACGACGATGCGCACCAGAGCCTAGTCCCCTTCAAGCGGTGGCTCCAATCACGGGATATATGCACCACCGCCAAGCGCGACAGCGACAGTTTCATGACGGGCCGGAGGAGCATGGCGTCGTTGCGAGCTGGCGTTTGACGGTCTGCGCATGCCCAAAGAGAACGTCCCGGGAGCGGGCCGCGGCCTCAAGGTCACCCAGACGCGGCTCGGGCGGACGCGCCTGACCCATTGCACGCGCTGGCTCGGACTCGCCAAGCGTTCGCGCTTTATCGCTTCGCGGTGTTCCTTGCCGGCATCGCCCGCTTAGTCGTGCTTGACCACCATGGTGCGTACGGCGCTGAAGTCGTAGAGCGCCTCGAAGCCTTTCTCGCGACCGTGGCCGGACTTCTTCATGCCGCCGAAGGGCAGCTCGATGCCGCCGCCTGCGCCGTAGCCGTTGACGAACACTTGGCCCGCCTGCATCTGGCGCGCGACGCGAAGCGCGCGGGCGCCGTCGCCGGACCAGACGCCTGCCACCAAGCCATAGTCGGTGCCGTTGGCAAGTGCCACGGCGTCGGCCTCATCCGCAAACATCATGACCGAGAGGACAGGGCCGAACACTTCCTCCTTAGCGAGCGCATGGTCGCGGGGAACCGGCCCGAACACCTTGGGCGTGACGAAATAGCCGCCCTCGGGTGCTCCGTCCGCGATCTTGCCTTCCGCGATCACCGGCACGCCGTCCGCCTCGGCCTGAGCGCAATAACGCTCGACCCGTTTTTTCTGACTGGGGTTGATTACCGGGCCAAGATTGCGGTCTTGATCCGGCGTTCCGGCTTCGAGTTTCGAAAACTCTTTCTTGAGCCGGTCGACAAAGGTGTCGGCAAAGCTTTCCTCGACCAGCACGCGCGCACCTGCCGAGCAGGTCTGGCCGGAATTCTGCACGATGGCGTTGACCACCACCGGGATCGCAGCGTCGAGATCGGTATCGGCAAAAATGATCTGAGGGGACTTGCCGCCGAGCTCCAGCGTGCAGCCGATGTGGTTCCGAGCCGCCGCGATCTGCACCAGGGTGCCGACCTCGGGGCTGCCGGTGAAGGAGATGAAGTCGATACCGGTGTGTGATGACAGGGCAGCCCCCGCCGCTTCGCCGCGGCCAGGAACGAGGTTGATCGCACCCGCCGGAAAGCCCGCCTCGACCGCAAGCTCGACCAGGCGAAGCGAGGTGAGGCAGGCGTCCTCCGCGGGCTTGATCACGGTAGCGTTGCCCATGGCGAGCGCCGGGCCAAGGGTGCGGCCGAACATCTGGGCCGGGTAGTTCCAGGGAATGATGTGGCCGGTGACGCCGAACGGCACGTGTTCGGTTGTAACAAAAAAACCCTTCATGAACGGGATGGTATCGCCATGAACCTTGTCGGCGGCCGAGCCGTAGAACTCGAAATAGCGGGCGGCGGCGGTGATGTCCGCCCGCGCCTGCTTCATCGGCTTGCCGGTATCGCGGGCTTCGAGGGCGGCGAGCTCGTCGAAATGGCCCTGGACGAGCTGGCCAAGCTTCATCAGGAGACGGCCGCGCTCGATCGCGGTGAGAGCACCCCATTTGCCCTCGAAGGCTGTTCGTGCAGCCTTGACCGCGGCGTCGATGTCCTCGGCGTTACCGGCGGCAATCTTGGTGAAGACCTGACCGGTCGCCGGCTCGATCACGCCGAGCGTCTTGCCGGAGGCCGAGCGGCGCCATTCGTTGTCGATGAACACACCGTCGGAAGCGGCAACCACGCCGCTCCCGGCTTCAGTCTCTATGTCCATGATCTTGGTCCTGTCTGCAAAGGTTTCAGGTCAGACATACGGGTAGGTCGAACGCAGCGACGGGCGGTCCTGCTGGCGCTCGCGCCACGCTTTGAGAGTCGGCAGCTCGGCCAGCCAGTCGCGCTCGGGGAAGCGGAACAGGATGTAGTCGAGCGCCGTGATCGTGGTGATGTTGGCGATATCGACGCGCTCCTCGAATTCATGCGGCGGCGCTGCATCCAGCCGCCTGAAGGCGTGCGCCATGGTGCGAAAGCGCTTGGTTCCGACCATGTCCTGGTCGAACCCTTCGCTCGACTTTCGCCCGATGATCACGGCGGTCGCCGCTTCGGTCGCGCCGATCGCCAGCGCTGCGGTCGCGAGCGTCTTTTCCGCATCCGCCTCGGGCACCAGGGCAGGCTCGGGCGCGATCCGGTCGAGATAACGAAGGATCAGGCTCGCCTCGGCGATCGCCGTGCCGTCGGCGGTCACCAGGGTGGGCACGCGCCCGGCGGGGTTGGCGGCCAGAAACTTCTCGGGATCCCCCCAGGGGTCGACGATCTCGGTCGTGACCCGATCCTCCAGTCCCTTCTCGGCGATCGCGATCCGGACCGGGCGAACGAAGGGCGAGGTGGTGTTGATATAGAGATGCATGCAAGTAACCTCCCTGATTGGCTCCACCTGACTTTACTTCACTTTGAGCGTGATGCCGCCGTCGACCACGAGCTCGATGCCGGTGATGAACTTCGCCTCGTCGGAGGCGAGAAACACCGCCGCATGGGCCACGTCGAAGCCGTCGCCCATATGGCCGAGCGGCACGAGCGCATCGCGCTGACGCACCATCTCCTCGGTCGAGCCGTAGACCTCGGTGACGTTGCCCCTGTGAATGAGCGGCGTGTTCATCAGACCTGGCAGGATCGTGTTGCAGCGAATGCCCTTCGGGCCGTAGTTCAGCGCGATATCGCGGGTAAACGCGTTCACCGCGCCCTTGGACGCGGAGTAGCTGATGCAGGAATAGCCGAGCGAGTGGGTGGAGGCGATCGAGCTGATGTTGATGATCGAGCCCCTGCCCTGCGCCACCATGATCGGCAGCACGTTGCGGCAGGTGAGATAGAGGCTCTTGACGTTGATCGCCATCAGCCGGTCCCACTGCGCCTCGCTCAGCTCCTCGGGATTGCCCGGATCGATGATGCCGACATTGTTGTGCAGCACGTCGATCCGGCCGAACGCGTCCATCGCCTTCGCGACGGCAGCTTCGACCTGCTCGGCCTTGGCGACGTCGCAGACCGTGGTCTCGACCGCGCCGCCCTCCTCGTGGATGATGCCGGCGGTCTCATTGAGCGCCCCCTCGTTTAGGTCCAGGGCGAAAACCTCGGCGCCCTCGCGCGAAAATTGCACCGCGGCCGCCTTACCATTGCCCCAGCCTGGTCCGATCGAGCCTGCTCCGGTGACGAAGACGACCTTGTCCTTCAGACGTTCGCCCATGACGTGTCGTTCCTCCCGTCAATTGGCCGCCAATATGAATACCGTCTACAGGCCAGAAGATTTGCCTATGCCTGTGGTGTAATCACTTCATCTGGCTTTATCCCCCATCGCAAGAAATAGGCGTTATGCGGCCGGGATTTGCCGGTCGCCAAGGATGACCGGAACGGAGCGGAAAGACCGCGCTACGGGTGACTTTCTACCGCTAACAATAGCTTGACCTCAAAATGAGAAATGGCTACCAACTCTACCATGGGTTGTTTTTTGGAGCTTCAATGCGCCTCATTATCGTATGCTTAGTCGTTCTTGGTTGCTTCGAGACGAAAGCGCAAGAGATTGCCGGTGAGCCGATAAGCATCGAAGATGCAAAACCAGCACTTGAAGTTGGTGAATGTGCAGGTTTCTACCAATTCCTGTCTGAGCACTTTTCACCTTTAGACAAGAAGAAGAGTGAATTTTATCAAGAAATAGCCCTCGGCACTTCCATAATTTCATCGCGACTATTTAGAGAAATGGGAATAGATGAAGAAAAATCGTATGATATATCATCTTCTGTTGTAAGACGTGCTGTTATTGAACTAGACGCAGTGAAAATATCCGGCGATCCAGAAGGTATTATTTTAGAAACGACCAAGCTCTGCTCACATCTAGCAGGTAAAGCCCTCACTGTGATGGGCAAATAGCCGACCACCAAGAGACATCTCTAATGTGAATTGCCAACAAAAGCAGAAGTGATGTTTTTTTCCGAATCTTGCCTCAAGGAAATCAAAGACGCCCATGCGGCAGCTCGAGGCAAATATGAAGTTTTAGTCGATGCCTATCTCTTTCGCGACTATAGAAATATCCGTGCGCGCGAATACGCAGTTTGCGGTTTTGCAAGACGGTTGAACACAATGATTAGATGTCTTGACAATGTTTTTACGAAATCGCCACCGGATCTAAAAGTCCAGCAAGAAGATGAACACACTGTTGATGCATTGATTAACATTCAATCATTTATCTTCAACACATACGG
The DNA here is from genome assembly GCA_963787265.1 of uncultured Alphaproteobacteria bacterium. Lineage (GTDB taxonomy): Bacteria > Pseudomonadota > Alphaproteobacteria > Geminicoccales > Geminicoccaceae > JANQPX01. The sequence continues at coordinate 29,776 of CAWBCX010000016.1, read as the reverse complement.
AAGCCTCGACAATCTTGCCTGGGTTTGGGCTCTGGAGAAAGGTTTATTACAGCCTGATGGAACAGGTCTCAATAAATTCGAGATTGGATTGCGACCATTGCAACCGAACTACAAGAAAGTTGTCGATTCCCTGTCGCCGGAATTTCGAGAATGTCTTAATGGACTATGCGACTGGTTTAATGATTTAGATCATTTCCGTCATGCTCTGGCTCACCAAATCCCTCTCTACATCCCTTCCTATGGCGTTCCAAAGGCCGACAGAGAGAGAGATACGAAACCCTTGAGCAAAGCAAGGCTTACGCTATCAAAGCGCAGAAACTCCATGAGTACCGTCGCCTACAGAATGAGCAGGATGAATTGGGCGAATTCAGACCGGTTGCCGGAGATACGCAAAAAAAATTCATGTACCACTCTCAGCTATTGAATGACTTCATGGCAGTTGAGCTTATTGGGAATAGGATGCTTGGGGAACTCAATTCCCTGGCTAGTTGAGCTTCACTGGAACGATGTTTGGCACGAAGCCGAACAAGCGTTGTGGGTGGTATCCGATGGTCAAAGCGACCAAAAGAACAAAATTTCGTGCTGCCGCCGATGTTCTTAGATAATGTGGTTTTGAGTGGGTGACTGCGTTTCCATCGCAGACAATCTGGTTTTTGTCGAGCCGATGCTGCCGGCCTATGTTCAACAGATGATGGCGCTCGCCCAGTGGCTCGACGAGATCCTTGAGGAGAACGGCGATTACGTCACCGGCGATCGGCTGTCCGCCGCCGACATCACCTGCTATCACTCGCTCTGGCTGCTGCGCGCCAATTGCGGGGCGGAGGCGATCGACGCCCAGCTCAAGCTGAGCCCGAGGATTACCGCCTGGATGGAGCGGATCGCTGACATCGGTCATGGCCAGAGCACGGACATGACCCCGGAGGAGGCGCTCGCCGCCGCCAAATCCGCCGAGCCTTCGGCGCCGGCGTTCGACGCGGACAACGACCCGAGCGGGATCAAACCCGGCACGGCCGTGACCGTGACGCCCGACGACAACGCCCGCGTCCCGGTCGAGGGCGAGCTGGTCGCCGCCAATGCGCAGGAGATCGTCATCCGCCGCGAGACGCCTGAGACCGGCGTCCTCCACATCCATTTTCCGCGCGCGGGATTCGAAACGCTGCCGACCGCCGGCTCAATCGACAGCGCCGCCTGATAACGCAAAGAAACGACCTCACCGCCGGAGACATGCGGTGATCGAAGACAACAAGGAACGCGCGAAAAAATTACTTCAAGGCCTTCGCCGCGCAGGACCGGGACTGGCTGGAGGCGAATGTCGCCCAAACCTATGTCCGCCGCGACACCACCCTGCCGTTCGAGGTGGTCGGACCGGATGGCGTCATGCAACTCGGCGACGTGCTGCTCGGCGCCTTTTCCGAGATCGAGCTCGACGTGCAGGATGTCGTGGCCGAGGGCGACAAGGTGCTGGTCCGGCTGCAGTTTCGCGGCGTGCACAGCGGTCCCTTCGGCGTTTACCAGGCGACCGGCAAGCGTTTCGACGTCATGGTCCTCGACCTTTTCCGCATGGAAGACGGCAAGATCGCCGAGCAATGGCCGGCGATCGACAATCTCGGCCTGCAGCAGCAGATCGGCATGATCCCGTCCTGATCCGTCCTGACGTGACGGTGCGGTCGGAAGAAGCGAGAGGATCGGTCCATGCCTGACCTGCCGCGTCATCTCGACGGCTATGGCGAGATCAGCGCCTATGCCGCAGGCGTGACCGGGGTCGGCCGGCGAAGCAAGCTCGTGGCGTCGCTGGACGCCGCGATCGACGCCGTCGGACTGAAGGACGGGGCGACGCTCTCCTTTCACCATCACCTGCGCAACGGCGATGGGGTGCTGAATGCGGTGCTGGAGGCCGCAGCGCGGCGCGGCCTGAAAAATTTGCACGTCGCCGCGACCTCGATCTTCCCGGTGCATGCGCCGCTGGTGCGGCATATCCGGGAGGGCACCGTCGGCCGTCTTACGGCGAGTTTCATCGCCGGCCCGGTGGGCGAAGCGGTGAGCCGGGGACTGCTGGCTGAGCCCGTGGTCCTCTGCACCCATGGCGGCCGGGCGCGCGCCCTCGATCAGGGCGAGCTGATCGTTGACGCGGCCTTCGTCGCGGCACCGGCCGCCGACGAGCTCGGCAATATCAGCGGCCGTGTCGGCCGCGCGGTCTGCGGCACGCTCGGCTATCCCCAATGCGACGTCGAGGTCGCGAAAAACGTGATCGCGATCACCGACAGCCTCGCCGCCTTCCCGGTCGCCCCGATCGACATCCCGCAGGACAAGGTCGATTTTGTCGTCGAGGTGGAGACGATCGGCAATCCTGCCGGCATCGCGTCCGGCACCACCCGTCCCACGATGGAGCGGGTCGGTCTCGACATCGGCCAACGCGCCGCAGTCGTGATCGCCGCGAGCGGCCTGCTCGAGGACGGGTTCTCCTTCCAGACCGGCGCCGGCGGGATTTCGCTTGCGGCCGGCGCTGTGGTCGGCCGCGCCATGGGTGAGCGCCGCATTAAAGGAAGCTTCGTCGCCGGCGGCATCACCGCCTTTCATGTCGAGACACTGAAGGCGGGTCTGTTTCGCACGCTGATGGACGTGCAGTGCTTCGATCAGGCCGCGATCCGCTCCTACCAGACCGATCCGCGCCACCAATCGATGTCGGCCGCCGCCTATGCCGCCCCCCATATCGGCGGCGCCGTGGTCGACCGGGTCGATGCGGTGGTGCTGGGCGCGGCCGAGGTCGATCTCGCCTTCAACGTCAACGTCACGACGCGCTCGGACGGCCTGATCATCGGTGGTTCCGGCGGCCATGCGGACACTGCGGCCGGCGCGAAGCTTACGGTGATCACGACGCGCTTGACCGCGGCCGGTTTTCCGAAGATCGTTCCCACGGTCGGCACGCTGACCACACCTGGCGAGACCGTGGACGTTCTGGTCACTGACGGCGGTATCGCGGTCAATCCGGTACGTGCCGAGCTTGCCGAGCGACTGCGCGCCGCGCATCTGCCGGTGCTCTCGATCGAGGAGCTGGCGGCGAAGGCAAGAGACGCGGCGAGCCGAACGTCACCGCCCCGCTCAGAGCGGCGTGTCGTGGCGGTCTCGGAATATCGGGACGGCATGGTGACCGACGTGGTGCGCGAAATGAACGAGGTCTGATCATGGCGGTCATCAAGGAATGCGATCTGATCGACAGCATTGCGGACGCGCTGCAATACGTCTCCTACTATCACCCGCCGGACTTCATCAAGGCGCTCGGCGCCGCTTATGAGCGCGAGGAGAGCGAGGGTGCCAAAAACGCGATCGCCCAGATCCTGGTCAATTCGCGCATGGCCGCGATCGGCCGCCGGCCGATCTGCCAGGACACCGGCGTCGCCAACGTCTTTCTCGAAGTCGGCGTCAGTGCGCGCCTCGATCTTGCGCGTCCCCTTCAGGAGGTCGTGGATGACGCCGTGCGACGTGCGTACCGCCATGACACCAACCCGCTGCGCGCCTCGGTCGTGGTCGATCCGCTGGATCGCCGAAAGAACAGCGGCGACAACACGCCGGCCATGCTCCATGTCGAGATGGTCGCGGGCGATGACGTCTCCGTCCACGTCTCGGCCAAGGGTGGCGGCTCCGAAAACAAGGCGAAGTTCACCGTGCTGGAGCCATCCGAAATCAGTCGCCGACTGGGTAGTGAACACCGTCGAAACCCTGGGTGCCGGCTGGTGCCCGCCCGGTTATCTCGGCATCGGCGTCGGCGGCAGCTCGGACAAGGCGATGCTGCTGGCCAAGCAGGCGCTGAACGAGCCGATCGACATGTTCGACCTCCTGCGCCGCGGCCCTGCGAACCGCACCGAAGAACTGCGCCTCGAAATCCATGACCGCGTGAACTCGCTCGGCATCGGCGCCCAGGGCCTGGGCGGCCTGACCACCGTGCTCGACGTCAAGATCAAGAGCTTTCCGACCCACGCCGCGTCCCTTCCGGTCGGCCTGATCCCGAACTGCGCCGCGACCCGGCATGTGCATTTCATGCTGGACGGTTCCGGCCCAGCAATACTCACGCCGCCCGATCTCGCGGACTGGCCGGAGATTCTTCTGGACAAAGCGTGTGCTCATGCGCGGCGGATCGATCTCGATGATCTGACCGAAGAGGTGATCCAGTCCCTGACGCCAGGCGAGACCTTGCTCCTGAACGGCACGCTCTATACCGGCCGCGATGCCGCACACAAGCGCATGGTCGAGATCCTGGATCAGGGCGAGGCGCTGCCGGTCGATCTCGGGGGACGCGCCATCTACTATGTCGGCCCGGTCGATGCGGTCGGTGACGAGGTGATCGGGCCGGCTGGGCCGACAACCGCAACCCGCATGGACCGCTTCACCAACCGTATTCTCGAGGCGACCGGCCTCCGGTTGATGATCGGCAAGGCGGAGCGCGGGCCGGAGGCGATCGCCGCGATCGAGCGTCACAATGCAGCCTATCTGATCGCGGTCGGCGGGGCCGCCTATCTGGTCTCGAAGGCGATCCGCGATGCGGAACCCGTCGCGTTTCTGGATCTCGGCATGGAGGCGATCTACCGCCTTCGGGTCGAGGACATGCCTGTCATGGTCGCGGTCGACTGCCGCGGGCAGTCCATTCACCGAACCGGTCCAGCGAAGTGGCGGCGCGCGTCGGCATCGGCCGCAAGGAACACACCCGCTTCGAGCTCATGGTCACGCTCACCGTCAAGATCCCCAATCTGGATCGAGAGCAGGCGGAAAAGCTGATGAACCAGGCGCATGAGGAAATCTGCCTCTACTCAAACGCCACCCGCGGCAATATCGAGGTCGGCGTCACCCTCGCATGATTCTTTTCGACCAGGAGCAAGAGCATGGCCATTCAACACCGGGACGTCACCGTCGACGGCGTTCGCCTTCATGTCGCCGAGGCGGGCGCGGGCGCGCCGCTGATCCTGCTTCACGGCTGGCCGGAATTCTGGGCGACCTGGGAGCCGGTGATGGCGCGGTTGGAGGATCGCTTTCACCTGATCGCGCCTGACTTCCGCGGCTTCGGCTGTAGCGACAACCCGAGCCTCGAGCCGACCGACCAGGCCGGTGTCGACGTGCTCGCGGACGACATCCTGGCGCTGATGGACGCCCTCTCGCTGGAGCGCGCCGGCTTCGTCGGCCACGACATCGGCGCCTACGTCATGCAGAGCCTGGCGCGCCGCCATCCCGAGCGGTGCGAAAAACTCCTGTTCTTCAACTGCCCGACCCACGGCGTCGGCGCCCGCTGGCGCGATCCCGATCACATCAACCAGATCTGGTATCAGACTTTTCACCAGATGCCCTATGCGGCCCAGATCGTCGGTGCCACGCGAGAAAGCTGCCGAGCGCATATCGGTTTTTTTCTACGGCACTGGTCGCACAGAAAGGACGCGTTCGACGACGTGCTGGAGCGCTGGGTCGACAATTTCATGCGTCCCGGCAATCTCCAGGGCGGCTTCAACTTCTACATCAGCCAGAACGCGCCGCGGCTTCAGGTCATGGCCGGCACCGCGCCCAAGCCCGAGAAGATCAAGGTGCCGACCCGCGTGGTCTGGGGCCGACACGATCCAATTCTTCGGGCTGAGTGGGTCGATGTATTGCCGGACGCGTTCGAGGATGTTTCGATCGACATCGCCGAAGACTGCGGTCACTTCGTGCACTACGAAAACCCGGACCGCGCCGCCGAGGAAATCGCTCTGTTCTTCACATGAAAGAAAAAACGACATGAAACGACTGACGGTTGTTCTATGGACACTCCTTTTAGTGAACGCGCCGCTCGCAGCGGCGGCGGTGGAGCTGGAGACGATCGCCGAAGGGCTGACCGCGCCGATCGATCTTGCCGATCCCGACGATGGCAGCGGCCGCCTGTTCGTGGTGGAGCAGCAGGGCATCGTGCGCGTGCTCACCAGGGACGGTGTACTGTCGGAAAAACCGCTGCTCGATCTTCGCCCGCATCTCCTGGAGCTGAAGAACGACTTCGAGGAGCGCGGCCTTCTGGGCTTTGCGCTCCATCCCGATTTCAAGAGCAACGGCCGCCTCTATGTCAGCTACGCGGCTCCGCTTCGAGCAGGCGCGCCCAGGGGCTGGAACTATACGAGGCGGATCTCGGAACTGACCCTTGAACCCAATGCGGACCGCATCGGTCTCGGCACGGAACGTACCTTGCTCGAGCTCGACTGGCCGAGCCGGAAGCACAATGGCGGCGGGCTCGCCTTCGGTCCGGACGGTTATCTCTATATCGGGTTCGGCGATGGCGGCGGCGCCCATGGCGTCGGCGCGGAGGTGATCTGGTCGGCCTTCGAGGTCCCCGCTGATCAGCTCTACTGGGACCGTCTTGCCCAGGACACGACCTCGCTGTTCGGCAAAGTCCTCCGAGTCGACGTCGATGGCGGCTTTCCCGGCTACGGCATCCCGGCTGACAACCCCTTCGTCGGCAAGCCCGGCCTGGACGAGATCTATGCCTTCGGCTTTCGCAATCCCTACCGCATCGCCTTCGACAAGAACGGCAGCGGCGATCTCCTGGCGACAGCGATCGCCGAGACGCTCTGGGAAGCGATCTACCTGATCGACGGCCCCGGCAATTACGGCTGGCCGATCCGCGAGGGAACCCACTGCGTCGACCGCGCAGCGCCGCGAAAGCCGCCTTTGGACTGTCCGCGGCACGGTGCCGACGGCTCGCCGATCCAGGAGCCGATCGTCGAATACCCGAACATGCAGGTGATGCATCCGGACACCGACGTCGACGCCGCCGGCGTCGGCAATGCCACCGGCATAGGGACGGCGGTGGTCGGCGGGAGGATCTATCGCGGCAGCGCGCTTGCGGAGCTTCAGGGCAAGCTGGTCTTCGCCGACTGGAGCGCTGCTTTCGAAAAACCGTCCGGCCAACTCTTCCTCGCCACGCCGCCGTCCCGCTGGCGCGACCTCTGGTCCTTCGAAAAGCTGAAGGAACTCGACACCCGCATCATCAGCGTCGCCGAGGACGCTGAAGGCGAACTCTACATCCTCACCAACGACGAGTTCGGCCCGTTCGGCGAGACCGGCAAGATTCTCAAGATCGTGCCGTCTAAGAGCTGATCGTCAAGATACGCCACCGCCGCGCTTGATCCAGCCGAAATAGTCGGGGCTGGCATCATCTCTTGGAACTTTGCGGGTTGGTGAAAGCTCGCGTCATCGATCAGGATGGGATCGACAATCCCTGCCGGCCGAACGATCGGCTGTTGTTGGGCATGAAGGACAGCATCAGCGAGTTCGAGCTTGGGGTGCTGCGCGCCCGCATGCTGGATGCCGCCCGTGCGAAGGCCAGACGCGGCGAACTGCGCTTGCCGGTGCCGGTTCGGCTATATCTGGCACCGCGGGTGCTGCGAGCAATGCGGGTGCTGCGAGCACCGCGATGCCGGCTTGGGTGTTGATCCCGATCTTCGCCTGCAGCAGGTGATCAGGCTCTTTTTTACGCGCTTCAACGAACTCGGCAGCGCTCGCCAAGTGTTTTTGTCGATGGAAGTGCCTCGACGATCGGCTTGGCCCTGACCTGACGGGCCTCTCGTCGCTGGTCGGCGGATCGACCAGAATCTCCTTTTCAATCCGATAAAGTCTTGGGATCCGCAAAAAGGCCTCGTTCGTGATCGGCGCCCTGATCCTCTTTGGGCCGCCCTGAGCGATCTCGTCGCTCGACAATGACCGTCCAGGATCACGTCTTCGCTCACCCGGTCATTGTCGAGGAAGCGATAGGCCGCCTTGGTGTTCGCAAAGGCCTGGCAGGCCGTCCGGCTCTCGCCCATCGCACCGGCCATGCCCTCGAGCAGCTTGCGCAGGCGATGATCCAGCCGTACGTCCGGAAAAGAGCACCCCGTCAACTCTGCCTCGAGCCATTCACCGCGCTCCGCCCCATCGTCAGATGCTCCGCCACCCGACCCTGCCCTCAAAACGTTTACCGGCAATCCGCCCCGATTGACCCCTTCGTCATCAATCCAAAATCTCAAGCCTTACTCATAACCGCAACAACTTCATCGGTCATTGTTAGCCACGCCGGAGGGGTACTTACAAGGATGCCAGCGTCGACCTTCTCGCGGCCCGCGCCTCGCAGGCGTTCTTCGACTATATGCCTATTCGGCGGCACCCGGCAGAACCGGAGCGAGTGTGCAGTGCGTTCGGCTACGGCCCGTCCCTCGACATGTTCCGCATCGACAAGCGCACCAATCGCGGCCCCAACACCGCCAACGACCAGGCCGTGCCCGGACCGGAGACCAGGTTCTTAGGCGAGGAACAAAAACGTTGGCTGAAGCAGTCGTTGCTCGCGTCCAATGCTACCTGGAAGGTGATTGCTTCCGACATGCCGGTCGGTCTCGTGGTCGCTGATGGCGAGAACCAGTTCGAAAACGGCGCCAATGGCGACGGCCCGGTGCGCGGCCGCAAGCATGATCTTGCCGAGATCCTCCGCTTCATCCGCGACAACTCCATCAAGAACGTCGTCTGGCTTACGGCCGACGTTCACTATTGTGCTGCCCATTACTACGATCCCAACAAGGCGCAATTCCAGGATTTCTTGCCATTTTGGGAGTTCGTCACCGGCCCGATCCACGCCGGCTCCTTCGGTCCGAACAAGCTCGACAACACCTTGGTCCCGAGGTCAAGTTCGTGAAGGCGCCAGCGGAAGGCCAAGCCAATCTGCCACCTTCAGAAGGACTGCAGCTTTTCGGTCAGGTCGACATCAATGGGGCAAGCGAGGTGATGACCGTTCATCTAAAGGATCTCGCCAACACCACGCTTTTCACCCAGGAACTGTTACCGGAAGTCTGAGTTATCCGAGATCATCCGCCCGGCGGCGCCGAGACGCCGCCGGGCTTTCACTATCGGGGTTTCAATTGCCAGGCTGGCCTTCGTTGTCGCCCTTGCTTCAGTCTCGAATGCCGTAATGTAGAGCTTTCAGCCTCATCCGGCCACTTCAGGGGCGGGTTTGCGTCAGCGCTGCTTTTTAAGCTTGGGCGTACGAACGCCGGCGGTTCCGGTGCCGGTCGCTTCAGGAATCTTCTTGTCGGGACAAAGGATCTGTCGGGACAAGGCCGGCATGTCTTTTGAGCAATCCGTGGTGCTCAGAGATTTCTTGTCGCGTACCCATCCTTTGTCGCCGTCACCTTCGGCCGCAGCTGGCAACGCCCAAAGGAAACCCGCCGACGCCAGCACCAAACATTTGCTGCAATACCTCATATGACTGCCTCCAATTGACTTTACTCTAGGCAATTCTCTATTCGATAAACACTGACTGGCTTGGCTTTGCCGCGAAGCTCGATGTCGCCGACGAAGCTGCTCCGATAGGAAGCATCAACCAAGTCCCATGTTGAACCCGAGATGAAGATCCGGCAGTGACCAGGTGCACAGCTCAGATCAGGGTCATCCTTGCCGTAGGTCTCCAAGCGAGCGGCCGTGTTGGCTGTATCACCAATGAACGTATATTGCCAACGGACATCAGTGCCTATCACGCCTACCATCAGTGGGCCAGTGTGGATACCAATCCGAACCCCAATTTCCGGCAGACCTTCCTGTCGCCAGCGGGCGTTCAGTTCAAGAAGCTTGGTGGTCATCTCGAGGGCGGCGTCGATTGAAGCTCTGGCATGCTTCGCTACATCGTCGGGGGAGCTTTCGGCTTCTGTCGCCCCAAAACCAGCTGTTATGCCATCGCCAACGAACTTCTCCACGCCACCACCGTGGCGATCGATGATCTTGACCATGGCGGCAAGATAGTCGTTCAGCCATTGAGCCAGGCGCTCCTCCGGAAGGCGCTCCGAAATGGTCGTGAAACCTACAACGTCGGAAAACATGATCGTCGCGGTTCTGCGCTCCGGTTCGAAGCTCAAAGGAGCCTTGGCATGGAGCAGCAATTTCTCAGCCACCATGGGAGGCATCAAACCACGCAGCATCGTTTGCAGATCAACACCTTTTTCCCGGCTGAGCATCAGCAAATAGGTGACCGATAGAAACGTACTGAGGGCAAAGCCGACAAGTGGCGGAACGACCGGGAGCCACAAGCTAAACCAGACGAAAGCAAAGGCTGCGATGGCGAGCAGCAAGCTTACCATGGCTGCACATGCGGCGATGAAAGCCAGCGGCACCGTCAGCAGCGCTGATGCAATGACGCCCGGCAGTGTCCAAAAGGAAATCCAGATCGAACTCGATGACCCCGCCGGAGATAACATTGTTGAATTTTTGCGCCACCGTTTCGAGAGGCCTGCCGGTCCCATCAGCCTGTTCAATGAGTTGGCGCACTATTTGCGCGTGCAGATGGACACCGAACATGCTCTGACTAATGCCGTCGGGACATGAAACCGGGGCATTCAGGGCGTCCTTGGATTCAGGGATTGTATTGCCGATCAAGACGATTTTTTCCTTGAAACTCCCTTTTGCTCTGCCCTCCAGAACGTCATTGACGGAAAAAGTTTGAAAACCGCCCTTGCAGGCCGGGTAGGTCAACAGAAACTGATAGCCGCCGTTGCTGAAACGCCTCTGGTAGAGTCCGCTCGCTTGATCATCAAAGGGCACGAACGTCGTCTCACCCAAGCGCAGGCGATCATGCTCATAGCGTCCATCCGTTCCGCTGGTCTCGGCATGACGCAAGGCCAACTGCAAGGCTAAGGTCGGCAAGGAGTCACTTGCAAACAACAGACCTCTGCGCACGGTGCGGTCGGGATCTTCGATGACGTCAGCCGCACCGACCCGATCGATGCGCCCCTCAAGCACAGGCGGTGGTCCGAAGCCACCTTTGGAACCCGGGTCCCAAATGATACCGATAATCGAGCGATGACTGTCCAACAGGGCGCTTAGCGGCTGATCCAAGGGATTCCCCTCATTGGGCACGGGATGATCGCGGATCAGATCAAGACCAATTGCCGTTGGTTCCTCTTTCAGGACATTTTGCAGCAGGTCAACCAGCTGAACGTCGGGCAGGATGTCGCCGTAAAGCCTTGAATCGTCTTTCCTGTATTCCACGACGACGATGTCCGGATCGACCGTCGAAGGCGTCGTTGTCAAGCCGAGAAAACGATCGTAAACCGACAGCTCCAAGGCCTCGAGCCAGCCGGCATTTCTTAAACCGAGCACTAAAGTGGCGGCGAAAACAGCATAGACGACCAAACCTAAAATGACCTTGTAGGAAAGAACGGGTAACGACGCTGCCCGTGGCTTTGTTTGCGATGATTTCAGCCCAATCATCTCCTCACGCCTCGATCAAGACAAAGGGCGTCCAGACCCAAGGCGTCCGGTAAGAGGGGCTCTCATTCTTACCGATCAGCCGTGCGGTGGCAGCAAGCGCGATCGATGCGTCTTGGTCATCTTCAAGGCGCAGGGAATGGGCAACAAAGGCAGCAGCAAGCACAAAATTGGCAAACAAAATCGACCGGAACTGAGTCATCAACGATACCTCACAGCCTTAACCACGCCGTTCTGAAAGAACGTTGCTTTTCACCGTTGATAGCAGAGTACATTCCTGCCCATGATGTTCTGCAAAGATTGAGCAACGACATGTCGCCAGCAAACGGCAACACAATCGTAACGATAAATGCCAGGTCAAGTTCGTTGTTTGATTAACATCGGCGTTTACGTCGGATCTGTGATGCCGATCACAGCCGTTAGCATTTTGTGTCGCCTGACCACGTGCTGCCAAGCATCGCTTCGCACCATAGACACTCTCGCCAGGAGAATTGCCGATGCTGGCCGGGCTATTTTGGCACCGCTGCTAACCAGATTGCAACGCTTGCAGGAGCTCAAAAAGAGATCATTGGCGAACCGGATGGAGGTGGGGCGGCACTGTCTCAGGCAGTCAAAGCCGCCTGAGACAGACGCCCGATGATCTCGGCCGCGCGCTTGCTGGGTCAAGCGCGTTTGCGGCCGGTGATCATGGCCAGGATCAAGTTCTCCCGATGCAGGAAGCTGGCGACGATGGCGCCGGTGACATGCACGACGATCAGCGAGACGGCGAGCCAGGCCGAGACCTCGTGAAGATTTTCCACCCAGCCCACGCCCCAGAAACGTTCGGTCGTCGACAGCCAGCCGCTGCCCGCCGCCAGCGTTACGGTGGCGATCAGTACCAGGATCATGGCGCCGCCGGCGGGATTGTGGCCGAGATGGCGCACTGCACGACCATGCTTGAGATCCAGCAGATAGCGCCAGACCACGGCTGGCGGTTTGATGAAATCGGCGAACTTCGCATGATCGGGGCCGATCAGGCCCCACACCACGCGAAACGTCAGCAAGCCCAGGACAACATAGCCTGCCCCTTCATGCACCCTGGCACTGCCCATGATGAAGAAGCTGGTGAAAAAGGCTGCGACAAGGCACCAGTGGAAGAGGCGCAGCAAAGGGTCCCAAACGGTGACCCGGGCATGCCCAAGGTCGGGTACGTTGGGCGGCCGTGCGGCGCCGGCGATCATCGGCCCGATCATGACGTCTTGACTTTCACGACCTCGCCGGTAGCTGGCTCAAGATAGACCTCAACCCGGTTGCCGTCCTTGTCGAAGCCTTTGGCCTCGTAACAACCATGCTCCATATCGAGCTTCTTGATTTTTTGGTAGCCCATCGTCTCAAGCTTTTGCATGACTTTGTCGGCGGCCATCGGCTCGCCCTTGCCGTTGCAATACTGCTCTTCGGCAGAGGCTGCAGCGGCGGTGGACAGAGCAAGCGCCGTTACGGCGATGATGGTGAATTTTTTCATGATGATCCAAAGTTGGAGATGGTGAACAGATGGCGATACCGCCAGTGGTACTGACGGCAAACGGGCAAGTTGTTTGCCTTCGGGAATCAACGGCCACATTCTTGCCCGTCCACCCTGCTATCGCGTCGCGCAATTCGGGTGGGGGAAGTCAGTCGTCGTCTTCGCCTTGATCATTGTCTTCATCGTCGACGACGGTTTTCATCACCTCGCCAGAATTGGCATCGATCTGAACTTCGTGCTTGATACCATCGGCCATGATGACCGAAACCTCATAGGCAGCGGTGCCCTCGTCGTTGTCGAATTCGACTTCGGCGACCTTGCCGCCGGCGGAGGCTTCAGCGGCCTTGATGGCATCGGCGATGGAAACTTTGGCGGACGCTAACGCCTCCTGCTTCTCCGCCTGATCCGCCTTTTCGTCTTCGGAAGCAGCCATTGCAGATGCGGCAGCACCTGCACCTACCCAAGCGATGATGATGGCGGCGATCACGGGTTTTTTCATGGTCTCTCTCTCTCTCTCTCTCTCTCTCTGCGCCTTGGATGGCGGCATGCCGTCCTCTGCACGCGAAACTAGAAGGCCCGCTTTTCCCCGACCTTGCGAAAGCCTTACAAAATCGTAAGGCCTAGGAAAGGCCCAGGAGACCTGCCTGAATTATAACCTAGAGCACCGAAGGCGGGCATGATGCCAGAAGACCTCCGGCCCTTTTCGTCAGCGGCTATCGTCGCTGACATTTAGGAGTTCAGGCTTATGAAAAACCTCATTCTCTCCACAGCCCTTACAGTTGCGACAGTGTCCGGCGTCATGACTTCATCTGCGTTTGCCGCTGGCGATCCGGTGCCGTGCGAGAAGATGCTCGGCGATTTGCGCGCAGCCGAAGCAACTGCAACGCTCTCGGAAGCCGACAAGACCAAGGTCGCGGAACTGCGGCAGCAGGGCATCGATCGCTGCAAGGCGGATGACGATGCCGGCGCCGATGCGTTTTTCGCCGACGCCATGAACATCATCGGCAAGTAGTCGCCGCCAACCGAAGAAAGCCAAGGCAAAAAACCATGACGACGATTGCTATCAATGCTACCAGCATGGCGGCACCGGTTCAGAACCGCGTGCCGAAAGTCACCGTCGATTTCTGGCTGATCAAGCTCATGGCCGTCACCGTCGGTGAAACGGCTGCCGACTTCATGAGTTTGGATCTCGGCTTCGGCCTGTCGACCACATCCTGGATCCTGAGCGCGGTTCTGGCGATTGCCCTGGCCCTGCAGTTCGCCCAGCAAAAATACGTTCCCTGGGTCTACTGGCTCGCCGTGGTGCTCATCAGTGTGGTCGGCACGCTGATCACCGACAATCTGGTCGACAATTACGGTATCAGCCTCGAAGCGACGTCCATCTTCTTCTCCGCTGCTTTGGCGGCAACCTTTGCTGTCTGGTATGCGGTCGAAAAAACGCTGTCGATCCACACCATTTATACGACCAGGCGGGAAGCGTTCTACTGGCTTGCCATTCTGTTCACCTTCGCCCTCGGGACGGCGGTTGGCGATCTTACGGCGGAAATACTTGGTTTCGGCTATCTGCAAACCGGCCTGATCTTCGGTGCCATCATCGCCGCCATCGCATTTGCCTACTACGTGCTCGGGATCGACGCGATTCTCGCTTTTTGGCTCGCCTATATCCTCACCCGGCCCATGGGTGCTTCCTTTGGCGATCTGCTGTCCCAACCGCTGGCGAATGGCGGCCTCGGGTTCGGCACGATCATCACCAGTTTTCTGTTCCTGGGGTGTATCGTAGCGCTGATCTTCTATATGACGATCACCCATGATGGCGACGAAAATGTCGCGGACTTGACTGGCAAGGCTTAACGCCTGCTTATCGCTGCCGAAGCTCTGGACAACGGTAGCGAGATGGCGGGCCGAACCAAGTCGGCCCGCCATTTTTTCGTCGGCGCCACCATTCATTTTGATCGCTGAGAATCAATCGTGACATGCGTATTCTACTCATCGAAGACGATCGTCAGACTGCCGACTTCGTGGTGCGTGGTTTCCGCGAAAGCGGTCATCTCTGCGACGTCGTTCATGACGGCCAGGACGGTTTGTACCAGGCGACCGGTGAACGTTACGATGTGATCGTCGTTGATCGCATGCTGCCGGGTCTGGATGGTCTTTCTCTGATCAAGGCAATGCGTGCTGCGAGCGTCAGGACGCCCGCTCTCTTCCTCACATCCATCGGCGGTGTCGACGATCGTGTAGAAGGCCTTGAAGCCGGCGGTGACGACTATCTGGTCAAACCGTTTGCCTTTTCGGAACTCCTCGCCCGAGTCAACGCGCTTTCCAGGCGCCCGCCGGTTCAGGATCAGACAACCACCCTCTCTGTCCATGATCTCGAGATGGACCTGATCAGCAGGCGTGTCATGCGAGCCGGCCAGGACATTGACCTTCAGCCCAAGGAATTCGCCCTGCTCGAAGTCCTGATGCGCAACGAAGGCCGCGTGGTCACGCGCACCATGCTGCTGGAGCGGGTCTGGGACTTTCATTTCGATCCGAAAACCAGCGTTGTCGAAACTCATATCAGCCGACTGCGCACCAAGATCGACAAGCCTTTTGATGTAGCTCTCCTCCAGACCGTCAGGAATGTCGGATACTCGTTGCATGCGCCGCGCTAGGCTTTTTCGACGCACGCCCTTTCGTCTTGCCGTGGTCTTCACGGCATTGTTTGTCGTGGCCCTTCTTCTTTCCGGCTTTATTGCCTACACCCTCATGAAAAGCGAACTGGTCGGACGGCAAGATCGTCGCATCGAAGAGACGTGGCGTACATTGTCTCAAGAGCATTTAGACGAGGATATCGAAGATCTGGTGGAAGCCGTGGCGCTACGCGTATCGTCGAACTCGGGGCAACGAAAGTGTCTTTCGGCTGCAGCTTGCCAATGGCCAACTTCTCGCCGGCAATATTTCGGCCATTGAACTCAAACCTGGCTGGTCGCAAGTACCAGGCGATGCGCTTGGCCTGGCTACCAGTCATTCGTTTCGATTGTACAACGGCAAGGTGGGTGAAAGCAGTCTCGTCGTCGGCATGAGCGGCAAAGAAATCCATGAACTCGAAGAAATTGCGCTGGCTGCCTTCGGCTGGTCATCGATCTTCGTCATGGCTTTGGCCCTCACGGGTGGCGCCATCATCGCCGCTCGCGCGCAACGTCGACTTGATGTGATTGGCAAGACCATGGACGACATTGCCCATGGTGACCTCGGCGCCAGAATTCCGCTCATCGGTAATGGTGACGATATCGATCAGCTCTCCGCCGATGTGAACCAGGCACTGGCGCGTCTTTCTTCCTTGGTTGAGGGCATGCGGCAGGTCAGCACCGATATCGCTCATGACCTCAAGACGCCGCTCAACCGGCTCAAAATGACCATCGAGACGGCCGCGACGAACAGCGAGCGGGGTCTGCCGGTCAGCGAAGAGCTGGCGGCAGCCTTGGCTGAGAGCGATTGTATCGACGAGACATTTTCAGCCCTCCTGCGCATCGCTCAAATCGAATCCGGCGTGCGTAAGTCCCGTTTCATGACGATCGATGTCGCCGACCTCCTGCAGAACCTTGTCGACATCTTTCGCGAGGTGGCGATCGATGCAGGACAGTCGCTCTCTTTTGAGCGTCAAGGTGCCGTCGAGGCACCCATTCTCGGTGATCGTGAACTCCTGACGCAAATGTTCGCCAATCTGATCGAGAACGCGATCAGGCACTGCCCGAAGGGCGCACGGATCGACTGCGCATTGGGCTTGGATAGACGTCACGTGACCGCCAGGGTTGCCGATAATGGCCCGGGCATTCCGGAATTCGAGCATGAAAACGTCTTGAGAAGGCTCTATCGTTTGGACAAAAGCCGCACCACGTCGGGATCGGGTCTGGGGCTCAGCCTCGCCAAGGCGATCGCCGATCTTCATGACGCCAGCCTCCAGCTGAGCGATAACGCGCCAGGCTTGTGCGTCACCGTCCAGTTCACGAACTCCGGCACGGCAAAATCCAGTTCCCGATGACGGAGGTTCTTCAACTTTTGGTCGCGTATATCGGCGACCACCCCTCTTTGGCCGTCTTGATCGTATTTCTGGTCTCGGCTGGCGAAGCCATGCTGGTGATTGGTCTGTTCGTGCCGTCGACCGTGGTTTTGGTGGGCGCCGGCACGCTTGTCGGCATGGGAAGTCTGTCGTTCGCTCCGATCTTCCTCGCAACCATGATGGGAGCGATCGTCGGCGATGCCGTTTCTTTTTGGGTAGGCCACATCTGGAAAGAGCAGATACGCGAGATCTGGCCTTTCAAGCGCTACACCAGCCTTCTCGACAAGGGCGAAGCTTTTTTCCTAAAGCATGGCAACAAGAGCATCTTCATCGGCCGGTTCATTCCGGGCGTGAAGGCCTTCATCCCCGGTGTTGCCGGGATCGTCGGCATGGATCCGATACGTTTCACGGTGATCAACGTCGTTTCCGCCGTGGCATGGACAGCGGTGCATCTCCTTCCCGCTATAGGAATCGGTCGGGGCATCAATGTCGCCCACAGTTCGAACCCCCGGATCCTGGTGCTCCTCGCCATCGCGATTCTCTGCGCGGCACTCGCATGGTATGGCGCTAAGCTGATTTTTGGCGTCCTTTTTCCTTTAGCTGAGCGGTGGCGAACCGATCTGGCCCGCCGCCTCTCCGCCCTGGATACTGACAGCGGTATTTGGGCTGCGCGTCTCCTCACCAACGAAGGCGGCATTCTGGTGTCGTTCACCTATGCTGCCATCGTGCTGTTCGCCCTTTCAGGCTTTGTTGCGCTGGCCGCGAACCTGCTTTTCGATCCTGAACTCGCCCGGTCCGACGCTGCGATCAGCGGCTATCTGCAAACCTTGCGTACCGACGTTGTCGACCGAGCGATGATTGTCATCACCATGCTGGGTGACGGCATCGTGATGTTGGCCATGGCTTTGTCGTTGGTCGTCACCTTCCTGCTACTGCGTCGGTGGCGTCTGGCGTTAAGCGTCGCCATGGCTTTCCTGACCGCCTCCCTCTTCGTTCCGGTCATGAAGTCGTTTCTGCACCGCGCCAGACCCACTGCACTCTATGATGGCGTGGAGGCCTTCAGTTTCCCAAGCGGTCACGCCACACTGTCAACGGCCATTTTGGGTATTACCATTCTACTTTTGGTGCATCCGCTTTCCGACCCCGTTCGCCGGATGGCGTATCTGACAACCGCCATCCTCATCGCGCTCATCGCCCTCTCCCGGGTTTATCTCCTCGCCCACTGGCCGAGCGATGTCCTGGCCGGAGTCCTGTTCGGTGGATCGCTGGTCTTCGCGATGGCTTTCCTGCTTCATGGTCGTGACTTGAGATTGCCGTTCAGCAGGCTGGTCGGCATCGTCGGTGCCACCGTTCTCATCATCTATCCAGCGCATCTTTACGCCGGCTTCACCACCGCCAGCAAACAATATGCGCATACGGCAACGCCGATCACACTGGATCGGCAGCAATGGATCGAAACGGAATGGCGACAACTGCCGTCATCGCGGATCTTGCTCGACGGTGACCCTGGAGAGCCGATCCTGGTTCAGACCGATTTGCCCCTTGCCGACGTCCTCGAAGCCCTGTCGACCTCAGGGTGGCAACGGCAGTCCAACAGCAGGCTTGACGAGTTGATCGGCTCGGTGCTGCCGGCAAAAGGGCAGCTCTCGGACTACTCGCCCCGACCGTTGACCAACAATGGACGCTCACCGGTCGCTACAATGGTGCAACCGAGCGAGGTTCCTGGAAACAGCCGGATCGTTCTGCGTGTATGGGAGTCCGGCTTCGTGGCAAAAGGAGGAGATGACGAAAGCCCAATCCTTCTTCTCTCTGTGACGGAGGAAAAGCTCGATCCGATCTTGTTCGGGTTTTCATTGGTCGAAGAGGTGCCATCAAAAGAAACCGAGATGGAAAAAATCGCCTTTGACATCGCATCTGCCTTGCCTGCCAGATCGCCACTGGAGACCACAGGCAAAGAGATCCCCTGGATCATCTTGAGGAGCCGACAACAGGGCTGAGACATAGGGTGTTGCAACGTCTCGGAATCGATCAGAGGCACGACGTGATCATTGGCGCAGGAGTTTTCGCCTGAAACGCCCAATTTTTGCTCAGAACGAATGTAAAAGCTGTAACGATCGTTGTTGACATGAGTAGGCTTTTCGCCGGCGAAGCCGCTGTCATGTTCAAAAACATGACCAACAGGAGCTCGTTCAAGGAAAAGGCCGAAATGGCGATCAATAGAAATCGCGTGAGTGCATAGCGGATACTTCTTGGATGCCCTCGAAAAGAGTAGGCGTAGTGTCCGCAAAAGCTCACGCTGAGGGCAGCTACAAAGGCCAGAAAGTTTGCGAGAATGGGCGGTATGCCCATCCAAATGCAAGCCATGCCGACCATGATGTGGATGAGTGTTGCCGTCCCGCCTACAAGACCAAATCGGAACGGTTGTTTCAAGGTCATGGTGGATCGGACTGTGGGTTGACATCTTCCGCGATGATAAAGCCCGGCCGGCCTTTGACCTCAGTGAACACGCGCGCCAAATATTCTCCGAGGATGCCGATCGAGATAAGCTGGACGCCGCCAAGGAAGAAAACCGCCACGGCTATCGTTGACCATCCCGGCAGGTCAACACCCCATATCAACGTTTTGGCGACAATCCAGCATCCGTAGAGAATTGACAGGAGGGCGAAGATGGTGCCCAGCCCGGTCCAGACGCGCAAAGGCCAGTCGGTAAAGGAGGTAAGGCCCGTCAGCCCAAGACGAATCAGACCCTTCCATCCGAATTTGGAGGCGCCGTTCTCGCGCTCTTCCAAAATGATGGGAATGGCTTTGGAACGGAATCCGATCCATCCATACAGGCCTTTCATGAATCGATTTCGCTCAGGGAGTGCGCAAAGCGCGTTCACGACGGCCCGGTCCATCAAACGAAAGTCCCGGGCATTCGGCGGAATGAAAACGTCGCTGCCATAGCTGACCAGGCGGTAGAACAAACTGGTAAGAACACGCTTCAGATACAACTCGTCATGTCGATGCGCACGCACGGCATAGACCATCTCGTAGCCATCACGGTAATGCGCCAGCATCGTTTCCAGGTGAGAGAGGGGCTCTTGAAGATCGGCATCAAGAACCACCACTGCCAGACCTGTCGCACGTTCGAGTCCGGCCATGATGGCCTGCTCTTTACCGAAGTTTCGAGACAATCGAATAACTCTGACCGGAAATTTCGCGCACATGGCTTTCGCTTCAGCGAAGGTGCCGTCAAGGCTGCCGTCATCGACGATGAGTATGTCGAAAGATAGCACAAGCCGCTTCGCCTCCTCGGTGATCTCCGCAATGATCGTCGCGATATTCCCTTCTTCATTATAGGCCGGAATCACAAAGGAAAGGTCCGGAACGTTTGGAGATGTCAAGCTTCTTGGGCGTCTCGAATCGCATGGTGACTTGCCCGGGCTGAAGGGGGCATGGGCGAGAATTGTCATTATCCTTCTCCGGGCGCTGCCCGCTCGACGAAGAGAAGATAACGCCCGAACTCGCCGATGCGGTCGAACCGCCTGTCGATGACCGCGGCAAGTTGATCGCCGCTGTTATGCCAGACGGCGAGGACATCACGTGCATCATTCCCAAGAAGAGCCTTCACGCTATTGATATCGGTCATCAAATGAGCAGTCCCCGACGTATAGAATTCGCCGGAATAATTTCGCTTGCCCCAATAGTAAACCTTGCTGCCGGGAGCCAGTTCGGCGGCTTTTGCCACCAGCACTTTTTGCGATTTCAGATTGATCCGATCGGGAGCGAGAGCAGCGATCATCGAGACGCCGAAGAGAAGTATTGTCGTGGTTGCCAGACCTGCAAGAAAAGCGGCTTTGATCTTTTTGGAAGGCTGCTCGCTTCGGAGGTCAGCCCAAAGGACCACCAGAAGGAGCGAGGCCGCTGGCAGGCCCGGCAGAACATAGGCGCCCAGAATATTGGCCGCCGGCGTGAACAGCAACATCGGCGCCATGGCCCAGAGCAGCAGATAGGAGCGCCAGCCTGTCTTGTCGATACGGATAGCCTGGATGACCTGTCCAGCACGTGGCAGCAAGGCCAGACAGAACAACGTCCAGGGCAGAAACATGGCCAGCCAAAACAGCCAGATCATGCCTTTGGGCTGATCATGAGCGGAACCGTAGAGATCGCCGCTCCAGCTAGGCACCAGGAAGCGCTGAACATGCTCACCAATGAGAAAATAGTGAAGGAAGCCCGGCGTCTTCAGTTCGGCCGCGGCATACCAGGGCAGTGTAAGAACCAACGTCAGCGCCAGGCCTGTGATCCAGGGAAGGCGCTTCAACAACCGCCAACGATGCCCGATCAAGATCCATAAGCCGATTGGCATGACGGTGAGCACTGCGGCGATCGGACCTTTGGCCAGAAGACCGATTGCCAGGCCCAGGAAAAAAAGATGGCCCCATAAGGTTCTGTTGCTGTCGGACGTTACGACGCTCCAAAACCCCATCAAGCACATCGTCGTTCCGACAACCATCGGCAAATCGGTCATGACGAATGCAGACGCAACGAAGAAAAGCGCCGAGCCTGCGAGGATCGTCGTTGCGACAAGAGCGACATTGCGATCGGTCTGTCTCACCGACCAGTCGTAGATAAGCCAAAGAAGACCGACGGCTGCTGCAAAAATAAAGATGCGCGCGCCGAACTCTCCCACGCCGAAAACCTCCATACCTGCAGCGGAAAGCCAGGTGTGGAGAGGCGGCTTTCCCCAGAATGGCATCCCATAATCATATTGGGGTGTGATCCAATCTCCAGTCTCGACCATCTTGCGCGCAATTTCTGCATATCGCGCCTCGGTTGTGTCAGTGAGCGGAAAGATGAAAACAGCGATCAGGCGCGTGATGAAGAGGGCAGCAAGAGCTCCATAGAGAACATCGATGTCTCGTCGGCTGAGCGATAGCACGCTACCTCGAGAAGCAGCCCTCCAGCTTGATCCCGCCTTTTGTCCGCACCCAAACCATGCCCTGTAGGCCCACCAAGGATCATACGCTGTATCCGTCGATCTTCCCTGAACCTCAGCCATTATCGTGGTGCAACAAAGGGTCATGCCTCTCAGATTTGTGCTTCTTTTCTCGGGTTGCTTACCACAGAAAAATGAGCTGAAAATGAGGCCTGATGATCACACCCGATCATCTTGAAAATCAGTGCGCAAAGACTGAAATGATGTTGGACAAGGCACGCCATCATCGACTTGATCTTATTTTGGTTCGCATAAAGGCCTCCGTGCTAGGTGTTGCTTTGCGATTGTAACAAGTTCGAGCCTCGCGCGATGAAGCTGCTGGTGATCGAAGATTCCGAAAGGCTGCGCCGCTCGATCGGTCAGGGGTTGGCGAGTGACGGGCACAGTATCGACCTCGCAGCAGACGGCCTCGAGGGCCTGACCTACGCGGCAACCTACAACTACGACATCATTCTCCTCGACCTGATGCTGCCCAAGCTGGATGGGTTCGAGGTTCTAAACCGCCTTCGCGCAGCGGGTGCCGATACGCATATTTTGATTCTCTCGGCCAAGGATGATATCGACAATCGCGTTCGTGGCCTGGATCTCGGCGCCGATGATTATCTGATCAAGCCCTTCGCCTTCGACGAATTGCTAGCACGGCTTCGAGCGCTTGGGCGCCGCAGGCATCAACGAAAAACGCCGAAGATCCGGGCCGGCGCTGTCGAGATCGACACGGTTCTGAAACGAGCTGCGTTCGATGGTCATGCGATACCGTTGACAGCAAAGGAATACGAGCTGGTCGAATATCTGGCCGCTCGCCCGGGCCGGGTGTTTTCGCAGAGGGAGCTGATTGATCAGCTTCATGACAGTTCGACCGATGTTTGCAGCAACGTTATCGAAGCCCTGGTCTACTCCATCAAGCAGAAATTTCAAAAAATGGACATTGTTCCTGTTATCCTCAACAAAAGAAACCAAGGATACTATATTGACTGATCGCGGAAGATCGATAGAAAGAGAAATATTTCTCAAATCAGCACTGTCTGTTTTTGCAATCTCAACGTTGGTTTTTTCCATATTGTATTTCGCATTATCTTCCTACATTGTTGCAAATTTCGATGATTCATTGCTCAACAGGGCGAAGACATTGGTGACACTCACAGAAAATGACCTTGATCAAGTCGAGTTCGAGTTTGCTGACGAGGTCATGCCAGAATACGATGACGTCACGGCAAGACCGGGCTATTTTCAGCTTTGGTTCATGGATGGCGCGGTCTTCGAGAAGTCACATTCGTTGAAGGGTCGCTCTTTGAGTTTTCCTGCGACGACAGGTGCGGCACCGTCTTTCGATAACATCCTCTTGATTGACGGGCGGGCGGGACGACAGGTGTCGCTGACGTTCACGCCACGGCAGGATATCGAGAATGATGAGATTCTGGACGGGTCGCCCGAACCTCCTCTCGCTCAGGAAATGCATCTCGTTGTTGCCCATGGCAGGCAGGATCTCGACCGGGCCCTGGCCCAGCTTGGATGGTCACTTGGGCTTGCGGGGCTGTTGCTTGCGGCCAGTTTGAGTTTTCTGCTCAGGCGGACGGTACGCCGAGGTATGAGGCCGCTTCAAATCATGTCGTCGCAAATCGAACGGCTGGATCCTGCCCAACTCGATGCCCGTATCGACCTTAATGAGCCACCATCCGAATTGCAGCCGGTTGTGGCGCGTCTTAATGATCTGCTTAAACGACTGGAAAAAGCCTTCCAAAAGGAATGCCGCTTTAGTGCCGATGTCGCCCATGAATTGCGCACCCCGCTTGCCGAACTTCAAGCGCTTGCCGATGTGGCGCCTGGAATCGCTGCCGACCGTTCGGCCATCGCGCGGTTCATGAACGATGTCGGCGACATCGCGCGACAGATGACGTCGATCGTCGACACCCTGATTGGTCTGGCCCGCAGCGATCGCGACCGGTCCGATTGGACTGTCACGACGTTTTCGCTGCGGCAGGCCATTCTCGACGTGCAACAGGCCGCCGCAGCAGCAGAGCCATCCCTGCAGATTGGTTTCAAACTTTCCGTTCCCAGCGATGTGATGGTGACGATGGATGACGAGACATTTCGATTGATCATGAGAAACCTGCTCGACAACGCTTACCAATATGCGCCGCCCGGTACGTCGATAGGCTGTCGGTCATTATTAAACGATCATGGAACGGTGACGCTCACTTTGTCGAACCTTGCACCGAACCTCGAGCCTGCTGATCTTGAGCTGATGTTCGATCGGTTCTGGCGCAAAGATGCCGCACGGACATCGGGTGAGCATGTCGGCCTTGGCCTGTCCCTGGTTCAAACGTTGACGCAAGCTCTTGATTTGACGATTGAGGTCGATCTTGATACCGGCATGTTCGAGATCCACCTGGCAAATCTGTCCCTCGACCAGTCGGCCCAAAACCTGATCGAGAACAGGCGCGTCGCTGGCTAATGGAATGTCCACGACATTCAATTCCCTGTTGGTGACATGCGGGATGCCCAGGCGAACTTTCGGCCGACGATTTAGGGCAGCATTCGCTCCGGCAGCTTTCTGAAACAAAAGCAGGCATTGATCCAAGGTTATGCCAAAGCGCGCTGTTTGACGCATTTCGGCCTCGCTGGCGTCCATTGATATTCGAACCTATGGATCTGATACTGAGGCGAGTGCTCTGGAATTTTTCGTCAAGCAGTCCATAGGCCTTTCCATGCCCAAGACGCTCTATTTAGACAGATGTTATTCAATCGTACAGCCAGATAACGGAGATACTTATATCAGCTGCGACAACGAAGTTGTGGTGGTACCTATTCACGCTCCAACGTATCCCTCCGGCGTGGCTAACAATGACCGATAAAATTGTTGCGGTTATGAGTAAGGCTTGAGATTTTGGATTGATGACGAAGGGGTCAATCGGGGCGGATTGCCGGGGAACGTTTTGAGGGCTGGGTCGGGTGGCGGAGCATCTGACGATGGGGCGGAGCGCGGTGAATGGCTCGAGGCAGAGTTGACGGGGTGCTCTTTTCCGGACGTACGGCTGGATCATCGCCTGCGCAAGCTGCTCGAGGGCATGGCCGGTGCGATGGGCGAGAGCCGGACGGCCTGCCAGGCCTTTGCGAACACCAAGGCGGCCTATCGCTTCCTCGACAATGACCGGGTGAGCGAAGACGTGATCCTGGACGGTCATTTTCGAGCGACGACGGAACGGGTTGCGGCGTGTTCAGGTCCTGTGCTGGTGCTGCACGGCACCACCGAATTCACCTAGAAGCGGGGAGATCCGGAGAAGCTCGCCCCGATCACGCCGCCGCCTATCGGGTCTGCGGCCTCTCGATGCATTCGATCTTGGCGGTGACGACCGACGGTCTGCCGCTGGGATTGGCGGCGATCAAGTTCCGGACGCGTGACACGTTCAAAGGCACGGCGGCCATCTCGCCAGAAAGCATGATGCACCGCCAGGCCATCTCGTGATGTGGCGAGGCCTGTCACGCCTGACCGACATCAAGATTGGGGCCGCTCTCGGCACAGGCACAGCGTTCGCATGACGGCATTCGCCACCTTCGGATTTCATCGACGACTTCATAGTACAGTAGATTTATGGGTAATTGTTAGCTGGGGTGGGCGGGCGGATCTGAAGATCGACGGTTTCGAGAACACGAAAGGCCCGCTCGACTTGGGCCAGCGACTTTTAGGCGCGCCCCGCGCCCTCATCGCTCAGCGTCTCCTTGGGCAGGCTGGTGCGGATGACGTCGTGGCGAGAGGGCTCTTGCGGTGGCGAGTTTCACGTTGGTGCGGCAAGCTTGGCCACGATCATGGCGATGACCAGGCCCGGTCGCGGTTACCCAAGGATAGCGGTGATATGGCCGTGGGGGAGCGAGCGCTTGATCCCGCCCTTGAGCCGCGCCTTGAAGACCTCGGCGAGTTCGGGCGGCCTCTTGGAGAGATCGAGGATGGTGCGTTTTTTGACCTTGCCGTTATCGCGCTAGGAGCGGCGCAGCAGGATGGCGGGCGGCGAGTTCCGATGGGGCACGACTTCGATGTACATCGCCATACTCAACCAACAGCAACATGAGCATCAGGTATAATTATTGCTATTTGCATGGCTACAATTCTTAGTTTTTGATAAGATATAACTTTAAATCAATGAGTTAGGAAGATCCGCAGTAACCGGCGCGAAACGGGTGGCAGATAAGAATCTTTTCTCGATTCACATCTTTGGTGGGATGTGATTCATACTATGCATGTCATTTTCGGGTACGGAAGATCTTACGAACGCCGAGCTTCGTCATCTTGTCGGGCAGCTGCTTGATGAAGTTGCCGCGCTTCGTGAACGCGTTTCTGAGTTGGAGGCTGAGAACGCCACTCTCAGGGAAGAGAATGCCCGTCTGAAAGGTCATAAGGGCCGCCCGAAGCTGAAGCCCTCTGGCATGGAGAAAGCGACGAGTGGCGCCAAGGCGAAGACCGGGCGCAAGCAAGCGAAACGCGCCCGCCGCTCTCCGGTCGTGAAAGAAGAGTGCAAGCTTTCTGTCAACGCGCCTTTGGGGTCGCGGTTCAAAGGGTATGACGACTTCGTGGTCCAGGATCTACGGATCGAGGGGCGGGTGATCCGCTATCGTCGGGAGCGCTGGGTGACAGCAGAGGGCGAGCTGATTGTGGCACCTTTGCCGGCAGGCTTGCGCGGCCACTTTGGTCCCGAGCTGGTCCGTTTCATTCTGCTCCAGCATCACCAGGGTCAAGTGACGTCCGACCGGATCACGACGTTCTTGAACGGCCTGGGCCTGGTCATCTCGAAACGTCAGGTGCTCCGTCTTTTGACCGGTCATGTCGCCGCCTTTTCTGATGAAGCTTATGGCGTGCTGCGCGCAGGCCTGGAAACGGCGCCTTGGATCACGGTCGACGACACAGGCGCAAGGCATCGCAATCGCAACGGCGTCACCACGCAGATCGGCGATGATCGCTTCACCTTTTTCGCGACGACGTTCTCCAAGAGCCGCAAGAATTTTCTGGAGCTGCTGCGCGCCGGCTACAAGGACTACGTCATCAATGTCGAGGCCCTGGCCTACATGCGTGAGCGCCATCTCGCCGGAACGGTGATCGAACAACTCGACGGGCATGAGCAAAAGATCTTCGCCGACCAGGTAGCGTGGTCACGGCATCTCGATCAGCTCGGCATCAGCCAGCTCGAGGTCCATCCTGATCCGATTAAGATTGCCACGGAGGGAGCCCTTTTGGGGAGCATCCATGCCCACGGCTTCCTTCAGGAAACCGTGATCATCTCCGACGGTGCTGGCCAGTTCCGCCTCGCCGACCACGCGCTTTGTTGGATCCACGCGGAAAGGCTGGTGCACAAGCTGATCGGCTTCAACGACGATCAGAGACGGGCACTCGACATCACACGCGAGCTGATCTGGTGGCTCTATCGCGATCTCAAACTCTACAAGAGCGAGCCCTCCCGCCAACGTGCGGCCCAACTCAGGGCCAGGTTCAAACGGATCTTCTCGCGTAAAACCGACTTCGTCACCCTCGATCGCCTGCTCGCCCGACTCCTCGATCGAATGGATGAACTTCTGCGTGTTCTCGACCGACCCGAAATACCGCTCCATACCAACGGATCCGAGAATGTGCGACATGAAGCCGTGTAAGTGATTGTTTTGTATGTACTTATGGAAGCGTCCATACATGGATAACAAAACCTGCCGTTCCTCCGGCAGTAGCCTAGGGGTGCAGGCATGATTGGTAACGGTTGTGTCTGGAGCCACCCCAACAATGAACTCCGATCCCGACAGGGTGAAACCGAGCCCGTGAGGGTAAGGTGAAGCTGCAAGCATCATGCGGCAGGAAGCTAGGCTGAAAGGTATGGTGAACACAAGTGAATCGGCGATAAACCTCGTTAATCCGAACATGCCAACGATGCTGATAGGCATGAACCAAAAGGTATGTAAGTGGTCTTTGGTTTGTTTTCTACCAAAGCGAGGACAACAACTTACCGGGGGACAGCTGACACCTAACCCTTTTATTTGTCACTTACAAGGAACATGGAAAGCCCGTACGCCCGCCCACGCCTTTGGGCAGGACGACCGCGAGGAAAGCTGATGGGCGTGCGGGTATGGGAGGCCGGAGAAAGCGAACGCCGCCTTGTAATGAGGGGGATAGGGGTTGAGGGCTCGGCTCGACATCATCCTACCCGAAAGGGTGCAGACTTCCGGCTGGTCTCCGATCGCAAGAGAACTTGCAGAACCTTTTTCAGGAGGACAGGCATATGACGGCCATGACCATGGCTGGTGCGGCCTCCGGCAGCGAGGTGATCTGGCACGGTATCGACTGGGTCAAGGCTCACCGAACGGTCAAGAGGCTGCAGGCGCGTATTGCGAAGGCTGTTCGGGAAAGGCGCTGGAACAAGGTGAAAGCCTTGCAATGGCTCCTGACCCACTCGTTTAGCGGCAAGGCGCTTGCCGTAAAGCGAGTTACCGAAAACCGAGGTAAGACAACGCCCGGCGTCGACGGGGCAACCTGGAGCACGCCGGCGACCAAAGCCAAAGCTGTGATGTCGCTCAGGCGACGGGGCTACCACCCCCAACCTCTGAGGCGGGTCTTCATCCCGAAAGCAAATGGAAAATCGCGCGCTCTAGGTATCCCTTCAATGCTCGATCGAGCACAGCAAGCTTTACATCTGCTGGCCCTCGAACCTGTCGCTGAAACAACTGCGGATCCGAACTCTTACGGCTTCCGGCCGATGAGAGCATGCAGGGATGCGGCAGGAAGATGTTTTATTGTATTAAGCAAGAAAGGGAGTGCCACTTGGGTTCTAGACGCGGATATCTCCAGCTGCTTTGACAAAATCAGTCATGACTGGATACTTGCCAACATCCCCATGGACAAGACCATCCTCCAAAAATGGTTGAAGTCCGGCTTCGTCTGGAAAAGACGGCTCTACCCAACGACAGCAGGCACCCCGCAGGGGGGAATTGTCTCGCCCACGATCGCTAACATGACCTTAGACGGCATGGAAACGATGCTGCGCCAACACTTCGGCGTCAGAGGTAGTAGCGGAGCCAGAAAAAACAAGGTCAACCTGATAAAATACGCCGATGACTTCGCAGCAATTGGCGCCACCAAAGAGGTGGTGGAAGAAGCGAAGGCGCTGATTGAGATCTTCTTGAAGGAACGAGGATTGTCCTTGTCCCCCGAGAAGACCAGGATCGTGCATATCGACGAAGGGTTCGACTTCCTCGGATGGAACCTGCGCAAATATGGCGGCAAACTGCTGATCAAACCCGCCAAGAAGAATGTGCAGGCGCTCTCGCGAAAAATTCGGGAAATCATCAAAGGGATGAAGGCAGCAAAGCAGGAATGGCTGATCAACAAGCTCAATCCCATCATCCGGGGCTGGGCCAACTATCATCAAAACCAGGTGGCGAAAGAGACCTTTAGCAAGGTCGATCACCTCATCTGGCGACGGCTATGGCAATGGGCCTGCCGACGACACCCCAACAAATCCAAAGCCTGGATCAAGAAGCGCTACTTTCATACCGAAGGAACCCGCAACTGGGTGTTTGGCACGAAGGTCAAAGGAGCGGACGGCAAGAAAAAGCTGGTGAAGCTAGTTCAAGCCAGTGATACGCCGATCCGACGCCACATCAAAATCAAGAGCGGGGCGAACCCTTTCGACCCAGCCTGGGAGCCTTACTTCGAACAAAGGCTCGGCCTGACAATGAAGAACAGCCTCAAAGGACGAGAGCGATTGCTTCGCCTTTGGCAGGCACAAAAAGGACATTGTCTGAATTGCGACGAGCCAATCACGAAGGAGACTGGATGGCATCTCCACCACATCCTCCCAAAGGCTCAAGGCGGTACAGATAATCAGGCCAATCTGATGCTCCTGCACCCAAACTGCCACCGGCAAATCCACAACTCGGACCAACGTGAACAACCGGCTCCGGTCAAACGGGGCTTCTCGGAGGCTTGAGCCGTGTATGAGGAAACTCATAAGCACGGTTCTTAGGGGACCGGGCGATCGCAAGATCTGCCCGGTTACCC
>CAWBCX010000015.1:0-100428 GCA_963787265.1 uncultured Alphaproteobacteria bacterium | reverse complement strand
TTTTATTGATTAAGCAAGAAAGGGAGTGCCACTTGGGTTCTAGACGCGGATATCTCCAGCTGCTTTGACAAAGTCAGTCATGACTGGATACTTGCAAACATCCCCATCGACAGACCATCCTCCAAAAATGGTTGAAGTCCGGCTTCGTCTGGAAAAGACGGCTCTACCCAACGACAGCAGGCACCCGCAGGGGGAATTGTCTCGCCCACGATCGCTAACATGACCTTAGACGGCATGGAAACGATGCTGCGCCAACACTTCGGCGTCAGAGGTAGTAGCGGAGCCAGAAAAAACAAGGTCAACCTGATAAAATACGCCGATGACTTCGCAGCAATTGGCGCCACCAAGAGGTGGTGGAAGAAGCGAAGGCGCTGATCGAGATCTTCTTGAAGGAACGAGGATTGTCCTTGTCCCCCGAGAAGACCAGGATCGTGCATATCGACGAAGGGTTCGACTTCCTCGGATGGAACCTGCGCAAATATGGCGGCAAACTGCTGATCAAACCCGCCAAGAAGAATGTGCAGGCGCTCTCGCGAAAAATTCGGGAAATCATCAAAGGGATGAAGGCAGCAAAGCAGGAATGGCTGATCAACAAGCTCAATCCCATCATCCGGGGCTGGGCCAACTATCATCAAAACCAGGTGGCGAAAGAGACCTTTAGCAAGGTCGATCACCTCATCTGGCGACGGCTATGGCAATGGGCCTGCCGACGACACCCCAACAAATCCAAAGCCTGGATCAAGAAGCGCTACTTTCATACCGAAGGAACCCGCAACTGGGTGTTTGGCACGAAGGTCAAAGGAGCGGACGGCAAGAAAAAGCTGGTGAAGCTAGTTCAAGCCAGTGATACGCCGATCCGACGCCACATCAAAATCAAGAGCGGGGCGAACCCTTTCGACCCAGCCTGGGAGCCTTACTTCGAACAAAGGCTCGGCCTGACAATGAAGAACAGCCTCAAAGGACGAGAGCGATTGCTTCGCCTTTGGCAGGCACAAAAAGGACATTGTCTGAATTGCGACGAGCCAATCACGAAGGAGACTGGATGGCATCTCCACCACATCCTCCCAAAGGCTCAAGGCGGTACAGATAATCAGGCCAATCTGATGCTCCTGCACCCAAACTGCCACCGGCAAATCCACAACTCGGACCAACGTGAACAACCGGCTCCGGTCAAACGGGGCTTCTCGGAGGCTTGAGCCGTGTATGAGGAAACTCATAAGCACGGTTCTTAGGGGACCGGGCGATCGCAAGATCTGCCCGGTTACCCGACGTCTTTTCGATGCGACCAGGGGCGAAGAAAATGGCCGATACAGGCTTTACAGCTCTCCTGGCTGGCGCCGACGAATCTCGGCGGCACGCGTTTCGGCCCGGAGGATCGCTCGGCCGCCCCAGGTGACCTTTGTCACCAGGCTTCAGCCCAGCCAGTTAGCCCAATCAAGCTGCGCGTCAGCTATCGGATCGATTGACACCTTTCCGGGTGGATCCTCCCTTCACCGGTCATCCGCACCTTCGGGGCGCATTACGGGAACCGGTCATGCCAAGATGTCGCAAGTTGCCATGTAATCTCCGCGATGTTGTGAAATGCTTCATAGAGTTCAGCTTCCATCAGCATTACGAATTCTTCGGCGGAAGATAGACTCGCCCGGATGGCAGAATTGATCATAGGAGAAAATGAGCGATGACAGATTTCAGCCTGCAAAAATTGCCGCTTGCAGCCTTCTTGCTTGCTGCGTTGACGATGTCGACACCGGCTCACGCTCTAAATGACAACTGCAAGGATGTTCGCATTTCGGTCTTCAATGATCATCCTGTTGAGGTCAAAGTAACGAAGATAGAGTATCGTGATTATGACAAAGATAATAAATGGCGCTCTGAAGGATTCGTTGATCGAAAAATTGCAACAACAAAACATTACCAATTCGTGAAGAATTTGGAGCATGTAAAGAATGACGACACGACAATCAGGATTGTCTATAAAGAGAACCTTGGCGGTAGCCGTTGGAGTGGCGAAAACACGGTGACTGGGTCCAAGCACACCTGCTCGGAAGGCGAGTACAATAGGATCCATCTCCCTGGTCCATCTGTCTACGACCAGCCATAGAGGCCCAACAGCCCCGTTTGCCGCAAAATGTAGGACGGCCTCTCAGCTCTCGACGAGGGCCGTTTTAGTCTCGACAAAGCGAAGGCTTAAACGATCACCACCATGACGGTTCGTTTTGATCACGCCACGTGAGCACCTCAATCGTTCTGTTCTGGATCGAGGGTGTGTCAAAACGTGTGATGTTTTATGATCCTGCCAAGTCGAAGTCGGGGATTGGCAGTGAAGCGTTTTATCGAGGGTGACGATCGTACGCAGAGTACATTGTTTCCGGCCTCACTGGATGAGTATGTCGACGAGGATAATCTGGTCCAGGTGATCGATGCCTTTGTTGACACGTTGGATCTCGAAGACCTGGGCTTTAAAGGTGTGGTGCTGGAAGCGACGGGCCGACCGTCCTATCAACCTTCGGTGCTGCTGAAGATCTATGTCTATGGCTATCTGAATCGGATTGCTTCGAGCCGCCGGCTTGAGCGGGAGACCCAGCGCAATATCGAGATGATGTGGCTGACCGGCCGTTTGATGCCGGATTTCAAGACGATCGCCAATTTTCGCAAGGTCAATGCCGAGGCGCTGCGTGGGGTTTGCCGGGAGTTGGTGGTGCTTTGTCGGAACCTGGATCTGTTTGCCGACGGTTTGGTTGCGATCGACAGCAGCAAGTTCAAGGCGGTGAACAACCAGGATCGGAACTTCACGGTCGCCAAGATGAAGAGGCGCCTGGAGCAGATCGAGAAGAGCATCGATCGCTATATGGCCATGATGGATACGGCCGATCGCCAGGAACCCGAGATCGCCGAGGCGCGCAAGGCTCGTCTTGGCGACAAGATCAAGACCCTCAAGGAGCAAATGGAGAAGCTGAAGCAGTTTGAAGCCCAGATGCTCGAGGCCAAGGACAAGCAACTATCGCTTACCGATCCTGATGCCAGGTCGATGATGACCAGCGGCCGCGGAACCGGCATGGTCGGCTACAATGTTCAGGCCACGGTTGATGCCGAGCATCATCTGATCATCGATCACGAGGTCACCCAGACCGGCCTTGATAACGGTCAACTTGCCGAGATGGCGACGCGGGCCAAGGAGGCGACCGGCGTTGACGATCTGACGGTGGTGGCGGATCGCGGCTATTTCGAAGGCGAGCAGATACGGGCATGCGATGAAGCCAATATCACGACCTTCGTCCCCAAGCCGCAGACCTCAGGCAGCAAGGCGAAGGGCCGTTTCGGCAAGCAGGATTTTATCGATCTTCCTGACCGAAAATGCCTATCGCTGTTCTGTTGGCGAGAAGCTGATCTGGCACTGCAGCGTGGTCGAAAATGGCAAGACACTGCCTATCTATTGGACGACAGCTTGCGATGCCTGTCCGTTGAAAACGCAATGTACGACAGGCAAAGAGCGCCGCATCAAACGCTGGGAGCACGAGGCGGTGTTGGAAGCGACCCAGCGGCGTCTCGATTTCGATCCAGAGAAAATGGTGGTGCGTCGATGTACGGCGGAGCATCCCTTTGGCACGCTCAAATCATGGATGGGTGCGACCCATTTCCTTACTCGGACGAAAGAGCGGGTCGGTGCCGAGATGAGCCTCTATGTGCTCGCCTACAACATCAAGCGGATGATCAAGATCCTGGGGATCGGACCGCTCTTGGAGGCGATCAGGGCCTATGGAGAGGCTTTAGCCGCTTTTTTGCGGGTGTCTATGGTTATGGCTTCAGTCGGGCCATCTCAGCAATTCTTCGCCGTCTTAGCCATTGTTCAACCCAAATCCACTCGTCGGGCCCTGTAGCCAACAATGCCGTGCAAATCTTGGACAACTAGGCCAGAAATTCGTTTTGCCACAGCCTGGATCAGCTCCGGAAGGAAGACGCTTCTCGCTATCGGTGAGAAGCCCTCGTCGAGGCTATTCGGAATTGGTACTCTTGGTTGTGCAGGTCCGCGCCCTGCCCCGCCTGACGTCAACCCAGGACCGCATCCGGCTCTGCCTCGGCGCCCAGTGCCGAGGCAGCGGCTTTTTCGAGTTTTTGGCGCTCTTCGGGGGTGGTGCCGTTGCCGTCGGGGATTTGCACCATGACCTGCTTTCTTGCGAACTCGATGCCGTTCGCGGCGAAGGCTTTCTGCACGGCCTGGTAGGCTTCGCGCTTGATCAGGAATTGCTTGCCGGGCTTGGCGGTAAATTTGGCGCGGATGATCAGGGCGCTGTCGTCGACCGAGAAGACGCCTTGGGACTTGAAGGGGGCCAGGAAGTCGGGACCGATTTCGGGGTGCTCCAGGAGATCCTTGCCGATTTGCTTGAAGAGTTTCTTGACCAGCGCGATATCGGTGTTGAAGGGAACGCGGAATTCAAGCTTCATCACCACCCAATCCCGGCTGTAGTTGGTCAGCGTCTGGATTTCGCCGAACGGCACGGTGTTGAGGGCGCCGCGGTGATGGCGGAGCTGGAAGGAGCGGATGGAGATTTTTTCCACCGTGCCCTTGGCGGCGCCGACATCGACATATTCGCCCACGCGAAAGGCGTCATCGACCAGGAAAAAGATACCGGACACGATATCGCGCACGAGAGTCTGAGCGCCGAAACCGATGGCAATGCCGACCACGCCCGCGCCGGCGAGCAAGGGGCCGATATTGACGCCGAGTGCGGAGAGCACCAGCATCACCGCCATCACCGCGATGGTAATCTGGATGGTGCGCTTGATCAGAGGGAGCAGCGTGCCGAGGCGTGAGCCGCCGGTACCGCCCTCGTCCCCCATTTCGGCCTGCTCGCCGCCGCCTTCGGCAATGATCTGCCGATCGATCATGATCCGGCTCACCTCCCAGAGAACGTAGGCGACCAGGCCGACCAGGCCGATATCGATCAGGGCGCCTGCGAACCGGATGCCGATGCCGCTTGCCGCCATGGCCTGAACGTCGAATTTCCAGATATGGGCAACGAAGAGGATAGCACCGACCACGAGACCGATCCGAAGGGCACGAAGGACGACGGCCTGGAATTGACCGCCGTGCTCATCGCTCGCATAGCCGCAAGCGGCGCGTTCGATCATGGCGTCGATCGGGGGAAGGAAGATCACGGCCAGAAGCGTACCGAAACTGGCGAGATAGGAAATCTCGGTTCCTGCCAGTGTGAGGACGACGATCATCAGGTAGAACAGCACCACGAAGGTGATCGCGACAAACGGCCAGACGTCCGCGAACAGTTCTCTTGCGCGGCTGCACGCTATGCCTTCAAGCAGGTTGTTGCGCATGCCGTGCCTCGCGTGCCAGATGGTGAAGACCAGGACCGCGGTCATGGCAAAGCCGACCATGTAGAGCATCAGAGTATGGACGTCGCCGGAGATGCCGAGAAGCTGCAGCAGGCTGCAGGTGAAGAAACCGAAGGCGGCGATGGCAGCGACGGTGGTGCTGCCGCGGTGGAGAAAACGGGCATCCCCGTCGCTCATCCGGTCGATGCGCAGCTCGGGGACATTGGGCGAGAGCAAAAAACGCGCGAACAGGCTGAACAGGCGAACGGCACCCACCGCGGCGACGTAGGTCATGACGGTGATCCGGGTCAGCTCATGTCCCTGGTAGAAGATGAAAAAGGTGGCGACGGCGGCGCCCAGAAACACCAGAAGACCGAGCAGGTCGAGGCCAAAACGCCCGAACAGATAGCCCATCTTGGCGCCGAGGCGGTCGGGCCTGGCGTTGACGATGGATTGTCTGGCGACGTCGGTGATCTTGCCGAAAAAAACCTCGGCGAGCCAGCCGACCGCCAGCATCAGGGCAAAGCCTGCGGTCAGCCAGAAAAAGAAACTGGCGGGACGGTCGTCGCGCAGCCGCTCAAGAGCGCGGGGAAAAACCGAGGGCAGTTCGCTCACGGCCCCGATGATGCCGGCGATCCGGGTTCGGATCAGATCGGCCTTGTCCTGGAAAGCCCGGACGCCGCCGGCGATATCCATGCCGCCGGCGACGGCCGGCTCGGCCCCGGAAGCATCAAGCCGCTCCAGCAGCAGTTCGCGCACCTGGTTGTCGGAAAGGCGCGAGACCAGGGCGTTCACGGCATCAGGGGTAAGCGGTCGGCCCGGATCGCGGAGCTCTTCCAGAAGGGCCGGCGGAGCCGCCGGCTCCTGGGCGAGTAGTGGCCGGTGCGGCAAGGTCAGCCAGACGAGCAGTGCTGCCGCCAGGCACCAAAGCGCTTTTGCCCGTCTCGACATTGCCTTCCTCTTTCCCGAAATGGCCGCGTTCCGTGGCGCTTCATCTAGCAGAGAAAACGACAGATCACCAAATAAGAACGTATCCGGCATCAGGAATCACTTGCGAAACTCGATCTTCGCTCTTAATTTCTCGCCCATGGTTTTGATCGCTGCCATACGACTCCGACGACGCTCGCGACGACGAGTGATCGGATAACCGTGGCCAAACGGCGCGTCCTGCGCCTTCAAGAAACACTGCCGAACTTTCTCGACAATGCGCAAAGTCCGGCGAAGCGATGATCGAAACCATGTCTTCAATAACAATCCATCAACAGCAGGAACCTCCTTATCATGCGCCCCCGGCTGCCAGCCGGCGACGTTGCTCATTGACCCCCGATATTTCGATGATCGAAGGTCTTGGAGGCAACATGGCTGCTTTATTGAAGAAACTGACCGCTCCCGATGCCAAGGCCTACCACGCCTTGAGGCTTGAGGGGCTGCTCCACCATCCTTGCGAATTCGGTGCAGCTTATGAGGAGGAGGTCGTTCTTTCCGTCGACGAGGTCGGAAGACGGCTTGATGAAACGTCGATCTTCGGCGCCTTGGTCGGGGACGAGCTTCTTGCCATTGCCGGTTATCGGCGCGCCGTACAGCACAAGAAACAGCATAAAGGGGAGCTTTTCGGCGTTTATGTCAGCAAGGCGGGCAGGCGGCAGGGCTTGGGCGAAGCCTTGGTTCGTCATGTGATCGGTAAGGCGAGCATGGAGGTCGAGCAGCTTCTCGCCACCGTCGCCAGCTCGAACCTGCCGGCCAGGGCTCTCTATGAAAAGCTCGGCTTTGTCACCTTCGGCCATGAACCAAGGGCGCACAAGGTCAATGAGCGCTATTTCGATCAGGACCATATGGTGTTGATGCTGACATAGCAGCAGGCTTTTGGAAAAGGCCTGGTTCGGATCGTGGCCGAGACCATTGTCCGGGTTGAAAGCTTGCCTTGTTTTCAGGTCAATGCGTTCGACCAGGAAGTCCGAATTTGCGGAAAACGTCCAGGCCCCCCTTGCTCGCGCTCAACGGAAATTGAACGTTCAAGAAACCAACGGAACCAGCTATGCAAGACTGGCGCTGAAGTCGGCGCACCGAGACGATCCGATCTGGTTCATTCGAAGGCTGCCTGATGTCTACCCGTGTAAAAAAACCG
This sequence comes from uncultured Alphaproteobacteria bacterium, assembly GCA_963787265.1. Classification (GTDB taxonomy): domain Bacteria; phylum Pseudomonadota; class Alphaproteobacteria; order Geminicoccales; family Geminicoccaceae; genus JANQPX01. The sequence continues at coordinate 92,975 of CAWBCX010000015.1, read as the reverse complement.
GATGTTCTCCCGAAGTCGGCGCTGATCCGGCTCTCCGCTCAGCATGACCTGCCCCGGCCAACCGAAGCTTTTTGGCAGGCGAGCGATGGTGCGTCTCTGCGCTATGCGCATTGGCAAACAAGCGCCTCGCCGAGACAAGGGAACGTGCTGTTCTTGAATGGCCGCACCGAATTCATTGAAAAAACCATCGAAACCTATGGCGTTCTGGTGCGAAGCGGGCTCGATCTTTGGACATTGGATTGGCGCGGTCAGGGCCTGTCGGAGCGATCATTGAGCGATCGCCAAAAGGGCCATATCGAGGACTATCAGACCTATCTCGATGACCTCGATCAGTTCGTTCGCGAGGTCACCGATCTTCCGACATGCGCAGGCAAGAGGCTGATGCTCGCCCACTCCATGGGCGCCCATCTCGGCCTTCGCTATCTGCACGATCACCCAGGCTTGATCGATGCTGCCGTGCTTTTGGCCCCGATGATCGACATTCCGGTCAATCGGGCTGCGATTCGCGGGCTCAACCGGGTTATCCACAAGCTCGGCTTCGGCGAGGCGTTTGCCCCTGGGACGGGACGTTTCAAGCCGCTGTTCAACAACCCGGCCGATCCCGACGACAATGGCACGCTCGACGACTATCGAGCCCTGATGCCGAGTTATGAGGGGCTGAGCCGGGACCCGGAAAAACGGGCCGAGGTCGAACGCCATGTCCGCGACAACAACGCCCTTGCCCTCGGCGGTCCAACCTCGGCCTGGCTAAAGGCGACATGCCACTCGATCAACATCACCTTGCGACCCGGCTATGCTGAAGCCATCGATACGCCCGTTCTCATCATCAACGGCGGCCGCGACCGCGTGGTGGTCGAGGCCCAGCAGAAACGGATGGCGGCACGTCTGCCGAAGGCCGCCTTCCAATCGATCGAGGAAGGCGGCCATGAATTGCTGATGGAACGGGCATCCATCCGCCAAGCGGTGCTCGAGGCCTTTGCCGCCTGGACCGGTGTCGAGATCCAAGCGGCTCCCGCTCGAAGCATATCACCCTGACGTGAGGCGACCTCCTCGGATCTGCTCGATCGTCATGGCGGGCGTGATGGCATTGGGATCGAGCTCCAGATCGAGCAAGGCGAAACTGTCGGCAGCCGATGCCCTGGCGAAGGCTTCCGGGAAGTCTTCATTACAGGTCACTTTTTCGCCGTAGCCGCCGTAAGCTTTGGCAAGGGCGGCGAAGTCCGGGTTGCTCAGGCCGGTCCCGGAAACGCGTCCCGGATAATCCCGTTCCTGATGCATGCGGATGGTGCCGTACATGCCGTTATTGGCGACGATCCAGATCACCTTCAGGCCGTACTGCGCCGCCGTCGCCATTTCCTGACCGGTCATCAGCAGGCAGCCGTCGCCGGCAAAGGCGATCACGGTCCGCTCCGGATGCACCAGCTTCGCGGCAACGGCTGCCGGCGTGCCGTAGCCCATGGACCCGCTGGTCGGCGCAAGCTGCGTCCGAAAGCCCCTGTACTGGTAATACCCGTTGACCCAGACGCAGTAGTTCCCGGCACCGTTGGTGATGATCGCATCGTCGGGCAGGTTGTCGTTCAGCCAGCGGACGACCTTGCCGAACTGCAGCAGGCCCGGGCTTTCCGGCGGCTCGAGACTTTCCAGATATTGCCGGTGCGCGATCTCGGTCTCGGCTGCCCAGCGTGGCGTGCCCGAAGGCCTGAGCCCGCCCGCGGCTGCAGCAAAGGCGTCCGCACCGGCATGGATGGCAAGATCCGGCTGATACATCATACCCAGTTCTTCGGCGGCGGCATGGACATGAACCAGCGTCTGGCGCGGCTTCGGCATGTCGATCAGGCCGTAGCTTTGGCTGGAGGCCTCGCCAAGCCGCGTGCCGACGAGAAGGAGCAGATCTGCATCCCTGATCCGGTCGCTGAGCGGCGGCTTCAGCGAAATGCCGACATGCCCGGCATAACAGGGATGGGTGTTGTCGATGTAGTCCTGGCGGCGAAAGGAAACGCCCACCGGCAGGCTGAAGGCTTCGGCGAAGTTCTGGATGTTGGCGACCGCTTCCCTGGTCCAGCCGCCGCCGCCCAGGATCATGAAGGGACGCTCGGCGGCGTTCAGTTTTTCCTGGAGTTCCGCCATGTCATGGGCGGAAGGATGGGCCTGGACGGGGTGAAAGGTCGACGCATCAGCGCAGGCCGCGGCCTCGGTCAGCATGTCTTCGGGAAGGCCGATCACCACCGGCCCAGGCCGTCCGGATGTTGCCGTCTGGAACGCGCGGGCGATCAGCTCGGGCAGGCGCGCCGGGTCATCGACTTCCGTTGCCCATTTGGCGATTCCGCCGAACATCTGCCGGTAATCGATTTCCTGAAACGCCTCGCGATCGCGCATCGATCTTGCGACCTGGCCGACGAACAGGATCATCGGCGTTGAATCCTGCCTGGCGATATGCACACCGGCGGAAGCATTGGTGGCGCCCGGCCCGCGGGTCACCATGGCGATTCCGGGACGGCCGGTGAGCTTGCCGTAAGCTTCCGCCATCATCGCCGCCCCGCCTTCCTGGCGGCAGACGACGAACTTGATCCGGCTGTCATGCAGGGCATCCAGCACGGCAAGATAGCTCTCGCCCGGCACGCCGAACGCCATGTCGGTGCCATGAACGGCGAGTTGGTCAACCAGGATCTGGCCGCCGGTTCTTTGATTTCCGGTTTCTTTTCGGGCAGCAACGCTCATGAGGGCTCCGTCGGGGTCTGTTGTCATCGATCGATATGATGCGCGGCGGGCTGAGGCTTGGCAATGTTGCACGGCATCAGCCGTGGTGTGACCAAGGCATTTGCTGCCGAGGCGGAAGAAAAAACGATCGTCGGAACCCAAGCGGTCGGGGTTCAGCGTAACGGAACATGCCGCCGCGGTCGCGCCACTAGGCAGCGTCGGCTTGCGGCACGATCCTGAGATGCTTGGCCTGCAGCGTGGCGAAGCGCTCCTCATGGCAGGTCAGAATGACGATCTGCAGATTTTGCGCCGCGTTCTCGACAATCTCGAACATGCGCGCAAGGCGGCGCTCGTCGGAGAAGACCAGGGCATCGTCCAGCACCACCAGCGCCGGCAGACCCTGCTCCTGCAGCATGCGCGCAAAGGCCAGGCGGGCGAGGATCGCGATTTGCTCGCGGGTGCCATCTGAAAGCTGCTCGAACCTTTCGCCGACCGGGTTGCCCCGATGGAGGGCGGCCACGCCGAAATCGGCGGTGACTTCGGCTTCGGCATCCGGCAGCAAGGCCTGAATATATGGTGTCAGCTTGGCGGCAAGCGGGGCCTGGAACTGCGCCTTGGCATCGTTCGCAGCCTCGATCAGCGTGCTTTTCAGCAGCGAGAAAGCGCCAGCATCCAGCTTAAAACACTGTTGCTCCCGGGTGAGAATGTCCCGGCGCCGGTAACAGTCTTCCAGACGCTCATCAAGGCCGCGGCCAGCGCGAACGGCAACTTTGGCGCTCAAGCGGCCGATGGCGATCTTCGCCTCGTTAATTGTCCGAGCACGGGTCTCGAGCCTAAGCCTCAAGCTCTTGATCCTGGCTTCGAGCTGATCAAGCACCATCGGTGCCGGCTGATCTGCCTGGCGCAACGCCTCTTTGCTCTTCCTGGCAGCATCGAACTCGTCCTTGGCAGCAGCAAGCTGCTCCTCCGTTGGATCATTATCGCTGCCGTCGGCCTTGATCTCGTCATTGACCGCCTTGAAACGCGCCTCCACCTGCTGACGCCTGGTGGCAAGGGTGAGCACGAGAGGTCGCTTTTCCCCGAGGAGCGCCTCCAGGTCTCTCACGATCTCCTCGAGCTCGGCGCGATGTGCCGCAAGCGTTCCGGCTTCCTCCTCGGCGTCCCGCCAGAATACCTCGAGCGGTCCCGGTGCCGTGCTCTCGAGCTGCAGGGTCTCCAAATGGGTTGCGATCGAGCGATCCAGTGTGGCGCGATGATCGCGCAGGCGCTCAAGCTGGTCGATCTTGGGAAGGACCCTGATCCGGCCCACCTCCTCGATATCGATCTCCAAGCCGTCGACGACCTGAACCACTTCCGTCGACCGCTCCACCGGCTGGCCGTTCAGCCGCACCCGGTTGAGCGCCGAACTTTCAAGGTCGATCGTGACTTCGGTGGCAATCGCATGCAACGCGTTCTCGATCTCGGCCCGCTGGTTCAACTGTTCGTTCAACTGCTCGAACGCCCGGCGTTTTTGCCGGATCGCCTCATCGGCCCCGATCAAGGACCGACGCTTGGCCTGCTGCTCCAGGAACTCAGCCTCCAGCGCGCCCAATTGTTCTCGCGCGGCGGTTTCTTCCTGGATCAGACGGTCCCGCTCGGCGGCAAGGGTCATCAGCTCCGCCTGCCTTTTTTGCCGCTGATCCCTGGTCATCTGCAGATGATCGAGGCGGTAACGGGCGGCCTTGATATTGGCCTCGATCTCTTTCAGGCGAACCAGCTCGGCCCGGATCGTTTCGAGCTTGTCGACCTCAGCCTTCAGATCCTCCTCGGTCTCGCCGCTTTCCAGAGCGCTCAGGCGCCGCTCGGCGTCGTTCAGATCCGCGACGTCCGCCTCCAGGTCGTCGCGATCACGCTGGAAGGCCTCGATCTCGCGTTCAAGCTCATTGATCCTCGCCTCGACATCCTTGAAGCGCCCCTTGGGCTTGTTGCGCTTGTCGACGATCTCGAGGGCCGCCATCTCGACATTGGCCAAAATCGCATCGACCTCGCTTTGATTGCCGAGCTGCTCGATCTCGGCCGTGATCGCTTCTTCGAGGGTGTGGCGCGTCGTCGGGGCGAGCGAGGGCTGGTAGAACGACTGGCTTTGCGGGATCAGCATGACGCCGAAATGACCGGGGCTGCCCTTGTCCAGTGGCAAGGTATCATCCTGCTCCAAATGGAGGATTTTCTGGACCGCGGTCTCGGCCTCGTTGCCTTCGATGACGTGGCCTTTCGGTGTCGTCAACCTGGCCATGGTGCGGCGAAGAAAACGCTTTTCCAGCCGATAGAGACCATCGTCCATCTCGAACTCGACCACGACATGAGGAGCAGCGCCGAGAACATGGTTCGGCTGCAGCGCCTTGATCGACTGGGACTTCGAGCTGTGCCGTTCGAAGAGGGCAGCGCGAAGAGCCAAGAGAAGGGTTGATTTTCCCATCTCATTCGGTCCGGCAATCAGGCTTAATCCGTCAGAAAATCCATCAATGACAACAGGTTGATCGAATTTCTTAAACTGCTCAATCCGAAGAAAACGGAGTTTCAAGCGGCCATCCCCCGCTGACGCCTGTGGCAAGCGAGATAGAGATGCTGGAGGGCTCGATCCGCCATTTTTCGATCGGGATGATCTGTCGCATCCGCAAGGGCCTTCAGCTTCTTCACGGCGGCACGGATGACGTGATCGTGGGCGAGCTCGTCAAGATCATCCGCCGACGGGTTCACGTTCAAGCCATCGAGGGACAGCCGGAGATGACAAAGAGCCGCCGAGAGGGAGACCTCGATCTCCTGCTCCAAACGCACCCTGCCCTCCAACGACAAGGTCCCGTCGATGCGCAGATCCAGCAGCAGATGGGCCAGGTCCGCATGATCGTTTCTGAGCCGTGCGGCAAGGCTTTTGATGTCGTCGCTCTCGTGCAGGGTGGCCTGCTCCGAGACCCACTTGAAGCAGCTGGTCCTGAGCGGCGTCACAACAGGCGCCTTTCGACCGTCGATCTCGACCAGAAGGGCCTGGCCGCTTTCCGGGCGATCGAAGCGGTCAGGCTCCGGCGTGCCGGCATACCAGCTTTGCCTGTTGATCTCCCGGGTGCCGTGCCAATCGCCAAGGGCGAGATAACCGAGCCCGGCAAGCTCGGCCCGTCTCGGGTCGATCAGGTTGGGGGTGCTGGCATTGGTGCCGAATTCGGTGATCGAGCCATGGGCAAGGCCGAGACGAAGCTTGCCCTCAGGCGTGGGGGCCTCGTCCATCCACGCGGTCGGATCGCCGCTGGTCTGGTGATGATGAAGCGGTGCCGGCAACAAATAGGTGTCGTCGTCGAGGGCAACAGGCGTTGCTTCGGTATGAACGAAAACGTTCGCGGGCAGCCCGATGGCGCTTACCCGCTGCCAGATCCCGTTCGGACGATGCGGGTCGTGATTGCCCGGAATGAGATGCCAGGAGATCCCGGCAAAGTCGCGCATGCGCTCCAGCGGCTGAGCCAGCGTTCGATCGGTGAGACCTTCCTTGTCGTACACATCGCCAGCAACCAGGACGATTTTGGCGTCATGCTCTTTTGCGCGACAACCGATGCTGGTGATGGCCTCCAATCTCGCCGCCTGCAACAAAGGCATGGTCTCGTCGCCGACAAAGCGAAAGACCTTGCCTATCTGCCAATCAGCCGTATGGATCAGGCGCAAGACTGAAGCCTCCGGTGGCCGAACACTGCTCGCCTCATGAAGGCATCACTTACCCCAAGCCCCGGCAACAGGCCAAGAGGATTTAGTATTTTTTTACTGTGATTAGTGGGGCGATCGTTGTATTTTTTCCGTGGTTGAAAAAATCATCGCAGAATATCAGGCTGTTAAACCGGTTTCTGCCGTTGCTGCCGAACCATCGGAACCGATCTTGCTTCCCTGCGGGACCGATAGGCCGTCATTCGCCCAGAAGATGGAGGGTCAAGCGGCGGTCATGGGCCCGATGACGATGCTCGAACAGATAAACGCCCTGCCACGTGCCGAGATCGAGCTTGCCGTTGGTGACCGGTATGGCGAGCTGCACCGTGGTCAGCACGGTCTTGATATGGGCCGGCATGTCGTCCGGCCCCTCGTCGCCATGCCGATAAAGCCGGCTGTCTTCGGGGACCAATTGCTTGAAAAAATTGAGGAGATCGACCCGTACCGTCGGGTCCGCATTCTCCTGAATGATGAGAGAGGCCGAGGTGTGGTGCAAAAAGATCGTGAGAAGGCCGGTCTCGATGACCTGGTCATCAACGAAAGCCTTCACAGACGCCGTCACTTCGTAGAGCCCCTGCCCCGCTGTCGAAACGTTCAGCTTCTGTCGTGCCTGCCGCATCTCAATCTGCTCCGAAATCGACGTTAAGGATGTCGTCCGTTCATGATTTATCTCTTTTTGGTTGTGAATTAACACGAGGTTGCTGGAAAATGCCCCGTGCAGAACAACCGAATATACTGTATAGGGAGAAAAACCCTAGGCGTTCTGACATGAAGATGAATGAGATGGCTGAACAAATCCTGATCATCGTCCATCAGGAGCATTCGACTCCTGGAAAAGTCGGTGAATTCTTGACCAAGCGCGGCTACCAGCTGGATCGGCGCTGCCCCAATCTCGGCGATCCTCTGCCGGCGGATCTCTCGAACTATGCGGCCGCCGTGATTTTCGGCGGGCCGATGAGTGCCAATGACGATCATCTGGATGGCATCAAGGCCGAGCTCAACTGGCTCGAGCAGACCGCCTTGCCAAGCGATTGCCCGATGGTCGGCATCTGTCTGGGCGCTCAGGAGATGGCGCGGGTGCTGGGCGCCAGGGTCGGGGTCCATGATGATGGTCTGGTCGAGATCGGCTATTTCGAGATCCAGCCTACCGGCGCCTGCACGAGCTTTCTCCACCAGCCCACCACGTTCTATCAATGGCATTCCGAGACGTTCGATATTCCAAGGTCAGCGGTTCATCTTGCGCAAAATGATGCTTTTCCCGGCCAGGCCTTTCGCTATGGCGCTCATGCCTACGGGATCGAATTTCATCCGGAGATGACCAGTGACATGATCCAGCGCTGGTCGACGTCGGAACGAGGCGGTCCCAAACTCGAAACGTTCCGTGACAAGGGCGCTCAGCCCCGTGATGCTCATTTTGCAGGCTATGAACGCCATGCCGCAACAAGCGATCGCTGGCTGAACCATTTTCTCGACAACCATCTTCTGGTCCGCGCGCAGAACGACATCCGCGCCGCCAGTTAAAGCAGCGGCGAGACTGCCTCCCAGAACATGGTGGCCTGACGCTCCAGGGTGAACTCGGCGGCGCGGGCGAGGCCGCGCTTTCGAAGCGCCATTGCCAGCGTCGGTTGTTCGATGATCCTGCGGACTGCCGCGGCGGCGGCGAGCGTATCGTCCGGGTTCACCAGGAGCGCCGCATCGCCCAGGACTTCCGGCATGGAGGTGCGATCGCTCGACACCACGGGCAAGCCGTGGGCCATCGCTTCGAGAGGCGGCAGACCGAAGCCTTCATAGCGTGAAAGAAAGAGAAAAACCGAGGCGTCCCGATAGTGCGCCTGCAATTGGCGATCATCGACATGGCCGGTGATGGTGAGCGCATCGCCGAGGTCCAGGCGCTTGATGGTTTCCTGAACGTCGGTGTAACGCGGATCCGGTTCACCGACGATCGTCAGGCCGGCATCGATGCCCCCGTCGCGAAGCGCCGAAAGCGTTTCGAGGCAACCCGCGATATTCTTGTAGGGGGCGGTGCGCCCGACATAGAGAAGGCGGGGGCGGGATGATGACGGCTGAGGTCGATCGCCGGCCGTAGAGGCCGCCTTCGGCACGGCATTGTAGACGGTGCGCAGCTTCCCGCTTTGTTGATGAAACGCCGATGCGATATCGCCTCTGGCATGGTCGCTGACCGTGAGCACGAGGTCGGCATTCCTGATCTGCAGGCGCAGCCACAGGCGCCACAGCCGGAAGAAACGCCCCTTGGCCGAACGGTTCAGAAGTTCGGGACAACGAAGCGGGATAATATCGTGCAGTGTGATCACTTGTTTCGTCGCCTTGCCGAGCGGGGCAAAGACGTCGGGGCTCACCATGACCTTGACGCCTTCGTCTCGAAGGGAGCGTGCAAGGGTCCATTGGCCAAGCGGGGCATAGGGCGAACGGTCGATCTGCCGCCAGATGAAGCCCGGAAAATCCCGGAGTTCGCCCGGCCTCGCTTGGCCCGGCCTTTCCAGGATCAGAATCGGCTCGGGCAATTGGAGCCGCGCCAATCCTTTGAGCAGATTCCAGGTGTAGCGGCCAAAACCGCTGAGCGGCGCTGCCGCATAGCGCACGTCGATGGCTAACCTAGCTGTGATCACCACCCTGCTTTAGCCCGATCGGACGATCTGTCAATGTTGAACCAATCCTGGCCTGGGAGGGGGTGTTACAAAAAATCTCTTTAAGCGCCCGTCCCCTCCAGACAAGCGCGCTCGAGGGAAAGGGCATCATGGAGATGGTCCATGAAAGCCCGCATCCGCGCGGCATCGCCCAGATCTTTGTGGGTAAGGAGCCAAAGCCCTGTCGACAATTCGGCGACCGGGCCATGAATCCGTTTGAGCGTGGTCATCCGATCGGCGAGACAGCAGGGCAATGCCGCAATGCCGAGCCCAGCCTCAACGGCATGGCTCAAGGCGACAAAGCTGTCGGCACGAAAGGCAATTCCAACATCGGGAACGTTGTGCTGCATCCAAGCGGCGACAGGCGAGTTGGCCAGCAGTTCATCGCCCGCGAGCCAGATATGGTCTTTGAGATCGATGCCGGGATGGGTTGCCAAGTAGCGATCGCCGCCATAGACCGCAAACCCGATCTTCGAGACATGACGACCGATCAAGGGCGCTGGTATCGTCTTGGCGGGGCGGATGGCGATATCGGCATCGCGCTTGGTGAGGTTCAGCCTCGTGTTGGTCAGCGCGAGTTCAATCGTGATCCTCGGATGCTTGGCTCGAAAGGAGGCCAGATGCCGTGGCAGCACCGAAACCATCATGGTGTCCGTGGTGGTCAGACGAATGACGCCCTCGAGTTTCAGGTCCTGTCCCGAAATCCGGCGTTCCAGCGTCGACACCGTCTCGTCGATACTCCTCGCCGCTGCGGCCAGTTGCTCGCCCTCGGCGGTGAGCGAGTAGCCCGTCGGCAACCGGTCGAACAGGCGGATCTTCTGGGCTTCTTCGAAGGCCTGAATCCGGCGAAGCACGGTGGTGTGATTGACGCCCAGCCTGCGCGCGGCCGCGGCGACCGAGCCGCCATCGGCGACCGCGAGCGCAAAGCGCAAATCATCCCAGTCGACCCTGTGCGTCATTGCAAATGCATCCTGCATTTTATTGTAGTAGATCACAGTTTAAGCACATGTTACGGTTCCCATTGGAAATTTTTAATCTAGGGAGACTCAATGATGAAATCCGCCCTCTTTGCTGCCGTCGGCGTGGTTGCTCTCGGCGCTGTCTCGGCTGGCTCGTTTGCTGCCGACCCCATGGAGGCTGCCGTCAAGGCACGCCAGAGCCTCATGCAGGTTGTCGCGTTCAATCTCGGCCCGCTTGGCGCCATGGCGAAGGGTGAGATGGAGTATGATGCGGAACTGGCTGCCGGCAATGCCAAGAATCTCGAAGCCTTGTCGAACTTGGGCCAGGCCGGCATGTGGCCGGCCGGTTCCGACAGCGCAGCCCTTGGCGAGGACAAGACCCGAGCCCTTCCGGCGGGGTGGGCAGCCGACTCCAAGGTCGGGGAAAAGCATGACGCCTGGGCCAAGGCGAGTGCCGAGCTGGCGGCGGTTGCCGGCGACGGTCTGGACGCCATGAAGCCCGCGGTCGCCGAAGTCGGCAAGAGCTGCGGCGGTTGCCACGACGATTACCGCGCCGAGAAGAAATAGCCGTATCCATATTGATATGAAATGAACCGAATGGCGTGGGCTTGGGCAAGGCGATCTTTTGGTTGTCGATGTCCAGCCGCGCGCCTTCGCCTCGTCGGAAGATAAGATCATGGCCCACCATCATCGATTGCAAGCTTCACTGTTAGGCATCCTGGCCATGGCCGGCTCCCTCTTGACGCTGCCGGCGTCCGGCCAGGAAGCCCAACGTTCGATCGAACAGGTTGCGGGCGACGTCTACCGCTTCCAGAATAATTTCCACTACGCAATGATCGTCGCTACCGATGAGGGCATCGTCGTCACCGACCCGATCGATGAAGAGGCGGTTGCCTGGCTGAAGGACGAACTCACAGAAAAATTCGAGCAGCCGGTCACCCACATGATCAGATCCCACCATCACGCCGACCATGCCACGGGCGGCCAAGCCTGGGGTGACATCGAGGTGATCGCCCACGAGAACTTCAATGCTCATGTCGAGGCGGGCGAGGTCGATACCGTGATGGCGACCAAGACCTTCGCCGACCAGCACAGCTTCGAGCTCGGCGGCAAGACCTTCGAGATGACCTATCTCGGCGAAGGCCACGGCGATGATATGATCGTGACCGTGGTGCGCCCGGAAAACGTCGCCTTTGTGGTCGATGTGGTTTCACCGAAGCGCCTGCCGTGGCGCGATTTTCCCAATACCGACATCGAGGGATTGATCAGCCAGATCAAGACCGTCGAAAGCCTCGACTTCGACATCCTTCTGCCGGGCCACAGCAGCATCGGCACGAAGCAGGATGCAACCGATACAAGGCTCTATGTCGAGCATCTCAGAGACAGCGTTAAGGCGGCGCTCGACGAGGGCAAGTCGGAAGCCGACATCCTCGCTTCCGATATCACCGAGGACTACAAGGATTGGGGTGCCTATGATCAGCTGCGCGACCTCAACATCCAGGGCATGATCCGTTGGCTCAAAGCCAACGGCTGATCGTGCCAGCGGCACGGGCTGTGCCGGCGGCACGGGCTGGACTTGCCTGAGCGAGATACCGGTGTCGGCGATCAGAGATGGGGTTGGCGGGGCCGGATCCCGTTGTATTTGCTGAACTTGTTCGTGCCAAATATCTAAAATCGGAGACAGGGAATGGAACGGAAGAGCGCCAAAGACTTCGATCAGGAATTGCTCGACCTCTATGACGGCTACGCTCACGGACAGATTACCAAACGCCAATTCTTTGACCAGGCGGCGAAGTTCGCGGTCGGCGGCCTGACGGTCACGGCGGTCGTCGAGAGCCTGATGCCGAACTATGCGCTCGCCCAGCAGGTCGCCCCGGACGACCCGTCGATCAGCGCCGAGATGATCGATTATGATTCACCCGAGGGCCACGGCACCATCAAAGGCTATCTGGTCAAGCCCGCCGGTGCGACCGGCCCGTTGCCAAGCGTGGTGGTGGTGCATGAGAACCGGGGGCTCAATCCTTATATCGAGGATGTTGCAAGGCGTGTTGCCGCGGCAGGCTTCATGGCGTTGGCCCCGGATGGCCTGACCCCGCTCGGCGGCTATCCGGGCACCGATGACGAAGGCAAGGAGATGCAAAAGCAGCTCGATCCCGTGAAGCTGGCCGAGGACTTCTTCGCCGCCTTCGAGCATCTTCGCGATCACGATGCATCGAGCGGCAAAATCGGTGTGGTCGGCTTTTGCTATGGCGGCGGGATCTCCAATGCCATGGCCGTTCGCTATCAGGAGCTTGCCGCCGCGGTTCCCTTCTACGGTCGCCAGCCGGCCGCCGAGGACGTTCCGCAGATTCAAGCGCCGCTTCTTCTGCACTATGCCGGGCTGGATCAGCGCATCAATGAGGGCTGGCCCGCTTATGAGGCGGCGTTGAAGAAGCATGGGAAGGATTATATCGCGCATATCTATCCCGATGTGAACCACGGCTTCCACAATGACACCACGCCCCGTTACGACGAGGCCGCCGCCAAGCTCGCCTGGGACAGGACGATCGCGTTCTTCGATGAAAAGCTGAAGGCGTAGAAAGCACCCGTCGCCGCGCGAGAAATCCATGCCGGGAAGATGCTCAGCAGGCGCCCCGACAACGAGGTCCAGTCACAAACGAGTTAGGCAGCCGACACGGCCGGTTTTCGTGACTGGGTCCACACATATTCGAGCGCCACGCAAAAACAGATGGCGAAGATCGCGAGGCCCTGCATCCAGGTGAGACGATCGCCCAGGATGAAGACCGCGAGGACGGCGGCGATCACCGGCTTGAAGAAGAAGAGGTAATTGGCGCGCTGGGGATCGGGTGCAAAGGAAAGCCCGGCAAGCCAGAGCGTCATCGCCAACGCCGTATTCCAAAGACCGATGGTGAGGATACCGGTGATCTGGGCGGGTTCCTTGTCGAAGAGGGAAAGCGGGTTGACCCAGACACCCCAGGCGAGACCGACCACCAGATAAAGGAAGAAAAAGCCGAGCGCGAAGGTGTAGGTGGTCATGCGCACCGGCCCATAGGCTTGAACGAGCGGCCTCGCCAGAACAAGATACACCCCGCCGATGACGGCACATGCCAAGGCCATGATCGTGCCGATCAGGTTCTGGCCGCCGAACCGGACATCGGCGGCAGCACCGTTGGTCAGCAGAAGCACCACGCCGATGAACGCGCCGATGCCGCTTACCATCTTGGGCGCGGTCATCGGCGTTCCGTTGATCAACCGATCGACCACGACAACGGCGATGGGAATGCCGGTCACGATGGTCGCGACCTGCACCACGCTCGCAAAATCCAGGGACCAGTGAAAGATAAGCTGGCCCAAGGCCATGCCCAGCCAGGAAAGGAGAAGAATTCTAAGGCCGTTCTCGCGAAGCGGCGTGATCAGATCGCGGGCACCCGGCCAGAAGAAGGAGACCAGGACAAGACACGCACCACCGATCAAAAAGCGCCACACACTGAATTCCGGGCCGGGCGTGGCGGCGAGCTTGGCAACGAACTCGCTCGATGCATGCCCAAAGACGCCGATAAGACAAGCAAGATAGGCAACCCAAGCACGCATCGTCGTCGCACCTTTCAAGAAGCCGCGCAGACGAACGCATCGAACTCGCGGTTCGCTGATGACCTTTGAGACCGCCACCAGCTAGGCCAAATAATTTCTTACAGAAGGGACACGCAGGCAAGAGGGCACCGTCCCTCGAACGGCATGGTCTTGATGGTCAAGAGGAAAGATCGAGGACGAGGCTCAACCGCCCTTCGATGGGTCCTGATAGACGCGGACGTAGTCGACCTCGACCTCCATCGGCCACGTCGTACCGGCGGTGGGATCGCCGACCCAATGCCCGCCGATCTCGGGCGAGATCAGGAAATACAATTCCTTGTCGGTTTTGAGGCTGGGGCGCTGTCTGACTTCCTCGCCATCGAGAAACCAGCGCATGGTGTCTTCATCCCAAAGAAAACCGACGGTGTACCAGGCATCGCGTCCTCTGGGCGGAATGATCCGGGTGATTTCGTCGTTGTTCGGCTGGCTCAGAATGGAATTGAAGAAGAAATTCTGGGCATCCGAGGGATTGGCCGGATTGGAGCCGATCACCTCCAGCATATCGATCTCGGGCGGCCAGGAGTGATCGGATGGTATCAGCCAGAGCGCCAGGTGATGGCCGGTCGAAATATTGTTCGGCCGAAGCCGCACCTCCCAATAGCCGTAACGCTGGGCATGCATGTTCTCACCGGACACCATGCCGCCGAGATAAGGAAACTCGAACTGGGTTTCGAGATCATCCGGCGTCGGTCTGCCATAGAGCTTGAGCGTGCCGTCCGCGGTGACCTCGTGAAGCTGGATCCCATAATCGCCGAGGCTTTTGCCGCCGCGCCCCTGATAGCGCGCATCGGCTTTTAGAGCCTGATCATTGTTACCCTTGAGATGACGTACGCCCCAGCCGGCAAAATGGCTTTCCCAGGCCGGGCCTTGATGATCATCGTTCGCGCCAACGGGCTGAATACCGTCACTGAGCCGAAGCCGATCGAAATTGTCCTCGAAAACCAGCCGGTAGCCTTCGGGAACGTAAGGCGATTGATCGCCCCCTCCCCAATCAGGCGCGGTCTCGATGGTCGAGCCGCTATCACAGCTGGCTGCAACGAGGAAAGTGACAACAAGGGCGAGAGCACCCATGCGTGTTGCTGAATGTTGTATTCTGGACGTCGCCACGCTGGTCATTTGTCCTACCGTTGATAGGGAAGAGGTTCGAGCGGATATAGCCGTTCATGACGAACAACACCAGGGAGGGTTATCATGGGAGATCGTCTCATGGACAAGGTCGCGTTGATTACCGGAAGCGGTTCGATTGGTCCAGGCTGGGGAAATGGCAAGGCGACATCGGTCGTCTTCGCGCGCGAGGGGGCAAAGATTTTCGGCGCCGACCTCAACCTCGCTGCCGCAGAGGAAACTCGGGATCTCATCCGAAGCGAGGGCGGTACGGCCCTCGCTCACCAAGCCGACGTCGCCAAAGCCGAGCCTGTCGAAGCCCTGGTGGCAGCCTGCATGGATGCCTTCGGCAGAATTGATATCCTCATCAATAATGTCGGCATTGCCAGGACCGGCAGCATCGTCACGACCAAGGAGGAGGATTGGGACCTCGTCACCGACGTCAATCAAAAAAGCATCTATTTGATGTGCCGTGCCGTGGTGCCTTTGATGGAACGCCAAGGCAAGGGCGCGATCGTCAACATCGCCTCGATCGCGGCCCATCGCTGGACCGGTATCAGTTACGCCAGCTATTATGCAACCAAGGGAGCGGTTGTTGCGCTCAGCCGCTCGATCGCGCTCGAACACGCGGCCAAGGGCATTCGCTGCAATTCGGTATCGCCCGGCTTGATGAACACGCCCATGGTGCATGAAGGGCTCACGGCCGCCTACGGCGATGAAGGCGATATCGAAAATCTGGTGAAACGGCGGGACGAGCAGACACCAACCGGCAAGATGGGAACGGGTTTCGATACCGCCTATGCCTGCCTCTATCTGGCATCCGACGAAGCAGGCTATGTCAACGGCCATGATCTGGTGGTCGATGGTGGCATCATCGGAAAATTCGTCTGAGGTCCTGCGGGGACAGGGGGGAGCGGGGAGGGTCAGTCTTGCGAAGCGGGCTTCCTGAGTTCGGGCGGTCGCATCAAGAGGACGGCAATGGCGCAAAGGACGGGCAGAACGGCCATGGTCAGAAGAGCGGTCTGGTAGCTTCCCGTCGCGTCATAGGTGGCGCCGAAGGGTAAGGGGCCGATCGAGGCACCGACCACCATGATGGTGGCTGCGGTGCCTTGAATCGACCCAAGATGCTTGCGTCCGAAAAATCGCGGCCAGACATAACCGATCAGGGCATGGACCGCGCCGTTGTTCATGCCGAAGATGACAGCGTAGATGATCGCTGTCGGGAAATTATGCACGAACACCATCGAGATCAGCGACCCCGTCATCAACAGCATGGCTGCTGCAAACAGCGGCTTGGTCGGGTAGCGGTCCAGCATGCGGCCGAAGATCGGCATGCAGCAGACCATGGTGATCGCCGAGATCGGAAAAACGCGGGCGGCGATCTGCTCGCTCAATCCCTGGGTTTGAAAAATCGATACCTGATAGAAGAAAAGGGCCGTCACCAGCATCGAAAAGCTGGCGAGCGAGAGGGCGGTAATCCAAAAGGCGGACGTGTGCAGTGCCTCGCGGCTGGTAAGGCCGAGATCAGCATCATCATGCCGATTGGCGCCGCGTTCGCCGGTGCTCTCTGCGCCATCAGGGAGGACACCGATATCTTCCGGCTTGTTCTGCACCAGAAAATAGACCAGCGGCAGATACAAGGCCCAGGTCATGATTCCGAGCCAAAACCAGGCGTCGCGCCAGCCGACCTGGTCGATCAGCCATTGGGCAAGCGGCGGATGAAAAGCGACACTTGCCGAAAAACCAAGAGCGACGAGACTGGCGGCAAAACCGCGCTTTGCACTGAACCACTGCGCCACCAGGTTGGAGGAACTGAGCATCAAGGTGCCTTGGCCTAAAAACCGAAGGGCGCCGAACAGCAGCCCCAGCATGATCAGACCTTGCACCTGACCGAAACCGATCGCCGCGAAGCCCAAAAGCGTCGTCGTGATCAGGACCACCCGACGCATGCCATGGCGATCGATCAGACGGCCGATATAGGGAAGACCGAAGGCGGCGGCCAAGGTCGCCAACGCATAGGCAAAGGAAATTTCCGTCTGATCCAGGCCTAGATCGTTTGATAGCGGCTGGATGAAGACGCTGAACATATGGGACTGGCCGGGACCGCTCGCGAAGTAGCCGGCCATCGCGACCGCCACCATCACCCAGCCATAGAAAAACCGTTTGTTGACGCCTTGCGCCAACTGGTCGCGGATCGTTGCGGACAATGTCGTTTTCCCTCGGGATCACATGATCAGCACTGCGGATGTCGTACCGATACACTGTGTAAACCATGCTGGAATTAGCAAGAATAAGATTGAATCGGAAGATAAGATGTTCCGTTGGAGAAAACGAATTCAAGCGCCTGTTGGATCATCGAACAGCAAGAAGGCGGCTCGAATATGTTCTTGCTCGACAATCTGCGCTACACCGAGCGCAGCGTGGTTTGGGCGCGATCAACGGGGAGAGCGCGATGGTGTCGGTAAGCGGCCATGATAGCCTCATGGCGTGGCTCGACGAGCAGCGAGCGGCGATGGTCGAGCTGTTGTCGAAGATCGTCAATGTCGATTCCGGTTCCTACGACCACGCCGGCGTGAGCGAGGTCGGCCTGATCATCAAAGCGCATCTCGAGGACCGGGGCATCGCGACCAAGGTGATCGAGCGCCCCGAGGCCAGCTTTTGCCTGACCGCGACCATCGACGCCGGGCATGATCGCCCGAGCAATCAGCACATCCTCCTTATGGGCCATCGCGACACGGTCTTTCCCAAGGGCGAAGCTGCAAAGCGCCCGTTTCGGGTCGAGGGCGATCGTGCCTTTGGCCCCGGCGTTGCCGATATGAAATGCGGGCTGGTACTGAACAGCTTTATCGCGGAAGCCTTTCATCGGTTTGGCGGCAACCGTCATCCGATCAAGGTGCTCTACACATCGGATGAGGAAATCGGCTCACCGAGTTCAAGCGAGGTGATCGAGATCGAAGCGGCCAATGCCCGCGCCGTCTTCAACAGCGAGCCCGGCAGGCCAAGCGGCAATATCGTTACCGGCCGCAAGGGCGCTCTGTTCATGACGCTGGAGGTCGAGGGCATCGCGGCGCATTCGGGATCTGCCCATGACAAGGGCCGGAGTGCCATCGAAGCGCTCTGCCGAAAGGTGCAATCCCTCCATGCACTCACCGACTACGAAGACGGGCGGACCGTGAATATCGGGCTCATCGAAGGTGGTCAGTCGGCCAATACGGTCGCTCCCTTCGCCAAGGCGACGATCGACATCCGCTATCGATCGAAGGCGCAGCTGGCGGTGATCGAGGGCTTGGTCGAGGCGATCGTCAACCGTGTCGAACTCGAGGGCACGGTGGCGAAGATCACCCGCCGCACGCGGTTTCCGCCCCTCCAGCAGACACCCGCCAACGATGAACTGTTCCATCACTACGCCGCTGCCGCGTCCGAGCTTGGCTGGCAGGTCGCGGGGGAATATAGCGGCGGCGCTGCTGATTCGGGCTTCACCTCCGCCCTCGGCGTGCCGACCATCTGTGCGGTCGGTCCGATCGGGGAGAAAGGTCATCAGCCCGATGAAGCCTGTCATCTCGAGAGCTTCGTGCCGCGCGCCAAGGCCATGGCGGCAACGATCATCCGCCTCGGCGAGCGGGGCTGACAACCACATGGCGAAGCTCCATGGATTGACGCGAGCGTTCGAGCACCTACCTGTTGATCCGAACCGCGAACGGCTTCGTAAGTCTTGAAACCCGTCAGAAGAGAAGCTGGCCACGACCCGACGATATTGGAGACGTAAGATGGCCATGCTGCCACCTGATCATCCCTCGGTGCTGACACCCAAGGTGGGCGTGCTCATCCTCAATCTCGGCACGCCGGACAGCACCGGCTATTGGGATATGCGACGCTATTTGAAAGAGTTTCTGAGCGATCGACGGGTGATCGAAGTCAACCCCATTTTCTGGAAAATTCTGCTGAATGTGGTGATCCTGACCAAGCGTCCCTTCTCGTCGGGCGAAGCCTATAGATCGATCTGGGACGAGGAGCGCGACGAGAGCCCGCTGCGCACCATCACGCGCGAGCAGTCGGCGAAGCTTGCCCAGCATTTCACCAGGCACTTTGGCGGTAATGTCGTGGTCGACTGGGGCATGCGCTACGGCAACCCGACCACCGCCTCCAAGATCAAGGACCTTCAGGATCGGGGCTGCCAGCGCATCCTTCTGTTCCCGCTCTACCCGCAATATGCCGCTGCCACCACAGGGACAGCCTGCGATCAGGCGTTCCGTGCCCTGATGAAGATACGCTGGCAGCCCGCTGTGCGCACCGTGCCGGCCTATCACGACGAACCCGGCTATATCGAAGCCCTGGCCCGCTCCGTCGAGACCCATCTTGCGACATTGGACTGGACTCCCGACGTGCTGGTGACGTCCTTCCACGGTGTGCCCAAACGCTATCTCATGGCCGGAGACCCCTATCATTGCCAATGTCAGAAGACTGCCCGCCTCCTGCGCGAGCGTCTCGGCTGGTCGGAAGAGAAACTGCAGATCGCCTTTCAATCCCTTTTCGGCAAGGAAGAATGGCTTCGCCCCTACACCGTCGAGCATGTCGCCGATCTGGCCCGGCAGGGCAAGAAAAATCTCGCGATCATGGCACCCGGCTTCTCCGCCGACTGCGTCGAGACCCTGGAAGAAATCCAAGAAGAGATCCGGGAAGCCTTCGAAGAAGCCGGCGGCGAACGCTTCAGCTACATCCCTTGCCTGAATGCCGAAGACGATCATATTGCCTTCCTGGCCGAAATCATCGAGCGCGAACTCGGCGGCTGGATCAAGCCGAACCGCCAAACCACCACCCTCGCCGCCGAATAGTCGGCGCGGCCGGCAGCGTGTCGGTGCGCCCGAAGGCGTGAAGTTGGTTTGGGTGCCTGGCAGGAGGCGATGAGATTTGATGGATGAGGCTTCCGATGATGGCGGACCCGATCTCGGTTTCGATCGGGACGACCTCTTGAAGCTCGCGACCTGGGTCATGCCCTTCGGTCGGTATCACGGCAAAATCCTGATCGATCTGCCGGAAGACTATCTCTTCTGGTTCGTCGACAAGGGTTTTCCCGACGGGAAGCTTGGCTTTCTCATGAAATTGGCGTTGGAACTCAAAGCCAACGGTGCCGACGGCGTCATCCGCGACATGGCAAGAGCGCTCGAGCACGAGCGCCATGACAAAAACTGAGCCGGCAGAACAGACTCCTCAAGAAAAAGGGACCGCCCCCAAAGGGACGGTCCCGATCTTGTTGACGTCGTGGATGTCGGACTTTAGAAGTCCATGCCACCCATGCCGCCCATACCGCCCATGCCACCCATGTCCGGAGCGCCACCGGCGTCCTTCTTGGGCTTCTCGGCGATCATGGCCTCGGTGGTGATCAGGAGACCGGCGATCGACGCGGCATCCTGCAGCGCGGTGCGCACGACCTTGGTTGGATCGATGATGCCAGCCTGCATCATGTCACCATACTCGCCGGTCTGTGCGTTGTAGCCGTAATTGGGATCGTTGCTCTCGTCGATCTTGCCAACCACGATCGAACCATCGTCACCGGCGTTGGCCACGATCTGACGCGCCGGGGCGGACAAGGCACGACGAACAATGTCGATACCGACCCGCTGGTCGTCATTGGCGAAGCTCAGGCTGTCGAGGGCTTTCCTGGCACGCAGCAGCGTGACACCGCCACCCGGAACAACACCTTCCTCGACGGCTGCACGGGTCGCATGCAGGGCATCGTCGACCCGGTCTTTCCGCTCCTTCACCTCGACCTCGGTGGCACCACCGACCTTGAGGACGGCGACGCCGCCCGCAAGCTTCGCCAGACGCTCCTGGAGCTTCTCGCGATCATAGTCGGAGGTGGTCTCTTCGATCTGCGAACGGATCTGACCGCAACGGCCTTCGATCGCCGTCTTGTCGCCGGCGCCGTCGACCACGGTGGTCTCTTCCTTGGTGATCAGGAGTTTCTTGGCGGTGCCCAGCATGTCAATGGTGACATGCTCGAGCTTGATGCCAAGATCTTCCGAGATCACCTGGCCGCCGGTGAGGATCGCGATGTCCTCGAGCATCGCCTTGCGACGATCGCCGAAGCCAGGCGCCTTGACGGCAGCAACCTTCAGACCACCACGCAGCTTGTTCACCACGAGGGTGGCGAGAGCTTCGCCTTCCACATCTTCGGCAATGATCAGGAGCGGCTTGCCGGCCTGAACGATCTGCTCGAGAACCGGGAGAAGCGGCTGCAGGCCGGAGAGCTTCTTTTCGTGCAGGAGGATGTAGGGGTCGTCTAGTTCGACGTTCATCTTCTCGCTGTTGGTCACGAAATAGGGCGAGAGATAACCACGATCGAACTGCATGCCCTCGACCACGTCGAGCTCGGTGGCCAGACCCTTGGCCTCCTCGACCGTGATCACGCCTTCCTTGCCGACCTTCTGCATGGCCTGGGCGATCATGTCGCCGATTTCCTGGTCGCCATTGGCCGAGATGGTGCCAACCTGGGCAACCTCGGATTCCGAAGCGACAGGGCGCGAGCTCGACTTGACATGCGCAACAACAGCTTCGACCGCAAGATCGACGCCACGCTTCAGGTCCATCGGGTTCATGCCGGCGGTCACTGCCTTGGCACCCTCGCGAACGATCGCCTGGGCGAGCACGGTTGCCGTGGTGGTGCCGTCACCGGCCTCATCGGAGGTGCGGGAAGCCACCTCGCGCACCATCTGCGCGCCCATGTTCTCGAACTTGTCGGAAAGTTCGATTTCCTTGGCGACGGTCACGCCGTCCTTGGAGATACGCGGGGCACCGAATGACTTTTCGATGACGACATTACGGCCCTTCGGACCGAGCGTTACCTTGACCGCATTGGCCAAGGTGTCGACGCCCTTGAGCATTTTGCTACGGGCATCGGTATCAAACTTAATTTCTTTGGCTGCCATAGGAGCATTGCCTCCTGAAAGTTACGTCTCGAAAATCAAGCGGCCTTGGCGGCTGCGGAATTCTCGATAATCCCCATGATGTCGCTTTCTTTCATGATCAACAGTTCTTCGCCGTCGATCTTGACCTCGGTGCCGGACCACTTGCCGAACAGAACCGTGTCGCCGGGCTTCACGTCCGGCTCGATCCGCTCGCCATCGTCATCGCGGGCCCCTGGGCCAACAGCAACAACCTGGCCCTGCATGGGCTTTTCTTTGGCGGTGTCGGGGATGATGATGCCACCGGGGGTCTTCTCGTCTTCGTCGATCCGGCGGACCACGACCCGATCATGCAAAGGCTTAATCTGCATAGGTTTCTCCGTGCGTCCCTAGTTTTCCAACCGTGATCTTGGCTTACTGATCCCGATTGGATTCACTTTGATGAAAGGATTGTTAGCACTGTCCTTAGTCGAGTGCTAATCGGCTATGTAAGGGGGCATCGTCCGCCTGTCAACAACGATGGCATCAAATTTTTTCAGGATTGTCGATGATCGTTTCGGTCGAAAACCGACGCTCCAAAAGCGCGCGCTCGACAGGATCGAAAGCCGCTGTGATATGGGTCTTGCCATCCTCTTCGACACGATCCAGAACGCGGCCATGCCGGTAAAGCCAGGCAAGCCCGGCACCATCCGTCGTTTCGATCACCACATCGACGATATCGGCCGTCCGCGCCAGCCGCTGATCGATCATCGACAGGAGATCGTCGAGGCCGTCGCCCTTGACCGCCGAGCCCAGGACAACATCGTCTCGACGATCGCTCGAACTCTTTCAGCCGCTCGGCCTCCTCTGCCGGGAGCAGATCCCTCTTGTTCCAGAACTCGACCAGACGCCCCTCATCAATGTGATGGCCGAGATCGAGATCGGCCAGTACCGCCAGAACGTCATCCCGCTGCGCATCGGTTTCTTCGTGAGAAACGTCGCGCACGTGAATGATGAGATCGGCGGTTCGAACCTCCTCCAACGTGGCCCTGAAGGCGGCGACCAGATCCGTTGGCAGATCGGCGACAAAGCCCACCGTGTCGGACAGGATGGCCGGCCTGGAGGAGGGCAGCGTGAGTTGTCTCATGGTGGGATCGAGCGTGGCGAACAATTGATCCTTTGCCGCCACCCCTGCCCCGGTCAACCGATTGAACAGCGTCGACTTGCCGGCATTGGTGTAGCCGACCAAGGCGACCACCGGATAAGGCACCCGGCGGCGCGCGGCGCGATGCAGCCCGCGTGTGCGTTTGACCGCTTCAAGCTGGCCTTTGATGCGCGTGATGCGCTCGTCGATGCGCCGGCGATCGAGCTCGATCTGGCTTTCACCCGGACCACCGACGAAGCCCATACCGCCACGTTGCCGCTCCAGATGGGTCCAGGATCGAACCAGGCGGGAACGCTGATAGCTGAGCGCTGCCAGTTCCACCTGCAGACGACCTTCCTTGGTCTTCGCACGGGCGCCGAAAATCTCCAGGATCAAACCGGTCCGGTCGATCACCTTGCACTTGAGCGCGCGCTCGAGATTGCGCTGCTGGATGGGCGTGAGTGCTGCATCGACGATCAAAAGATCGATCTCGTCCTCTTCGACGCGCAGCGCCAGCTGCATCGACATGCCCAGGCCCAATCAGCGTCGCCGGACGCTGTCTGGCGCAAGGGAAGCACACGCCATCGACGACATCGAGATCGACGGCAGCGCCAATCCCATGGCTTCGGCCAGCCGGCCATCGTTGGTGCGGCTGACTGTCGATGCGGCGCTCCTCGGACTTGGATGAAGGACCAGCGCGCGGCTGGCCCCGGTTTTTCGTTTCTCCGGCAGAGTGTCTAGGCGTCGCTCGGTGCCCCTTCTTCAGCATCGGCACCAGCATCAGCACCTGGCTCGTAAAGCCGGATCACAGTCGAAGGCATCACCGTCGACACGGCATGCTTGTAAACCAACTGGACATGGCCATCGCGCCGGAGCAACAAGGAGAAATTGTCAAACGAACTGACCACACCCTGCAGCTTCACGCCATTGATCAAAAAAATCGTTACGGGAACCTTGTTCTTGCGAATGTGGTTAAGAAATACGTCCTGCACGTTCTGTGTCTTTTCGCCGGACATCAACTCGATCCTTTCTTTTTGTTCTCGGCAGGGATCGTCTTCCTGCCTGTGCTTTCCTCCGTCCTGCCTCGGCGAAATTGCCACCAAAGCAGGTCGAAACCGTGTTTATCCAAGACTTGTCATCTCGGTCGATGTGCCAACCACGAGCCTATGAACTGAAGCAACCTTGAGCTGAGATGCTGGCCTGAAACAATCAACCATTGATGTCGTTTCCTGCCAAGTGTTCAACCCCGGATTTTTGCAAGATTGTGCCGAAAAAGTGGTTTTATTCGTTTTGCCTGCTTTTTCCGCCACGCGCAGCAACGCACGGGCGAGTTTATCGTCTACCCAACATCGCTATGTTGTCTGCTCCGGCACGATGTTCAAGTCTCAAAATCCGCCAGATCGCCATGTCACGGCACGATAGGACTGATTTCATGGCAGCTAACACTCGAAATCGCGATCTTTTCCCAAAAACCGGCTCAAAAATAGTCGATCCGTACGGAAAAGAGCTTCTCGGCCTTTTTCACCACCGAGGCGCGCGCGACAATCACCACCCGATCCCCGGTCAAAATCGTCGTGTCGGACCGGGGCACGACGTCATCTCATCGCCGCGCTGAATGGAGCCAACGATCACGCCCGCCGGCAAGCGCGCATCCTGCAAGGTCTGCCCGACCAGCTGCGAGGTCTCCAGGACCTCGGCTTCGAACACCTCGGCCTCACCATCGCGAATGGTATAAGCCGAGCGGATGCGGCCGCGGCGCACATGCAGAAGAACGCTGGAAACGGTCGTTTCGCGCGGGTTGATCATTACGTCGATCGCAAGCGTGCCGAGCAGCGAGCTGTAGGCGTTGTTGTTCACCAGGGTGAACGCGCTCCGACAGCCGGAGCGTTTGGCCAGAAGCGCCGCCATGATGTTGACCTCGTCGTCATTGGTAACGCAGACGATCGCATCAGCGGTCCGGATATTGGCCTCGTCGTGAATTTCGCGATCGCGCGCATCGCCATTGAGCACGACGCTTCTGGGCAGTTTGTCCGCGATGAAACGTGCCCGGTCGGGATTGCTCTCGATGAGCGCAACGGAGGCATTGGGCCAGCGGCTCTCCAGTTCCTGAGCCAGGAACAAGCCGATGTTGCCGCCGCCGGCGATCACGATCCGCTCGGCCACTTTCTCCTCATGGCCAAAAGCGCGCATCGCCCGCTCCACATGGCCGGTGTCGACGACGTAATAGACCTCATCCCCGGCTGAGAGATGATCATCGCCGGTCGGCACGAAGAAACGATCCTCGCGGGTGATGCCGACGCAGACCATGTGAAGATCCGGAAACAGGAAGGTCAGCTGTCGAAGCGGCGTGTCCAGAATAGGGCAGTCCTGATCGCAGCGTGCTGCGATCAGACGAACCCGTCCGTCGGCAAAGGAGATGACCGAGGTAGCACCCGGCACTTCGAGACGCGTGGCGATGGCGCGCGCGATCTCGCGTTCCGGTGAAATGATCACGTCGATCGGCAGATGCTCGCGGCGAAACAAATCCCTCCAGCGCGCTTCCAGATAGTTCTGCTCGCGGATCCGGGCGATCTTGATCGGCACGTTGAAGATGGAATGCGCCACCTGACAGGCGATCATGTTCACCTCGTCGGCATGGGTCACCGCAATCAGGATTTCGGCATCGTCGGCACCGGCAGCGGCCAGGATATCGGGATGAGACGCGTGGCCCGCGATCGCCTGGATATCCAAGCTCTCGCCGATCTTCGCCGTCAGTTCCGGCTGCTGATCGATCACGGTGACATCATTGCCGGCAACCGCTAGATAACGCGCGATGTTGTATCCCACCTGGCCGGCGCCACAGACAATGACTTTCATGAGTTCGCCTGTCTCAACACAGAAAAGATGACGATGCCGCATCCAGCCAGAACACCGCGCCAGGACATTCTATTCGATGAGCGAACGCCCGGCTTGGTGCTTTGATGACCGACCTATCGAGCGGCAACAGGCGGTTGGACAAGGGCTTGAACCGACGACAATCTGCTAATCATCGGCGTGAATGCTTAGCGACTTCAGCTTTCGGTGAAGCGCCGATCGTTCCATGCCGACGAAATTGGCGGTACGCGAGATATTGCCGCCAAATCGCTCCAGCTGCGCTTGCAGATAAGCACGTTCGAAGTGCTCACGTGCTTCCCTGATCGGCAGCACCATCAGCTCGCCATTGCTGTTGGGGCTGAGACCGGCTGTGGTTTCATCCACCAGTTCCGGCGGCAACGCGTCCACGCCGATCTCGGTCTTGGGATCGCCAGGCGCCATGATCAGCAGCGATTCGAGCACATTCTTCAGCTGCCGAACGTTGCCGGGCCAGGCGGCCGACTGGAACAAGGCTTGCGCATCCGCCGACAATTGTCTCGCCGGCAAGCCCGCCGATTCCGCCGCACGCGTCATGAAGTGATCGATCAGCATCGGTACATCGGCCCGGCGTTCGGACAGAGGCGGCACGGCAATCGGCACCACGTTCAGCCGATAGTAGAGGTCTTCACGGAAACGGCCGGCGGAGATTTCCTCTTGAAGATCGCGGTTGCTCGCAGCGATCACCCGAACGTCGACCTCGATGCTGCGCTCGCCGCCAAGCCGAACGAAACTCTGCTCCTGCAACACGCGAAGAATCTTGCCCTGGGTTTCCAAGGGCATGTCGGCGACCTCATCCAAAAGCAAGGTGCCGCCATGGGCGCGCTCGAAGGTCCCGAGCTGGCGCGGCCGATCCGAGCCGAGAAATCCGGCCTCGCAGCCGAAGAGCTCGACCTCCATCCGCTCCGGCGCCATGGTCGCGGCGTTGATCACCACGAACGGCAATTCCGAGCGCTTGGAATTCAGGTGGATGAGCCTCGCCACGATCTCCTTGCCGACCCCCGGGGGCCCGGTGATCAGCACCCGGCTGCCGGTCATCGCCACCCGCTGTATGGCGGTACGCACCTGCTGGATCGCAGGCGACTTGCCGATCAGCTCCAGATCTTCACCGACCTTGAGCTTGAGCTCGGCATTTTCCCGCTTCAGCCTCGCACTCTCCCGGGCACGATCGATCAGGACCAGGAGGCGATCGGCATTGAAGGGCTTTTCAAGAAAGTCGTAAGCCCCTTTCTTGATCGCCGTCACCGCGGTCTCGATCGTGCCGTGACCGCTGATGACGATCACCGGAACTTCGGGTCGGGTGGTCTGGATATGATCCAGCACCTCGAGGCCGTCCATGGACGACCCTTCCAGCCAAATGTCCAGCAGAACCAGACTTGGCGGACGGGCTTCGATCTCTGCGAGACCGCCTGGACCATCACCGGCATGGCGCACGGTGAAATCCTCGTCCTCCAGGATACCGGCAATGGCTTGCCGTATCTCCGGCTCGTCGTCGACGATGAGTATTTCGCCCTTCATTCCACTCTCAGAAATCTAGTTTTGTACCACAGGAAAGACGTGACTTCGCATCGATGGCGCTCATTCGGCAGCAGCACTTCCTGCCGCCGGAAGCATGGGAAAAGCCAAATTCACACAAGCCCCGCCGCCCTCTCGATTGCGCAGCGAAATCGTGCCTCCGTGCTCCTCCATGATCTTCTTAACGATCGCCAATCCCAGACCAGTCCCGTCAGCTCGCTTCGTTACATAAGGTTCGGTCAGCCTGCCCACCGGCTCATCGGGCGGCAGCCCCAGACCATTATCACGAACTTCGATCGAACAGAACTGGTCAGCTTCATCGAGTTTGACCAGAACCCAACCTGGTTCGCCGTTACTACCTTCAGCTTCTAGCCGTTGAAGCACCGATTGCACAGCGTTTTGCACCAGATTGGTCAGCGCCTGGGCAACCTTCCGGCTGTCACAATACAGCTGTATGTCGCCAACGGGAAGCTGTGTTTCGAATTCGATATCCGAACGTGCACCTTGCTGCAAATAAACGGCCTGGCGAACGAGATCACAAGCCGATTCCTGGTTGAATACTGGCGCCGGCATACGCGCGAACGCCGAGAACTCATTGATAAGGCGCCCGATATTATCGACTTGACGTACGATCGTATCGACGCTGCCAACGAAAGTTTCTTGATCGAACCCAATTTGAGGTAGGTACTTTCGCTTCAGTCTTTCTGCGGAAAGGCGAATAGGCGTCAAGGGATTCTTGATTTCATGGGCGATACGACGCGCCACTTCCGACCAGGCGGCGGTCCGCTGGGCCGATAGCAGTTCGGTAATGTCGTCGAAGGTCATCACGAAACCGGCGATCCGCTGATCATCGTCCAAGAGGGCGGCAATCCGCACGAGCAAGGTATAATGGCCATCGCGCCTTCGAATTTCGATCTGCTCTTCGATCGCAGGCGTCTGCGGTGCCGCGACCACGCCGGCGAGCAGGCCCGCCACCTCCGGCAGGATTGCGATGATCGGTCGGCCGACCAACGTATCCGAACCGAGGAACTCGACGGCCGATGCATTGGGCAAGGTGATCTTGCCCTGCGCATCGAGACCGATCACGCCGGACGACACGCCGCCGATCACGGCCTCGGTGAACACGCGCCGTTGATCGAGCTGGGCGTTGGCATTCATCAGCTCGTTGCGTTGGCCATTGAGCTGACTGGTCATCCGGTTGAAGGCGGTCTGCAGATGATCGATCTCGTCGCGCTCCTCGACCTCCGGAACCTGAACGGTCAGATCGCCGGCGCGGACCTGGTCGGTGGCAAAGATCAGCGCCGAGATACGGCCGGCAACGCTGTTGGCGAAAATGAGACCGACGCCGACCGCGGCCAGGAGCAAGAGCAGAGCAACCACGCCGAAAATAAGGGCAAAGGTCCGCTCGATGCCGGAGCGGCGCAATTCCAGAGTACGGTATTCGTCGACCACTTCGCGGGTTTGAGCGAGATAGCCGAGCACCCTGCTGTCGACGAAACGGCCGACATAGAGAAAGGTGTCGTCGAAACTGGTCAGCCCGACCAGGGCCCGAACGCGATCTTCGGTATCATTGGTCAGGACAACCGCTTCGCCGGCCGCGGCTCTGGCCAGCTGGTCGGCATCCGGCAAGCTCTCGATTTCGAGGCCGAAGCTGAGCCCGGTGCGCGCGATCACCTGCCCGTCGCCTTGAAAGACGATCGCCTCGGTCAGGGAGCGAAGGGCCGCTTGGGCGTCGAACAGGCGCTGAAAAAGCTCGGGCGATCCCACCAGATTGGGCGCCTCCCGGTTGATATCAGCCGCCATCGCCAAGGCATCGGCGCCGATGACGTCCTTATGCTCCTCGAGATAGGACTGCGCGACGTTCAAGGAATTGGTCAGCGCCTTGCTCACACGTTCGCTGAACCAGGCTTCGAGGCCATAATGCAGGAACATCACCGCAAACACGGCCACCACGATGGCCGGTGTCACGGCAACGATGCTGAAGAGGGCGACCAGACGCGCATGCAAGCGCGAGCCGACCGATCCCTGACGCCTCGCCAGAATAATCAGCACCAGCCGGTAGGTGACCACCATCCCAAGGGACAGCAAGAGAATGAGGTCGAGATAGAGGAGGGCGACGACCCACTTGGCGTCGGCGCCGACCTGCATCGATTCGGAGAGAACAACGTAGGTTGCGAGGCTGGAAAGCGTTGCCGCGACCGTGAGAACGATCGCCAAATTGCGGGCAAGATGCGGCGAGCGCAGCCAGGTCGCTATCCGGCTTCGGGACGATAGGGGCGACATGGTCATCAAGCTCGCCATCGTGACAGGGCGCACCTCGCTCCAAAGGAGATCGAGCCGGCTATCGTGGCCCGCGCGTCACCTCGATGTCCAGCTCACGAATTTTCTTGCGCAACGTATTCCGATTGACGCCCAACAGCGCCGCGGCCTTCAACTGATTGCCTCTCGAAACCGCCAGCACTTTCTCGATAAGCGGCTTTTCGACATCGCGCAAGATTCTGCCATGAAGACCGGTCGGCGGCAAGCGGCCTTCAAAGCTATCGAAAATTTGATCCAGATGACGCGTAATGAAATCGGACAAATCCTCATCATCGACGTCGAGGCCGGTGTCACCAGGCAACATGCCATCGCGAAGCTCGACCTCGATGACATCCCGGCCGATGGTATCCTCGGCATAGAGGACCGCAAGCCTGCGCACCAGGTTTTCCAGTTCCCTGACATTGCCGGGCCAGCGATGGACCTTCAGCAGCGTCATGGCCTCGGACTCGATGGTCTTGTGCGGCAGGCCCTCGCTTCTTGCCTTGGTCAGGAAATGCTGGACCAGAGCCGGTATGTCCTCGGCCCGTTCGCGCAGCGGCGGCAGGCGGATGGGAACCACGTTCAAACGGTAGAATAGATCTTCCCGAAACAGCCCCTGGGCCACCAGTTTCCTTAGATCCCGGTGGGTCGCCGCCACGATCCTAAGGTCCGCCTTGATCGGCGAGCGACCGCCGACGGTCATGAATTCACCGGATTGCAGCACTCTTAGCAGCCTGGTTTGGGCCTCGAGCGGCATATCGCCGATCTCATCGAGAAAAAGCGTGCCGCTTTCGGCCTGTTCGAAGCGACCGACCTTGCGCACCACAGCCCCGGTAAAGGCGCCCTTTTCATGGCCAAACAATTCGCTCTCGATCAGCTCCTTTGGAATGGCCGCCATGTTGACCGCAACGAACGGGCCGCTCCGGCGCTTGCCGTAGTCATGCATGGCGCGCGCCACCAGCTCCTTGCCGGTGCCCGACTCGCCGGTCACCATCGCGGTCAGATCCGTGCCGGTAAGTCTCGCGATGATACGATAGATATCCTGCATCGGCGGCGAGCGGCCGATGATCGGCAGCGCCTCTTCCGGCTTGGCAAAGGCATCAGCATCAACCACCGGTGCTGCGGGCAAGGCAAGGGCGCGCTTCACCATCGAGACCAGATCGCTCAGATCGAACGGCTTTGGCAGGTAATCGAACGCACCGCGCTCGGTCGCACGCACCGCGGTCAGAAGCGTGTTCTGAGCGCTCATCATGATGATCGGCAACTGGGGGCGGCGCTGTTTGATCCTCGGCAGCAGATCCAGCGTGTTTTCGTCCGGCAGCACCACATCGAGGATGGCGATGTCGCCGGTGCCGTCCTCCATCCAGCGCCAAAGGGTCGAGGCCATGCCGGTTGCCTGGACATTGTAGCCCTGACGGGTCAGCGCTCTGGAAACGACGGTACGAATGCCGGCATCATCATCGGCGAGCAAAATCGTCGGTTCGGCCATCGTCAGCTCTTTCTCCCATCCGTCGATGGATTGGCCCGGAACGCCGGCAGGTGAACGCGAAACAGGGCGCCCCGGCTGCCAGATTTTCGAACTCCACCACACCACCGTGATCGCCGATGATCTTGGCGACCAGCGGCAAGCCCAGGCCTGAGCCCGAATGCTTGGTGGAAACGAAGGGCTCGAAGATATGCCCGGCAACCTCGTCACTGATCCCTGGACCATTGTCCTGAATGCGCACGGTGATCGGCAGCTGAACACGCTCCCGGCTGTTCGGCACGGCGAATGGCGAGGCCGTGGTGAAATTGGGTGGTGATCACCACCTGGCCGTCTTCGGACGGGGCGGCTTCGACGGCATTCTTGATGAGGTTCAAGAAAACCTGCACCAGCTGATCCCGATCACCGTCCACCTCCGGCAGCGAAGGATCGTAATGCTCGACGAAGGTGACTTTGGCACCAAAGCCGCTCTCGGCGAGGCGACGCACGCGCTCCAGAACCTGATAGATGTTCACCGGCTCCCGCGTAAGCGGCTTCAAGTCGGCGAACTGCTCCATCTGATCGACCAGCGCGCAAATACGGTCCGTCTCATCGCAGATCAGCTTGATCAAGGGCCGTTCGTCGTCGTCGACGCCCGCTTCAAGCAATTGTGCCGCACCGCGAATGCCGGAGAGCGGGTTCTTCACCTCATGGGCCAAGGTGGCACCGAGACCGGCCACCGATCGGGCACGCCCGCGATGGCTGTGCTGATGGTTCAGGCGCTGGGCGACCGAGCAGGGATGAAGCAGGATCAGGACATCATCGGAGCGCTCGGATAAGGGCGAGACGTGCAGGTCCAGGATATGGCTGACTTCGCGGCCGAAGGACAGCTCGACAGCGTAATCGGAGACACTGCTGCCTTCGGACTGCACCCGCCGGAGGCGGTCCAGAAGCGGACTGTCCTCGGGCATAAGCTCGGCCAGCGGCGTGCCGCAGAGCATGGTGCTGCTGATACCCAAAAGCAGCTCGGCCGCCGGGTTGACGTAAACGACACGCAAATCGCCATCGACGACCAGAACGCTGCTCGGCATCGCATTCAAGATCGTGGTTTCGACCATGAGAGGATGATCCATCACCAAGGATTCAGGGATCGCACGTGGCACTCGGTCTCGATGCTCTTTCCCGCCGGCGCTGGAGTTTGTCTAATTCTTATGCACTCTTTGAGTTTGCACAAAATACAGGCAAAAGATAGGGTGCGACAGCGCGAATGGCAAGATCCGAAGCATCGCCCCGTTTGGGCAAAGATGCCCCTCGCTTTCCTGGAACGTCTGGGTCGAAGGGGATTTGCTCGCGGAGCGGATCAACTGAGCGCTTGCCCGGGTCTCTCGCTCGAGGGTAACAACAGACCACGTCGTGGGTTTTTGGGAGGCGAAACGTGCAGAATTGTATCGCCATCATCGTAGCGTCCGGCCGCGGTGCACGGTTCGGCGGTGATCGGCCGAAGCAATATTTGCCGCTGCTCGGCAAACCCCTGTTGCAATACAGCCTCAAAGCCTTCGCCAATCATCCCAAAGTCAGCGCGGTGCGCGCGGTGATCCACCCGGACGACCGGGCACTCTACAACGAGGCGGCCCATGGCCTCGACCTTCTGGAGCCGGTTCACGGCGGTGAAACCCGCCAGGATTCGGCGAGACTTGGCCTGGAGAGCCTGATCGATCAGACACCGGCAAAGGTCCTCATCCATGATGGTGCCCGGCCGTTGATCGATGCATCGCTGATCGAGCGGGTCATCGATGCGCTCGATCAGCGTGCTGGCGTGGTGCCGGCCTTGCCGGTCGCCGACACGCTAAAGCGGGTCGAGGGCGGTATTGTGGGCGAAACCGTCGATCGGCATGGCCTGTTCCGCGCGCAAACCCCGCAAGGCTTTGCGTATCAGCCCATCTTGGACGCCCATCGCCGCGTGAAAGGCCGAGCCATGACCGATGATGCCGCCGTGGCCGAAGCTGCTGGCCTCGATGTCACCGTCGTACCAGGGGATGAAGGCAATCTCAAAGTGACCGAAAGCGACGATCTGGAGCGCGCCGCCCGCTACCTGAGCACGCCTCGTCGGCCACGCATCGGCCTCGGCTTCGACGTTCATCGTCTGGCGCCGGGTGACGGTCTCGTGCTCATGGGTCTCACCTTGCCCGAGCCCTTTTGCATGATCGGTCACTCGGACGCCGATGTCGGCCTGCATGCGCTCACCGATGCCCTGCTCGGCGCCTTGGCGGTCGGCGATATCGGCAGTCACTTCCCGCCGAGCGATCCCACATGGAAGGGTGCGGATTCGACCATCTTCCTGCACCATGCCCGCGATCTGATCCGCGAGGCCGGCGGCCTCATCGAGCATGTGGATGTCACCCTGATCTGCGAGCGTCCGAAAATCGGACCTTATCGCGCAGCGATGGTGGCAAGGCTGGCCGACCTGCTCGACCTGCCGCCCAACGCCGTCAGCATCAAAGCCACCACCACCGAACGGCTGGGCTTCACCGGCCGGGGCGAAGGCATCGCCGC
Organism: uncultured Alphaproteobacteria bacterium; assembly: GCA_963787265.1. Classification (GTDB taxonomy): domain Bacteria; phylum Pseudomonadota; class Alphaproteobacteria; order Geminicoccales; family Geminicoccaceae; genus JANQPX01. The sequence goes on along the minus strand of CAWBCX010000015.1, from coordinate 59,475 downwards.
CCAGGCTGTCGCGACCGTGTCTTTGCCGGCCTGAGCGTGGCCAGCGACCATCGCCGGCCGAGCGAGACGACCGAGCGGATCGCAATCTGGCTCGCCACCTGGGGCCATGTCGGCGATCTGCCCAAAGCGCCCGGCACCTTCGGCTCGATCGCCGCCCTGCCCTTCGCCTCCGCCCTGGCCTGGCTGGGCGGTTCATGGCTGCTCCTGCTCGCGGCGATCCTGGTCTTCGTCTTGGGACTTTGGGCCGCCGAGCGTTACATGGCCAGAATGCACGAGCATGACCCGGGCGCTATTGTCATCGATGAGGTGGCCGGCCAGTGGCTGACGCTTCTGGCCGCACCGTTGACGCCGTCCGCCTACCTCCTCGGCCTGCTTCTGTTTCGCCTGTTCGATATTCTGAAACCCTGGCCGATCGGCTGGCTGGACCGACATGTGGCGGGTGCGTTCGGCGTGATGATCGACGATGTCGTTGCAGCGCTCTATGCTGGTCTCCTGTTGTTCCTGGCATCCTGGTTGATGGGCTTATGACCTTCGCGAACAAGAGCATCGATCTCGCCGCAGCCATCATCAGGGGCTGCACCGTCAAGCAGCTGAAGCTTGCCACCGCGGAGTCCTGCACCGGCGGGCTGATCAGCGCTTGTCTCACCGAAATCGCCGGATCATCAGCGGTCCTCGATCGCGGCTTCGTGGTCTACAGCAATCAGGCGAAACACGATCTCCTGGGCGTGCCGGCCGGGCTTATCGAGACCTTTGGCGCGGTCAGCGAGGAGGTCGCCCGCACCATGGCCGAAGGGGCGCGGACGCGCGCCGGCGTCGACCTGGCTGTCGCGGTCACCGGTGTTGCCGGTCCGGGGGGCGGGTCTGCAGCCAAGCCGGTGGGGCTGGTCCACATGGCGCTTTCGACCAAGGATCGGACCGACCACGTCCGGGCGGTGTTTCCGGGCGATCGCCGGATGGTGCGGGAAGCGACGCTGGAGGCTGTCCTCGAACAAATCCGAGACGCGATCACCTGATCCGCTGGTCATGCCTTGCATCGGGACGCAACAGGGTTCAGTTTGCAGAGACAGCAAGTACTAACTCGCACAGAACGAAGGAAAAATGATCATGTCTGTCGCTCGCGTCACCGAAATCATTGCCAGTTCACCGAAGAGTTTCGAGGATGCCGTCAAGGTCGGCGTCAAGCGCGCCACGAAAACCCTGAAGAACGTCAAGGGCGCTTGGGTGAAGAGCCAAAAAGTGGTGATCGACAAGGACAAGATCGTCGAATACCGGGTCAATCTGGACGTAACCTTCGTTCTCGACTGAGACACCGGTATCCGAAGGTGGTGCGTTTCGCCTTGCCGAGGCGCACCGCCGACGACAGCCGAGATCTTTAACGATTGCCGAGGCAGAGAGACCGTGACCACGACCATCCGTAACGTTGCCAAAGAGCGCCTTCTCGCCGGTGAGCTTGCGATCGGCATCGGCCTTCGCCAAGCCCGCACGGTCGATATCGCCAAGATCATGAAGACCGCCGGTTTCGACTGGCTGTTCATCGATCAGGAACACAGCGCCATGAGCCTGGACGATGCCGCCCAGATCTCATGCGCCGCCCAGGACGCCGGCATCACGCCGATCGTCCGCGTGCCGGGCTTCGAGCACTACCATGCCGCCAAAGCGCTGGACGGCGGTGCGCAAGGCATCGTCGTGCCCCATGTCGACACCCCCGATGTCGCCGCCTCGATGGTGCAGCACTGCCGCTACCCGCCGATCGGCAAGCGCTCGGTGACCGGCGCTCTGCCCCAGCTCGACTTCGCCGCCATGCCGCTTGATGAAGCGGCCGAAGCGGTCAACGCGTCGACCCTGCTCATCCTGATGATCGAGACCGCCGAAGCGGTCGCCAATGCCGAGGCCATCGCAGCCACACCAGGGGTCGACGCTCTCCTGGTCGGCGCCAACGACCTCAGCATGGAACTGGACATCCCCGGCGAACTCGATCATCCCGAAGATGATCGAAGCCTTGGAGACTATCGTTGCGGCGTGCAAGGTCAGACGGCGTCTTCCCAGCGTCTTGGCGGCATCTATCAGTCAGCGCTGATCGAGCGCTGCGTTGCCATGGGTTTTCGCATGATCCTGACCGGCAGCGATCTCTCCCTGATGCTCGGCGCCGGCAAGACAAAGACCTCGGAAATCAGAGCATTGCCAGTGGTCTGATTTCATTTAAGTTCGCTGCGCACCGGACCTCCCCCACCACCCGAGAGACGACGACAAATCGGCTGATCCGGCGGGGGCGAGGGCCGGCCGGATCAAACTTTGGGACTGCGCCTCGCTCTTGGACTCAGGAGCGAGGCGACGCGCGCCGAAAGCGCCACCGGGTTGGTGCCCCATTTGAGGGCGCGGGCGGCCAGCCACTGTCCCTTGTCCTTCAAGCCGCCCGGCAGACGGCCTCTCGCCTTCAGAAACATCCGGCGTCGATCCCGCTCATAGGCGGCTCGATGGTCGCCATGATTGGCGATCGACGCGGTGATCGAGTACTCGTAGACGCGAAATCCCGACCAGAACTTGTTGACCCGCTGGAAACGCTTGCCCGCGAGCGCCATGTCGAGCCACAGCTCACCATCCCAGCAGGTGCGGTTGTCAACATTGAAACCGCCGGCGACCTCGAACGCGCCTCGCCCGAAAGAACGTCGACTGCTGCAGCAGAACGACGCCGCCATAGAGATAGCCCCAAAGGCTGAAGCGGTCGGAATACATGCGCCTGATCGGCGTGTCCCTGGCATCGATCAGATGGCCATGGCCGGAGATGATATCGGCCTCCGGAAGATCCTGAAAAGCCTGCGCCACCTCGGCGAGCACCCCTGGCTTTCAGGACATCGTCCGCATTGAGAAAACCGCAGATATCGCCGCTGGCGCGCTCGAACCCATTGTTCAGCCCATCGGCCGGGCCGTCGTCACGCTCGAGACACCACGTCGCTGATCTTGTGGCGGTAACGATCGATGATCGCGCGGCTGTCATCGGTTGAACCGGGGTCCACGAGAATGTAGTCAAGATCGACGCCCGTTTGCTCAATCACCGATCGGATCGCGGTTTCCAGAAAACGCCCTTGATTAAACGACAGCGTGACGATCGATATCTTCATATCAGCTCCTTCCTGACGTCACGTCGAACTGCATCCAAGCACGCCGGAACGATCGGGAGAATCAAACCATAAGTTGACAGAAAACCCACAAGTAGGATATTAAACCTAATCCTATTCTTCCCCACCCCTCGCGAAGTGGACCGACAAAGATGGTAAGTGCCATTGATCCGACCAAACCCCTAGATGGCGTGCCTGCCGTCAAAAGCGAGCTGCGCAATAACCTCCAGGCCGCCAAAACCGAGATCGAGGCCTTACAAGGTAAAAGCGTTCTTGGCCAGACCGGCGACGTCACCATAACGGCCCTTGCAGAACAGTCCAGCCCGGCGAGCAGCGCCAAGGTGGCCGTCGAGCAGGCCGACGGATCCTTCAGGAGCGTGGCTCTTGCCAATCTGCCGGTGGTCACGGCGTCGAGCAGCACCGGTTTTACCAATGTCAAGTCCGCACCGCACAACGCCGTAGGCGACGGCTTCGCCGACGACACGGCAGCCGTCCAGGCCGCGATCAACGCCACGGCCAATGGCGGTGTGGTGTTCTTTCCGCCCGGCATCTACTCGGTCAACCGCTTGAGCGTTCCCTCCACCAAGGCCATGACTTTCCGCGGTGCCAGCCCCTGGGCGACGACGCTGAGAGGCCGCACCGCAGGGCAAGATATCTTCAGGATAACCGATCCCGGCGGTGTCAACGTCCAGGACCGATTCGGCAAGGTGCATGTTTACGAGAATCTCGGGTTCATCTTGAACACCGGTACCGGAAGTCAGGATCTGACCACGGGTCTTCAACCGTTGCACCACGGCCGGCCTCGCGGTCGGCCCCTGCTGCATCGCCTATGTCACCGACCTTCGTGCCGTCCGGGACCGGCGATCCCGGGATCAACGCCGCCTGGCTCCACAGTTTCGGCGTGGTCAGCAACTGCGTGGTCAACGTGTCCACCAAACACGGCAATCACGGCTGCGGCTTCATTCATCACGGCGCCAATCACTACGGATGGACGTACCAGAACATCTGGATCGAAGGCGCTCATTACGGCATCACCGACAGCCTCCCCTTCGCACGCCGGGTCACCTTTTCGGCGGCCAGCGACCGCTACACCGTCGCCAATGGCGCCAATCCGTTCCAGAACGGCCAGACCCTGTTCGCTGCCGCGCATCATGCCACGGGCAGCATGCCGAGCGGTTTCAACCGCTTTCAGGTCTACCATGTGGTCAATCGGGACAGCACGAGCTTTCAGCTTTCGACCTCGAGCGGCGGCAGCCCGGTCAATGGCGGCAGCAATGGCAGCGGCTCGATCTACGTCTATGGTGCCGGCGACTTTGCCGGCGAATACGCGCCCGACGGTGTTTCGATCGACCGCCTCACCCACTATTCCGGCCGCTGTCCGATCTCCATCACCAACACCGAAAACCTGCATATCGGCCGGGTCGACAGCTATTCGGCCGTTGCCGCACTTCATCTGTATGCGGTCGAAAGCCTGAACCGCAAAGGAACATATCGGCCCGGTGGTCGATGCCTTTTATTCCGAGAGCCCGCAGGGTGCGACCATGCCGCCAGGCGAAGACATCGTCCACATCGATGCCGTCTCCGGCTCGATCGGCTATCTCCAGGTCCGGGGCGAGAGCGGCAATGTCACCGACCCGCCGGTCCGCTTTGCCGGCCGGGGCTATCGGGTCAATGGGCTCGATCTGATCTCGAGCTTCTCCCAGGCGCAGCCGGCCATCATCATCGACGGCGACAATATCGGTCTCTTTGGCCGGGTGCACACCGCCTGCACGCTCACCGACAATGGCAGCGACAACTACTACCTTTTGACCCAGGACGGCGGCGGCTGGAAGTTCCGGAGCACCAGCCCTTTCGCCTGACGGCGCAGGCAAACGGGCTGCCGACAACGCAACACCAGTCAGCAGCCCGGCCGCCCCCGATGACCAGTTGCGTACAACCGCCCGGCGCGCCAAGCCGGGGCTTCGATCAAAACAGGCGCAAAAGGGAAGACGCGTTTCGGCCAGGCAGGGACGCGCCCAAAAAACCGCTCGATACCCTCGCTGCGCAAGCACCGCGGCGGCGCACGAAACGCCGAGGCGGATCGGATGTAAATCGAAGCAACGCTTCGAAAACACGTCATAAACGCCTCGATGCGCTTGCGGCCGGCCGCACTCTGGACTATCAGAGCGTTGGTCGGCCGCTATGATTTGATCGCGATAGTCGAATTCTGATGATCCCATGGATGCCGGAATCCTATAGACCCTATGTGTTGATCGACTGATTTCTTGGCTATCTGGCTGTTCGTCATTGTTTTGGGGTAGAACAAAATGCGGATCTTGCATGTCATTCCGACCATGTCCGCACGTTATGGCGGGCCGGCGAAGGCATGTCGGGAGATGTCGGCGGCGTTGGCGGATCGTGGCCATCAGGTCAGCGTCTTCACCACCAATTATGACGGCTTCGGCGGCTATGTCGAACCCTCGGTCCAGCCGCTTTCCGAACGCCATCGGGACGTGAGCGTCCATACGTTCCCGGTCGATCTGCCGCCGGATTATTTTCGTATCTCCAGACCGCTCGCCCAAGCGCTCAGCACCGACATCAAGCGCTATGATCTGGTTCACATCCATTCGCTCTATCTGTTCACGACCTTGGCGGCCGGTTTCCATGCCAAACGCCACCAGGTGCCCACGATCCTTCGGCCCCATGGCACGCTCGATCCCTTTATCTATCCGCGCCATCGCGGGCGAAAACTCCTGGTGGAAACGCTTTATCAGAACCGCCTGTTCAAACGCGCCGATGCCATTCACTACACCACCACCGAGGAACGGAAGCTCGCCACCCCCTACACGTTCAATCGCCCGGGCTTCGTGGTGCCGCTTGGCCTGAACATGGCCGATTACCGCCCGCTGCCGCCGCGCGGCACCTTCCGCGAGCGCTTTCCCGAGACCAGGGACAAATTGATCCTCCTTTTTCTCAGCCGGATCAATTTCAAGAAGGGCCTGGATATCCTGGCGAAGTCCTTCGGCAAGATCGCCAAGGAGCGCGACGACATTCATCTGGTCATCGCCGGCCCCGACAATGATGCTTTCAAGCCGCAGGTCGAGGCCATGCTGACCGCCGCCGGCGTGCGCGAGCGAACCACCTTCACCGGCATGCTGGTCGGCGACGACAAGCTCGCAGCCCTCACCGATGCCGATCTCTTCGCCTTGCCCTCCTATACGGAAAATTTCGGCATCGCCGTGATCGAAGCCATGGCCTGCGGGCTGCCGGTGGTCATTTCCGACAAGGTGAACATCTGGCGCGAGATCAAGGAAGGCGGCGGCGGTGAGGTCGAACCGCTGGATCCCGACCGGTTCGCCGCCCGCATCGTCGATATGCTGGCCGACCGCAACCGACTCAAATCCTACGGCGAACACGGTATCGAGACCGTCAAGTCCCTGTTCGACTGGCCGACCATCGGACAGCGTCTGGAAACGGCCTACCAGGCCGTGGCGGACGGTCGCTCGCCCGAGCATGCCTGAGAATTCGCTCAACAACCAAACGAACCCGAAGCCCGCGGAAAAGCTGACGAAAGCGCCGCTTCAGCGGTGTCTTTACCTCCACCATGTTCCGTCTATGATGATCCGTCCGCCTTGAATCAAAGGGATGACGGCGCTTTCCGATGAGCGCTCCGGACGAAATACCCCTACCCCGAGCAAAAACGGAAAGTGCAGACCGGCATGACCGATTACGTGGCCTCTCAGGACTTGGAGGTGGACAGCCGCTACGCCTGGTGGCGGCTCTTGGCATCGCTCGGCCTTTCCACCATCGGCGGAATCGGGATCTGGTCGTCGGTGGTGGTGCTGCCCTCGATCCAGGCAGAATTCGGCGGTCGACCGCGGCGGCGCGTCGCTTCCATACTTTGCTACCATGATCGGCCTTGCCATCGGTGGCATCATGATCGGCCGCCTCAGCGACCGCTTCGGCATCATGCCGCTCCTGATGGCGAGCAGCGTCATGCTGGGTGCCGGCTATATCGTCTCGGCACAGGTCACCAGCTATTGGCAGTTCGTCCTGGTCCAAGCCGTGATGATCGGCATGCTCGGCGCGTCCGCCAGCTTCGGTCCGCTGGTCGCGGACATCTCCTTGTGGTTCAAGCGTCGGCGCGGTATCGCGGTCGGGATCGTCGCCAGCGGCAATTATCTGGCGGGGCTCTTTGGCCCCCGATCCTGGAACAGATGATCGAGAGCGTCGGTTGGCGAGAGACCCATATGACCGTCGGCCTGATCTGTACAGCCGCCATGCTGCCGCTTTGCCTGATGCTGCGGCGACGATCAAGCGCGATTCGCAAGGAAACCCCGCACGACCTCTCCCATCAAATGGCCGCGACCGGCCTGTCGCCGAAAACGCTTCAAGCGCTGCTTGTGCTGGCCGGCCTCGCCTGCTGCATCGCCATGTCGATGCCGCAGGTCCACATCGTCGCCTATTGTCTCGATCTCGGCTACGGCACGGCAAGAGGGGCGGAAATCCTCTCGATCATGCTGGCGCTTGGCATCGTCAGCCGCCTCGCGTCCGGCTGGATCGCCGATCAAATCGGCGGTGTCGGCACGTTGATCCTGGGCTCGACGCTGCAATGCCTGGCGCTTTTTCTCTACCTCCCCTTCGATGGTTTGATGCCGCTCTACATCGTCTCGGCGATCTTCGGTCTCTCCCAAGGCGGCATCGTGCCGAGCTACGCCTTGATCGTGCGCGACTATTTCCCGGCAAGAGAGGCGGGGGCCAGGGTCAGCCTGGTCTTGATGGCCACCGTGGTCGGCATGGCGCTCGGCGGCTGGATGTCCGGCGAGATCTACGATCTGACCGGCTCCTACCAGGCCGCCTTCCTGAACGGCATCGCCTGGAACCTCTTGAACATGACCATCGCATTCTGGCTCCTGTTCCGGCCTCGCTTCGCCAGGTCGAAGGCGGCTTAGTTGCCGCGCGGCACCGGAGACGGGTACCGCTAAAACAAGCTGCCTTGCGCCCGGCAAATTATTTATGGGCTCGCATCATTCCTTAAACTGTGAGTCACCAAGCGTTCCGGACATACTCATGATCACCAATGAGCGGGTTATCCGTGTCGTCGATGGCGATACGTTTATGACGGCTGGACGCGAACGAGCTGTCCGCCTAGCCAATGTCGATGCGCCGGAAAAAGGGCGACCTGGAGCAGTTATAGCGACCAGGTTTTTGTCGACGATGATTCTCGGCAAGAACGTTGATATCGACCCCGTCGCTCGGGGATACCTATGGCCGGACTGTTGCCAAGGTGACGATCAATGGCCGCCCGGTTGAAGAGGTGATGGGACGGACTTTGGCGCCATCAAAGCCGCCATGCCTGTTGCGTCGAGGATTGGCGGCGATGTCGGCAATGGACGTGCCAACCTGGTTGACGACGTGCTCTGGCTGAAGCGCGCGATGCATGAGCTCGGCCGCTATCGTGTTCGTAGCGAGCGTCACGGATACATTACCCGTGGCCTTCAAGAGGCAGTCGAAGGGTTACCAACGGGATCGTGGTCTGAAGCCAGACGGGCTTCTCAAGCCGATAGGTGAAACGGAACGCTGTATTCGGGTTGAACTCATTCGTCTCGGTAAGGAGTAGACCGAATGGTTGATGAATTCCTGCAGTTACCGTTAGGCCATCGTTCCGGACTTTCGGAGCTAGACGATCCCGTCCAATCGGCCAGATCCTTTTTTGCTTCCGCCGAAGGTGCTTTTGACGCTCTAGGCTTTACAGACGCTGCCGACAACCTGCGGCGCTTCCGAAGCGGACAAGGCGGCGCAAAAACACTTTAGCGACGAGGAGATCGAAGATCACCTCCCCATCGTTGAGGCCGAAGACGAGAATCGCACCCGCTTCGAAGCGAAGACTTTTGTTGGTCAGACAGATAGTAGAGAAGGCCTTAATTCGCATGGTCCTTCCTCCGGCAGGCGGAGGCAGTGACCGAGTTCGAGCTCGGTTCGAAAGAAATTGACCTTCAGCCAGTCGAGCGACTCACGCGATATCGCGCCGCTGCGGAGCGTCTCTGCCAGAGGTCCGGCGATCTGAGCACCGGGGCCCAGAACCTTCAGATAGTCCTCGCGCAGGGCCTTGTCGGACAAATGGGCGTAGACCAGCGTCATGCCCGTGCTGGTGTGACCGAGCATCTGCATGATGGTGTGGAGGCGAGCGCCGCCCTCCGCAAGCTCGGTGCCGACCGTATGGCGAAATCGGTGGGCGGTGATCATCGGCTTGCCGTTCGGATGAAGCAGATCGGCCGCGATGCAGGCCTTCGCGAGTGCATCTTGAAACAGATAGCGGGAAGAGAGCCGCTTGCCATGTCGGACGAACAGCCGGCGGCTCTCGCGGCCGGTTCGTTCATCAAGGAATCCCCGCGCCTCGACCATGCGTGATTGAAGCTCCCGGATGGCGTCGGCTGCTTCTTCATGCAGTGGGATCAAACGCTCGGCGCCGGTCTTGCCGGCTGGGATGCGAAGGCGCGGCGTGCCGTCCTGAAAACGATCGAGGCAGTCAGAATCCGGGTCACGGATCTCGCCGCGGCGAGCGCCGCTCCAGCGTGCGACGATGAGAGCCGTGCGCTGATAGCGACAGCTCAGCTTCCGGATCGCCCTCATGATGCGCTCGAGCTGATCGGCCGGAATGAAGCGCGGGATGCGCGTGACGCGCTTCGGCAGATCGCGGGCGCCGATCAGGGGGCGCCTCGGAGCCCCCTCCCATTCCCAGGCGGTCGTATCGTGGAGAAACACCGACAGCTTCGAGAGCCGGGTGATCTTGGCTTCGATCGATAGCGGCTTTGGTCGTTCCGGCGTCGGCCGGGTATCGAGACTGGCGGCATAGTCGAGCACCTGCGCCCGCGTGACCTCGGGCCATTGCTTGACGCCCGGATGATGCTGCATGAGCCAATCGGTGAAATGTCGGACGCAGCTATAGATGCTGTCTGCTGTCTTGGGGCGGGAGCCCTGCGCCCTGCGGGCCTCCATATAGCGGACGAGCAAGGGTTCCATCCCGGCTGGTATGCGGAGCCGGCTCGGCAGCCGATGCTTGCGGCGGGGTGGCGCTGCAATCTGGCGTCGCTGGCAGAGAATATTGCGCAGGATGAAGAGATCCTGGCGAAAGATATGAGCCTTTTGATGATAGGCCTGAGCTGTGTTGTAGAAGGTCTCGATATCGGACCGACCGGCAAAGGCATCGAGCGCTTGTTCTACAAGGCTCAGGGCTCCATCGTTGACGGCGCACGCATTGGCAGGGTCGTTCAGGTACAGATATTTGACCGTCCTGCGCAGCCGCCCATGTGCGTTCTTCCTCACATAGCCGAGCCGCACGGCTTCCGCCGTCAACGCCTCGATATGGTCTTCGACCGCCGACGGCATGAGCTTGGCGGGGACCACATGATAGCCGACGGCCAAAATCCATGGCCAGTCAAAACGTGCATGGCCGCGGAAAGCGAGATAGTAGAGATAGGGCCTGGCCAAGGCGCAGGTGTAGCGCTCGCCGGAGCGGGGTCGGGTCGCCCCCACACGCTCATCGAGGGGTGCCGCGAACCAATCCCGAAGATCAGGATAAGCGCGCATGAATCGCCGACGCGCCTTCAGGCGATGCCGTTGTGTTTGGATCGTCTCGTGATCCCGCAGGAAAGCAGCGTAGTCGTCCGCGGAGCCATGCCGTAGATTCGGTTCCGATTACGGGACGGCGAGCAACGCGCTCATCGGTTCCGTCTTTCGAGGCGTGAGAGCGCCTGCCGGTAATCTTCGAGCATGCCTTCATCCAAGACACGCGTATAACATCCTGGTTGCTTCGAGCGATGCATGTCCCAGCCGCTGCTGCAGCGCATGCCACCCTCCCAAAGCTTCGTCGCACGCGTGTGCCTGAGCGCGTGCATGGTGATGCCGTCGGAATCGAGCCCGGCCCGGTGACATATACGTTCAAAGGCTTTGGCAAGGCCGCTGCAACCGAGAGGCTGACCGCAGCCGTTCGCCCTCCCTACCAAAAAGAGCTGCGGCGCTGCTGCATCGCGCGGACGTTCGTCCACGACATAGGCGCTGACGGCCGCCAAAGCTTCCGGTTCATACAGATCGACGACGCGTTCCGATCGTGACTTGGCGCGTGCCCCCTTGGGATGATCGAGACGATACCGAAGAATGACCCGACGTCGGGCTATACTCGACGTCTTTAAGATGAAGGGTCAAAACTTCGCAGGACCGGAGGCCTCCCTGCAGCATCAAAAGCAACATCGCCCGATCGCGTTGGCTCGCAGCGGCCTCCAGCAACGTCTCGACCTGTGCATTCGTCAACGGTCGCGGCACGCGCGTCACCCGACGCAACCGCATACCTCGCCGTACCGGACGCGCCGGCACACCGTGCCGACGATAGTCGCCACCGGCATCGAGCGGGTTGTCATCGATGCCGGCCTACTCGGTCAGGATCAGATATTCGTAGAACGTCGTGATGGCCGCCAGCGTGCGATTGATGGTCGACGGCGCCAACCGACCGCCAGCGAGATAGGGCGTGAGCGGATGCCGGCCACGAGAACCACGCCGTCGATCCCGAAGATGGGCCAGCAGGTCGAACGAACGAGCCGCCGTGAACGTCTCCAGCCCAAGGTTCGCTTCGCGTAGGAACCTGTAGAACACGGCGAGATCATGCGCATAGGCTGCAATCGTGTGCGACGAGCAACCTCTCGCCAGCAACGATCGCAGAAAGCCCGTGACCTCGGCAATCGGCGAGCCATTGTTGTCGACAAGCTCGTATGCGGGTTCGGGAAAATTGTTGTTCTTGGTTACGCGCATGCCGACCAGGGAACCATACGATCAAATCAGAAAAAAGTCGGTCTCCATATAAATTCGAAAAACCATCGGCCGGGATCAGACAGCGCCGCTTTCTGTAGGCGTCACGAAAGGAGGGCAGCCGATCCACCGTTTCCGCGCGAGCATTGAGCATTTTGTAGCCGACATTGGGATCATCCGCCCAGGATGGGATCAGCCCCCACCGCGCCGTCGCCAACGCGTGCTTGGCGCTGCCGGGCTCCAGGCGCTTCACGATCACGACCTCCTGGGAAGGCGCGATATTGTAGCGCGGACGCAAATTGGGGAGCTGTTCGAGATCAAACAGCCTTCGCAGCTCGTCGATGGAGCTTTTCAGGATGAAACGACCGCACATCAGCGGACTATTGCCTCTTGTTCATTGCGATCCGAAGGCGTGCACCGGCCCGGTGCATCGAAGATTTCATACGATCCCTGGCGAGGGGCACCAGGTTTTTTTCTCGACGCGTGCGGCTTACCAAGATTTGCATTCATATTAACGTTATTGTTGCATTTTTATCTCTAACCATCAGGAATGGTACTATTTTACAACATGGTGACACGTCAAGAGCTTGTCTTCATCGCCCATTCGATAGAGACTTCGCGCCCATGCTGAACATCGGACTGACCGGTCTGTGACGATGGATCACGGGCAATCGATGGGGTGGAGGATGTCATGAAGCTTGCTGGCGCTCAGTTTTGGCGAAAAATTTCCGTTTTATGTTGTGCCGGAATGATGGCGTTCATCGCCGGCACCGCAACGGCTGAGCCTGATGTCGAGGCGGCGCAGGCGGTGATCAAGGATTTGGGCGAGGAAGTGCTCGAAGTGCTGGGTCCCGATGGCCAAAAGGACGAGCAGCAGCTCGAAAAACTGACCCAGCTACTGCAGGAAGCGATTGACCTGGACGTCACCGGGCGGCTGATTCTCGCCAAGAACTGGCGCCGCGTCTCCGAGGACCAGCGCGAAGCCTATCTGGATCTGTTCCGACCCTACGCCCTCGATAATCTGGCCTCCAAAATTCGTGCATCGAGCGCCGAGATCCCCCTCCAGGATTTCGAGATTGTGAAAGGCGAGGTCGTCGGCAAGAACGACGTCCTGGTCTCGACCGATCTCTACTGGCCAGGCTACCCGCCCTATCGTCTGGATTGGCGTTTGCGCAGCCAGGACGACGGCAGCCTGGTGGCGATCGATGTCATGGTGCAGGGCATCAGCATGGTGGTCACCCAGCGCGCCGAATTCGCTTCGGTGATCGAGCGCAGCGGGTTTGACGGGCTGCTGGATCAGATGCGCAATCAGGTCAAACGCCAGCTCTAGGCGGGCGCGAGGCGCGCCGAGCGCTGCTGTTCCGGATCAAAGAAACCCGGTCGCCAGCTCGAACATCAGCCAGGTGATACAGAACGGCGAACCCAAACCCGGCCAAGGCCGGCCAGATGCCGAAACTCTTGCTGTCATCAATCCGTTCCTGATCCACTTTTCTGTCACCTGCCGTGTCAAGGTTAAACGCGAACCGCCTCACCGCCGCAGACCCAACATGCGAGCGGCGCCGCCAGGTCCGGCGTCAATTGAGGAGTTGGGGCAGCCATAAGCGCGATCTCGGGGAAGAACATCACCAGCAGCAGGCCGATGATCTGCAGGCCGATGAAGGGTATCACCGAGGCGAAGATCTGCTGCAGCGTGATGTCCGGCGGGCGCCACCGACTTCAGCCAGAAGCAGGCTGGGCCGAAGGGCGGTGACAGGAAGTAGATCTGGATGTTCATCACGAACAGCACGCCGAACCAGACCGCGGCCCAGCTGGGATCGAGGCCGAGCGCCGGCGCCATGTCGACCACCACCGGCGCGAAGATCGGCACGGTGATGAAGACGATCGCGATCCATTCCATGAAGGTGCCGAGCACCACCAGGATCAGCATCATCACGAAGATGACGCCGCGCGGCGGCAGATCGAGCCCGGTGAACAGCGAGCGCATGAAATCGCCGCCGCCGATCAGGTTGTAGATGCCGACGAAGCTCACCGCGCCGATGATCAGCCAGATGATGGTGCCGACGGTCGACATGGTCTGGACCAGGGCTGCTCTGCAGCAGGCGCCCAGTTGAAGCGGAAGCGCACCAGCGCGACGATGATCGCGCCGAACACGCCGACCCCGGCGGCTTCGGTCACGGACGCGATGCCGGCGTAGATCGAGCCCATCACGCAGGCGACCAGGACGATCGACAGGATCGACGGCGATCATGCGGTTGGAGGACAGCGAGGTGTCGCCGCCGGTGCGCTCGGCCACCTCTTCCGCGGTCGGCGCCAGGCTCGGGTTGAGGTCGCAGCGGATCAGGATGTAGATGACGTAGAAGCGCGGCCAGCAGCAGGCCCGGGATCACGCCGGCCATGAACAGATCGCCGATGCCGACCTGGGCCGACAGGCCGTAGACGATCATCACGATGCTGGGCGGGATCAGCGTGGCCAGCGAGCCCGCGGCGCAGATGGTGCCGATGCTCAGATATTTGTCGTAGCCGAGCCGGAGCATCTGAGGGAGCGCCACCAGCCCGAGCATCACGATCTCGCCGCCCATGATGCCGGACATCGCCGCCATGATCACCGCGACCACCACGGTCTGCACCGCGACCCCGCCGCGCAGATTGCCGGCGAAGATCGACATCGCATCGAACAGATCCTCGGCGATCCCGGCCTTTTCCAGGATCGAGGCCATCAGCACGAACAGCGGCACCGCCACCAGCGGGTAGCTTTCAAGCAGGCCGAAGGCGTTGGTCGAGACCAGGTACAGGCCGCGCGGGCCGAAGAACAAAAGCGCGCAGACGATCGAGATCAAGAGCGTGACCACGCCGAGCGGCATGCCGGTCATCATCAGCAGGATCAGCGCCGCCACCATGCCGATGCTGACCGTGCCGATGTCGTAGTCGCGAAGATTGATGATCTGGCGCGGGTCGAGCGCCCTCGCCGACGCCGACCAGCGCCGCCGTCGATGCTGTCAGTGGTGCCATCGGCATAGTGGGCGATGAAGATGATCGCGAGCCGGAGCGAGCATCAGGCCGGCAGCGATCACCACCAGGCGTGACCAGAATGCCGCGGGTGAAATGGCGGTGGAGATTGACCAGGAGCTGGGTCAGATAAAGGAGGACGCCCAGGGACAGCGCGGTCTTCAGCAGCATCGGCTGGGGCGAGTTGAAGGCGCTGCCGTAGCGCTCGACGATGTCGATCGAGTCGAGTGCACGCGACAGGGTGTCGGTCGCCAGGAGAAAGAGTGCTGATCACGCCGACCAGCATGGCCAGCAAATCGAGCCACCAGCGGGTGGTCTCGCTCGCCATGATGTAGAAAACGGTGATGCCGATATGGCGCTGATGAGAGGTGACGTAACCGACCGAGAGCATCCAGGCGGTGGCGCACAGCACCATCACCACCTCGAAGGCCCAGCTGGTCGGCGCATGGAACACGTAGCGCGCGACCACCTCCCAAAGGGTGACGAAGGCGCAGAACAGATAGAACTGGCCGACCGAGAGACCCAGGAAACGGCTGAAGCTGTCGATCGACGAGGTGAGCCTAGCCACCATGCCGGGGGTTACTTTCTATGGCACAGAGATTGTGGAAAAGAAGGATGAGGGGGGAACGTCCCCCCTCGCCCCACGTTGACAAGGTCAATCCAGGAGGCCGATGCGCTTCATGTAGGTGAGGTGGGCGTCCAGCGCCTCCTTGGCGAGCTCGGACTGGGAACCGAACTCCTCCCAGGCACCGACCGCGATCTCGCGGAACTTCTTGCGGTCCTCGGGCGACCAGTCGATCACCGTCATGTCGGGATCGGCCTTGTCGCGTGAGACCAGGTCGTGATCCTGGAGGTCAGCTTCGCGGCGCATGGCGTCGTAGGCGGCCGAATACCAGACCTCGACGGCCGTCGCGCTCGGCATCGGTCAGACCGTCCCAGACGTCCTTGTTGACGATGAACTGCAGCACCGCCATCGAATGAATGCCGGGATAGATCGGGTATTTGGCGACTTTGTGCATGCCGGAGGCGTCGTTGTTGACGTAGGCCGAGGCATCGGCCGCATCGACAACGCCCTTTTCCAGCGAGGTGTAAACCTCGGAAAACGGCAGCGACACCGGGGAGGCGCCGGCGCGTTTGAAGACCTCGGCGGCGAGACCCTCGGGCGAGCGGATCTTGACGCCCTTCAGATCGTCGACGCCGTTGATCGGCACCTTGGAGACCAGGGCCTCCTTGGCATAGGGCCCGCAGCCGACCACGTGGACGTTGCCGCCGGCATACTTGTCGTAGAGCTTTTGCAGGATTTCCTTGCCGCCGGCATGCATGCAGAAGGTGCGGACCTGATCCACCGTGTCGTAGCCGGCGATCAGGTCGCCGATGATCGCAAAAGCGGCGTCGCGCCCGGAAAAATACGAAACCGCGTTCAGATCACCGTCCAGAATGCCGTTGGCCACAGCATCGATGGTTTCCCGATGAGGCACCACCGCCTTGGTCGCCAGCACCTCGACCTCGAGCGAGCCGTCGGTCATCACCCCGAGCTTGGGCCCCCACTGCTCGGTCATGAACCGGTGCGCCCAGTCCCCCGGGCTGGAACTTGCCTGCAGTTTCAACGTCTTCGCTTCGACGGGCGCGCTGCCCGTGACCGCACTCAACAGCGCTGCACCAGCAACCAGCACAGCCATAAATTTATATGTCATCAGCCTTTCCCTGCTTATGATTGTTGTTGGGGCTATCTTCAGCGTATCGGGTGGAGTTTGTCAAAGCGGGAAATGTCACAGCACACTTTTTGACATAGTGGAGGATGATGAGCTGGGTGAAACGCGACCGCTCCCCACCGTTGTTCAGCCCCCCTTATCCAACCTCCGACCGCTGGCCTGCTAGAGGCGCTCGCCGCCCTGCATGGGGGAGAAGCGCACTGGCATGATGCTTTTTTGGGTCAGCCGACCATCAGCTGTGCGGCGGATGACGGTGAGGTCCTGGGCGCCGTCAGCGGGGCCGAGGGGCATGACCAGGCGGCCCCCGGGCTTGAGTTGTCGGAGCAGCGTGACGGGCAGGTGATCGAGGCTTTCCTTGATGATCATCGCATCATAGGGGGCGTGAGCCGGCCAGCCTTCATAACCGTCGCCGACCTGAACCTGAACGTTGTCGTCATGGCGGTCCCGCAGCCTTCGCGCAGCCTGTTCGGCAAGCGGTTCAATCACCTCGACGCTGTAGATCTTCTTCACAAGACGGGACAGGACGGCAGCATGGTAGCCAGCCCCCGTGCCGGTTTCGAAGATCACGTCATCCGGCTTCACTTCGGCCAGATGGGTCATCAGCGCAATCAGCAGCGGCGCCGCCAGATTTTGTCCGTGACCGATGGGCAGCGGGTGATTGTTGTAGGCATAGGCCTTGATCTCGTCCGGCACGAAGTCGTGACGCGGCACCGCGCGCATCGCATCCAAGATCCTGGGATCGATCTCCTTGATCCCCGTCTCCGGGCTCAACAGCCGAACCTCCTCCTCAACCACACTGACCATAAAATTCCGCGCCACCACATCCGATTGTGCGGCGCGCACCTCGTTGACTTGCAGAAGAATGGCCAGAAGGGTGGTGAGCAGGCCGCCGAAAGCAGCAGCTTTGCCGTAACGCTTGGTCGTCTGTTGTTCGGGCATAGCGTTGCCTCATCACCGACTGCACGCGCTCCTCTCTAAGGTACGTGCGGGATAGCGGCGACGGCAAGCCCAACCATCGATCTTAAATTGCCGATCTGACCGCGTCAGTCGATTTTGGTGCCGACGCCGGCCTCGGTGAAGATTTCGAGGAGGACGACGTGGGGGAGGCGGCCATCGAGGATGTGGACTGATTCGACCCCGTCATCCAGGGCCTTGAGGCAGGTTTCGAGCTTGGGGATCATGCCGCCGGTGATGATGCCGGAGGTCATCAGCTCCCGGGCCTTTTCGGCGGTGAAACGAGGCATGAGCTGGCCGTCGCCGTCGAGGACGCCTTCGACATCGGTGAGCATGATGAGCTTTTGGGCATCGAGGGCGCCGGCGATGGCGCCCGCTACGGTGTCGGCGTTGATGTTATAGGTTTCACCATTTGGCCCTGCGCCGATCGGCGCGATGATCGGGATGATCTCGCTTTCACGCAGCACATCCAGGACCGCCGTGTTGATGCGGGCGGGCTCGCCGACGAAGCCGAGGTCCAGCACCTCCTCGATATGACTGTCGTCATTGCGCATGGTGCGGGTGACCTTGGTGGCTTCGATCAGGCGGAGAATCCTTGCCGGATAGCCCGACCGCCTGGCCGCCGACCTCCTGGATCGCGGTGACGATCTGCTTGTTGATGTTGCCGGCGAGCACCATTTCGACGATCTCGACGGTGGCGGCGTCGGTGACGCGCAAGCCTTGGACGAATTCGCTCTGGATCTTGAGGCGATCGAGCATGGCCTTGATCTGCGGCCCGCCGCCATGGACCACGACCGGGTTGATGCCGACCTGCTTCAGGAGCACGATGTCGCGCGCGAAATCGCGGGCGAGCTCGGGCGATCCCATGGCGTGGCCGCCATATTTGACGACGAAAGTGGAGCCGGCAAAGCGGCGCATATAGGGCAGCGCTTCGATGAGCGTCGAGGCAGTCTGATGATGGCGGTCGTCAGTCATTTTTTGTAACAGGAGGCTAGGTGTTGCTAGGCGGCCAGCGCAAACTCGGCCAGCGCCGCGCGAAGTTCGGCAATGCCGGCACTGTCCTTGGAACTCGTAGCGATCGGGTCCGGATGGGCACCGACTTTGTGCTTAAGCGCTGTCGAGACGTCCTGCAAGAGGGTGGCCAGCGCCGAGGCCTTCACCTGATCCGCTTTGGTCAAGATCGACGCGGTAGGCGACCGCGGCGCCCGCCAGAATTTTCATGTAATCGAGGTCGACATCTTTCAGGCCGTGACGGGCATCGATCAGAACGCAGACGATGCGAAGTGTCGGGCGGCCTTTCAGGTAGGTTTGGATCAGACGATGCCAACTGTCGACGGTCGGCTTCGGCGCCTTGGCAAAACCATACCCCGGCAGATCCGCCAGGATCAGACGACCGCCCAAGTCAAAAAGGTTGATCTGCTGGGTGCGCCCCGGCGTGTTCGAGGTCCGTGCCAGCTGCTTGTGGTTGGTGAGCGTATTGATCAGTGTCGACTTGCCGACATTGGAACGCCCGACGAACGCCACCTCCGGCAGTTCGGTCGCCGGCAGCTGCTCGATCTTCGCCACGCTCAGCATAAAATCGCAGGACTGCGAGAAGAGGAGGCGGCCCGCCTCTTCAGCTTCGACAGACTCCGTGTCTGTGGCCAAGCTCATTTCAGGTCAACGGAGCCACCGTCGCACGGTCAGACTTTGACGCCCATGCGACGCATGATAACCCATTGCTGAGCGATGGAGAGGATGTTGTTCCAGGTCCAGTAAATGACGAGGCCGGCGGCGAAGGTGGCGAAGAGGAAGATGAACATCAAGGGCAGGAACAGCATCACCTTGGCCTGGACCGGATCGGCGGGTTGCGGGTTGAGCTTGGTCTGAAGGAACATGGTGATGCCCATGAGGAGCGGCCAGATGCCGATCATCAGAAAGCTTGGCGGATCGAAGGGGATCAGCCCGAAGAGGTTGAAGATCGTGGTCGGATCCGGTGCCGAGAGATCCTGGATCCAGCCGAAGAACGGCGCGTGGCGCATTTCGATCGAGACGAACAGCACCTTGTAGAGCGCGAAGAAGACCGGAATCTGCACGATGATCGGCAGGCAGCCGGACATCGGATTCACCTTCTCCTTCTTGTAGAGCTCCATCATCTCCTTTTGCATGCGCATCTTGTCGTCGCCGGCCTGCTCGCGGATGCGGGTCATTTCCGGCTGCAGTTTCTTCATCGCGCTCATCGAGCGGTAAGATTTGTTGGCCAGCGGGATAGAAGACGAGCTTGACCAGAAGGGTCAGCATCAGAATGGCGATGCCGTAATTGCCGACCAGTCCGTGGAAAAAATGCAGGGTGTAGAAGAACGGCTTGGTGATCCAGTAGAACCAGCCGAAATCAACGGCCCGATCGAACAGCGGGATGTTGAACTGCTGGCTGTAACTGTCAAGCAATTCGACTTCCTTGGCGCCAGCGAACAGGCGATCAGTAACCTCGGCCGAACTGCCGGCCGGGACGGTCATGGCCGGCCTGCAGATAATCCGTCTGGTAGCGGTCCTGGCCCTCGCTCAGATAATGCAGGAACTTCGCGGTAAAGCTCGCCTCCTGGTCGGGAATGAGGGCGGCCAGCCAGTACTTGTCGGAGACACCGATCCAGCCGTTGTCACTCTCCTGCCTGACCTCGCCATCCTCCGCGAGATCGCTGTAGTCGATTTCGGTCAGTTGCTCGGAAAGCACCCCGATCGGGCCTTCATGCAGAATGAAGAAGCCGGAAATCTCCGGCGTGCCCCAGCGGCGGACAAGGCCATAGGGAAAGAGCGTCACGGCCTCATCACCCTGATTGCGCACGCGTTGGGTCACCGTGATGAGATAGTTGTCGTCAATCTCCAGGCGGCGCTCGAAGATCAGGCCTTGTCCGTTCTCCCAGCTCAAGGTGACCGGCTGATCCGGGCGAAGCTCCTTTCGATCGGCGGACCAGACCGTATCCTGATCAGGCACCACCGTCTCGCTGCTTTCGGGCGCCCAGCCGAACTCCGCGAAATAGGCATTCGGCGAGCCCGCAGGGTTGAAAAGGGTGACGTTTTCGGCATTCGGTTCGATCGATACTTTATAGTCGGTCATCACGACGTCATCGATACGCCCGCCCGTGAGCCCGAACGAGCCGGTGAGGCGGCCATTGTCGATGGCAACGCGATCACCTTCGGCGAGGACGGAATCTCGCGATGCCGGCGTCGCCAACTCGGTCGGCACGCTGCCGGGTACGGCCGGGGTCGTTGCCGTGCCGGTGGTTTGTCCTGGAGATGGCGTTGGCGCTACGCTGCTGCCGGTGCTCTGCTCGATGGCAGCCTGACGCCGCTGCTCTTCTTGAATTCGCGGCATCTCAAAGAAATATTGAAAGCCGATGATGATCGTCACCGAAAGGACGATGGCCAGGATCAGATTGCGTTGCTCGGGCATGTTGTCCCGATCTCCTTAAAACGATGTCCGGCTGCCAAGGCCGGTTTTTACGTCAGTCCCGTGGCTCCCTCGATCACATCTCGACGACGTCTTCGTGAGGGTTGACTGCCCCTTCGCCGGTACCGGATCGAAACCATGACCGCCGAAGGGATGACATCGGCTGATCCGACGAAGCGCGAGCCAGCCGCCTCTTATTGCCCCGTGATGCGCAAGCGCGTCCAGAGCATATTCCGAACAAGTCGGCAAATAGCGACAACGTGGCCCGATCCAGGGTGAAATCAACCAACGATACGCCCAAATCGGCAAGCTCAAGATGCGGGCGCCGACGGTTTTTGTCTGTTCTCGCGAGTCTTTTCCGATGCTGGCTTGCCCGGCGGTCGTGGTTTGACCGTCAACACCCGACCGAAGGCTTTGCTGAGATCGTCGATCAACGTCTGGAAAGGACATGTCAACACCGCCGGTCTTGCGACAAGTACATAATCATGGGAGGGTCGAGCCACCTTGGGCAGAATCAGCCTCGATGCTTCCCGAAGCCGCCGTTTTGCACGATTTCGGGCGACAGCATTGCCGATACGACGGCTGGCTGTAAAGCCAAGGCCGACCTCGTTCGACGCCCAAGGCCGATCATTCGGCCTTGGGGCCGCCTGCAGGATGAACGACGGTGCGATCCATCGTCGACCGCTGGCGGCCGTCGCCAGAAACTCGGGCCGGCGTTTGAGCCGCACAACCCGAGGCATCGGCGCTGGCTCGAGCGACGCGCGTACCTTACCCTCTTCGTCCAAACGATCAGGCAGATAAGCGCTTGCGTCCTTTGGCCCGCCTGCGGGCAAGAACACGACGTCCTCCGACCGATGCTGAGCGTGAACGAAAACCATGCCGCCGCTTGCGGACAAGGTTGCTGGGTTGAAATGTACGTTTCACGAGCTTTACCTTCGACAATCCGGATCTAGACCGGTGCGCTGTATAGGATGCGATGGCGCTGCTGTCAAACCGCGTTCCTTGCGCCAGCTCGAGCTGCTCAACCATCAATGACCTGATCGTGACCGCAGAGCCACTAGCCCCATAGCCACGGATCGTTAGGTTATGTGGTCATGTCATGCCTGACGTCCAGAGGCATTGCGTCCTCGTTCTTAAGATTTTGTTCACCATCAATGGTCCATAAACCGCTCCAAGATGCCATCGAAGAGGCCTGATAGGATGATGAAGCTCCCACGCCGCCTTGCTTTGATCTCGCTCGCGACACTGTTGATCATGCCTCATCCGGGCTGGTCCTCGGCGCAGGCAGCACCTGAGGCTGTCCTCTGGCCACGATGGGAAGCCCATGATCCCAGCTCCAGCGCCGTGATCGATCATGGCCGATGGAAGGGCCTGCTGGCACGCTATCTCGTCACCAGTGCCGATGGCATCAATCGGTTTGCCTATGGCGATGTCACCCCTGCCGATCGCGAGGCCCTGGATAGCTACCTTAAAGCCCTGGCCGACACGCCGATCTCCGCTTACAGCCGCCCGGTACAGATGGCGTACTGGATCAATCTCTACAACGCCCTCACCGTGCAGGTCGTGCTGGATCATTATCCGACCAAGTCGATCCGGGACATCGACATCTCTCCCGGTCTGTTCAGCGACGGGCCATGGGGCAAGAAGCTCCTGACCATTGAGGGCGAAAAAGTTTCCCTGGACGATATCGAACACCAGATCCTAAGACCGATCTGGAAGGATCCGCGCATTCACTACGCCGTGAACTGCGCCTCCATCGGCTGTCCCAATCTCCAACCGATGCCGTTCGATGCGGATGCGCTCGATCGCCAGCTCGATGATGCTGCCATAGACTTTGTCAATCATCAGCGTGCCGTGTCTCTCCAAAATGGCAAGGTCATCGTCTCAAGCATCTATCAATGGTTTCGCGGTGATTTTGGCGCGACGGACCAGGATGTGCTGGCTCATCTCAAAGCCTACGCCTCCCCCGATCTCGCCATGAAGCTCGAGAGCTTCACCTCGATCGACGACGACGCTTATGATTGGCGTCTGAACGATATATCGAAAGGTTGATGCCCCCGTGTCAGAGGTTTTAAGGCGGCGAGCATGCAGGTCCCGGATGAAGAGACTGCTGACCACCTTCCTTTCCTGTTTGATTGCCGTCGCGATATCATCGGCAAGCGCCGACAGCTCGGACTCCTGGGACCGCTGGCAGGCTCATGACGACTCATCGATGGCGCATATCGATCACAGCGTCTGGGAAGCATTTCTTCTCAACTATATCCGGCCCGGGGCAGACGGCATTCACCGTGTTGCTTATGGTCGGGTAAGACCAGGCGACCGGGCGGCTCTCGACAGCTATCTGCATACGCTCAGCACTGTCAAGATTACCGACTATCACCGCAACGAGCAGATGGCGTACTGGATCAATCTCTACAATGCCCTGACCGTCGACTTGATCCTTGATCATTACCCCATCGCCTCAATCCGAAAGCTGCAAGATGTCACCCAGGGCCGACGCCAGAACCCGTGGGAGCAAAAGCTTATCACCGTCGAGGGTTTTGCGTTGTCGTTGAACGATATCGAGAAGCGCATTCTAAAGCCGATAGGTCAGGATCAACGCCTTCAATATGCGCTGAGCTGCGGCGCCGTCGGCTGCCCCAATCTGCAACCCGTCCCCTATTCGGGCTCATCGTTGGACCGACAGCTGAGCGATGTTGCCATGGCGTATATCAACGATCCGCGCTGTATCAACATCAGTGGCGACGAGCTCCATGTCTCCAGCCTTTATCGCTGGAATATCAAGGATTTTGGCGGCTCGGATCAGGACATCATTCATCATCTGATGGCTTATGCGGAGCCGGAGCTCGCCATGCTGCTGCAACAATTCGACCGTATTCACGGCGACCGCTTCGATTGGCGCTTGAACGATTTCGACAAGTGAAGCGTGCCACAGCCAAGTGGTTGACGCTCATGGTTGATCTGAATGTTCGCTGGTCTTTCCCCTGTCCTGCGGGTATCACCTTTTGAGATCAGACCAACAAATTGTCGCCATGGCCAACCATCTTCGACTTCCCAATCCCACCCGATCCCTGTCGGCACGGCTGCTGGTTCTGACCATGGGCTTCGTCTTGCTCGGCGAGATCTTGATCTATGTGCCGTCGATTTCGCGCTTTCGCAAAGTCTATCTCGAAGAGCGGATCGCCGCCGGTCACCTTGCGACATTGTCACTGGAAGCCAGCGGGTCGGATCGCTTGGACTCCGGGCTCGAGAACGAACTGCTGGACCACGCAGGTGTGCTCGCGATTACGCTGCATGCGCCAAGAGCCAATCTGATGCTTGGTCGCCTGCCGGCCGTGGAGAAAGTGTTCGATCTGCGCGCCGTGACACCCTGGACCCTGATCGCCGATGCGTTTGACACGCTTTGGCATCGAGGCGAGCGCACCATCCGCGTCATGGCGCCCTCTCCCCAAGACCCGCAGCTTCTCGTCGACATCAGCATGCGAGAGCAGGCACTCTGGAACGCGATGGTCGACTATTCTCAGCGAATTTTCAATCTTTCCATCGGGTTGTCACTGCTGACGGCGCTGTTGGTTTATCTGTCGCTTCAGCTCTTGATGGTTCTGCCGCTCCGCCGCATTACCGAAAGCGTCATGGCCTTTCGCAGCCGGCCCGAAGATACCAGCATCGCCCTTCAGGGATCGACGCGCAGTGATGAAATAGGTTTGGTGCAAACTGAACTCGCCAATATGCAGAAGGGCTTGCGTCATGCCTTGTCGCAGAAAACGCGGCTCGCCGCTCTCGGAACGGCCGTGACCAAGATCAATCACGATCTGCGCAACCTGCTTGCCAATGCCATGCTGCTCTCCGACAGCCTGGATGTGAGCCAGGACCCGAAGGTGAAGCAGATAGCGCCCCGTCTGGTCGAATCGATGGAGAGAGCCGCCAAGCTCTGCAGCGATACCCTTAGCTTTTCAAGAGCCGAGTTGGTGGAGCCGAGCAAACACCGTTTTCCCTTGAAGACGCTGGTCGACGAAGTGTCCGATGCCATCCAGGGCCCCAGTCCAGGCCCGATACGCTGGCAGAATGACGTCGATGAGAGTACCAGCGCCTTCGCCGATCGCGACCAGCTCTTCCGTGTCCTCATGAACCTCGGGCGCAACGCGGAAATCGCCATGAGGGATCAGGCCGAACATGGTCAGGCGGGCATGATCTCGGTCACTGCATGGCGGACCAGCAAGGAATTGCACATCGAGGTCGCCGATACCGGCCCCGGAATCCCGGAGCGGGCGAAGGCGCATCTGTTCGAGGCGTTCGCTGGCTCCACCGAGCCCGGCGGCACCGGCCTAGGCCTTGCCATTGCCCGCGAAATCATGCGTGCCCATGGCGGCGATATCAACCTGGACCGCACCAGTGCCGAGGGCACGGCGTTCCGCTTGAGCCTGCCGATGGAATAACCTCAATCGGGCATGGCGATCTGCCTGGAGCGATTGATCATCTAAGAGAGAAAACCTTGGACCTTCCGCTATCCTTCGCGGAAAACTTGATCCGGCAGCCTGAAAATTCGATCGGTCAGATAGGAAAGGATGGTGCGTTCTCGAACCAGGAGATCGACATCGACTTTCATGCCTGGGACCACGCTATGCCAGGTTTCGCCGTCGGTAAGTTCGGCCTGCTCGGTTGCGATGATGATACCGTAGCGATGGGCGCCGTCTTCGTGATCGAGGGTCGCATCGGCAGCGATGCGCTCGACCTTGCCGTTCAAGACACCGTAGCGCAGAAAATCGAAGGCACGAACCTTGACCTGGACCGACTGCCCATGACTGAGATAGCCGATATCTTCGTTCTCGATATCGGCGCGGATTACCAGACCGTTGCCGGTCGGTACGAGTTTCATCAGCGGCTGGTTGGAGCCGACCGATTGTCCGGCACCGGCGACCACCAGTTCTTGAACAACTCCGTCGGCCGGCGCTCGAACAATGAGATTGTGCAGCATCGTCTTTTGCTGCCGCTTCGCCTCCGCCAGGCTGTCCCTCTGGGCCTCGAGTTCGGCTAGCTCGGCAAGCGCAAGGGAACGCCACTCCAGCTCAAAACCATCGCGTTCGCTCTTCGCTTCGCCGTAAGCAGCCTCTGCCGAGGCAAGGCGCGCCTGGGTCTTGCGAATATCGCCCGAGACATCGCCGAGCTGACGCTCGGCCGCGATCAGCTGGAGCTTGGGAAAAAGCCCCTGCTCGCTTAGCTTTCGCACGGCTCCGACCTGATGACCCAGCATGTTTTCGCTGTTCTGCAGCCGGCCAAGTTCGGCCAGAAGCGAATCGACCTCATAGGCCTGACGCTTGATCGCCTGCGACAGCGCCTGCCTGCGGGTTTCCCGGCTTCGATGGCGGGCAGTGAGCAATTCGGCCTGCTGAATGATCAGATCAGGCCTCTCTTCGGGCAGGCCGTCGCTGAACATCGGCTGTTCGTTCATGACCTCGGCGCGCAAACGATCAACCTCGGCAACCTTGATCTGCCAGCGGCTGTTGAGATCATCGAGCTCGGCCTGAGCAATCTCAGAATCGAACGCCAGCAAAGGCTGGCCGGCAATGACCTGCTCCCCCTCCAGCACCAGGATCTCGGCAACCCGGCCGCCGGCCGGATGGTTGACGATCTTGACCTTGCCCGCCGGCTCCACCTGACCTTCGGCACGAACCACTTGCTCGACCTCGGTGAGCCCCGCCCAAAGAAAGATGGTGGCGACCATGGCAGCGATCGCCAGGATCAGATATCCCGCAACCGGCGAGTGGCGGGACGCGACGATCCCCTCGGTGTCCGGGAGAAACTCGGCGAAACGGTCATCACGCCGGGTATAAATGGCCTTCAGCTTGGGAAACGGGATATCGATTGACGCAACCCGGCCAAGCAGCGTCGCCATGCGTTTCTGCATCTGTTCGAGGAAGTTTTGCATAAGGGGGTCATACCGGTGTGAGGTGAGGACGAATGCGCTCGACGCCAGGATAGCTTGGGGTTTTCATCTGGGCGGTCACCTGGCCCGGGCTGCCATCATGCTTGATCTCGCCATGGGCCAAGGAGAGCACGCGATCAGCCACTTTGAGGCCGGAAAGGCGATGGGTGACCATGATGATCGTGCGCCCGCGGGATGCCCGCTTCAGATTGAGCAGAAGCTCGTCTTCGGTGGCCGCATCGAGTGCGCTGGTGGCTTCGTCGAGAATCAGCACGCGCGGATTGCGAATGAGCGCCCTTGCTATGGTGATCAGCTGGCGCTGGCCGGCGGAGAGCCCGCCGCCCCGCTCGCCCAGCGCCGTGTCGTAACCTTGAGGCAGGCGTTGAATGAAGTCGTGCGCGCCGACAAATTTGGCGGCGGCCACGACCCGCTCGAAGGACTGATCGGCAGCGCCGATTCCGATATTGTCAGCGATGCTGCCGGTAAAGAGCTGGATATCCTGGGGCACGACACCGATCTGCTGGCGAAGCGTGGTCGGCGACCAGAGCCTGGTGTCCATATCGTCGATCAGGATGCGCCCTTGCTCCGGTCGATCGAGGCCCAGGAGCAGCTTGGCGAGCGTGCTCTTGCCGGAGCCTGGTGGTCCAACCACCCCGACCAACTGCCCCGGCCCGATGTCGAGATCGATGTTGTCGAGGGCGGGGTCCATCTCCGGCGCATAGCGGTAGGTCACCTTCTCGAAGCGCACACGGCCCTGGATCTGGATGGCCGGCATGGGCAGATCCATGAGCTCGGTCGGCTGGCGCATCAGCTCATCGAGACGGCCGAACGCGATACGGATTGACTGCAGCTGCTGCCAGCCGCTGACCACCTGGCGCATGGGGGCAAGCGTGCGGGCTGCAAGGATCGTGGCCGCGATCAGAGCACCGATCGACATGTCGCCTGCCACGATCGCACGGGCGCCGACATAGACGATCAGCAAGGCCACCAGATGCTGCAGCACCTGACCGCTGTTGTTGATCAATCCGCCGAGATGTCCGGCACGGAAGCTGGTTTCCGCGGCATGGGCGAGCCGCTGCTTGAAGCGTTGCTCCATCTCGGGCTCGAGGCCGAGAGCCTTCACGGTAAGCGCTTGCGACACGGTTTCGCCGAGGCTCGAGGCCTTGGCGGCGGCCGCCTTGAAACCGGCTTCGGTCAGCTCGTGATGCTTGCCCTTCGCAATGTAGGACAGCAGCAGGAACAACGGCACGGCCCCAAGCGTGATCGCGCCCAGACGCCAGTCAAGGAAGAACAGCACCGTCAGAAAAATGCCGACAAAGCCCAGATCGACCAGGAGCAACGGCATTTGGCTGGTGAAAAAGCTGCGCAGCTGATCCAGCTGGCGAAGCCGCTCCAGGATCTGCCCGGTCGGCACGTTTTCGAAGCTTTTCAACGGCTGATGAACCAGATGGTGCACCACCTCGCTGCCCAGCGCCGCATCCAGACGGCCGCCGGCATGGCTGGTGATATAGCTTCGCATGCTGCGCAGCAGCCAGTCGAACGCAAACAGCGTCAGCATGCCGATCGCCAGAACGTCCAGCGTCTGCAGCGCCCCGTGATTGATGACCTTGTTGTAGACGGTCATCAGGAAGATAGGCGTCGCCAGCGCTAGCACGTTGATCACGACAGACGCCAGGCCCAGTTCCCATAGAATGGGCTGCAAGCGCTGCATGATCGGCGTTCGCCAATGCTCGCTTCTCCCGGCGACCGCGAGCGGTTTCAGCAGCAGGACCTCGCCCGCCAGATCCACGGCGGTCTCGATGGCGTGGAATGAACTTCCGCCGCCGCTTGGATCCTCGAGCTCCAGATGGTCCTCGACACGGGAGGTCACCAACCATCCTTCGCCGGCCCGCCGGCCGATCAGAAGGAAGGGCGTTGGGACCAACGCCAAATTGGCAGCGGTTGCCTTGACCGACCTGATTCTAAAACCCAGACGTTCAGCAGCCAGGCGAACAGTACCGGAAGTTGAGCCCTCGGTCGTCGGTGGTGCTGCTGCCCTGATCTGCGCTGCCGAATACGGACGCTTCAGTCGACGGCAAAGTTGGACGAAAGCCAGACAGAGACTGTCCGGAGTCCCCCATGTCGTCTTTCGCCGCTGGTGACGTCCTTCCTTGGCGCGCCGCTGTCCAAGCGAACTCAATTTGGTGGCCAAAAGATCCATCTCGCTCCTGCCATAGACTTCGTGGTGCCAAAGGGCAGGCGTTATTATGCATGACGGCTTGTGGTAAAATCAACCAAAAGTAGAAATTAAAATTTGCTCCCTACCATATAGCGATAAGAAAATCGCGCCCGATCTCAGTCCAAACAGTACACCAGACACTTCAAGTAAGCCGATTCCGGCAGCATGAGGTGGCTTGGGTGATCAGCGCTCGCACCGGCTTGATGGATCAACCGCCCTCCCCTGCCAGCGTCGCCCAGCCCTTTTCTGACCTCGTCGCGAAAGAGCTCGATGGGGACATTATGCGAACACGAAGCGATCACGAAAATCCCTTCTTCACGCACCAGCGGCGCCGAAGCCCGCACCAGCTTTCGGTATCCCTTCAGCCCTGCTTTGAGCTCGCGTTTGCTTTTCACGAAGGTTGGCGGATCAGCGACGACCAAGCCAAAACGCTGTTTTTCATCCGAAAGCCGACCGAGTGCTGAAAAAGCCTCTTCACGCGATGTCGTCAAACGATCAGCGACACCGTTCCTCGTTCCTGCTTCCTTAGCAAGAGCGAGCGCCGCCTCGGACCGATCGATCGCAAGGGCTTCCTTTGCGCCTGCCCCGAGGGCCGTCACGGCAAAGCCGCCGCCATAGCTGTAAAGATCCAGCACCCGCTCGGTTTGTGCAAGCTTGGCAGCAAAGGCACGGTTGGCTCTCTGATCAAAATACCAGCCGGTTTTTTGGCCTTCGACGGGATCGGCAAGGAAGGTCACACCATTCTCGCTGAGCTCGACCGGCCCCGAAATCGTGCCTTTCGCGATCTCGACCTCGAGGGCAAGACCTTCGCGTTCCCGCACCGGGCTATCGTTCTTGAAGACCACGACCTTGGGCGCCAGGAGCTGATCGAGAGCTTCCAGGATAAGCGGCTTGATGCCATCCATCCCCGCGCTGTTGGTCTGGCAGACCAAAACATCGCCGAAGCGGTCGATGACCAGCCCCGGCAGGCCATCGGCCTCGGCATGGATCAGCCGATAGCATGGCTGATCATAAAGCCGCTCACGCAAGCGGAGCGCACGGCCGAGGCGACGTTCCAGGAACGCGACATCGATCGTCAGATCCTGATTGCGCGACAAGACCCGGGCGGCGATGAGAGAATGAGGATTGAACTGGGCAACGGCCAGCATCTTGCCATCCGCGTTGACCAGACGGACGGGCGAGCCAGGCTTCAGGGACTTGGCCTCGGCATCCATGCTGATTTCATTGGAGTAGATCCAGGGATGACCGGCGCGCAGGCGGCGATCCTGGCCAGCGAGCAGGGAGAGCTTGGGATAAGCCATGATTGATCCGGAGGCTAGGGGAAAGCCGACAAGCTAACGAGGATCTCGAGAAGATCAATCGGCGATCGTTCTCCGTTGCATTGGTGGCATGTCCACAACATTTCATTCCCAACGCATCAGGCCAAAGAATCCATATAAACCAATAGGTTGCAAGTCTTTCCACATGTTGCCAACAGGAAAGGAAATGTTGTGGACATTCTATTACGATCGCGGTTAACCGGATATTAACCCTGATAGCAAATGATGGACTCGAAAGGAGTGAGCATGGGATCGATACGATCTCTGGCGTCCGCAATCGTGCTGGCCCTGACGTTCTCGCCATCGGCGCTAGTGCAGGCGCAGCAGGCTGCCATTTTCAGCGACCGAGACCTGGTGCACCCGGTCTTCGCGCAAAACGGTATGGTCGCGAGCCAAGAGGCCATGGCGACCAAGATCGGCGTTGATGTCCTGAAAAATGGCGGCAATGCCGTTGATGCCGCGGTCTCCGTCGCCTTTGCCCTTGCCGTAACTCTGCCGCGCGCCGGCAATCTCGGCGGCGGCGGGTTCATGTTGATCCATCAGGCCGAACAGCGGTGAGACGGTCGCCATTGATTATCGGGAAATGTCCGGTGCCGCCGCCTTTCGCGACATGTATCTCGACGACAAGGGCAATGCCGATACGGAGAAGTCCCGCTATAGCGGTCTTGCCGTCGGCGTGCCCGGCACGGTGGCCGGCATGGCCATGGCGTTGGATCGGTACGGCACCATTACGCTCGCCGAGGCACTGGCGCCGGCGATCAAACTTGCCGAAGACGGCATCATCGTCACGGACGATCTTGCCTCCTCGCTCAAGAGCTTGACCGAACGTCTGCAGAAATGGCCGTCATCATCAAAGATTTTCTACAAGGAAGGCGGCATACCTTTCGAGCCTGGCGAAACTCTGGTGCAACGCGATCTCGCCGCGTCGATGAAGCTGATTGCCGAAGAGGGACCGGGTGCCTTCTACGAAGGACCGATCGCCGAGAAGATCGTCGCAGAAGTTGAAGGAGCCGGCGGGCATCTCAGGCTCGACGATTTCAAGGGGTACGAGGTCAAGCTTCGCGATCCGATCGAGGGCAGCTACCGCGGCTATGACATCATCTCGATGCCGCCGCCAAGTTCAGGTGGCCTTCACATCGTCCAGATCCTGAACACACTCGAGGGTCTGCCGATCAGCTTCCTCGGTCATAACAGCGCCGATACCATCCACATGATGGCGGAAGCCATGAAGGTGGCTTACGCCGATCGAAGTGAATATCTGGGCGATCCCGACTTCGTCGACGTACCGATCGAGGCGTTGACATCGAAGGTCTATGCCGGCGACATCCTGAGCAGCATCAGCCGGGGAAGAGCAGCCACAGCGGCCGAGATCAAGCCGGGCGACCTCACCGACTATGAAAGCAACGAAACCACCCATTTCTCGGTGGTCGATGCAGCAGGCAACGCTGTTTCAAATACCTACACCATCAATTTCAGCTATGGCAGCGGTCTGGTGGCCGACGGCACCGGCATCCTCTTGAACAACGAACTCGACGACTTCTCCGCCAAACCCGGTGTGCCCAACGCCTACGGCCTGATCGGCGGCGATGCCAATGCGGTCGAACCGAACAAACGCCCTCTCTCCTCCATGAGCCCGACCATCGTCCTTAGGGATGAGAAGCCCTTTCTCGTCACCGGCAGCCCCGGAGGATCACGTATCATCACCACGACGCTTCAGGTGATCATGAACGTGATCGACCACAGCATGAACATCGCAGAAGCCACCCTTGCTCCACGGGTGCATCATCAATGGCTGCCGGACGAGCTCAGGATCGAGGAGGGCATCAGCCCCGATACGGTTTATCTCCTTCAACAACGGGGCCACAACGTCGTGGTCAAGGATGCCATGGGGAGCACCCAGTCGATCATAGTGAGCGAAGAGGGCCTCTTTGGCGCTTCCGACCCGAGACATGTCGGCGCCTTGACGGAGGGTTATTGATGCAACCGGTTGATTTAGCAGTCTCCCGCCTTCATCGAACCTCCTTCACCTTGCCAGACTTGATCAGCGGCAGGAGATCCTTGAAGGCGGGTGTTCCTCCGATCTTCAGCCACTCGAAGACCACCATCTCCGCCGTGACGATATCGATCCCATGATGGCGCATCCGATCAATCGCGAGGTCACGCGATGACAGGCTCCGGGATGAGGTAGCATCGGCGACCAGCACCGGCTTGAACCCCTTCGCCTTCAAGCCGAGAACCGTTTGCAGGACGCAGATGTGAGCCTCCATGCCGGCGACGACGATGGTCGACCGATTGAGCACGTTCAAGTTCTGCAGGAATGCCGGTTCGGCACTGCCATCGAAATGGCTTTTCGCCAGGATCTCACCTGGTCTCAGCTGATCACGAAGATCCAGCACGGTGTGGCCAATGCTGCCCGGACAATGTTCCGAGGCCCTAATCGGCACCTCCAGCCGCCGAGCGGCTCGGAGAAGGAACTGGCACTGTTCCAGACAGAACTCGGCATGAGCAATGGCAGGCACCAGTTTTGATTGTAAATCGACCAGGAGCAGCACAGATCTAATTGCCTGAATGATCAAACCGCGTCCCTCCCAGGCATCAAAGTTGACGTCATACGTTGGTGAGATGCGGTCAACGCGGGCGCTGAACAAAATAAATCAGCGTCATTATTCCAACTTTGCAAGGCTATCATTGACAAATCCCGCCAAGTCTCTACATCGGAAGTCAAGCGTGAAAGTCTGCCGGCGTCAAACTTTCTCAAATACCCTCGAACTGGACACGCATGAAATTTAGCGAACTCGCTTTGCGAGCGGAGATCCTGGAAGCCGTAGAAGAGGCTGGCTATCAGGAACCAACACCTATTCAAGAGCAAGCTATTCCGGCAATTTTGACCGGTAGCGATGTTCTGGGAATAGCCCAGACCGGAACGGGCAAAACAGCGGCTTTCGTCTTGCCGATGATCGAAAGACTTGCATCCGGGCAGAGCAAGGCTCGAATGCCGCGTTCATTGATCTTAAGCCCGACGCGTGAACTGGCAACACAGACGGCCGAATATTTCGAAACCTATGGCAAACATCTGAAGCTTTCCATGGCGCTCTTAATCGGCGGTGTCGGCATGGATGAGCAGTGGAAAAAACTGGAACGGGGCGTCGATGTCCTGATTGCGACGCCGGGCCGCCTGCTTGACCAGTTCGAGCGCGGTAAAGTGCTCTTGGGCGGAATCTCGATCCTGGTGATCGATGAAGCCGATCGCATGCTCGACATGGGCTTTATCCCTGATGTCGAGCGGCTCGTAACCTTGATCAGCAAACGTCGCCAGACCCTTTTCTTTTCCGCTACGATGCTGCCAGAGGTGCGCCGGCTTGCCGACACATTCCTGGTCAATCCAGTCATGCTTCAGGCCACACCGCCGTCGACCACCGGCGAACGTATCGCCGATCACCTCACAATCGTGCAGCCGCGGCAAAAATTCAAGATGCTCCGGCGCCTGCTGGAAACGCAGGAGGTCGAGAAGGCCATCATTTTCTGCAATCGAAAACGCGATGTTTCCGTGCTTCGGCGCCAATTGGAACGGGCCGGACTGAGCGCCAGAGATATTCATGGCGATCTCGATCAGAGCCAGCGCACGCAGTCCCTCGATGCCTTCAAGGAAGGTGATGTCAATTTCCTGGTCGCGACCGATGTTGCAGCACGTGGCATCGACATCGCCATGTTGCCCTGCGTCATCAATTATGACGTGCCGACCCATGCCGAGGATTATATTCACCGAATTGGCCGAACCGGGCGTGCCGGGCAAGAAGGAAAAGCCTTTACGCTTGCCTTTGGCGAAGAAAGAAAATTCGTCGATGCCATTGCCAAACTTACGGGTAAGGCTATCCCGTTGCTTGACATTCAAGGTTCGAAAGTGGCCGAGCCGAACGGCACGGCTAAGCGCAGCCGGGAACTAACGGCGGCCGACAAGCCGGTGGGGGAAACAAAAGATGCAGGAGAAGCGCCGCCGATAGCAACCAGGCGTCGCCGCCCCAGCAGAACGGTGAAGCCCGAAACTGATCAAACCGCTCCCGCAAGCGACAACAAGACCGCCGCGACATCATCAAGGTCACGCTCAGAAGGTAAGTCGGCAGACACATACAAAGCCGCCACTAATCAGCGACAACAGAACACCACCCGCAACCGGCCTGAGCCCTCCGGACGTGGTCGCGGCCGGCATCATGAGCCGGAAACGCCGATCATTGGCATGGGCGATCACGTTCCCTTGTTCATGCAGCGGCCCGTTCCTGTCCAGCGCAAGGCCAGCGAAGGCTGATGCAGACGCTCTTCGTGATGGTGAAGTGTGACCTTGGTCGGGCTTATGATGTTGCCGATGCAGCTGTTCAGGACATTGATGCCGTCTCCGAAGTTCATTCGATTTCCGGCCAATATGACCTGTTGATGAAGATCTACTTGGATGACGGCGATGATATTGGCCGGTTCGTCAACAATCATATCCAAACACTCAATGGTGTCCGCGATACCTTCACGCTGATCGCTCATAAAGCTTTCGCCTGACGGCAAGGCCGGTTTTCGACACGACTTTACCAATAGCTAATCCGATGGAGACCGAACGTGGACGAACGGCGCGTCGACCTGGTCGAACGTATCCTTGCCTATGACGGCTATTTCAAAATCGTCCGCTACCGCCTTCGTCATCGCCATTTTGTAGGGAGTATGGGCCCCGAAATCAGCCGGGAAGTGTTCGATCGCGGACAAGCCGTCGCCGTTCTCCCCTATGACCCGGTTCTGGATCGAGTGGTATTGATCGAGCAATTCCGCCCAGGCGCAGTCGATGTAGAAACCGTTCCCTGGCTGATTGAAACGGTAGCCGGGATAGTCGAAAAAGGCGAAGAGATCGAGGATGTCGCGAGGCGGGAAACCCAGGAGGAAGCTGGCCTCGACCTTCTTGAGCTAACACCGATTGCCCGATACTTCGTGAGCCCTGGCGGCTCGACAGAAACAGTCAGTCTCTTCATCGGCCGGGTCAACGCAACAAGGGCTGGCGGCATTTTTCGGCCTCCCCTCCGAAGGAGAAGATATTAAGGTTCATGTGGTAGACTATCAAATGGCACTGGATTGGTTGCGAAGTGGGCGAATAAAGGTAGCGACGACAATTGTTGCCTTACAATGGCTTGCGCTGCATCACCACGAATTGCGAAATCATTGGTCGATGGGCTCAGCCGAAGTCTTGATGTATGCCGCCAGCCGCCGTATTTCTACCAGAGGTCAATAGGTCGGGAGTTTGCAAATCACATGGCTGCGCGCATTTATCAGCCGGCGAAAACCGCCACATCCTCCGGTCGGGCCAAGAGCGGCTATTGGCTCTTGGAGATGGAACCTTTGATGCGAAAATCGATTGATCCGCTTTGCGGCTGGTCGGGTTCCGGCGATACGCAACAGCAGGTTCAGCTGAGATTTCCAACGAAGGAAGCGGCGATCGCCTATGCCAAACGGAACGGTTTGGACGTGAGCCTTTCGCCTGCCAAGAAACGAAAGGTTCGCCCGAAATCCTATGCCGATAATTTCGCACGCCCTCGATGACCAATGACCCGCACCAGTCCCTGATAAGTTGCTGCAATCATCCGAGCTGTGATAGCTCTACCGTGACACCTTAACGCGCCCTTAGCTCAGCTGGATAGAGCATCGGCCTTCTAAGCCGACGGTCGCAGGTTCGAATCCTGCAGGGCGCGCCAATCTTTTCAATAGGTTAGGTGGATTCTCAACGCAGGGAAACTACACGACAGCGCAAGATTTTGGGATTTTTGCCCAACATGCGATGGCTATGTCTGGCTTTGTTCTGAGGCGCCTTCGGAGTTCATCGAAGCCGATGCGGAACCATGACTTTGCGTAGTAGCCGTGCTTCTTGCGCTTGGGGGCGCTTTTGCCCATGAGATCGGTTGCGGTGCGGCAGACCCAAGCGACGGCAAGCGCGACCACGGCCAGTAGGAGGCCAAGCTTGTCAGCGCTGGTCAACCGCGTGTCCTCGAGATTGAAGCCGCGCGTCTTGGCGTCACCGAACAAACATTCGATCGCCCAGCGCTTGCGATAAGCGTTGAGTGGATTGGCGGCCGGGACATTGCCGGCGACGATCAGGAGTTCACCGCCATCGAGACGGCGAGCCACGAAGTGAAGGTCGAGGCGTTCACCATCGCTTGTGGCCTCGAAGGCGGCTTCGACCGTTTTCCGGCCACGGCATCTCCGAAAAAGGGAGGCGAGAGAAAGTGTGCGGCCGTCCTTTGTGCTGACGATGAGATTCTCCTTCATCCGGATGGCGAATGGAACCTTGCTTTGATCGAGAAAAGTCAACCATTTCAATCCGATGAACTCACGGTCGGCGAGCAGAAGCCGAATGCTGACGGCCTCGAAGCGTGCCAGATAGCGACTGAGCAACGCGATCCGTTCCTCGGTGTTGCTGGTGCCGGCGCGGTCGAGAATGGTCCACATCAAGGGGATGCGAAAACGCTGGGTGACGATGGCCAGCATCAGGATGTTGGCCTCCTTCTTGCCGATCTTCCAGTTGGTTCGATCGAGGCACAGAAGCCAGGGTGGTTGCGCCCCGCTGAGCGCGACGATCAACTGAGCAGCCCAATCCTCCGGCGGTCGAACATATTGAAAGAAGCGCTGTAGTCGGCGGTAGGTCGAAGCCACCAAAACCTCGCTCGCCCGCTCAGCCGCAAGATGGCTCAGGTTGACCGTCCGGGCACTGACCAACGCCGTGATCAGCAGGCACAGCGTCTGCAGACGGTGATTGCCCAGCTCGACATAAGGGGATAGCAACGAGGTTAGGGTGGCAAGCTGATCGGTCTTCATCGGGACGCTCCTTGGCAGAGGAAAGCCCTTTGAAAATCATGAGGGCGTGTGTAAGTCGATGTGTAACTTTTCGCAATTGATGTTCAGTTTTAGTTCCGTTTTTCGAGCTTGAGAATTGCAGCCTGCGCAAGCCTTTCGCGCTTATATTTCGTTGCATAGTGTTCGATCGTCTGCAGAGACTGACCGGTGATCGCCTGGATTTCGCGAGGTTCGCATCCAGCCTCGACCAACGCCATGACGGCGTTCTTGCGCAGGCCATGAAGCGGTGGCGGATCGTCCATGCCGAGACGTTTGCACTCATCTCGAACCGCATGAGAGAGCGTGCTTTCGACGAGGATAGGCCGACCTCTCTCGCCATTGATCAGGAACATACTATCGGCTAGGCGATGCTCCAGCTCGGCAATCAATCGACTATGAAGAGGCACGACGACCTCTGCGTCCGTTTTGCTTGTGCGGTACCGCAAGATGCCATCGCTGATGTGACCCCATTTCAAATTGATTGTGTCAGCACGGCGCAGGCCGGTGTAGAGCAAGATCATCACTGCACGGCGCCAGCACGGCTTGGCATGCGCTAGGAACAGCTCAATTTCGGCGTCCTCCCATGGTCGCCAAGGCTTTGCTTTGTATCCAACTGGTCGCTTAACGCCGTCACATGGATTGCGGTCGATGAAACCATGGTCCATCGCGCATTCCATGATCAGCTTCAAAACCATAATGACCTTTTGCGCCTTTCTCGGGGACTCCTTGGCAATCCGATCGCGCAAAAGCACCGCTTTGCGACGATCAATCTTGCCGACAGGGATGTTGCCGAACAGCTGCTTGAGATTGTCGACGTCACGCCGATAGGCCGCCTGTTGCCGTGGCTTCAGCGCCCGGTAGCGATCGCTTCGGAGATAGTGCTCGGCGACCTGCGAGAAGGCATCAGGACCGACGCCCACATAGCCATTCTGCTCCCAGGAACTATGGATCTCTTCGTAGCTCGCCATCCATGCCGCTGTCCCAGGTTCACCGTCGATCGGTGTATTTCGGCCTGCCCGTCGATAGTATGAGGCCCATTGCCCATTCTTGCGCTGAAAGACGTTTGCATATTTGGGTGTTCTGAAAGGGGATCTTACCATGGGACCGTCTCGAGCCTCTTCTCGAATTCGGATTCAACCTGATCCTGCTTAACGGCAGTGCCATCTATAAATTCTAACAAGATCCGTCGGCTCCAAACAGGCTTGCCCTTTTTACCGCCTACGAACCGAATCGGCGGTGGAACATCACCGCGTCGAAGTGCACGGCGGAATTCCTCAATTTCAGTGAATCCGAGCAGATCGGCCGCCTGAATTTCCCGAAGAGCTTCCATTTGCTTCACAACTCCGGTTTCAGAAGGTTTGATTGTTCAATTCCGCCCCATAAGACGTAGCAAGGCCGCATTTCCCTGCTTTGCACACAGCAATCTCGGATTGATGCCGCACCTAGCGTGGATGCGGCACCAATCTGTCCGATGACCATTCAATGGTTGGCAAAGATGTGAACCTGGCCGTCGAGCTCGACGGTGAAGATGTCGCCGTTCAGCTCCATGTCGCGGGCCATGCTCTCATAATCGATGTAGAATTTCAGGTGATCCGGGATCTCGGTAGTTTCCTCGGTGATCTCCTGGGCGTAGTCGGCGACGCTGTCCCAAGCGCCAAGATAATAGCCGTCATCGAACAGCCGCCGCACCTCGTCGACGTCATTGTTCCAATGATTGAGAAGCTCGGCGCCGAGCGCGCCATGCTCCTCGATGAGAAGAGCGATGTTGTGAACCTCCTCGAAGCTCGCCCACTCGCTGATGAAAACGCCTCCAAACCCTTCCGCGTCATGAATGGCATGTTCTTCTGCCATCGGCTCCGGTGATCCGGCGAGCATGGCTTGAACCTCGGCCATGATCTCGTCCGGCTCCTGGGTGGCATCGATCCAGACCCCGCGGAGCTTCCCGGCATTGTAGGCGGCGAGGTCGGCGACGTAGATCTTTGGAGTGATGGTCTTGGTCATGGCCTAGTTCCCTTCGTGGAGAAATGCGGTTGCGCGATGCAACCGCGACTAGGCGCGCGCCAATGAGCGACCTCTCGAGGTCAAGGCCGGAAGCGGGTGGTGGGGTATCGCCCGGGCTGCAGCGTAGCGAAGCTTGGGGAGACCACCCGCGGACGCCCGAAGGGCTTGGCCTTGACGTCGAGCGGTCCAGATCCCTGGGCAAAAAAGAGGTGATTTCTGGTTTTTTTTGAGTTCAGAGCGATTTTTTGAAGTGTGAAATGCAGGGAAACGCCCCCTTGCTCCGTCTTTTAGGTCGCAACGGATCGAGCAGAGCGATGGCAGATGCCGTCTCACCCGGTTCGATTTGCGCAAACCCGCCTACAGGAGGAGCGACCCATGCAGCAGGACGAGACCTTCAATGTCGGCAAGACTCTGACCTTCTGGCAGGATGTGGCCAGCCGGCTGGCGCTGACCCGCATCCATGGTGCAGAGAATAATGTCGGCCCGATCAACGCCGATGATATCGA
Source organism: uncultured Alphaproteobacteria bacterium (assembly GCA_963787265.1). GTDB lineage: Bacteria > Pseudomonadota > Alphaproteobacteria > Geminicoccales > Geminicoccaceae > JANQPX01. The sequence continues at coordinate 19,654 of CAWBCX010000015.1, read as the reverse complement.
TGATCATCTCGAGGAATTGCGACGCCAGAGCGAGCATTTGCTGGGCGAAGGCACACCTTATGTCCCGGCCCTGATCCGTCTCTTCATCGAGTCCGATGCCGATCTCGGCTGCCCTGCTCGAGGCCTATGGCAGGAACGAGCTTGAGGTGTCGGAGAAAGAGACGGTCACCGCGCTGATGAAGGACGATGCCCGGTCTTTGGGCGGCGGCGACCGAGATCAAGATGATCAGCGATCGCGACCGGCTGCTCGACATCCGTGATGACGATGGGCCGACGGCGATCACTGCCAAAGTGCTGATCGACGCCGAAAGAAAAGAAGAAGAAGCCGACCCGCACGGTCCTTGGACCATGAGTGATCGGCCAACCGGTGCCTGGCCGGATTTCCATAGCCTGACGATCTGGTGAGGCCGGGCCATGCAGGAGAAGCAACAGGTCCGTCTCGCCGAAGCCTTTCGCGATCGCTTGGGTGGCTTCGTGCGCGAAGCGCTCGAAGATCCGACGTGATCGAGGTGATGGTCAATGGCTGCGGCCGGGTCTGGCTCGATACCCTGGATCGAGGCCGGATCGCGACCGATACCAAGATGCATCCGGCGGCGGCCGAGGCGATCATCCGGCTGGTGGCGCATCATATCGGCGCCATGGTCAACGAAGAGCATCCCTCGGTCGCCGGCACCCTGCCGATCGGCGGCGAGCGCTTTCAGGGCGTGCTGCCGCCGTTGACCAAGGCGCCGGCCTTCACCATCAGGAAACGGCCGCAGGTGGTGTTCCGCCTCGACGACTATGTCGCCGCCGGCTCGATCACGGCGATGCAGGCCGAGATCCTTCGCACCGCCCTCGCCGAGCACCGCAACATTCTGGTGAGCGGCGGCACGTCGTCGGGCAAGACCACCTTCCTGAATGCGCTCCTCGCCGAGCCAGCGATTGTCGATGACCGGATCGTCCTGATCGAGGACACGGTCGAGCTGCAATGCTCGGCCGAGGATCATCTGCAACTGCTCACCAAGCGCACCGAGCCGAGGATCACGATCCGCGATCTGGTGCAGACGACGCTTCGGCTTCGGCCGGACCGAATCGTGATCGGCGAAATCCGGGATGGGGCCGGTGCTCTCGACATGCTGAAGGCCTGGAACACCGGCCATGACGGTGGCCTCGGCACCGTCCATGCCAACAACGGCAGCGACGCGCTGCACCGGTTGGAAGATCTGATCAGCGAAGTCGCGGCGAGCGTGCCCAAGCGGCTGATCGCCCAGGCGATCGACCTGGTGGTCCATATCCGGCGCACGTCCTCCGGCCGGCGGATCGAGGAGATCCTCGCCGTCCATGGCCTGCGCGATGGCGCCTATGTCACCGAGCCGGTCGGCAGCACCGATGCGGCTCAGCGTTGCTCCTCGTCTCCTCCCATGAAAGGACATCGTCATGATGACCCGCCTCCTTCCGGCCGGTGCGGCCGCGCTCACGCTGCTTCTCCAGGCCGATACCGCTCTGGCCGGTGCCAGCGGTCTCCCCTGGGAGACGCCGCTGCAGACCATCACCAACAGCCTGACCGGCCCGGTCCTGCAGAGTTTTTTGATCCTGGCGGTCCTGGTCTCAGGCATCGTCATCTCGTTCGCCGAGGTCGGCGCCGGCGCAAAGCGCCTGCTGCAGGCGGTGTTCGGTCTCTCGGTCGCAGCGTCTGCCGTGAGCTTCTTCCCGGCGTTCTTCAACTTCGCCGGCGCGGCGACGTTCTGATGCGCGCCGACGATTTCGCGGTGCCGCTGCACACCAGCCTGACCACGCCGATCCTCTTGGCCGGCGTGCCACGCTCCTTCGCCATCCTGAACGCCACGATCTGCGCCGTGATCGGTCTTGGCCTCTACCAGATCTGGCTGGCTTTGCCGGTCGGGCTCCTCGCCCACAGCCTCGCCTTGTGGCTGACCCGGCAGGATCCCTGGTGGATGGATGTGCTGAAGCGGCATCTGAAGGAAAAACCCTTCTATCGGGGGTAAGCCTCATGCTTAGAACTCAATCCCATGCCGAGCTTTCGGATCTCATTGTCTGGGGTGCCTTGATCGCCCCAGGCGTGATCCTGAACAAGGACGGCTCGCTCCAGACCAGCTTTCGCTTTCGCGGCCCGGATCTGGCCAGTGCCACCGAAGCCGGCCTCACCGCCACCATGGCCCGGGTCAACAATGCGCTTCGTCGCCTGTCGTCCGGCTGGGCGCTGCATGTCGAAGCGCGACGCCGCGTCTCCTCGGACTACCCGTCGGTGATCGAGACACCGGCGGCAGCGTCCTTGATCGATCGGGAGCGCCATCAGCTCTATGCCGACCAGCGGCACCAAGCTGATTTCGGATTTTTTTCTGACGTTCTCCTACCTCTTGCCCGAAGATCGCGCGGTCAGCGCGTCGCGCTATCTCTTCCAGAACCAGCCGCCGAGCAAGACCCGGCCGTTCGAGGAGCAGATCGCGGCCTTTCAGGAGACGGTCAGGCAGATTACCGATCTGCTCGACCCCGATCCTGCCGATGCTCGAGCCGCTCGATGACCAGGAGACGCTGACTTACCTCCATAGCTGCGTCTCCTTTCGGCCGGTCAGCATCATGTCGCCCGAGGGCGTGCAGCTGATTGATTCATACCTGTATGACACCGATCTGCTGCCTGGTCTGGCACCCCGTCTCGGCGATCGCTGGCTGAAGATGCTGGGCGTGCTCGGCTTTCCGGTCGCCACCATGCCGGCGCTGCTCGATCGGCTGAACAGCCTGCCGATCGAATACCGCTGGACCTCCCGCTTTCTGTTCATGGACAAGACCGATGCCGATGCGGAGCTCGGCCGGCTGCAGCGCCAATGGTTCGCCAAGAGGAAGAGTCTCGGCCGTTTGTTGATCGAGATGCTCTCCAAGGAGGAGAGCGGCCTCATCAACACCGATGCCCTGAACAAGGCGGCCGATGCCAATGACGGCGCTGACCGAGCTCGCCGAGGATGCGGTCGGCTTTGGTCATTTTACCCCGGTGATTACCGTCTGGGACGAAGATCCGGATCTTGCTTCAGAGAAGTTGGCCTTGGTCCGACGCGAGGTCGAGGGTCTCGGCTTCACCGCCAAGGCCGAGACCTTCAATGCGCTCGAGGCTTGGCTCTCAACCTTGCCCGGCCACAATTGGCGGAACGTCCGCCGGCCGATCGTTTCATCCCTCAACCTCGCCCATATGCTGCCGCTCTCCGCGGTGTGGTCTGGGGAACGCTGGAACCCGCATCTCGATGCGCCGGCGCTCATGGTCGCCGAGACCCAGGGTGCGACACCGTTTCATCTGAACCTGCATACCGGCGATGTCGGCCACACCATGATCGTCGGCCCGACCGGCGCCGGTAAGTCGACCCTGCTTGCCCTGATGGCGGCGCAGTTTCTTCGCTACCGCGATGCCAAGGTCGTGATCTTCGACAAGGGTGGTTCGGCCCGGGCGATCACCCATGCGGTCGGTGGTCAGTATTTCAGGCTCGGTGATCCTGACAGCGTCACCCTGCAGCCACTCGCCGGGATCGATCGCGATGCCGAGACGTGCCTTTGCCCAAGAGCTGGCTTGCCGAGATCCTGCATCGCGAAAACGTGCATCTCTCGCCGTCGCGGAAGGAGGCGGTCTGGAGTGCCCTCGGCTCTTTGGCGACCTTCCCGATCGAGCAGCGGACCCTGACCTTGCTCGTCTCCCTGATCCAGGATCAGGACTGCCGGCAAGCGCTGATGCCTTACATGCTGGATGGCCCTTACGGCGCCATCCTCGATGCCAGCCGCAGCACATCGATCGAGGATGCGGCCTGGCAGTGCTTCGAGATGGAAGCGCTCGCCGATCTGCCGGGGGCGATTGCGCCGACCTTGCTCACGATCTTCCATCGCCTCGAACAGACCTTCACCGGCGCACCGTCACTTATTGATCCTGGACGAGGCCTGGTTGTTCCTCGAGGACAGCCTCTTTGCCGCCCAGATCAAGGCCTGGCTGAAGACGCTTCGCAAGAAGAATGTCAGCGTCCTGTTCGCGACGCAAAGCCTCGCCGACATCGAGCAGAGCGCCATCGCGGCGACCCTGATCGATGCCTGCCCGCAAAAAATCTTCCTGCCGAACGAGCGGGCACGGGAAGCCTTGCTTGAAGGATTCTACCGCCGCTTCGGCTTGAACGACCGGCAGATCGACCTGATCGCCGAAGCGACGCCGAAGTCCGACTACTACATGGTCAGCCCGCGCGGGAACAGGCTGTTCTCGCTGACTCTTGGGCCGATCGCCAAGGCCTTCTGCGGCGCCAGCACGCCCGACGATCATCGCCTGATGGATCGTTTGTTTGAGCAGGCTGACCCGACAGCCTTTCCTTCGGCATGGCTTGAAGCGAAGGGCCTGTAATTCTACCGATCGCGGGAAAGGCTGGCATCGACCGTCCAGGCCGCCCGCAGCAACGCGATCTAGGGGGAAGATTGTGCGAACTGCCGGAACAGCGATACTGTTTATCGGGCTCTGGCTGTTGCTTTCGGGCATTTACAAACCCTTGGTCATCGGTTTCGGCATTGCATCGGTAATTGTCGTGATCTTTGTCCTGCTCAGGATGGATGCGGCCGATGATGATCGTATCAGGCTCGGGCTGAAACCGATTGCCGCGACGAAGTATTGCTTCTGGCTCCTGGTCGAGATCGCCAAAGCCAACTGGGCCGTTACCAAGATCATCCTGTCGCCAGAAATGCCGCTTAGGCAGCATTTCTTCGCCATTCCATACACCCAGCGAACCGATCTTGCGCAAGTCATCTTTGCCAACTCGATCACTCTGACGCCGGGCACGATCACGATCGAAACCGAGCCAGAGACTTTCCTGGTTCACGCGGTGGCTTATAGCGACGAAGACATGGACGCTTTGGCGGATATGGATCGGCGGGTGAGCGGCATCGAGAAAGTGGATGCCCTGTGATGTTCGTACTGGCGACAATAGCGATCCTGATCGCGATGGTTCTGGTGCTGGCGCGTCTCTATAACGGTCCGACCGTTTATGATCGGGTTCTGGCCGTAAATTCTTTCGGCACTCATACTGTGTTGCTGATCGGGGCGATGGGATTCCTGAACGGAAGGCCGGATTTCCTTGATATCGCGCTGCTTTACGCGCTGATAAACTTCGTCGGCACGATAGCGATCCTCAAGTTTTTCCGATATCGCAAGATCGGCGACATCGGGCAGCCGGTGCAGAAGGCAGAGACGGGCCAATGATGATCTGGGATACCTTCATTCTGCTGCTGAGTTGGGCATTGATCGTCTCTGGCTCGATCTTCACCCTCATCGGTGCAGTCGGAATCCTGCGGTTCCCGGATTTCTGGTCGCGGCTACATGCGGCCTCGATCACCGATTCGGCAGGTCTCATTCTTTTGCTGGCCGGCATGTGTCTGCATTCCGGCCTGACGCTCGTAACGGTCAAATTGATCATCATCGGCATCTTTCTGTTTATCACCGGGTCCGACTTCAATCCACGCCGTGGCAAATGCCGCACTGGTATCGGGCCTCAGGCCGACCGAGGCCGCGGGGCTGGTCGGCGTCGAGCCGCGCGACCTAACCAGTTTCGACACTGAACCGGCCAGGAAATCGTAAGGACAGGTGGCGCCATCGATACCTTCATAACCATAGCTTTGTTCACGATGCTGGTCGTAACGGCCATCGCGGTCGTGAGGATCAGCAGCCTGTTCGCTGTCGCGATGTTCTCGGGCATTTTCAGCCTGCTTTCGGCGCTGCTGTTTGTTGCGCTGGACGCGGTCGATGTGGCGTTTACCGAGGCGGCTGTGGGTGCAGGTATTTCGACGGTTCTGGTCTTGGGCACGCTGGCCCTCACGTCGCGGCATGTGAAACCCACGAAGAGGTCCCCGGTCATTCCGCTTTTCGTGGTGTTCGTCACCGGCGCTGCATTGATCTATGGCACGCTCGACATGCCGAACTTCGGCTCGCCCGACGCCCCGGCGCAGACCCATGTCTATCCCGACTATATCGAGCGCAGCCAGCACGAGATTGGCGTGCCGAACATCGTGACGGCGATCCTTGCGAGCTATCGGGGCTACGACACTCTGGGCGAAACCGCTGTTGTGTTCACGGCCGGTATCGGGGTGCTCTTGCTGATCAGCGGTCTGCGGCATCGCCGTGAGGACGAAAACGAAGATGAAGACGAAAGCAGGACGTCCTGATGCGCCATCATCTTATCTTGCGGGTCATTACCAAGCTTCTGGTCGGCACCATCATCCTGTTTGCATTTTATGTGCAGTTTCATGGGGATTATTCGCCTGGCGGTGGATTTCAGGCCGGCGTGATCATGGCGGTTGCGTTCATAACGTACGGGATCGTCTTTGGCCTGCAAAAGGTCCAGCAGGTCTTTCCGGCGTGGGTCGTCCATAAGCTTCTGGCACTCGGCGTGGTGATCTATGCCAGTACCGGCATCGTCAGCCTGCTTGGCGGCTATGAGTTTCTGGATTATTCGGTGTTTTCCCCGCATCACCCGGAACATGGTCAGCACTGGGGCATTCTGGCCGTCGAATTCGGTGTTGGCGTGACCGTGACCGGAGTCATGGTCGCGGTCTATTACGCCTTCGCAAGCCGCCCGCCGCGCATTGGCGATGAGGAGTGGTGATGGACAGCTCAACCACATGGGAATTCATCGTCGGTCACCTTAGCTATTGGCTGTTCATCGTACTCATGATGACCGGGCTTTATATCGTCGTGGCAAAGGGCAATATCGTCAAGAAAATCGTAGGGCTGAACATTTTTCAGACCTCGGTCTTCATGCTCTATATCTCGATGGGCAAGATTACTGGCGGGACGGCTCCGATTTTTCCAACTGACATGAAGATCGATCCCGAGGTGGTGTATTCAAACCCGCTGCCGCATGTGCTGATCCTGACTGCCATTGTTGTTGGCATCGCGACCACCGCTCTTGGGCTTGCGCTGATCGTGAGAATTCACGAGGAATTCGAGACCATCGAGGAAGAAGAGATCGTGGTGATCGAGCAGGCCATCGCCCGCGAAGAAAACGAACGGTATCACAGAGCGACGGGCGAGCTTGTTTGATGGCGACGGAAACGACCCACCACGTTGCCATGTCGATGGCGGATCACCTGCCGGTGCTTCAGGTCTTGGTGCCGTTCCTTGCGGCCCCGCTGATCGTTCTGATTGGCAGCCGAAGGCTGGCATGGCCCTTGGCCTTTGGGGCCAGCGCCGCGGCATTCGTGATTTCCATACTGCTGCTTGTCGATGTGATCGACGGAAGCCTGATTTCCTATCATCTCGGCGGCTGGGCACCGCCCTTGGGCATCGAGTACCGCATTGACGCTGCGAATGCGTTCGTTCTGCTCCTGGTCACTGGGATCAGTACCATCGTCCTGCCCTATGCCCGCGAAAGCGTTGGACGCGAGGTGCCGAAGCGGCATCACACGCTCTTCTACGCCTGCTATTTGCTGTGCCTGACGGGTCTTCTGGGCGTGGCCGCCACAGGCGACGCGTTCAACGTGTTCGTCTTCCTCGAAATTTCCTCGCTCTCGACCTATGTGCTGATCGCGCAAGGGTCCTACGCGGACCGGCGCGCGCTGACGGCGGCTTACGATTACCTGATCATGGGCACGATCGGCGCCACCTTTTTCGTGATCGGCCTTGGCCTGCTCTACATGGCGACCGGCACACTCAACATGGCCGACATCGCCGAGCGTATCGCCGATCAGGGCAGCAACCGCACGGTTCACACAGCCTTCGCTTTTATCGTCGTGGGTATGGGTCTGAAAGTTGCGGTCTATCCTATGCACACCTGGCTGCCGAATGCCTACACATATGCGCCCTCGGCTGTCACTGCATTCCTGGCGGGAACTGCGACCAAGGTTGCGATCTATGTCATGCTGCGGTTCATGTTCTCGGTATTCCAGCCGGCATTCCAGTTCGAACTGAACACGTTGGAATTCATCATCATGCCCTTCGCTGTCATCGCGATGTTCGCGGCGTCCTTCATCGCGGTCTTTCAGTCCGATCTGAAACGGATGCTGGCATATTCGAGCATCGCGCAAATCGGCTATATCCTGCTGGGCATCGCGCTCTTGACAGAAACCGGCCTCACCGCCGCTATCGCGCATCTTTTCAACCATGGCATCACCAAGGCAGCGCTTTTCATGGGCGTGGGGGCGCTGGTGCTGCGGACCGGTGGCACGTTCTACGACCGCGTCTATGGATTTGGCCGGGCAATGCCATGGACCAGTGCGGCGCTCGTAATCGGCGGCCTCAGCCTGATCGGCGTACCGGGGACGGCAGGTTTCATCAGCAAATGGGTGCTGGTGCAGGCGGCGCTTGAAAAGGGTTGGTGGCCGCTGGCGGTGCTGATCGTACTCTCCTCGCTACTCGCCGTGATCTATGTCTGGCGGATGGTGGAGGCGCTGTACCTTTCGCCCGCCAAGGCAGAGGTCGAGGTGAAAGAGGTATCATTCTGGATGCTAGGTCCGATCTGGATCATGGCCCTGGCCTGTATCTACTTCGGGTTGGCCACGGATGTAACGCTGACGGCAGCACAATCAGCAGCCAGGGGGCTGTTGGCTGGCTCTGTCGGACTGCACTAGGTAGGATCTAGGTGGACACCAATACCGCGATAATCCTGACCCTGCTGATCCCTGCCGCCGCAGTGGTCACCAACCTCGTGTTCCGCAACAGCCCGAACCTGCGCGACGGCCTGACCTTCGGCGCCTCGGTGGCCACCTTCCTGACAGTCCTGAAAATCCTTTCCGACGTCGGCAGCGGCACGACCGAACCGCTGGTGCTGTTTCAGGTGCTGCCCGGCCTCGATCTGGCCTTCAACGTCGAGCCTCTGGGCCTGCTCTTCGCCATCGTCGCCTCGGGCCTATGGATGGTCACCCATATCTACGGCATCGGCTATATGCGCGGAAATAAGGAAAGCCATCACCCGAGGTTCTTCGCCTGCTTCTCGTTGGCCATATCGGCTGTCATGGGCATCGCCTTTGCGGCCAATATGTTCACGCTCTTCCTCTTCTACGAAGTGCTGACGCTCTCGACCTACCCGCTCGTTGCCCACAAAGGCACGCCCGAATCCATACGCGGGGCACGCACCTATCTGGGCGTCCTTCTGGGCACCTCTATCGGGCTTGCAGCTGGTGGCGATCATCTGGACCTATCTGATCGCCGGAACGTTGGACTTCCGGAACGGCGGCATCCTGGCCGGTCACATCTCTGGCCCGATGGTGGCTGTCCTGCTGGCGCTCTATGCCTTTGGCATCGGCAAGGCGGCGCTGATGCCGTTCCACCGCTGGCTGCCCGCCGCGATGGTGGCGCCAACCCCGGTCAGCGCGTTACTGCATGCCGTGGCGGTCGTGAAGGCTGGCGTCTTCACCATGCTCAAGGTCGGCGTCTACATCTTCGGCATCGACTTTCTGGCCGAAACCGGAGCGTCGGAATGGCTGATGTGGCTGGCGGCCTTCACGATCATCGCCTCCTCAGTCGTGGCGCTGACCAAGGACAACCTGAAGGCCCGGCTGGCCTATTCTACCGTCAGCCAGCTTTCCTACATCACCCTCGGCATGGCGCTGGCGACCTCGATGGGCGCGTTGGGCGGCGGGATGCATATCGCGATGCACGCGATGGGCAAGATCACGCTTTTCATGTGCGCGGGCTCGATCTATGTCGCGACACACAAGACCAACATCAGTCAGATGACCGGCCTCGGTCGCGCCATGCCGATCACCTATGTGGCCTTCCTGATCGGCGCGCTTTCGATCATCGGCCTCCCCCCGCTGGGCGGATCATGGAGCAAGTGGCTCTTGGTCGTCGGGGCTGCCGATGCCGGTCAATGGATCATGATCGGCGTGTTGATGCTCAGCTCGCTGCTGAACGTCGCCTATCTGCTATCGATTGTCGGCAAAGGGTTCTTCCTGACCGATCCAGAGGCACCGCCCTACACCAGCATAGCCGAGGCGCCGTTGTTCTGCTGGCTGCCGCCCGCGCTTACCGCTATCGGCTGTGTTATCCTGTTTTTCATCGCTGGCGATCTGCAAAGCTTTCTGGCGCCCATCGTGGCACCAAACTAGGGGATTTCGCTATGGCCAAGGCCAAGACATCCGATGACGATCCCGCCCGCTATCCGCCGCTGGGCCGTGCGTTACTTTGGGTCGAGAAGAAAAGAAACGTCGATCGCATCGTCTACGCTCTTTACATCCTTTGCGCGGGTCTCTTCGTTGCCGACTTTCTATATCACAAGCATGTCTATCTGGGGATCGAGGAGTTTCCCGGCTTCTATGCACTCTACGGATTCGTCATGTGCGCCATGCTCGTCATCTGCGCCAAGGCCATGCGCGTGGTCCTGAAACGGCCCGAAAACTACTATGCACCTAACGATGTGGAGTCCGAGGATTATCCCGAGGAGCAGTTGGAGAGGATCGATACAGATGGCTGAGAGCTTCCCCATCGCTTTCCTCTTCTTCGCAGGTGCAGCCCTTCTTTTCGCCTTGCCGAAAGGTCATGCCCGCGCCGCATTATTATTGGCAGTCCCAGTGGTCGCCGGTCTGATGGTCTGGTCGCTGCCGGAAGGCAATTTGTGGACCGCGCGGCTGATCGGTCTCGACCTGGAATTCATGCGTGTCGACCGGCTGTCCCGTATCTTCGCACTGATATTCACGCTCGCGGCTTTCCTCGGCAATCTCTACGCTTGGCATGTCCGGGACACCGTGCAGCAAGTCGCGGCATTGCTCTATGCGGGCTCCGCCATCGGCGCGGTGTTTGCGGGCGACCTGATCACGCTGTTCCTGTACTGGGAGGGCACGGCCATTGCATCGGTCTTCCTGATCTGGGCGCGGCGGACTGAGGGTGCTTATCACACCGGCATGCGTTACCTTGTCGTGCAGATCGGCTCCGGCGTCCTCCTGCTGGCCGGAGCGGCGCTATTTTACCGGGAAACCGGCACTATCGCGTTCGAGAAAATGACCCTCGGTTCGCCCGGAACGTGGCTGATCTTCTTAGCCTTCGGCATCAAATGTGCCTTCCCACTGCTGCATAACTGGTTGCAGGATGCGTATCCGGCGGCGACGGTCACCGGCACCGTGATCCTGTCGGCCTTCACCACCAAACTTGCCGTCTATTCACTGGCCCGCGGTTTTCCGGGCACCGAGATTCTGGTCTATATCGGCGCGATCATGACGCTTTTTCCGATCTTCTATGCGGTGATCGAAAACGACTTGCGGCGGGTGCTTGCCTACAGCCTTAACAACCAGTTGGGGTTCATGGTCGTCGGCGTGGGCATCGGCACCGAATTGTCTCTGAACGGCACGGCATCGCACGCCTTCGCTCACATTCTTTACAAGGCACTTCTGTTCATGAGCGTCGGAGCGGTCCTGTTTCGCACCGGCACTGCCAAGGGGTCCGAGCTTGGTGGCCTCTACAAGACCATGCCGCTCACCATGATCTTCTGTGTCGTCGGCGCGGCCTCGATCTCGGCCTTTCCGCTGTTTTCGGGGTTCATCTCAAAGTCGCTGATCCTGTCTGCCGCAACGCATGAAGGCTACTACGTGGTCTGGGGTATCCTTCTGTTCGCCTCGGCCGGTGTATTCCACCATTCGGGCATCAAAATCCCGTATTTCGCGTTCTTTGCGCATGACAGCGGATTGCGCCCGAAGGAGGCACCGTTCCACTGCTGACCGGGTGCAAGCAGATCTGCAACCACCCGGCGCAGTTCCTCAAGCAGTCCGGCGGGCGGCTGCGCGGGCGCTCCGAGAAGCTGGACCTGCTCGAGGAGCTGCTGACCACGGTCGTCGCCGAGGGCGGCGCGGTGCTCGTCTTCACCCAGTACGTCGCGATGGCCCGCCTGGTCGAGCAGCACCTCGCCGCCGTCGGGGTGCCGCACCAGCTGCTCCACGGGGGCACCCCGGTCCCGCAGCGCGAGGCGATGGTCGCGGCCTTCCAGGCCGGGGAGGTCCCGGTCTTCCTGCTGTCCCTCAAGGCCGGCGGCACCGGCCTCAACCTGGTCCGCGCCGACCACGTCGTGCACCTCGACCGGTGGTGGAACCCCGCCGTCGAGGACCAGGCGACCGACCGGGCCTACCGGATCGGGCAGACCCGGCCGGTCCAGGTGCACCGCCTGGTCGCCCAGGGCACCATCGAGGAACGGATCGGCGCAGCTGCTGGCCCGCAAGCGGTCGCTGGCCGACGCGGTCCTCGGTCGCGGGGAGGCGGCGCTCACCGAGCTGAGCGACGCCGAGCTCCACGACCTCGTGCGCGCCTGCGGCAGCCGGACGGTCGGCCGTGAGCGCCGTGGTCCACCCGCGGGTCCCGGCCCGGCGCGGTCGCGCCTGGGCCGGGCGGTGGTGGGCGAAGGCGTGGCTGCGTGCGGTGGAGGAGGTCGCCTACGACGAGGCGGACCTGCGCCGCGGCCGCACGCTGGCCCGCAGCGGCGCCGTGGGCGCGGTCCGGGTCGACGCCGGCAGCCTCCGCTCGGCGGTCACCGAGCAGCGCCGCGGCGCCGAGGAGCTGTGGGGCGTCGAGGTCGCGCTGCCCGTCCTCGACGCCTCCGCGGTCGCGGCCCTGGTCGAGGCGGTGGCGGCCGATCCCGCCCGGGTGGCGGCGCTCCTGGCCGGCGACCTGCCGCACGACCTGGTCGAGCACGCCGAGGAGGCCGGGGTCGAGCTGGTGCCGTACGGCACGGAGCTGGCCGCCTCCTGCACCTGCGCGTCCTGGGTCGACCCGTGCCCGCACGCGCTGGCGCTGCTGCTCCAGGTCGGGCTGGCTGGTGGAGGACGACCCGCTGGTGCTGCTCCAGCTGCGCGGGCTGCCCCGCGAGGACCTCCTCGCCGCGCTGCACCACCGTCGCGACCCGCAGGCCGTACCCGCGCCCGGCCGCGACGACGCCGAGGAGGTCCTCGAGACCGCGGAGGACGCCGCGGTCCGCGCCGCGCGGATCCTCGACCTGCTCGGGCGCCACCACGACCCGGCCGAGCTGGACCGGCTCTGGTGAGGCCACCCGGCCCGACAGGTGGGGTCCGGTCTGGCACCCTGAGGCCGCCGGCACCACCCGCCCCGTACCGAGGAGACCCGATGAGCGACGTCCTGCGCGTGGAGCGCGACCGCACCCCGCACGTCGAGACCTGGACGCTGGACCTGCCCGACCAGCGCAACCCGATCTCGGGGCCCGACGTGGTCGCCGCCCTGGTCGACAACCTGGCGCGCGTCGACGCCGACACCGACGTGCGCTGCGTGGTCCTCACCGGCGCGGGGTCGGCCTTCTCCGCCGGCGGCAACGTGCGCGACATGGAGGAGCGACGGGGCATGTTCGGCGGCACCCCGTGGGAGCTGCGCAACGGCTACCGGCACGGGATCCAGCAGATCCCGGCGGCGATGGCCCGCTGCGAGACGCCCTTCGTCGCCGCGGTCAACGGCCCGGCGGTCGGCGCCGGCTGCGACCTGACCCTGATGTGCGACCTGCGGGTCGCCTCCAGCCGCGCGTGGTTCGCCGAGTCCTTCGTCCAGCTCGGGATCATCCCCGGTGACGGTGGCGCGTGGCTGCTGACCCAGGCCGTCGGACCGGCCCGGGCCGCCGAGATGGCGCTGACCGGCGACCGGGTCGACGCCGCCACCGCGCTGGACTGGGGCCTGGTCTCGCAGGTCGTCGAGCCCGACGACCTGCTCGACGCCGCGCACGCGCTGGCCGCCCGGGTCGCGAAGAACCCGCCGCACGCGACCCGGATGGCCAAGAAGCTGCTCAAGGCCTCCCAGCACCAGGGCCAGGCCGCGGTGCTCGAGCTGTCCGCGGCCATGCAGGCCCTGGCGCACCACACCGCCGACCACGCCGAGGCGCTGGCCGCGCTGCGCGAGAAGCGCGCCGGCGACTACCAGGGGTCCTAGGACGTGCGCACCCCGCGCGACGTGCTCGACCGGGTCGCGCTCTGGCGGATCGACCCGACCTCGCTGGTCCGGCCCGACGAGCAGACGACCGTGCGGCGGATCGAGGTCGTCCGGGGCGCCTGGGGCCTGGTGATGCTGGTCGGCCCGACGCCGCTGCTGCGCGCGATCTCGATCGACGACGACCCCGCCATGATCTGGACCGGTCGGGTGCTGGGCGCGCGGCACCTGACCCAGGCCGTGCTGTCCGGGGCGCGGCCGAGTCCCGAGGGCCTGGCGATGGGCGTCTGGGTCGACGCGGTGCACGCGCTGTGCGCGCTCGGCCTCGCGGCCTCCTCCCGCCGGCGCGCGGCGGCCGGGATCTTCGACGCGGTCGCGGCGCACCGGCTGGGCGGTCGCGGGCTACCGCGACCTGGTCAACCCCCGCGCCGCCCTGCCCACCCACACCGGGCGCCGCGACGCGATGGCCCGCCGGTCCTGCGCGCGCTGCCCGGCGGCGCGCCCCTGGCCGACCGGGTCGAGCAGGACCGCGAGCGGCTGCCGACCGCCGAGCGGGGCGGCACCGACGACGCCCCGGGCGACGGCGTCTGCGCAGCGCCCCGCTGCGACGGCGCTCCGACCGCTCTCCCGCGCGTCCGGCCCGCCCGGCGCCAGCCCCAGCGCCCCGTCGGCCATCCCGCGCAGCAGGGCGGCCATCTCGGCCGGCGGCAGCACCGCGCTGTGGGGGGTGGAGTTGATCAGGCCGAACACCGCGTGCGCGCGGGCCCGGGCCGGCGCCGGGCCGAGCGCGGGGTCGGCCGCGCGGCACTGCGCGGCCCACAGGTCGACGTAGGAGCGCTGGAGCGTGCGCACCCGCTCGCGCGCGTCGTCGGGCAGCGAGGACCAGTCGCGGTCCTGCACCACGATCAGCGCCGGGTGGGCCAGCGCGAAGTCGACGTGGAAGTCGATCAGCGCCCGCAGGCGCCGCGACCGGGTCCGTCGGCCTCGGCGACCCGGCGGCCGCCGTCGCCCAGGAGCCGCTCGCTGATCGAGACCAGCATCTCGGCGAGCACGGAGTCCTTGGACGGGAAGTGCTTGTAGAGCGCCGGCCCCGAGACGCCGCAGGCGGCGCCGATGTCGCTGACCGACACCCCGTGGAAGCCGCGGCGGGCGAACAGGTCGGCCGCGGTGCCCGAGGATCTGCTCGCGTCGCGACCGGGTCTCCACGGCCACGACCCTAGGCTGTGCGGCGACGTCACACCGGGCCGCCACGAGATCCCGGCTCACCGTCCGTCCGGAGGTCCCGCCGCCCGGGGCTCGACGCAGGAGGTTAACGATCGCTAACCTGACGCCCGTGACCGACGACCTGCGCACCCAGACCGCGCAGCTGCACGCGCGGCTCGAGACCGTGCGGCGCGGCGGCAGCGAGGCCGCCCGCGCCAAGCACGTCGCCCGCGGCAAGCTGCTCGCCCGCGACCGGGTCGACCGGCTGCTCGACCCCGGCAGCCCGTTCCTCGAGCTCTGCCCGCTGGCCGCCTCCGGGATGTACGACGACGACGGCGCCCGGCCGCGCGGCATCGTCACCGGCATCGGCCGGGTCGGCCGGGCCGCGAGGTGCGTGGTCGTCGCCAACGACGCGACCGTCAAGGGCGGCACCTACTACCCGATCACGGTCAAGAAGCACCTGCGCGCCCAGGAGATCGCCGCGCGAGAACCGCCTGCCCTGCGTCTACCTCGTCGACTCCGGCGGCGCCTTCCTGCCGCTGCAGGACGAGGTCTTCCCCGACCGCGAGCACTTCGGCCGGATCTTCTACAACCAGGCCCGGATGTCGGCGCGCGGGATCGCGCAGATCGCCGCGGTGATGGGCTCGTGCACCGCCGGCGGCGCCTACGTGCCGGCGATGAGCGACGAGACCGTCATCGTCAAGGACCAGGGCACGATCTTCCTCGGCGGCCCGCCGCTGGTGAAGGCGGCCACCGGCGAGGTGGTCACCGCCGAGGAGCTCGGCGGCGGCGACGTGCACGCCCGGATCTCCGGCGTCGTCGACCACCTCGCCGACGACGACGCGCACGCGCTGCGACCTGGTCCGCGCGATCGTCGGCCACCGCTCGGCCGCCGGCCGCGGTGCACCTCGACGCCGCAGCCGGTCGAGGAGCCGCTCGAGGACCCCGCGGGCCTCTACGACGTCGTGCCCGGCCGACCCGCGCACGCCGTACGACGTGCGCGAGGTGATCGCGCCGGATCGTCGACGGCTCGCCGGTTCCACGAGTTCAAGGCGCTCTACGGCGAGACCCTGGTCTGCGGCTTCGCCCACGATCCACGGGCTACCCGGTCGCGATCGTCGCCAACAACGGCATCCTGTTCAGCGAGTCGGCCCTCAAGGGCGCGCACTTCATCGAGCTGGCCAACCAGCGCGGCATCCCGCTGCTGTTCCTGCAGAACATCACCGGCTTCATGGTCGGGCCGCGAGTACGAGAACGGCGGCATCGCCAAGGACGGCGCCAAGATGGTCACCGCGGTCGCCTCGCTCGGTGGTGCCGAAGCTCACCGTCGTCATCGGCGGCTCCTTCGGCGCCGGCAACTACGGCATGTGCGGGCGCGCCTACGACCCGCGCTTCCTGTGGATGTGGCCCAACGCCCGCATCTCGGTGATGGGCGGCGAGCAGGCCGCCTCCGTGCTGGCCACCGTGCGCCGCGACGGGATCGAGGCCCGCGGCGGCGAGTGGTCCGCCGAGGAGGAGGAGGCGTTCAAGGCCCCGATCCGCGCGCAGTACGAGGAGCAGGGCTCGCCCTACTACTCCACCGCCCGGCTCTGGGACGACGGCGTCATCGACCCCGTCGACACCCGCCGCGTGCTCGGGCTCGGCCTCGCGGCCGTGCGCGCCGCGCCCCGATCCCGGAGACGCCGCCTTCGGCGTCTTCCGGATGTGAGGACCCGATGACCGAGCCGCACCCGCGCGAGCCGCGTTCACCTCCGTCCTGGTCGCCAACCGCGGCGAGATCGCCCGCCGGGTCATCCGCGGCTGCCGCGACGCCGGGCCTGCGCACCGTCGCGGTCTACTCCGACGCCGACGCGCGACGCGCCGTACGTGCGGCGAGGCCGACGCCGCCGTGCGCCTCGGGCCGGCGCCCGCCGCGGAGTCGTACCTCTCGGTCGAGCGGCTCCTGGCCGCGGCCGCCGGCGTCCGGCGCCGAGGCCGTGCACCCCGGCTACGGGTTCCTGTCCGAGAACGCCGACTTCGCCCGCGCCGTCGCGCGACGCCGGCCTGGTCTTCATCGGGCCCGACGCCCGAGGTCATCGACCTGATGGGCCGCAAGGACCACGCCCGCGAGGTCGCCGAGCGCGCCGGCGTGCCGGTCACGCCGCGCTACGACCCGAGGACGACGTCGCCGGCCGACGGCGCTTCCCCGTGCTGGTCAAGGCCGCGGCCGGCGGCGGCGGCAAGGGCATGCGCGTCGTGCGCGACCGCCGCCGACCTCGACCGAGGCCGATCGCCGCGGGCCCGCCGCGAGGCGCGGTCGGCCTTCGGCGACGACACCCTGCTGGTCGAGACGCTACGTCGAGCGCGGCCGCCACGTCGAGGTGCAGGTCGTCGGCGACGACGCACGGCCACGTCGTGCACCTCTTCGAGCGGGACTGCTCGGCTGCAGCGGCGGCACCAGAAGGTCGTCGAGGAGGCGCCCGCGCCGTACCTCGACGAGACGGTCCGCCGCCGCCTGCGCGAGTCCGTCGGTCGCGCTGTGCCAGGAGGTCGGCTACACCGGCGCCGGCACGGTCGAGTTCCTCGTCGACGGCGACGGCCCCGACGCCGGCGCCTACTTCCTGGAGATGAACACCCGGCTGCAGGTCGAGCACCCCGTCACCGAGGAGGTCACCGGGATCGACCTCGTCGCCTGGCAGCTGCGCGTCGCCGCAGGGCAGCCCGCTGCCGCTGGCCCAGGACGAGATCACCTGCACCGGGCCACGCCGTCGAGGTCCGGGTCTACGCCGAGGACCCGTACGCCGGGTTCCTGCCCCAGACCGGCCGGGTCCACCGGCTGCTGCGCGCCGGGGGCGCCCGCGACGAGTGGGGCGTCGAGCAGGGCGGCACGGTCGGCACGGCGTACGACCCGATGCTCGCCAAGGTCGTCGTCACCGGGCGCCGACCGCGGGACCGCGCTGGCGCTGACCGTGCTGGCCGCTCGACGACACCGCCGTCCTCGGCGTGGTCACCAACACCGGCTTCCTGCGCCGGCTGGTCGCGAGCGAGGCCTTCGCGCACCGGCGAGGTGCACACGTCCTGGCTCGACGGACCGGCCGCCGAGGAGCTGCTGACCGCCCCGACCCTGCCCGGCCACGCCGCCGCGCTCGCCGCCCAGGCCTGGGCCGACGAGCACCTCGTCGTGGGACCCGGGCCCTGGGAGGCGCTCGACGGGTGGCGCAGCGCCGGTCCCTCCCGCCCGGTGACCGTCACGCTGCTCGACCCGACCGGCGAGGTCCACGAGGTGCCGGTCGACCTCGGGCCCCGGCCCCGCCACCTGGTCGACCGCGGCCCGGTCGTCGTCGACCGTGCGGGGGCCTGGGTCGTCGTCGAGGGCCACCCGTGGCGCTTCGACCGGCCCGACCCGGCCCGCCGCGGCGAGGCGGCGGTCGGCGACGCCGACGTCACCTCGCCGATGCCGGGCACCGTCATCGAGCTCGCGCGTCGCCGTCGGCGACCGGGTCGCCGCCGGCCAGCGGCTCGGCGCCGTCGAGGCGATGAAGATGGAGCTGGCGCTGACCGCGCCGCACGACGGTGTCGTCGCCGGCGTCGGCGCCGCGGTGGGCGACCAGGTCCCGATGGGCCACGTCGTGGTCCGCGTCGACCCCGACCCGGCCACCGAGGACGCGTCGTGACCCGCCCGCCCGGCCTGCCGATGACCGTCCCCGCCCCGGGCATGCCGGACCGGGTCACGATCTACGAGGTCGGCCCCCGCGACGGCCTGCAGAACGAGCAGGAGCTGGTGCCGACCGCCGGTCAAGGCCGAGTTCGTGCGCCGGCTGCTCGCCGCCGGGCTGCCGGTGGTCGAGGCCACCAGCTTCGTGCACCCGCGCTGGGTGCCGCAGCTGGCCGACGCCGCCGACCTCGTCGGGTCCCTGGTCGACGACCTCGGCGACGCGGCCCGCGCCCTGCCGGTGCTGGTGCCCAACGAGCGCGGGCTCGACCGGGCCCTGGAGCTCGGGATGCGCGCACGTCGCCGTCTTCGGCTCCGCCACCGAGACCTTCGCGCGCAAGAACCTCAACCGCGGGCTGGACGAGCAGCACGCCATGTTCGCCCCGGTCGTCGCCCGCGCGCTGGCGGCCGGCGCGGACGTCCGCGCGTACGTCTCGATGTGCTTCGGCGACCCCTGGGAGGGGCCGGTGCCGGTCGACGCAGGTCGTCGACGCCGGCCGCCGGCTGCTCGACCTCGGCGCGTCCCAGCTCAGCCTCGGCGACACCATCGGGGTCGGCACCGCCGGTCACGTGGCCGCCCTGGTCGAGGCCTTCGGCGACGCCGGGATCGGGCCGGACCGGCTCGCCCTGCACTTCCACGACACCTACGGCCAGGCGCTGTCCAACGTCCAGGCCGGGCTGCGGGCCGGGATCACCACCTTCGACGCCAGCGCCGGCGGTCTCGGCGGCTGCCCGTACGCCGAGAGCGCCACCGGCAACCTGGCCACCGAGGACCTCGTGTGGCTGCTGGACGGCCTCGGGGTCGGGCACGGCGTCGACCTGGAGGCCCTCGTGGGGACGTCGACCTGGATGGCCGGGCGGCTCGGGCGGCCCAGCCCGTCGGCCGTGGTGCGGGCGCTCGGCGGCGG
>CAWBCX010000014.1:0-92429 GCA_963787265.1 uncultured Alphaproteobacteria bacterium | reverse complement strand
TCCTGCCCGAGATCGTCTTCATCACCGCCTACGACCAATACGCCGTCGAGGCTTTCGAGCAAGGCGTGGCCGACTACGTGCTCAAGCCCGCCGAACGTGAGCGCCTGCTGGTGACGGTGGCCCGCATCAAGAAACGCCTGGTCGCGCGCAACGCGACGGCCGACACGGTAGACATCGACCAGGCCCGAACATGCAGCAGCTGCTGCACAAGCTGACCGCCCACGTCAACGCGGGGCGGCACGCCCAACTACCTGCAGTGGATCCAGGCCACCGTCGGCCAGGCCATCCAGATGATCCCCGTGGACGACGTGCTGTTCTTCATCAGCGACGAGAAGTACACCCGCGTGCAGACGGCGCAGATGAGAACCTTGATCCGCAAGCCATCAAGGAGCTGGTGGACGAGGTGGACCCGCTGACCGGCGCGGTGGCCTCCAGCTGCTTCCTCATGGGTGGCGTGCTCATCTACGGCCTCAGCGGCACCTTTGATTTGTCGGCGGCGGCGTTCAGCCTGCGCGGCCAGGGCCTGGCCCTGGACCCGCTGGTGCTCGTGGGAGCGGCCCTCATGCTCGTGGGCTTCCTCTTCAAGGTCTCGGCCGTGCCCTTCCATCAGTGGACGCCCGATGCCTACGAGGCCTCGCCGCACCCCATCGCCGGGTTCATGTCCGTGGCCACCAAGGGCGTGGCCTTCATCGCCCTGCTCCGCATCTTCCCCGGCAGCTTCGGCCCCTTGGCTGCGGTGGGCGTCAAGTTCCAGGCCGTGTTCGCCATCCTGTCTTGCCGGCTGCGCTTCCTCGTCGACCTGGGGCTGGTACGTCATCGATCCCAGGCTGGATGCGGGCTGGACCAACATCAAGTTCCTGCTCGGCGGTTTCGGCAACACCATCCTGATCTCGGTCATCGCCGCCGTTCTTTCGATCGTGGTCGGTCTTATGGTGGCCCTTCCGGGGTTGTCGGCCAGCCGCTGGATCAGGCTGCCGAACCGTCTCTATGTCGAGTTTGTTCGCTCGATACCTCTGCTGCCCATGCTGTTTTGGGTTTTCTACGGCTTGCCGGTGATCTTCAAATCGATCGGCCTCGATATCCCGATCGATCCGTTTTGGGGGGCGATCATCACGCTTGCGCT
Source organism: uncultured Alphaproteobacteria bacterium (assembly GCA_963787265.1). Taxonomy (GTDB): domain Bacteria; phylum Pseudomonadota; class Alphaproteobacteria; order Geminicoccales; family Geminicoccaceae; genus JANQPX01. The sequence goes on along the minus strand of CAWBCX010000014.1, from coordinate 91,306 downwards.
CTCGGATAGCGCCTTTACCGCCGAGATTTACCGGGCTGGCATCCAGTCGATCGGCCGAGGCCAGACCGAGGCGGCGCAGAGCATCGGCCTCTCTTATGCGGACAGCATGCGGTTCGTGATCCTGCCTCAGGCGATCCGCCGTATTCTGCCGCCGCTTGCCAACCAGTTCATCTACATCGTCAAGATGTCGGCGTTTGCCTCGGTGATCGGCATGCAGGAACTGACCAGGCGCGCCAATGAGCTGGTGGTCACCGAGTATCGTCCGCTCGAGATCTATACCCTCCTGATCTTGGAATATCTGGTGCTGGTGCTGATCATCAGCCAGGCGGTTCGCTGGCTGGAGCGAAGAATGGCAACGGATGAGCGGGGTTGAGGCAGGCGCCTCGTCCCTCGCTGAGGGATCCAGGTGGACTTTGTTTTTTGCTGCCACTGCAACCTTCCGTTTGCCGTGCAAAGGTGGCATGATTTTTTCAAGATCGAATCTTCGTTCGTAACCGGCGCAAATGTTCGGGGGCGCTTTGGTTGACGCCTAAAAGGGAGGTTGGCTTATGCAGCTAAGTCGCGAGGAACTGAGAGAAGCCTATCGTCGGATGACGACCATCCGGGAATTCGAGGATACGCTTCACGAGGAGTTTTCCGCAGGGAATATCCCGGGTTTCGTGCATCTTTATGCAGGTGAGGAAGCGTCCGGCGTTGGCGTCTGCCTGCATCTGGATGATCGGGATGTGATTGCGTCGACCCATCGCGGACACGGCCACTGCATCGCCAAGGGCGTCGATCCGGAAGGCATGATGCTGGAGATCTACGGCAAGAAAGGCGGAGTTTGCGGCGGCAAGGGCGGCTCGATGCACATCGCCGATCTGTCCAAGGGCATGATGGGCGCGAACGGCATCGTGGGCGGCGGTCCGCCTTTGATTTGCGGGGCGGCGCTGACTGCGAAGACCTTGAAAACCGGCGGTGTCGCGATCGGCTTCGTCGGCGATGGCGCCTCCAATCAGGGCACCACGTTCGAGAGCTACAACCTCGCCAAGGTCTGGAACCTGCCGGCGATCTTCATCGTCGAGGACAACGGCTATGCCGAAAGCACGGCCAGCGAATGGTCGGTCAGCGGCAGCCAGCAGGAGCGCGCCCAGGGCTTCGGTATTCCGTCGGCCAAGGTCGACGGCCATGACTTCTTTGCGGTCTGGGATGCGGCCCGCGAGGCGATCGACCATGCAAGGTCAGGCAAAGGTCCCTATCTCCTGCACTTCAAGCTCAACCGCTATTACGGTCATTTCGAAGGCGATGCGATCACCTACAAGGCCGAGGGCGAGATCGACAAGATCAAGGCGACCAAGGACTGCCTGATGCTGTTCAAGCAGCGGGTGAGCGAGGCGTCCTTGCTCGATCAGGCGGAGATGGACGCGATCGAAAAGGAGAGCAAGGATCTGGTCGCCCAGTGCCTGGTCAAGGCCAAGGCCGGCGAGCTGCCGACCAGGGCAGATCTCATGACCGACGTTTACTTGAACTACTAGTTTCGAGGGGGAGGCATCGATCATGCCGATGAAAAGCTATCGCCAAGCGATCAACGAGGCGCTCCGTCAGGAGATGGAGCGGGATGAACGGGTCGTCATCATGGGGGAGGACGTCGCCGGCGGCATGGGGGCGCCCGGCGAGGACGACGCCTGGGGCGGACCGCTCGGGGTGACCAAGGGGCTGGAGCCGATTTTCGGGCGGGATCGGGTGCTGGACACGCCGATTACCGAAAGCGCCTTTATCGGCTGTGCAGCAGGGGCGGCGGCAACTGGTCTGCGGCCTGTGGCTGAACTCATGTTCGTCGATTTCATGGGTGTCTGCTTCGATCAGATCTTCAACCAGGCGGCCAAATTCCGCTACATGTTCGGTGGCAAGGCGGTGACGCCCTTGACCATCCGCACCATGTACGGGGCAGGGTTCCGGGCTGCCTCCCAGCACAGCCAATGCCTCTATCCGCTGTTCACCCACATCCCCGGGCTGAAGGTGGCGCTGCCGTCCAATGCCTATGAAGCCAAGGGTCTCCTCACCCAGGCCATTCGGGACGATGACCCGGTCATCTTCTTCGAGCACAAGGCGATGTATGACGACGAGGTCGACGTGCCGGACGAGGCTTACACCATTCCGTTCGGCGAGGCCAATGTCACCCGCGAGGGCGACGACGTCACGATCATCGCCTTCGGCCGCATGGTGAACTTTGCCAATGAAGCCGCCGACAGCCTGGCCAAGGCGGGGATCAACTGCACGGTCGTCGATCCAAGGACGACCTCGCCTCTGGACACCGAAACCATTCTCGAGACAGCGTCCGAGACCGGCCGCGTCGTCATCGTGGATGAGGCACATCCACGCTGCAACATGGCGACCGACGTTTCGGCCCTGATCGCCGAGAACTGCTTTTCCGACCTGAAAGCGGCGATCAGGCAGGTGACCGCACCTCATGCGCCGGTACCGTTCTCGCCGGCGCTCGAGGATATCTATATCCCGCAGGTCGCCGATATCGAGGCGGCGGTGCGCGAGGTGGTCGGCAAAGGGCATTAAATTCAGGGTGTCGAGAAACCTTCGGGTTTCCCGGCATTGCGGCACTGGTCTGTTGCGCTTCCAGGTTGCTGCGGCACCGAGCCGCTCCCCGCCCGACCACCCGATACGCTGTCGGGCGGGGAGCGGCTCGGTGCGAACTCCGAACATAAGTGAGGAAACAAACATGAGCATCGAGCCGATTATCATGCCGAAATGGGGTCTCGCGATGCAGGAGGGCATGGTCGCGGCGTGGCTTGTCGAACCGGGCGCCGAGATCAAAGCCGGCCAGGACATCATGGACATCGAGACCTCCAAGATCGCCAATGTCTATGAAAGCCCGGTCGCCGGCACGTTCCGGAAGATCGTGGTCGAAGCCGGCGCGACCGTGCCGGTGGGGGCGTTGCTCGGCGTTGTCGCACCTGCCTCGATCGATGAGGCGGCGATCGAGGCTTACATCCAGGAATTCAATGACAATTTCGATTGGGACGCGGCCGCCGGCGACACCGGTCCCGAACCCGAAACCATCGATGCCGGCGGCGCCCGTTTGCGTTTCCTGAAGATCGGTGAGGCAGGGGGACCGCCCGTCATTTTTGTTCATGGCTATGGCGGCGATCTCAATAACTGGATGTTCAATCAGGAAGCTCTCTCCGAGAGCTACACCACCTATGCGCTTGATCTTCCGGGGCATGGCGGCTCGACCAAGGAGGTGGGCGAGGGCGATCTTCAGGGTCTTCACCGATGCGATCAAAGCCTTCATGGAGGCGAAAAACATCGGAAAAGCCCATCTGGTCGGCCATTCCATGGGCGGCGCTGCAGCTCTCGCGCTTGCCGCCAACGCTGGCGACCGCGTTGCCTCGGTCACCCTGATCGCCCCCGCCGGCCTCGGTGCCGAGATCAACATGGACTACATCAACGGCTTCATCGAGCAGAAGCGCGCGAAGAAACTGCGCGGCGTTCTGGAGCTGCTGGTCGCCGATCCGAACGCGATCACCTCCGAGATGGTCGACGAGGTGATCAAGTTCAAGCGCGTCGACGGCGTTGGTCCGGCCTTGGAAAAGCTGCGCGACGGCCTGATGCCCGGTGGTCAGCAGGGTGCCCATCTCAAAGATAGCCTGGCGCGGCTATCCGTCCCCGCCCAGGTGATTTGGGGCAGGAACGACAAGATCCTGCCGGCCGATCATGCCAAGGATCTTCCCGGCAACATTCCCGTCACACTCTTCGATGATACTGGCCACATGCCCCATATGGAGAAAGCGACAGAGGTTAACGAGCTGATCGGCAAACTTGCCGGCTAGGGGTGGCGGTGCGACCACATCGAACGTTGGCCTTCGAAAAGCGCCCGACTTGCCATGGCTGATCTCGGTCCCTTCGGTGTTTCCGGGCGTTTTTTTCGCGGCAATCTCCACACGCATTGCCGCGGCTCCGATGGTGTTCTCCCGATGGAGCAGGTCGTTCAGGCGTACCGCGATGCCGGCTACGACTTTGTCAGCCTGACTGATCATTTCATGGCACGCTACGGCTTTCCGATCACCGATACATCGGCGTTTCAAGGACGTGAATTCACGACGATCCTGGGTGCCGAACTCCATGCACCGGCGCTGGAAAATGGCGAGATCTGGCATATATTGGCCAACGGTCTGCCTTTGGATTTCGCACCGACGGATGCCGGCGAGAGCGGGGTCGAGCTTGCGGCGCGCGCCGCCGAGGCGGGCGCTTTCGTCTCCATGGCCCATCCGGCCTGGTACGGCCTCTCGTTGAGGGATGCGCGCTCCCTCGGATCGGCGCATGCCGTTGAAATCTATAACCATAATTGCGCCCTTGAAACGGACCGGGGCGAGGGCTGGTACATAGCGGATGCGCTGTCCTCGGAGGGACGGTGCGTGTCGGTGATTGCGACCGATGATGCTCATTTCAAAGGGCCTGACGGGTTCGGCGGCTGGGTTCATGTGAAAGCCGAAACATTGTCGCCGGAGGCTCTGCTGGCGGCCTTGAAGGCCGGGCACTTTTACGCAAGTCAGGGGCCAAAAATCTTCGATCTTGGCATGGATGCCGATACCATCGAGATCGTCTGCAGCCCGGCCCGGGTGGTTACGGCCGTTGGCGCCGGCGCTGCTGCCGTTCACGAGATCGGCGATGGTTTGACCCGAGTCCGACTGCCCCGGGAGCGCTTGAGACGCTCATCCTACGTCCGCCTCGTGGTCGTGGACCATCATGGTCGTCGAGCCTGGACCAACCCGTTGTTCGATCGGTAGGATTGTCCGATCAAAACCGCAAAAACGCCAGCCATACCGCGGGGTTCGGGTTCGTTTGGTTTTTCGGCCCGTTTCCCGGAAAAAGGGATCGAGGATCGATCTGACTATAGGCGAAAATAGGAAAAATGTCCATTCTCGGCCTGACGCTCATTGGAACACCGAGGCGGCTGCCTTCATTCTGTGCCCACCGCTGGCCGGTGCCAATTCGACCCGGGCAATCTGCCGGTCGATCGGATTGACCCGGCATGTCCAATCGACCTGGGTCCATTGTTTCGGCGCATATTGAGCCTCGAGGCTGCCGCTGACGATACCGAGTTGCGAGCCTTCTTCATGGTAGGCATAGGTCATGATGGCACGGTGTCCCAGCGGGGCTCTGGTCTTGACTTCATCATGACAGGCTTTCTCAACGAGCGGATCGATCACAGCCTTGACGGCCTCTTTCTCCCAAATCACTGCCACAAAGGCGAGCATGGACATCAAGGCGGCGCTCAGAAGGCCGAATTTCGCCAGATCTGATTTGAGCATCAACACTATCTCTCGAGAAGGCGGTCTCCGGCCGTGGGCATACCAGTCTTTTCTGGAAAGCTGTCCATGTCTCGAAAGCTATCCATGAAAACAACGTCGGACCAACGTCATTATGCCCATGAATCGATAATGATTGGTTACCTCGCGTGCAATGGACCAGATTCGCTTGAACGGCTCTCGGCAGCTCAGGTGACAGCCAAGTCGGTCAACCAAGATCCGTGGCGGGGTCGGCGTTGCCGATCATGCCGGCCTCATTTCTTGCGTGAGAGCGCCGCCGTCAAAGCGAGCGCCAGGGCGCCGTCGGCGGCAGCGGGCTTCGGCTTTTGCGTCGATGCCTGGGGCGTCGTTGCCTGGCCTCGTTCCTGCCGGCGTTTCGACGGCTTCTGGCGGTTCTTTCCCAGCACCTGCTCCGGCGGTTTGTTGCCGTCCTGCTTGTTCGGCTGCACCGCCTCGCTCTTCATCGAGAGCGAGATGCGCTTTCGTTTGACGTCGACCTCCAGGACGCGGACCTTGACCACATCGCCCGCCTTCACGACCTCGCCCGGATCCTTGACGAAGCGATCGGCGAGCTCGGAGACGTGCACCAGCCCATCCTGGTGGACGCCGATATCGACAAAGGCGCCGAAGGCGGCGACGTTGGAAATCGTGCCTTCCAGCACCATGCCGGCGGTAAGATCCTCGAGCTTGTGCACCCCTTCGGCAAAGGTGGCTGTCTTGAAGGCAGGCCTCGGATCGCGGCCCGGCTTTTCCAGCTCGACGATGATGTCGCGCACCGTCGGCAGGCCGAAGCGCTCATCGGCGAAATCGGCGGGATTGATCGCTTTGAGCGGGCTGCCGTCTTCAGCGAGGGCGCGCGCGTCGCGCCCGCACGCGGCAACGATCCGGGCGGCCAAAGGATAGGCTTCGGGGTGGACGGCCGAGGCATCGAGGGGCTCATCGCCTTCCCGAATGCGAAGGAACCCCGCACAAAGCTCGAAGGCGCGATCGCCGAGGCGCGGCACTTTCTTGAGGTCGAGGCGCCGCTTGAAGGGACCTGCCGTGTTTCGATGGCTGACGATGGTTTCGGCAAGGGCGGGGCCGACGCCCGAGACCCGGGACAATAGCGGGGCGGAGGCGGTATTCAGCTCGACGCCGACCGCGTTGACGGCATCCTCCACCACCGCATCCAGACCGCGCGCCAGGCGTCCCTGGTCGACGTCGTGCTGGTATTGGCCGACCCCGATGCTTTTCGGCTCGATCTTGACCAGCTCTGCCAACGGGTCCTGCAGCCGGCGGGCGATCGAGACGGCGCCGCGCAGCGTGACGTCGATATCCGGCATCTCGGCAGCCGCGATGGCCGAGGCCGAATAGACCGAGGCACCGGCTTCGCTGACCATCACCTTGGTGGGTTTGGGCTCGGCAAGATCGGCCTGGAGCTCGGCGACCAGCTGATCGGTCTCGCGGCTGGCCGTGCCATTGCCGATCGCGATCAGATCGACCCGATGCGCCTGGATCAGACGCTTGAGCTCGGCCTTGGCGCCGTCCTTGTCGTTTCTCGGCTGGAACGGGTAGAGGGTGGCGGTTTCCAGAAGCTTGCCGGTGGCATCGACCACGGCGACCTTGACGCCGGTGCGAATGCCGGGATCGAGGCCGATGGTGGTACGCGCACCGGCGGGCGCTGCGAGAAGCAGGTCCTTGAGATTACGGGAGAAGACCCGGATCGCCTCCTCCTCGGCGCGCTCCCGCAGCATCACCATGAGATCGGTCGAGAGATGGACCGAGAGCTTGACCTGCCAGGCGAAGCGGGCCACGTCCGACAGCCAGATCTCGGCCGGCCGATCGGCGGCGGTGTCGATATCGAAAGCCTCGGCGATCATCTGCAACGACCGGCTTGACCGCTGCCTGATCCTCCTCGTCGACCACGATCTCGACATTGAGCACGCCCTCTTTGCGCGCCCGAAACAGGGCAAGCGCCCGGTGGCTCGGCATCTTCGCCCAGCGTTCGTCATAGGCGAAATAGTCCCGGTATTTCTGGCCGTCCTCCTCCTTGCCGGCGACCACCCGGGCGCGCACCACGGCATTGGTCATCAGATGATCGCGCACGCGGCCGACGAGATCCGGGTTCTCGGCAAATTGCTCGGCGAGAATGTCCCGAGCCCCATCGAGGGCGGCTTTGGCATCGGGAATATCCTCGCCGAGAAAAGCTTCGGCCTCGGTCTCGGGGTCCTTGCTGCGCTCGGCGAGGAGCATGTCGGCGAGCGGCAAGAGCCCGCGTTCGATCGCGATCTGCGCCTTGGTGCGCCGCTTCGGCTTGTAGGGCAGATAAAGGTCCTCGAGGGTTGCCTTGGTGGCGGCACCTTCGATCTTGGCGGCGAGTTCTTCGGTCAGTTTGCCCTGGGTCTCGATCGATTTCAGGATGGCATCCCGCCTGGCCCCGAGCTCGCGCAGATAGGTGAGACGCTCCTCCAGCAGCCGGAGCTGGCCATCATCGAGCCCGCCGGTGGCTTCCTTTCGATAACGCGCGATGAAGGGCACGGTGGAGCCGCCGTCCAGGAGCTCGATCGTGGCGTTGACTTGCTCCGGCCTGGCCCCAATCTCCGAGGCGATCGCGGTGGCGAGACTGTCCTGTTTAGAGGTCATGATGCTCCATCGTTTTCTGGCATGCCGAAAGCCATCCCTTTAACACAAGAAGACGGTGAACGTCGTGCTCTGTTTCGGTGATCCGATCGTCGCACGGCGTGGGCGTTTTTTTGGATCATGGTGGGATCTCTCATGCAGCCTCAGGTGATCTATCGGGCCAAGATAGCAGCGGGCGGCAAGGAATGCCTGGACGGCGGCCCCAGGCTTCGCTTTCCTTGGTGGAGCTTCACCAAGACGGTGCTGGCCTGCACGGCCCTGTTGCTGGTGAAGCAAGGGCGCCTTTCCCTGGATCAGCTCAGGCCCGGCCGTTCCTATAGCCTTCGCCAGCTGCTTCAGCATCGGGCAGGCGTGTCGAATTACGGCGGGCTCGCTGCCTATCACGACGCCGTCAAACGGGGTGATCGGCCCTGGCCGGCGGACGTCCTTTTGGACAAGGTCGGCGCGGATCGTCTCGACTTTTCGCCGGGTCAAGGCTGGGCCTACTCCAATGTCGGCTATTTCTACGTTCGCCGGATCATCGAAGAGGCCGCCGGGGCGGACATCGAAACGCCGATGCGCAATCTCGTCTTGACCCCGCTCGGCCTCTCCTCCGTGCGCCTGGCGCGGGAACCCGCCGATCTCGACGGAACCGCCTTCGGCAACCAGGATCGATATCATCCGGGATGGGTCTATCACGGGCTCTTGACCGGCACCGCCATGGACGCAGCGCGTCTGCTCGACGCGCTCATGCGCGGGCGCGTGCTGCCGCCCGATCTCTTGGCAACGATGACCGATCGGCATCCCCTCGGCGGCGCCCTGCCGGGGCGTCCCTGGCTGACCACCGGCTACGGGCTTGGCTTGATGACGGGCGACATGGCGAAGGCGGGACTGGCGATCGGTCATTCGGGCTCTGGACCGGGGAGCGTGTGCGCCGTCTATCATTTCAAGGCGGCAGAGCCTCCCTGCACGGTCGCAGCCTTCACCAAGGCCGACCATGAGAGCGTTACGGAACACGCCGTGGCAAGGCTGGCTGTCGCTTAGCGTTGCAGGTCCGGCACCGCATGGGAAGGGGATCGAAACCGTGTTGGCCGGGCACATATCGACGGCAGGGACATGTCGATGATCGAGCGCATTTTCGAACCGGATATGGGCGCGAAATCGAGCCGGGGAAACCGGCCATTAAATCGACCATGTTAACGGCATGTTAGCCCTTTCCTGGTAGGGACATTCATGGTCCATGGGATCCTGGGAGTTTGCCCGCCCGGCAGGAAAAAAGGGCCGAGCTCGGACTTCCAGGATCCCATGGACCAGATCTGCATCCTGCGGAAGAATGGTGAAGGAGGTGTTAACCAAGGCATTCGATCGAAGCTGGCATCTGAATGATCGAGCGCTTTTTTGATCGGGACATGAGCAAGCGGTCGCCTGTCAGCGCACATCCGCGAAGTTTTCGAGTGATTTCATCACCTTGCAGGCAACGCTCTGGGGGCGTCATCCATCTGCGTCGTCCCTTGCTGTTTGCGAGGCCCGGGCTTCGCGGCACATCAAGCTCCTCGCATCTGCTGAAGGACAACGCCATGAAATCATTCGAAAACGTCTCGGATGGGCGTTGAGTAACAACCCACCCAAACGGCATCTGGTCAGCCGCGGAGGGTGATTTTCGAGGGGAGGTAGAGGGCAAGCTCGGGGAGGACGGCGAGGAGCAGGGCGAACAGCAGCATGATCAGGAAGAAGGGGAAGGCGGCGCGGGTGATGGTGCTGATCGGCTCGCCGGTCATGCCCTGGATCACGAAGAGGTTGAAGCCGACCGGCGGGGTAATCTGCGCCATCTCGACCACCAGCACCACGAACACGCCGAACCAGATGGGATCGAAGCCGGCGGCGGTCACCAGCGGAAGCGTGATCGGGAGCGTCATGACGATCATGGAGAGGCCTTCGAGCACGCAGCCGAGCATCACGTAGAACAGCACCAGCACCACGATCAGGCCCATGGGCGAGAGGTCCAGGGTGGCGATCCAATTGGCGACCGCGCGCGGCACGCCGAGAAAGCCCATGGCGACCGAGAGAAAGACGGCCGAGATGATGATCAGCCCGACCATGGAGCTGGTCTTGACCGCGGCCATGAGGGCGGTCTTCAGGTTGTCCTTGGTGAGCGTGCGCTGCCAGGCGCTGATCAGCACGGCGCCGAGCACGCCGATCGCTGCGGCCTCGGTCGGGCTGGCGTAGCCGCCATACATCGAGCCGAGGATCAAGAAGATCAGAAACAGGACGGGACCGAGCTCGGTGATGCTGCGGAGGCGCTCGGCGTTGGTGAAACGCTCCTCGCTCGAAGGTGTCGCCGCCGGTCGGAGGCCTGCATAGAGACCGAGATAGACCATGTAGGTGAGGGCAAGGAGCAGGCCGGGCACCACGCCTGCGATGAACAGCTTCAGGATCGAGACCTCGGCGAGCACGCCGTAGATGATCATGATGACCGAAGGCGGGATGAGGAAACCGAGCGTGCCGGCGCCGGCAAGCGAGCCCATCACGATGTTTTTTTCATAGCCCCGGTGCAGCAGTTCCGAAACGGTCATGCGTCCGACCGTGGCCGCGGTTGCCGCGGACGAACCGGAGATCGCGGCGAAGAGCGTGCAGCCGAGCACGTTGACGTGGAGGAGCTTGCCCGGCAGGCGGGCGGTCCAGGGGGCGAGGCCGCGAAACAGCGAGCGCGACAGCTCGGTACGAAAAAGAATCTCCGCCATCAGGATGAAGAGGGGAAGGGCGATCAGCTCCGGCACGGTGGTGCTGTTGAAGGCGATCTGGCCGAGCAGCTTGTCGACCGGCATGGAACGGAACAGAGCGAGGCCGGCAATGCCGGTGCCCATCAGGGCGAGGCCGACCCAGACGCCGCCCGCCAGAAGGCCGAACAGGATCAGGACGATGGCGCCCGCCGTGACGTTCACGTCCCGCTCGTGTCCGGTTCGTTCAAAGGAGAAGCCGCCTGAAGCAGCCGGACCAGGCGGGCGAACAGCTGGAGGGTCAGGAGCAAAGCACCTGCGGTGATCACGGCCTGCGGCAGCGCGAGCGGTGTTGCGGTTGCCGTGAAGGTGCGCGAGCCGTCGACGAAGGAACTCCAGGCAAGCCCGGCAAGCGACATGGTCAGGAACCCGGCAATCACCATGCCGATGACGGTCGCCGCCATGTCGAGAGACCGGCCGAGGGCCGGCGGCAGCCGCTCGGCCAGAATCCCGACCCTGACATGGCCGCCCTCCCCGAGGGTCCAGCCAAGGCCGAGAAAGAAGGTGCCTGCCATGAAGAAGGCGCCATATTCCCAGGAAAATTCCAGGCTCTTGTTGAACAGCCCGACCGAGACGACCTCGGCCAGGATGACGATCGCCAAGAGAGCAAGACAGGCGGCTGCCAAAACGGCAGCCGCCTTCGACAGACGATCCACGGCCTTGAGAAAGTACGGCAAGGCCGCCCGGCCTACTTGCCCATCTTTTCCCGGTAGGCGGTGACCACCGCTTCAGCCTTGGGACCGGCTTCGTCGATGAAGGCCTGCCACATGGGCTTTGCGGTCTCCAGGAGCTTTTCGCGCAGCTCCGGCGTCGGCTCGGTGATCTTGACGCCGTTCTCGGCAAGGGTTTTCAGCTTGGTCTCGTCTTCCTCCCGGCTGACATCCCAGAACTGGCCTTCCAGTTCGGCCGCCAGGTCCTCGATCGCCGCCTGGTGCTCGGGCGAGAGCGCGTTCCAGGCATCGAGATTGACGTTCATCATGTTGGAGGCGGACTGCCAGTTGAAGCGGTTCATGAAGCCGAGAAATTCCCAGAACTTGCCGTCCACGCCGGACGAACTAGAGGTGGTCACCCCTTCGATCGCGCCGGACGCGAGGGCAGGCACCACCTCGCCCCAAGGCAGCTGACGCGGTGCGCCGCCAAGGGCGTTCATGTAATCGAGGCCGTTCTTGTCGACCACGCGCAGCTTCAGGCCCTGGATATCGTCGAGGGTCACGATCTCGTTCTTGGAATAGACGGCCTGACCGGGCCAGGGGACCATGTAGAGGATTTTCTGGTTGAACTCGGCAGCGATATCCTCATAGACCGGCCGCGAGAATTCGTGCAGTGCTGCGATCTCTTCATAACCGGAGGCGAGATAGGGCACCGATTCGATGCCAAGGAAGGGGGCTTCGCCGACCTGCTGGTTCAAAAGAACATCCCCGATCGGCACCAGCCCGTCGCGGATCGATTTCAGCATCTCCGGCCCCTTGAAGCCGAGGGAGCCGCCCGGATGAACCGTGATCTTGACCTCGCCGCCGGTGACCTCGGCGACCTTCTCGGCAAAGACCCCGGCATTCTTCACATGAAAATTACCGGCCGGCCAGGCAAGCGGGAGGTCCCAATTGGTTTCAGCATGCACATCGACGGCGAACGCACCGAGCCCGATGCAACATGCAGCGCTCCTGGCGATGAGATCTTTGCCGAACATGGTGGCCTCCTTTGATGGTTGTTGTCGATGGCGCGATCGTCGGCATGTGACGCGTGCAAAAAAGCGTAATGCGCCGTCACGATCGGCACAAGGCCATCATCGTCTTCGTTCGGAGCGAACAGATCGTCCAAGCGAAACGACGGAATTCCGGCCGGCCGCCAGCTCGCCGGTCGAACGGGATGTCGCCGACGGCCATGATTCGCCGTGACCAGTCGACTGTCATGATGGGGCTGACTGCCAGCGCCGGGGTGGGGATCGGCGCTGGCATGACGACATATCAGGAGAAGAACTGGCCACCATTGGCGGAGATGGTGGAGCCGGTGATGAAGCCTGCATCATCCGAGGCGAGGAAGGTCACGCAACGGGCGATCTCTTCGGGCTCGCCCAGGCGGCCGACCGGGATCTGCGGGATGATCTTCTCGTCCAGCACCTTTTGCGGGATGGCACGCACCATCTCGGTGCCGATATAGCCGGGACAGACCGCGTTCACGGTTATGCCCTTGAAGGCGCCCTCCTGGGCAAGGGCCCGGGTGAAGCCGATGTCGCCGGCTTTGGAGGCGGAATAGTTCACCTGGCCCATCTGGCCCTTTTGCCCGTTGATCGAGCTGATGTTGATGATCCGTCCGAAGCTGCGCTCGCGCATGCCGGGCCAGACCTTGTGGGTCATGTTGAACAGGCCGGTGAGGTTGGTGTCGATCACCTCTTTCCATTGCTCCGGCGTCATCTTGTGGAACATGCCGTCGCGCGTGATGCCGGCGTTGTTGACCAGCACCTCGACCGGGCCGAGATCGGTCTCGACCTGATCGATCCCGGCGGCACAGCCTTCATAATCGGCGACCGACCATTTATAAACCGGAATGCCGGTTTCGGCCTTGAACCTGGAGGCCGCCTCGTCATTGCCGGCATAATTGGCGGCCACGCTGTAGCCCGCGTCCTTCAATGCTTTCGAGATCGCTGCGCCAATGCCGCGTGATCCCCCCGTCACCAATGCAACCCGTCCCATATTACCTCTCCTCGTTCGAGCTTATTGCAGCCTGGTTTCTGTCATCTCGCTTTGATGGAAGTCAATCGCGCCCGACGCTCTATCCGTTCGACGCTCTATCCGCTCAACACTCAATCCCGTTCGACGCAAAGGGCAACGCCCATGCCGCCGCCGATGCACAGCGTGGCGAGACCGCGCTTGGCATCCCGGCGCTTCATCTCGAACAGCAGCGTATTCAGCACGCGGCAGCCGGACGCACCGATCGGATGCCCGATCGCGATGGCGCCGCCGTTGACGTTCACGATCGAGGGGTCCCAGCCCATGTCCTTGTTGACTGCGCAAGCCTGGGCGGCGAACGCCTCATTGGCCTCCACCAGATCGAGATCGTCGACCTTCCAGCCGGCTTTCTCCAGGGCTTTGCGCGAGGCGGGGATCGGGCCGGTACCCATGATCGCGGGATCGACGCCGGCCGTGGCGTAGGAGGCAATGCGTGCCAGCGGCTCGATGCCGCGGCGCTTGGCTTCATCCGCACTCATCAGCACCGTGACGGCGGCACCGTCATTGATCCCCGACGCATTGCCGGCCGTCACCGTGCCCTCCTTGTCGAAAGCGGGACGGAGCTTTTGCAGGCTCTCGAGCGTGGCGCCGTGGCGGATATATTCATCATCGTCGACCACGGTCTCGCCTTTTCGGGTCTTGACGGTGAAGGCCGCGATCTCGTCCTTGAATTTGCCAGCCTTCTGGGCCTCTTCCGCCTTGTTCTGCGAGGCGAGCGCGAACTGGTCCTGCTCGTCGCGCGTCAGCTGCCAGCGCTTGGCGACGTTCTCGGCGGTCGTGCCCATGTGGTAGCCGTTGAAGGCATCCCACAAACCGTCCTTGATCATGCTGTCGACCAGCTTCATGTCGCCCATTTTCCGGCCTTGGCGCAAATGCGCGACATGGGGTGAGAGGCTCATGCTCTCCTGGCCCCCGGCGACGACGATGTCGGCATCGCCGAGCAGGATGTGCTGGGCACCAAGGGCGACGGCGCGCAGCCCGGAACCGCAGACCTGATTGATCCCCCAGGCAGCGCTTTCTTCGGGCAGCCCTGCGTTGATATGGGCCTGACGCGCCGGGTTCTGGCCTTGCCCCGCCGTCAGCACCTGGCCGAGGATCGTTTCCGAGACATCGGCGGCGGCAACGCCTGCCCGTTCCAGGGCAGCGGTGATCGCGGTTGCGCCGAGATCGTGAGCAGGCGTGTTGGCGAAGGCGCCATTGAAACTGCCGACCGCTGTCCTTGCGGCCGAGGCGATAACGACATGGGTCATGTCACTCTCCCTAGAAGCGCCGCCAGGACGGCGACATGATAATGTCCGGAACGCTGCGGTGACGAAGCCGTTCCAGCTGTCTCCAGCCCATTGATAGACAGGGTTCATCGACTTGCAAGGCCCGGCTGCCTTGGAGCCGGTTTTCATGTTTCCCCGCGCCTGCTCCGGCCCCGGGTTGCCGGACCAAGCCGCGGAAGGGTGCAAAGAGAGCTGTCGTCAATCATTTTAACATCAAAATATTTAGGCTTGAAATAAATGATCCAGACTCCTACCTTGCTTTTCTCGCAGCGGGTTGGCCTTGGGGGTATCTGTTCATGCGTGTCGCGTGTCTGGGTGGCGGTCCTGCCGGGCTCTATTTCGCGATCTCCATGAAGTTGCGCGATCCTGCGCATGACGTCGTCGTGATCGAGCGCAATCGGGCAGATGACACGTTCGGCTGGGGTGTGGTCCTCTCGGACGAGACGCTCGACAATCTCGCGCGAAATGATCCCGAGAGCGCAGCCGCCATCCGTGAACACTTCGCCTATTGGGACGATATTGCCGTCCATTACCGAGGCACGAAGACCATCTCGACCGGCCATGGCTTTTGCGGCATCGGGCGAAAGCAATTGCTGCTGCTGCTGCAGAGGCGGGCGCGGGATCTGGGTGTCGAGCTCCGGTTCGAAACCGAGATCGATGATGTCGACGGCTATGCCGTCCCAGTACGATCTGGTGGTGGCGAGCGACGGGCTGAATTCCAGAACCCGCCAAGCCTATGCCGAGCATTTCAAACCGGATGTCGACATCCGCAAATGCAAGTTCGTCTGGCTGGGCACGCGGCAAAAATTCGACGATGCCTTCACCTTCATCTTCAAACAGACGCCGCTTGGCTGGGTCTGGGCGCATGCCTATCAGTTCGATGCCGAGACCGCGACCTTCATCGTGGAATGCACCGAGGCGACCTATGCGGCTTACGGGTTCGCCGCCATGTCGCAGGACGAGTCGATCGCCGTCTGCGAAAAAATCTTCGCCGATCATCTGGGCGGCCATCGCTTGATGTCCAATGCCGGCCATCTCCGCGGCTCGGCCTGGCTGAACTTTCCCCGAGTGCTGTGCCAGACCTGGTCCTACCGGAACATCGTCCTGATGGGCGATGCGGCCGCCACCGCGCATTTTTCGATCGGCTCGGGCACCAAGCTGGCACTCGAGAGCGCCATCGCGCTCGCGGACGATCTGCACGAGCAGCCGAGCCTTGCCGCCGCCTTCGCCTGTTACGAGGACAAGCGGCGGGTCGAGGTGCTGCGTCTGCAATCCGCCGCGAGAAACTCGATGGAATGGTTCGAGGAGGTCGAGCGTTATCTCCATCTGGACCCGGTCCAGTTCAACTACGCGCTGCTCACACGCTCGCAACGCATCAGCCACGAAAATCTGCGCCTGCGCGATTCCAAGCTGGCTTGAACGTGCGGAGCGGTGGTTCCAGCAGCAAGCGGGCGCGACCATCGACCGGCCGGTGCGGCGCGCCGATGTTCGCACCGTTCAAGCTGCGTGACATGGCGCTGAAGAACCGGGTCGTCGTCTCGCCGATGGCGCAATACAAGGCCCGGGATGGTTGCCCGACCGATTGGCATCTGGTGCATTACGCCGAGCGCGCGAAGGGCGGGGCAGGGCTGGTTACTACCGAGATGACCTGTGTTTCGGCAGACGGCAGGATCACGCCCGGCTGCACCGGTGCCTATGAAGGTGACCATGAAGCGGCCTGGCGGCGCATCGTCGATTTCGTCCATGACGAGACCGACGCCAGGATCTGCTTGCAGATCGGCCATGCCGGTGCGAAAGGCTCGACGCAGCTCGGCTGGGAGGAGATGGACGCGCCGCTTGCCGCCGGCAACTGGCCGCTGATCTCGGCATCGGCCGTTCCCTGGTCGGAACGCAACCAGATCCCGAAAGCGATGGATCGAGCTGACATGGACCAGGTACGCGATCAATTCGTGGCGGCGGCCGAGATGGCGGAGCGGGCGGGCTTCGACATGATCGAACTGCATGCCGCCCACGGCTATCTGCTCTCGTCCTTCATCACCCCGCTCACCAACAGGCGGGGCGATGACTACGGCGGCAGCTTGGAAAACCGGATGCGTTTTCCGCTGGAGGTGTTTCACGCGGTGCGAAAAGTCTGGCCGGAGCGAAAGCCGATCGCCGTGCGCATTTCCGCCAGTGATTGGGTGGGTGACGAGGGGGTAACGCCGGAGGACGCCGTCCTGATCGCGGCCAGGCTGCAGGCGGCCGGTGTCGATATATGCGACGTGTCGGCGGGCCAGACGTCCAAAAGCGCATCGCCGGTCTACGGGCGCATGTTCCAAACGCCCTTTTCCGATCGCATCCGCAACGAGACGGGGATGGCCACCATGGCGGTCGGCAACATTTATGAGCCGGATCATGTGAACTCGATCCTGATGGCGGGGCGGGCCGATCTGGTCTGCCTGGCACGTCCGCATCTCGCCAATCCCTATTGGACCCTGCATGCCGCGAGTGCGTTGGGCGACCGTCTGGAACGATGGCCGGATCCCTATCTCGCCGGCCGTGATCAGATGTGGCGCCTGGCCGAGCGGCAGGACGTCATGTTGGGCAAGGTGTGAGCGATGAGTTCCGTCTCATCGAAGCTGCTCGATCTCGACGCCAAGGTGACCGGCTTGGATGAAGCAGGCTCGGCCTCCAAGCGGCGCTTGAAGCTATGGCTGAAAATCCTGAAAGTCTCGCGCCGGATCGAGGGCGAGCTGCGCGAGCGCCTTCGGGCGGAACGCGGATCGACCTTGCCGCGCTTCGACGTGATGGCAGCCCTCGATCGTGCCGGGGAGGGTCTTCGCATGAGTGACCTCTCCAGTGTCCTGAAAGTTTCCAACGGCAATGTGACCGGCATCGTCGATCGGCTGGTGGCGGACGGTCTGGTGGAGCGATCGCCGGTCGAGGGCGATCGGCGGGCGATGATGGTGCGGCTGACCGAGCAAGGCCGAAGGGATTTCTCAGAGCTGGCTGCTGTCCATGAGAGCTGGGTAAATGAACTTTTCGAGCAGCTCGATGCCGAGCAGGCTTCGGTGTTGACCAGCCAGCTTGGGACGATTGCCGATTTGCTGGACGACAAGGGAGCGAGCAGGCCGTGACATGCATCAAGGCGATCGACACCGAACACTTCAACTGCCGGATCGACGACGGCGTCGCCGTCCTGTCGCTGGATCGGCCGGCGCGGAAAAACCCGCTGACCTTCGAAAGCTACGCTGAGCTTCGCGACTGGTTCCGAACCCTTCGCGATGCGGACGACGCGAAGGCGGTGGTCTTCGGATCGAATGGCGGCAATTTTTGCTCGGGCGGCGACGTTCACGACATCATCGCGCCCTTGCTCCAAAAGGACATGAAGGGCCTCCTTGCGTTCACGCGCATGACCGGTGATCTGGTGAAGGCGATGGTGGGATGCGGCAAGCCGGTGATCGCAGCCATCGACGGTGTTTGCGCGGGTGCGGGCGCGATCATCGCCATGGCGTCCGATCTTCGGATCGGAACGCCCGAGGCCAAGACCGCCTTCCTGTTCACGCGCGTCGGGCTTGCCGGCTGCGACATGGGCGCTTGCGCGATCCTGCCGCGCATCATCGGTCAGGGGCGAGCGGCCGAGCTGCTTTATACCGGCCGTTCGATGAGCGCTGACGAGGGCGAGCGCTGGGGTTTTTTCAACAGGCTCGTTGCCAAGGAACAGCTCGAGACCGAGGCGGTCAGCCTTGCCCGGCGCATCGCCGACGGGCCGGGGTTCGGCCATATGATGACCAAGACGATGCTCGCCCAGGAATGGAGCATGAGCATCGAGCAGGCGATCGAGGCGGAAGCGCAGGCCCAGGCGATCTGCATGCAGACCGAAGATTTCCGAAGGGCCTATGAGGCCTTCATCGACAAGAGAAAACCGGTGTTCGAGGGGAACTGATGGATTTTTCGCACCTTGAGTGGCCGTTTTTCGATGAACGTCATCGAACGCTGTCGGCACGCTTGGAAGCTTGGTCGACAGAGCATCTTCGGGGCGTCGATCACGAGAATGCGGACGCCGCTTGCCTGCAAGCTGGTGGCCGATCTCGGCCGCGATGGCTGGCTCGATCATACCTCGGTCGATCCCGAGGATCCCGGCAGCGGGCTCGATGTCAGAAGCCTCTGCCTCATCCGCGAAACGCTTGCCCGCTTCGATGGTCTCGCCGACTTCGCCTTTGCCATGCAGGGGTTGGGAACGGGGGCGATCTCCCTCTTTGGGACCGACGCGCAAAAGCGGAAATGGCTGCCGAAAACCAGGGCCGGCGAGGCACTCTCCGCCTTCGCGCTCAGCGAGCCGCGCTCCGGTTCCGACGTCGCCAATATGGATCTTGGCGCAGGCGCGACGGTGACCACTTCGTGCTGAACGGCGAAAAAACCTGGATCTCCAATGGCGGCATCGCCGGCCTCTACACGGTCTTCGCCCGCACCGGCGAGGCTCCCGGCGCCAAAGGATTGTCTGTATTTTTAGTATCCGGCTCAAACCCCCGGTTTGAGGATCGCCGAGCGGCTGCGGGTGATCGCCCCGCATCCCCTGGCGAGGCTCGCCTTCGAGAATTGCCGCATTCCGGGCGATGCTCTCATCGGCAAGCCTGGTGACGGCTTTCGCATCGCGATGTCGGTTCTCGATGTTTTTCGCCCGACCGTCGCCGCCGCGGCTCTGGGCTTTGCCCGCCGCGCCCTCGATGAAAGCCTTGAACGCGTACAAGTCCGTGACCTGTTCGGGGCGCCGATGGCCGAGCTGCAGATGGTGCAGGGTCATCATCGCCGACATGGCCCTCGATGTGGATGCATCGGCGCTGCTCGTCTATCGGGCCGCCTGGCTGAAGGACAAGCGGTGCTGCGCGCATCAGCCGCGAGGCGGCGATGGCCAAGCTTCATGCCACCGAACGGGCGCAATTCGTCATCGACAAAGCCGTGCAACTTCACGGTGGCGACGGCGTGCGCTCTGGCCATATCGTCGAGCGTCTGTATCGGGACATCCGCGCCCTTCGCATTTATGAGGGCGCCTCCGACGTCCAAAAAGTGATTATCGCCAGACAAACGCTGGCGAACGCGAACAAGGAGGGCTGACATGCTTGGACCATCTGCCCATACCGATACATTTTCGAGGGACAATCTGCCGCCGGCCGACCAATGGCCGGATTTTCTGCTCGAGGGATTCGACTATCCCGAAAAACTGAATGCGGCGGTGGAGCTGACCGATCGCCTGGTCGAGGAAGGCTTCGGCGATCAGACCGCCCTGATCGGCAACGGCCGGCGCCGCACCTACAAGGAACTTACCGACTGGACCAACCGCATCGCCCACGCGCTGGTCGAAGATTATGGTGTTGAGCCCGGCAATCGCGTGCTGATCCGCTCGGCCAACAACCCGGCGATGGTCGCGTGCTGGCTTGCCGCCACCAAGGCGGGCGCCGTGGTCGTCAACACCATGCCGATGCTGCGCGCCTTCGAGCTTTCCCAGATCGTCGACAAGGCCGAGATCACGCTTGCCCTTTGCGACACGCGCCTGATGGACGAACTGGTCGCCTCTGCCAAGACCAGCGCGCATCTGGATAAGGTGGTCGGCTTCGACGGCACGGCCAATCATGATGCCGAACTCGACCGGGTGGCCCTCAACAAGCCGGTCCGGTTCGAGGCGGTCATGACCGGGCGTGACGACGTCGCACTTGCTGGGCTTTACCTCCGGCACGACCGGCTCGCCCAAGGCGACCATGCATTTCCATCGCGATCTCCTGATCATCGCGGATGGCTACGCCAAGGAAGTGCTGGGGGTCGCGCCGGACGACATCTTCGTCGGCTCGCCGCCGCTTGCCTTTACCTTCGGCTTGGGCGGTCTTGCGATCTTTCCGCTGCGCTTCGGTGCCGCCGCGACGCTGCTTGGAAAACGCCTCGCCGCAGAACATGATCGAGATCATCGAGACCTACAAGGCGACGGTGAGCTTTACGGCACCGACCGCCTACCGCGCCATGCTGGCGGCGATGGAGGAGGGCGCCGATCTCTCCTCGCTGCGTGCTGCGGTCTCGGCCGGCGAGACCCTGCCGGCGCCGGTCTACGAGGCCTGGATGGAGAAGACCGGCAAGCCCATGCTGGACGGTATCGGTGCAACCGAACTGCTGCATATCTTCATCACCAACCGGTTCGGCGATTCGCACCCTGCCTGCACCGGCCGGCCGGTCAAGGGCTATGAGGCGAAGATCGTCGACGACGACATGAACGAGCTGCCGCCGGGCACGATCGGCAAGCTTGCGGTGCGCGGACCAACCGGCTGCCGTTATCTCGCCGATGAACGCCAGGTTGCCTATGTGCGCGATGGCTGGAATCTGACCGGTGATTCCTTCTGGCGGGATGACGACGGCTATTTTCACTTCGCCGCCCGCAGCGACGACATGATTGTTTCGTCCGGCTACAACATCGCCGGCCCCGAGGTGGAAGCGGCGCTGCTGGCGCATCCTGACGTCGTCGAATGCGGCGTGATCGGCGTGCCCGATGAGGCGCGCGGCCAGATCGTCCAGGCCCATGTCGTTCTCGCTGAACATGTGCCGGCGTGCGACGCGACGAAGAAGCATCTGCAAGACTTACGTCAAAGCGACGATCGCCCCTTACAAATATCCGCGCTCGATCGTGTTCATCGATGCGCTGCCGAAAACCCAGACCGGCAAGATCCAGCGTTTCCGTCTGCGCGAGGGGGCCGACCGATGACGGACTTCAGCGCTACCAAGGCGCGTTTTCAATTGCCGGCAGGGGTCGTCTATCTGGACGGCAATTCCCTTGGTCCGCTGCCGAAACACGCAACCGAGCATGTTCGGAAAATGATGACCGCGGAATGGGGCGAGATGCTGATACGCGGCTGGAATCAGGCCGGCTGGATGATCAAGCCCAGGCAGGTCGGTGATCGCATCGGCCGCCTGATCGGTGCGCCAAAAGACGCGGTCGTGATGGGCGACACGCTCTCGATCAAGGTGTATCAGGCGCTCGCGGCAGCGCTCGACATGCGCCGGGGTCGCAAGATCGTTCTGTCCGACACCGGCAATTTCCCGACCGATCTCTATATGGCCGAGGGGCTGATCCGTTCCCTCGATCGGGGCCACGCGCTCAAGACCGTCGCACCCACGGCGGTCGAAGCCGCGATCGATGACAGCGTCGCGGTTCTCCTGCTCACCCATGTCGACTACCGCACCGGCCGCATGCACGACATGGAGCGGCTCACCCGAAAGGCGCACGCCGCCGGCGCGCTGGTCATCTGGGACCTCGCTCATTCGGCAGGGGCCGTGCCGGTCGATCTAGATGCCTGCCAGGCTGATGTCGCGGTCGGCTGCACCTATAAATTTCTGAATGGCGGCCCGGGTGCGCCGGCTTTCATCTATGTCCGTCCCGATCATGCCGAGCATGTGCGCCCGGCCCTGTCGGGCTGGCTCGGTCATGAGGCGCCGTTTGCCTTCGAGCCCGACTATCGTCCGGCTGTCGGCATCGAGCGAATGCGGGTCGGCACGCCGCCGATCATTCAGCTCGCATGCCTCGAAGCCGCACTCGACATCTTCGACGATGTCGACATGCAGGCGGTGCGCCAGCGTTCGATCGAACTCGCCGAGCTCTTCATTAGGGAGACCGAGAAAAACTGCCCCATGCTGACCCTTGTCAGTCCGCGCGATCCTCGGATGCGCGGATCGCAGGTGTCGTTCGCCTTCGAGCATGGTTATGCCGCGATGCAGGCGCTGATCGCCCATGACGTGATCGGCGATTTTCGCGCCCCGGACATCATGCGGTTCGGCATCACGCCGCTTTATGTCGACGAGCAGGATGTCCGCCACGCGGTCGACGTCATGGCCAGGGTGCTCGAATGAGCGCACCTATGAAGCGGAGAAATATCATCAGCGGGCAGCGGTCACATGATCGCCCCCTACGATCCCGCCGAAGAGGGCGCGGAGATGGCGTTCGACGGGCGCATGTCGTATGGCGACTATCTCGGGCTCGATGCCATTCTCGGCGCACAGAAACCGCTCTCCGATGCCCATGACGAGATGCTGTTCATCATCCAGCATCAGACCTCCGAACTCTGGATGCGCCTCGACGTTCACGAGATCGGTGCCGCGCGCCGGCGTCATCCGGTTGGATGATCTGCCCCAGGCCTTCAAGATGCTGTCGCGCGTGGCCCGGATCTTCGAGCAGCTCAACAATGCCTGGGATGTCCTTCGAACCATGACGCCGAGCGAATACACGGCGTTTCGCGACGCGCTCGGACAGTCTTCCGGGTTTCAGTCCCATCAATACCGGCAGATCGAGTTCATGCTTGGCAACCGCAACCACGCAATGTTGCGGCCGCACGCCCACAGGCCGGATCTCCTGGCCCTGCTGCAGGCGGAGCTGAGCCAGCCGAGCCTTTACGACGAAGCGCTTCGTCATCTGGGCAGGCAGGGCATCGACATACCAACGGATGTGCTCGACCGCGATGTCGAAAAAACTTATCAGCCGTCCGACCACGTGATCGAGGCCTGGCGGATCGTGTATGGCGACCCGACGGCCCATTGGTCATGTTATGAACTGGCCGAAAAGCTGATCGATCTCGAAGACTATTTCCGCAGATGGCGCTTCAACCATGTGACCACGGTCGAGCGGGTGATCGGGTTCAAGCGCGGCACCGGCGGCACCGGCGGCGTCAGCTATCTCAAACGCATGCTCGAGGTCGAGCTCTTTCCCGAACTCTGGCATGTCAGGACAAGGTTATGAACGCCATCGCTCCGTCCGGCCGAACGCGTCTCAGCGGTCAACGATGAAGGTCTTCTCGGCCCGACAGCAGGTCATGTTCCAGCACTGCGATCCGGCGGGCATCGTCTTCTATCCACGCTATTTCGAGATGATCAATGCTGCCGTGGAAATGTGGTTCGAAGAGCGGCTTGGTGTGTCGTTCGCAAGCTTGCACGGTGAGCGCAACGGCGCCGTGCCCACGGTTTCGCTGCATGTCGATTTCAAGAAGGCCAGCCGCCATGGAGATTTTCTCGATATTGCCGTCGTCCCGACCAAGCTTGGCCGCTCTAGCCTGGCGATGTCGGTCGATGTGATGTGCGGGAATGAACCGCGTCTGACGATGGAGGCCAAGCTGGTTTACATGAGCCAGGAAACCGGGAGCGCAGCACCTTGGCCGGACGATCTTCGCCAACGCATCTCTTCGGAAATCAACCGGGCAGTGACGACCCATGCATGACATCATCCATCCCGAAGGCTGGAAGACGGCCAAAGGCTATGCCAACGGTATTCTCGCCGAGGGTGCTCGTCTCTATGTCGGCGGGCAGATCGGCTGGAACAAGGACCAGGTATTCGAGCGCCATGACTTCGTCGGCCAGGCGGAGCAAGCCCTCCTCAACATCGCCGACATCGTCCGATGCGCAGGCGGCGCCGTGACCGACGTCGTGCGCCTGACCTGGTATGTCACCGACAAGAAAGAATATCTGGAAAGGCAGGCGGAACTGGGCGAAGCCTATCGCCGGATCATGGGAAAACATTTTCCGGCCATGACGATGATCGTCGTCCGCGATCTGATCGAAGATGAAGCGCTGGTCGAAATCGAGGCGACGGCCGTCATCCAAAAAACCGGGAACTAGCGGAATGTCCACAACATCAACCAGCTCCCGGCCGTGCAGCGCGGAGAGGTTGAGCCCAGTCCCGCGAGTGAGCTAGGCGGCGCTGCCGCCTAGCGGAGGGTGATGTTGATCTTGCCGCCCCGCGTTGATGACCGGGTACGGCTGCCGCCATGCTCGACATCGACCACGACACGGCCGCTGGTTTCGAGCTGGCAGGCGAGGCCCTGGCCGACGATGGCCTCTTCATGGGGGATCTTGCCTTGCAAGGGCAGCACCGTTTCACCCTCGCTGGTGGCGATCTTGCATGTGCCGACGAAGCTGGCGCCGGCGTCGCCGCTCAGCAGCAGATGATAGGTCTTGGCCATGGCGGTCTTTCCTTCGAGCAGCCAGAGGCCGCCCATGATGAGCATCAGAACGGTGCCTGATTGGATCCAGATTTTCTTTCTCGTCATGTGATCGTTCCGTTGGTGTTATGGGCTTGTCGTGGTGATCGCGATGCCGAAGGGATTGCCCTGGAGCGCGTCGAGACCACCGCCAGCACCATTGCCGGTTTGGGTGACCTTGACCTCGGCGCCGCCGGATTGGGTGATGGCCGGGGCTAGGAGATTGCTGCCCTGCTGGATAAGATCGAAGATATTCCCGCTGCCGAGCTGTTCGATGCCGGCCCGGTTGCCGCTGCCATTTTGCTGGATGGCGGCGAAGTTGCCGCTGCCGCCTTGCCCGATGTCGGCGTCATTGTCGTCGCCGTTCTGATCGAGGCGTGCGTCATTGGCGCTGCCGTCCTGCCTGATGCGCCCGCGATTGCCGCCCCCGGTCTGGAACAGCGAGGCGGAGAGATCGGCACCGCTCTGGAAAATGTCAGCGTTGTTGTCGCTGCCGGTCATGCCGATGTCCGCCCGGTTGCTGTCGCCGAATTGTTCGACGCTGGCGTCATGGCCGTCGCCAAATAGAGCAACACTGGCCGTGTGGCCCGCACCCTCCTGCCGGATCAGCGCGCTGAGCGCATCGCCCTCCTGGGTGAGATCGGCATGATGATCGCTGCCTTCTTGGAACAGCAGCGCTTGGCTATTGATCGCGCCGGACTGGAGGATATTGCTGCTGCTGCCATCACCTGCCTGCTCCACGGTCACGCTGTTCTGGGCTGATGCCGCAAGCGGCAGCCCGATAATGAGGACGAATGGTGAAAGACATGTCAAACGCCTCATGACAGCTCCTCCGGCCGAGCACGCCGTCGCTTGCCTCGGCCATCACGATATGAAAGAAAGAAGATGGGCATGAGGCGATCACTCGCCCCATGCCGAGACTTAAGCGGATGTCAGGTCCGCCTTGGCTTCACACATCGAAGCAACAACAAAGTCCTGGTCATGTCCCATTGGCGCCAACCTTGAGGGCATGCCGGGGCTCTCGTTGCTTTGGTTTATTGAGTGGAATTGGCGGTGTTGCCGCTTCCATTCTGAACGATCGTGATATCTGATCCGGCTACAGCAGTGTTCGCTTGTGTAGCGGTTGCAACGTTCAAGTTGCCATCCTGAGTGATGCTGGCAGTCACGTCGACGTTGTCGAATTGGTCGATCGTCGCTTGGTTGCCACCTGATGGGAAGAAGCCACCGAAGCCGTCTTGGATAACAGTGGCTTCCGCACCAACCGTGTTGGTCTGGTTGACCTCGGCAGTATTGACATCGTTGGCATCGCCCTGGGTGATGCTTGCGAAACCACCGCCGCCGATCACATCAAGTTGGTTGATCGTGGCATCGGAACCAACGCCGTTCTGATCAATCGTCGCAACGGCACCGTCCGAAGCTCCAAGTTGAGAGACCGAAGCATTGTTACCAAAACCGAGTAAGCCTTGGTCGATGGTCGCCTCACCGTTGAGACCTTCCTGAACAACGCTGGCCGTAGCACCCACACTGAACTGATCGATGTCGGCAAGATTGCCTTCGCCAGTCTGCAGGACGTCAGCATTGTTGTTGTTGATGTCTTGTTCGACATTGGCGGTTTCGCCAATGCCGCTTTGATTGATAACGACAGAACTTGCCGTGCCTGCACCGAAAAGGTCAGTCTGGTTGACGTCGGCGGAGTTGCCTTCGCCTGTCTGATCGATATCGGTCACCGCGGCGCCGAAACCATCCTGGACAACCACCGCGTTGTGGCCTGCACCTTCCTCGACCTGATCGATGAAGATCTGGAAGCCGAGACCATCAGCGTTATCTTGTGTGGTATCCGCATTGTTGCCAACACCGGTCTGGTTGACGGTTGCCTGCTGTGCCATCGCACCGCTGGCACCCAGTGCCAAAACGCTCACGCCGGCGAGAAAAAGCTTACGCATGGAGAAGGTTCCTTCCTTCAGGATAGGCCGCGTTGTGGGCGATCGGTGGCTGCGGCCGTGGGCCGCCGATCGACTGGTGAGCTTGGCCGCGCATCAGCGGGGCTGGCTCGCCATGTTGGTGAAGAGGTTGGCAGCGCATCAACTGGTCCGACTTAAAGTCGGGCATCGGAGGCGGCACGAGGCGGCGCATCAAACCGGATCTCCTTGGCTCTCCAGCTGTTCAATTCTTCGCTCAGCTGACGGTGTTCTGCCGGTGTCAGCTTCATGGCGGGATCCGCCTTCGTCTTCGGCGCTCGGACCGCATCCACCATGGCATCGAGCTGTTTTGGCGTGGCTGTCGGCGGGGCCGCTTCCTGGGCTCTCAGCCATTGTTCGGTTTCCGTCCGAAACTCGGCGACCACCTGGTAGAGGGCGGCAAGGTTCATTCTAGCGGCTTCCTGCCTGCCCGATATGCGCTCTGCCTGTGCGTTGGGTTTGGCAGCATCGGGTGTCGATGGTCTGCTTGATGCCGGCTTAGCGCCGTCGGGTTTGGTCTGCTGCCGTCGATGATCATTGGCCGCGAGCCGCTTTTGCTGTCGGTCATTGGCCTGTCCGGCTCGCACCTTTTCGGCATGGGTCTTGTCGGCAAGCGCCTTGGCCTTCAAACGCTCCCGGCGCTGCTTGCGCACGTCCGCCAGTTGTTCGAGCTGCTCGTCGGTCAGCAGGGCCTGGGCCGAGCCGTCGGCGGACGCGCCGAGCAGGAGATCCTCTTCCTTGTCGGCCAGATAATATTGGGCCTCCAGCTTGCCGGCGATGTCGTCCTCGAACTGCCAGAGATTTTCCAGCGCCCCTTCGATGATCATCGAGCGCACCGCATGCTCGATCGCCTGGGCGATGGCGATCTGGCTGGGTTCGTTGACCGTGTAGCCGGTCTCGCCTTCCAGCAGCTTTTGAAAAGCGACGAACTTGAAGACGCTGCCGCGCACGCCGTACGAGGCGACGGTTTTGCGCGTCATCACCGATTTAAGGATCTCGCCGGTTTGCGAGCTGATCGCGTTCAGATAGACCGTGACCGTATCCTGGCGGTATTGCACGTCCCCGCCGATGCCGAGATAGCGGGCACCCAGCCCGCCGCTCACCGTGTTGCTGTCATAGCCGATGATGCCGCCTTCCAGGATGACGCCGGCAAACAGGAGCGAGGGCAGGGGGCCTTGGGCTTGGCCAGTCTGCTTTTCGATCCGGCCGCGGGTCTCGCGGATGATCTGCCGTTCCTTCAGGAGATTGTCGAGATTGGCGCGCTGGATGACCTTGAACCAGCGCCCGCCCGCAGCATCCTTCAAGGACTTCACCAGCATCCAGACGGCACCCTGGGTGACGGCGCGGGAGTTGGTCGAGACGGTTTCGGCCGGCTTGAACTGGCCGGTGAGATCCGGGTAGCTGTAGACCGCGACCGGGATGGGCTTCTTGGGCGCCGGCAAGTTGCGCAGTGCTTGATAGGTCGCCGTGCTTTCCACCGAGGTCGGCGACGACGTGGGCATCAGCGGCGGCGTCGGCGCGCAGGCGGCGAGCAGCGCTGCCAGAACGGTCGATGCAACAAGGGGCGAGATGGGCGCGGTGCGCATGGCTGGTTGCTTTCCTACTCAACCTCGATAACGGGAACTTCGACGATGGTGGAGGAGCCGTCTGCGAGATTGTTGATCTCGAGCGTGATCACCTCGAGGCCGCGCTCGAAGCTGACTTCCTGGTCACCGACGGTGAAGGTGCCGCTGTCCTGGGGATTGTCACCGAAGATCGCTTCCTCGACCTGGCGGGCGAGGCCGCTGAAGAGACGGCTTTGCAGCGAGCGGACGAATTGCTCCGTGGGATCGCGTTCCTCCCGTTCTTCTTGGTAAGGGTTCTGCGCATTCGCTGCACCGAGCAGGATGCCGTCATTGAAGGGATTGCCGCCGAAGTTCGGGTTGATCGGTTTGTAGACCAATTCAGCCGCGCTCGCTCCGACGGTGATGAAGCCGATCAGGCAGGCGGCCACGGCAAGGGCGCTCAGATGGCTGAGAAGGCGTTGCCGAGCTTCCGGTTCGGCATGAAGCTGGACGGCAATGCTGGCGCGCTCAAGCGGCATGATATGTTCTCTCAGCGAATGGTGACGAGCGACGGGGTGATGGCCCTGGCTCGATATGATGGGAGAATGACGGTCCGGTCGCGCGGCTCGCCGGTGCGATGCCCGGGACCGATGAGGCTGGCGCCAGGATCAAACCCGGGACGTCGGCGCCACCCTTTGGAGGCAAGGCCGACGCCCCGGTGATCAGCGGAGCACAGAAAGCGATATCGCGGTGGATCGATGATAAATCGGGATACATGATGTCCGAGGCGTTTTCGTGTTTCGAGTTGCCCGGACGATAGCGGCGATATTCTCGTGTAAAGCGTCCCATTTGGGATATATTCTATTTTTTGGAATCATTTTTCTCTTGTGTGTCTTTGTGAACACATCGTCATAACAGCATAAAAACAATAATAAATTTTTCAAAAATATAAGATTAAAACATCGCGATATCGCGATCATTGCCGGCCGATCCGGCGATCATCGGCATAGGCATGTTTTCGCGTCATTCGATGCAAATTCAGCTCACGATCGATGGAAAACTGATCAGCGCCACCAGTTCGGCCTGTCTGGACGTTTCGGTCTTCGCAAAGACGCGTTTCAGATGATTGCGCACGGTTCCGACGCTGACTTGAAGATGATCTGCAATCTCGTCCAGCGACTCCCCCGATGCCAAGCGGCTGGCCACGCGTGCTTCGGTGAGGGTCAAACCGAAGGTCTGGCGCAGGAGACTGACTGGCTGCTGCGTTCTCCTGCTGGGGTCGACGATGAAGATCGCGACATCCGAGGCGGCGTCGTCCAGCATCGGTTGGGTATTCCTGGCAGGTCTGATCAGCACGGTGAGTGCCCGCCTGCCGGAGGGGCGGTTGATGGCGATGTCACCCCCTTTGGTGCCCTCCGTTCGCACCTGGCCGATCAAGGCTGCGAGCGCTTCGGTCTGAGCCGCGCGTGCGGCCTTCAAGGTGCCATGACGCAGCTCGAGACCATCATGTTCGGCGAGAATGGCTTTGGCCCAGCCGTTGCAGAGCAATTCGTCGTTTTGGTCGAGAATGAGACCGACGGAAGCCTTGTCGAACAAGGTGAGCATGTTGTCCAGCCGGTGCTGCCGGCGATGCAGTTCGCGCGTGATCGACAAAGCCCGGCCGAGATGCGGGTGAAGGGCGCCGAGGCAGGCTGCTTCCGCGCCGTTGAAGGTCGGCATGGAGGGCGAGCGCAGGACCTGCAAAAAAGCCGTCTCGCGATCATCCCGGTCAACGACCAGGGAAAGTGCCGAGACGTAATCCTGAGGCTGCAACCAATCTTTGTAGAAGGCGGTGTCCACCAGCATCTCGCGCTCGATGATCTCATCGCTGCTGACCACCGTTCCCGGTTGGCGATACCGGGTCTCGTCGTTCAGCCACGGACATTGGCGGGCGTAATATGTCCGATAGGAGGCGGCAAAGCTGGGATCGCCAAGGGATATCGGCCCGAAGGTGCAGCGCTGGCTCTTGAAATCGTAGGTGGAGAGCAGCACGTCCACCGCGCCGACCTCATCACCGAGCCTGCCCAGCAGATTGAGCCATTCGTCCTTCCCCGTGCAAGCCTGGTAGATGGCGCCGACAATATCCTAAATCATGAGAATGCTTTCTTCTTTTGTCGCTGAAGATTAATTATCACAAAAGATATTCGACTAAAAAGCGCATAGAATATGATGAGTCAATATTCATCTTATGATTGCATAACGCGTTTGAATGATAGCTTATGCGTGTAGTTTCTGGCCGATCTCGCGTGAGGGTGATTCTTGCCAATTCCATCGGCCTGGTCGAGCTCTGCTCATCCGGTTTGCACGAGGCCTCGATCATCAATCGGCACGGCCTTCTGCGCTGGGCAGGAGATCGATGACGGTCATTTCAGCACGTGTGCCGAGGCGCATGATCGGTCCCCAGCAACCGGCACCAGGCGACCACGTAGAGATGCCGATCGTTCTGGCTGAAGAGGCCGGTGAGATGCTTGAAGCGCCATTTGACGACATAGTTGAACGGCCAGATCTGGCCGCCGTGGGTATGGCCGGCAAGCATCAGGTCGATGCCTGCATCGCGCGCGGCTGAGGCGAGAACTGGCGCGCGACAATCTGAGTGGGAGACTCCCACTCAGATTGTCGCGCCATAGATGCAACGTGAGGAAGCGCTCGCCATCGGTTCGAGAAGCAAGGGGAACCTTCATCAGTCCCCGACGTTGCTATAGCACGTCCCACCGTTTGGAGGAGATGTCATGCTGTTGAGTATAAACGATACGATGGGTTACGGCATTGCTGCCGAGGACGGCGATGTCGGCAATGTCAATGATGTGCTGTTCGACGATGCGAGTTCGAAAGTCCGCTATCTGGTGATCGATACCGGAAGCTGGCTGTTCGGTCGAAGTGTCCTGCTGGCGCCTGCAGCCTTTGGTGAATTCAGACCTGACAGTCAGACGATCACCACGGCCTTGACCCAGCAGCAGGTCAAGGACAGCCCGCCGGTCGGTGCCGATCAGCCTGTTTCGCGCCAAGAAGAAGAAACGCTGTATCGCTACTATGGCTGGACACCTTACTGGGACAGCTCCATGGCGCCCGGTGTGCCCACGGCTTACTGGGGCGCCATTCCCACCGTGCCGAAGAGAGAGCCCGTCCGCGTCGCACAAGAGGTCGATGCAAGGCGGGCCGCCGAGCGTGGAGATCCGCATTTGCGCAGCGCTAAGGAGGTTATCGGCTACTATGTCGGCGCCAAGGACGGCGACATCGGCCATGTCGAGGATCTGTTGATGGGTGAAGAGGATTGGACAATCCGCTATCTCGTTATCGACACGCGAAACTGGCTCCCTGGCAAGAAAGTCTTGGTGGCCACCGACTGGCTGGAATCGGTCGATTGGGCCGGGAAAAAGATCTCGGTCGATTTAACGCGCGATCGCATCAAGTCGAGCCCGGAATACGATCCTTCGCGCACGCTCGACCGGAATTATCAGGAGCGCCTTCATCAGCATTACGGACGTGACGCGTTGTGGATCTGACGTTGGAGCGCTTGCCCGCCATCTCATCGTTCGGTGGGCAAGCGGATCGGGCTACAGGCTGATCAAGGCAAGCCCGCTCTCCCTATCGTGTCGTCGTTCGAGATGAGCTGGCAACTCGGTGAGAATGATTTCCAGTGTCGGTCGGACATGCGCTTTCAGGAGATGACCGCCATGCGCTGTGCCATCGGCCTTTCCGACCACCACATGGGGATGAAGTTTCGGTTCCCCGCCATCCAGGGTGATGTCACCGGTGAGATTTAGAACTTCGACCTGCTCGTCGATGGGTATTTTCTGATAGTCCTTCTCCGACCAGGAAAAATAGCCGAGCAAGACGTCGCTGAAGGCGCCGAGGCCAGTGAATTGGCTGGCGCTCAAATCCATATCAGCGGCAACTTTTTCCAGGCAACTGATCACCTCATCACCTTTTTCGAGCACGATGGCGATGGTGCGTTCGGGGCCATCGTGAAGTAGCTTGGTTCTCATGGTTTCCTCCCAAAAAGAAGCCGAGTTCGGCGGTGCCGAGTGCGCTCATTACTGCCGCCTGATGACAGAAACGATGGATAGACCACGTAGTTCCCGGAAAAGAATAGTGAATCCTGGAACTTGTTTGGCCTTCCGGCGTTTTCTCTTTGAACTGCTGAACGATGGGAGAAGATCGATGGATCATGTCTATGCGACGAGCGAAGTCTACGGCTCGTCAGGCACCAGCCTCGAGGAGGCTATCGAAAAAGCCATCGCGACGGCTGCAAACCAAATTCGAAATCTGGATTGGTTCGAGGTCAAAGAGAATTCGCGGGCACATCGCAGAGGATGGTTCGATCGGTCACTACCAGGTGGGTCTGAAGCTCGGTTTTCGTTACGAGGCGAAAAGCTGAAGTGATCTAACCTTGGATTGCCGGCCTCGCTCGCAATACAGCGGATCCGCCATTGTTGCAGCTGCGGGACGGCACCAGGCATCCATGGCAACCAGCCCTTTCGCAAACCCGAAAAGTTAAACATGGCATCCAGCGTCAAGCAACGGCAAGAAGATCGCGGGCATTCGATCAGCGACTATCATCCTTTGGTCGCGCTGATCGTATTGATGCTGCTCGCGGCATCAGCGCTGCAAATTCGAGCCGACATCGCCGGCGGCATGACCTTCATGCACCACTTCACGGGATTCTTTCTCGTGGTGTACGCCATGTTCAAGATCTTCGATCTGAACGCGTTTGCCGATGGTTTTCAGATGTACGATCTGCTCGCGCATCGGGTGCGGCTCTATGCTTATGTCTACCCCTTCGTAGAGCTTGTTTTGGGGCTGGCTTACCTGTCGTTCGCCTCGCCGCCCATCACCTATGCGTTGACCATCCTGGTGTTCGGTTTCGGCACACTCGGCGTGCTCAATGGCCTTCGCCAGGGCCTTGACCTCGATTGCCCATGCATGGGCTCAATTCTGCGCGTACCGCTGAGCACGGTGAGCCTGGTTGAAAACGTGGCGATGTGCCTGATGGCCACCTTGATGCTGATCGCTCGCTTCAGCCGAGTTCTCGACACGCCGGCCTACACTTCCGCAAGGGAAATCTGATCATGACCAAGAAAACGCTGAGCAAGACCGAAGCTCGACAGGGTGAGACGAGCTATGTCCGTTACGTTCTTGTGATCTCGACAGCTGTTGCGATCGTCGCCCTCATCGTCGTCTTTGTTGTCGCCGTCTAAGCTGATACCGTCCTTTTCGGCACACGGCAGCCGGTCGACATTGACCAAGCATCGGCGAATTGTTCAGGAACGAATGATGATTCCCTTCCGATCAGGTCTTGTTTGCGTGCTGCTTGTCTTGACTGCTGGAACCGGCGCCGCTGCCCAGGATCAGGACAGGATCGATCTCGCAACCTGGGATCAGGCGGTTGCCTATCGAGGATGGCGAGCGCAGGAGTTTCTCGATGCCGTCGTCTACGGAAAGAATGCGGAGCGGCTTGGCGAGGTTCTCAACTTCTACATCGATCGAGAGGGCCAGGTGACGAAGGTCATCATCGAGTCCGGCGGCATTTTCGATATAGGTGATGTTCATCTCAGCGTGCCTTGGGGCGACGTCACAACCTGGCTGTCCGAGACCGACGGGATCGTGGTCCCGATCGACAACGACAACATTGCCGACTTCAGTCTTTTCCGCGAAGATCCATCCCCAGGCGTTGCTGAATGGCGCGCCACCGATCTGATCGATGACCATGTGTATCTGGCAGACGACCGGGGCTTTGGCATTGTCGACGATTTCATCTTTGATCTCGATGGTCAAATTCAAGCGATCATCGTGCAGCCCGATCTGGGGCAGCAAAAGCGCGATCCTGTGGCCTATCCCTGGTTCGGCCTGAAACACGATCCGCTGGCTGAACGTGTCGATCTTATGGTCGAACAGCGAGAAATCGAAGTGCTTGGCCCATTCGACTCTGACGCGCTTAATCTTGATGGAGGTAGAACACCGATCGATCGCGCAGATTAAACCGCAAGATCGATGAGATAACAGCCTGCTATAGCAACCGGAACGATCCGAGAGCGAGGAGAAGTGATATGCGTCTCGAACATGGAGCATGGGTTGTCGTCGCCGATGGTGAAAAGGCACGATTTCTCGTCAATGTCGGCACAGCGAACGAGCTGAAACTTGAAGAAGCGAGACGAAAGGAAATCGACAATCCGCCGACCCGTGAACAGGGTTCGGACAAGCCAGGCCGCTTCGACGACGCCGGGATCGGCCGAAGTGCGGTTGACGACACCGATTGGCATGCGCTGGAGAAAGAGCGCTTTGCTGAAGAGCTTGCAGAAGACCTCCGAAAGGAAACGCTATCCGGAAGCTTCTCGCAACTCGTGATCGTTGCGCCTGCGAAAACCTTGGGCACGCTCCGCCAGCAACTTCACAAGGAAACGCAGGACTGTCTGCATACCGATCTCGATAAGGACTTGACCAATCATCACATCAAAGACATCGAAAAGATTCTGACTAATGCGGCCGATCGATAACCGGCGGGGCTCATCGATCAAAGAACCACCCATACGGCACCGACATACATCATCAGGATCAGAGCGCTTTCAAGGCCGATACCGGCGAAGCCGTGCTTCTCGCGACGGAGAAGCCCCAGCAGAAGAACACCGGTCATGACGATGGAGAGCGCGATGACCAGCACGTGGCTGTCGGTCATGGCGTGGTAGATCGAGCCATCTCGATAGGCGATATCGGAAAAGGCGAGGAAAAGAACGTCGAAAGCATTGCCGCCGATGATGCCGCCGACCGCGAGCGTAAGCGCACCTTGGCGCACCGCCGCGATCGAAGTGACGAGTTCGGGGAGCGAGGTTGTGATCGCCGTAAACACCGCACCGACCGCCGTCTCGCCCAAACCGGATTTCTGAGCGAGCTCGACCCCTGTCTCGGCGAGGACAAAGCCGGTTGAGGCGGCCACGGCAGCCAGTCCTCCAAATTCCAGCCAGGAGCGCCATCCGTGCCATTCGATCTCGGGTTCCGGTGCGTCGCCTTGGGTCTCACGCGTATGCCTTGGCTGCCACATGGGCTCTTCTTTTGCGCGCGCGCTTAGTCGCATGCCCAGGGCGTAGCCGCCGAACAGGACGATCGTTGCCGGACTGACATGAAAGATCGTGACCACTGGTGTCGACATGGCGACCAGCGGGATAGCCAGCAGCACAATCAGGAGAGCTGCCTGGGTCAAGTTGGTGAAGGATGCTGCGGCGTGCTCGAGATTGGCACGGCGATAGGCGATGTCGGCAAGACTGAGGAAGGCGGTTTGGGCGGCGATGCCGCCCACGGCATTGCTGATTGCGAGCTCGGTATGCCCATAGGCAGCCGTCGTCACGGAGAGCACGCTGCCCGGCAGGGACGTTGTGGCCCCAAGCAGCAAGCCGCCGGTGAGCGCCTCCCCCAACCCCGTCTGATCGGCGATCTGGTCGGCGCGGCGCACCAAAGGAATGCCCGTAGCGACGATCAGGACGCCGGCCACGGCAAAGATGAGCCAAAGCCAGACGAGCGATACCCAGGATAGATCAAGGAGCAAAAGTCATCTCGGTAATGTCGTCAACATGGTTCGGCTTCATGCAACCTCCGTCTGGCCGGCCTGCTGTTGTCGGAAATGGCCATCGGATCAGCATAAGACCTATCAGACCGGCGATCGTCGACGCGATCAGCACCGCGGCTTTGCTTTGCGCCAGCCCGGCGCTCTCATCGAAAGCCAGCATTGCCAAAACTGCGCGGGACTTCGGAACGCGCTCGCATCAGCCGACACATCTTTCAATACAGCCCATAGATTTATCAACCCGAATTCGTCAAAGACGTTCCACCTTGATCATCAAATACTCTTGCCCGATGGAGAACATACATCGTCTCATCGACCTTTCGACCGTCAAGGAACCAAGTCGCTGCGCGCGTGTTGTGGAATTGATCAAGCGCGAGTGACGCCGACCATGGAGCCTTGTTCGCTACTGCGGGATAGCCTGTCGCGGCTGATCGTTCATCGAGCGGGGGGCGTCTGGCCGAGCATGGTCGTGGCGCCTCCCAACAACATCAGTTTCGAGTGAGTTGATCGATGCCATGATCGACATGGATGCCTTTCTATCGACGCTGCGAACGGAGATCCCGGAGGTCGAGATCGTGCTGCGCCTGGCCTTGGCCATCGCGTTCGGCGCGATCATCGGATTTGAGCGCGAGCTCAAGGATCACTCGGCCGGCCTCCGCACCCATATGCTGACCGCATTGGCTTCCGCCCTGTTCACCATCCTGACCTTCGAGCTCTTCTATGAAACGCAATCGGGCGCCGACCAAAACAACGCCGATCCCATCCGCATCGTCGAGGCGGTGACCGCGGGTGTCGCCTTTCTCGCTGCCGGCGCCATCATCAACGGTCGTGGTCGTGTCCGGGGCCTGACAACAGGTGCCGGCATGTGGCTCGCCGGCGCGATCGGTCTCGCCTGCGGCGCCGGTCGTTATCTGATCGCCCTCATCGCAGTCGTCCTGGCCGTGCTGATCCTGACCGTGGTCAAGCGTTTCGAGGCAAGATTTCTCGATAGCCCTGGTGGAACCCAAGCGCAGGTTGACGATTGAACCACCGAAATCAAGCGCTAGTGGTGTCTGTCGGTAATCCTGACGTCGATCGTTGACTATCTTTCCCTTAAGCTCATGCTATTTGGTTCTGATGGTTGATCGATCTCATGCTCAGCCTTCTCAACACGCAAATCGAGCGACGCGCCTTCGGCGATTAACCCTTGCGCCGCGGCGTGCTTTGCCATGGTCAGCGTGTCATCGGCCAGAACCAGGCTACTGCCGGCCTCCGCAATTTCGGCGGCCAGCCTGTTGATCGCGAGCTGCCGTTGCACGTCGGCGCTCACATTCCGGATGTAGACTGCCTGCACGCGATTGGGATGGGTACGAACAATGTCGGCATAGATCTCCGGGTCGCGCTGTCCACTATCGCCGATCAGCACGAAAGGCAGCTCGTCATAGAGCGTGAGCATGTCCCGGATCAGTGCGAGCTTGTGATCTTTCGCCTTGCGCGGCAGCGGGCTTTGAAGCGTCAGCCCCCATTCGCGCAGGAACAGGATAGGTCCAACCGGAATATCATGCAGGTTGAAGAACTCGTCCAGGACGCCATAGATGCTCCAGGGCGCGCGCGATACATACAGCAACGGGTTGGCGCCGTCGCCGTCGGGACCCTTGTGCAGGGCCCTGAGGAAAGCCGCCATGCCGGGGAAGGCGATCCTGCTCTTGGCGCCCTGCACGAACAGGCGCCAGATCATCATCAGCTTGTTGGCGACACCGGTATGCATCACCGTATCGTCGATGTCGCTGATCACGACGAAACGGCAGGCATCGGAGGGGATGAAAACCTCTGCCTTGGCTTCGACGGCGTTGGGTTCGGTCAGGCAGATGGTGACGTCATGCCAGCCGCGAGCCGATGTCGGTTGCGTTGTGATCGGCAGATCCACCGTGAAGTAGCCATCCCGATCAGTCGACACCTCGGCTCGAGCTTCGCCGAAGCGCACCGAAAGGCGAGCATTGGCAACGCCCCATCGGCGAAACATATGCCATAGGGTCTTGAATTTATGCTCTAGTCCCTGTCGTTGCCGAATGGGGGGCTGCGATTGATGCAGGACGCGTCCCATCAAGAAAATCCTGTGTTGCGAGCCGTACCCGCGATAGGTCTGAACCGCGATCGTGCCCTGCCGCGCAGCAGCGCTTGCAGGTTTTGTCATTGCGTCCAGCGCACGGTTCAAAGCCTGCTCCATCTTGCCGAGAAATCGCGAAATGCCTACCTCCACCAAGTGATCTGATCCGGAGCGCCCGCCCTTTGCGCGCGCCTTGTACGGCCATGCAACCTGCTCTCACGAGTTCCCTCGCTCGGATCGCGTGCCGCCACGAACGTTAGGTACGGCTGCTCCCTTCTGATTTGATTTGCTCGTCGGCCCCGTTCGCCGAAGGATCGAGCGACTCCACAGACAGCTTCTCCTTGAACGTAAGGGTTCGGTACGGGAACGGTATCTCGACACCAGCATTGTCGAGCGCGCGTTTCACCGCTGCGACCACCTGATCCCGGGATCGGCGAATATCAACGGGACGGGAACCCGTCCACCAGGTGACCTCGAAGTCGATACTGCTGCTGCCGAAGGCCTGGGCGAAGACCTGGATCGGCTCATCCTGCCGCACCGTCTCGACCTTCGCCACCGCCTTTTCGATGACCTCACGCGCCTGGTCGACATCTTCACCATAAGCAACGCCGCAGATGATCGTCGTCCGTCGGGTGTCTCGATCCGTGCGCACGGTCACCGGGCTTTTGAACAGCATGGCATTGGGCATGACGATCCGCTGGCCGTCGGTTTGACGCACATGAGTGTCGCGGATGGTGATCTCTTCGACGCGACCTTCGATCTGTTCGCACTCGATGTAGTCGCCGAGACGAAACGGTTCCCGGAACAAGATCAGAATGCCGGCAATGAAGTTCTCGAAGATATCCTTGAAGGCGAAACCAACCGCTATCGAGCCGAGCCCAATGGCCGTCATGATCTTGCCGGGCGTCAAGGAGGGAAACAGCACGGTCATCGCAATCATGATGCCAATCAGCCAGATGCCGGTCGATACCAGCATCTGGAGAACTTCGATCAGCGAGCGCCGAAGATGCATCGGGCCGAGCACCCGGCCCATGATCGTCGCTCCGAGCTGCGACAGTCCCCAGGTCAGGCATAGGATGAGGAACGCCACCACCATTTGCGGCAGCATCGTCCAGAAACCGTTGACATAGTCTTGGAGCTGATCGGTAAGGATTTCCGGCATGCGTGAACCATCGAGCTTTGACTTGCGACCGCTAAGGGGATGGCAATGGTGAAGTCGGCCATCCTTGCGTCTTTAAGAACCCGAATTCGGCAGCTTGGTTCCAACCGGCAACATGGCTATCGAGGCCGAGAGCGCGGCAGTGAACAATCCTGAAGATGTCGGTTGATGTCGACAGTGGATCAGTCGACACTCATGCCTTTGGCTTCAAGCTCTTTTCGTGCGTTGTCGCTTTTTTCGAGATCAAGACCCATAGCTTTCAGCACGGACGGTGTTTTGGTGAACTGCAGATCACGGTATTCAACAACCTGCACCCGGTTGCCGAAAGGATCGAGAAAATCGAGGAACGGTCCGTCGATGATCTCGGCGCCCGCAGCCGCTGCAAGCTCTTTCACCTTGGATCGGTCATCGACCACGAGGCCGAAATGCCGGCGATCGTCGGGCGCCTGCTTCCGTCCTTCCATCAGGGCGATGAATTGATCCCCCATGTCGATGAAAGCTTGGCCTTCACCCCGGCCGCGCAGCTCGAAAGAGAAAATTTGGCCGTAGAATTCGAGCGCTTGCTCGATATTGTCGACCTCGAGGGCGATGTGGTTGATGCCGACCAGACGCGGTCTGCTGTTCGTAGCCATGCTCCTGCTCCAGGGAAAGGTTGACCAATCATCGGGGGTCGGCGCCGTCGCTCAATCGGAGCCTACCATCGCCAGCAATTCTTAGGAAAGGCTCCGGTGCCGGTTCGCCGCACCTGCTGAGTTATTATCCCGATCCAACTTGTCCGTCAGGCCGTTGGTCCGGATCGGGCGGAAATTCCTGTGGCTGGCCCGGCGGCTCCTCGAGCGGTGGTTCCATCGGGGGCAGTTCCGTTGGCGGCTCCGGCGGCTGCTCGGGAACTGGCTCATTGGGCTCCTCCAGAGGAGGACGTGGCGGTTCCTCTGCCGGCGGCCTCACCGGTGGATCCGAGAGCAATGAGACGAGGTGGATTTTCGTACGCGACATGGTTGTTCCTCGCTGGCATTCGAAAAAAAGATGCCGTCCGAGCTTTCCGGGGGGGGAGCGAGCT
The DNA here is from genome assembly GCA_963787265.1 of uncultured Alphaproteobacteria bacterium. Classification (GTDB taxonomy): domain Bacteria; phylum Pseudomonadota; class Alphaproteobacteria; order Geminicoccales; family Geminicoccaceae; genus JANQPX01. The sequence continues at coordinate 51,250 of CAWBCX010000014.1, read as the reverse complement.
CGGACGGCAAGAAAATATCAGGGAGGCTATATAGTTGCCGGGGAAGCAACTGACCTTAAAACGTAAGCCAGGGCTGTTTGGTTCCTTGATGCTTAAAAAAAATTGAAAAATTCGTACTCGATGGTCTTTTCGAAGATGACATCATCCGCCCTCGCAAGCGCAAGGCATGTCCAACCACGCCATCATCACGGATCTCTCTTCTGGATCATTGCTGGAACTATCCCCGGGCGTCAGGGTTGTCCGTTTTAACCATAGACAATGAAGAGAGCACATGACCAAAAAACTGATCGGTGCAGGCGTGATCCTGATCCTTGTCATCATCGGTGTGATTTACATGGGCGCGCCTGGGAGCATCGACCAGGCGCTGTCCAATGTGTTTGCCGACGATGAGTCCGAAAAGCCCGGCGATGGCGATCGCAGCCGGCCGGTCCCGGTCGATATTGCGCCGGTCGAACGCGGCACCGCTCTTTCGGTCTTTCGCACGACCGGTGAGATTATCGCCGACGAGCGTGTGACATTGACGTCGGAGATCAGGGGTCGGATCAGCAAAATCTTCATCGAAGACGGCATGTCCGTTGCCGAAGGCGATCCCATCGTCCGGTTCGACGATGACAGCGAAAAGGCGGCCGTCGCGGCTGCGGAGGCGAGACTTTCGGAGGCTGTACGGGCGCGCAAGAGAGTTGAGCAGCTTGCCGAAAAGGACTTCGCCACCACCGCGTCTCTGGATGAAGCTGTAGCAGCAGTACAGTCTGCGGAAGCTGATCTCGCTTTAGCGAAAACTCGCCTTGCCGACCGGACGGTTCGGACGCCTTTCAGCGGCAAGGTCGGGCTGGTGATGGTCAGTCCCGGCGCCCTTCTGGAGCCGGGCTCTGGAATAGCCGAGCTTGTGAGCGTTGATGATCTGCGCGCGCAGTTCGCCATTCCGGAGCGATATGCTTCGCAGCTGGATACCGGCACCTTGGTTCGGGTGACCGGCACCGGCGGCGAGCCCATCGAGAGCAGCATCGCGGTGCTGTCGCCCATCGTCCGGCAAGCGACGCGAAGCATCGAGGCGGAGGCGCCGATCCAGAAAAGCGATCAATTGCGGCCCGGCTCTTTCGTGCGCATCGAGGTGGTGCTTGACCGCCGCGACGATGCTCTGTTCGTGCCGCAGACGGCCATCCTGCGCCAAGGGTCGAGCGCGTCTCTTTTTCGGGTAAGCGATGGCACGGCGGAACGCTTGAACGTTGAGACCGGAGTCCGAAAGGACGGGCTGATCGAAGTCCGTGCCGAGGGGTTGGACGCGGGTGACCAGGTTGTCGCACAAGGCCTGCAGAAGATCGGCGACGGCGCCCAGGTGACATCACGCGAACAACCCGCCCGAGCACAATCAGCAAAACGTGCATCAGATTCATGAAGCTGGTGGAGATCTCGGTTCGCAAGCCAGTGGTCGCGATCGTGGCGGCACTCCTGCTCATCGTTTTGGGTGTCGGCTCGCTCGGCCGTTTGCCAGTGCGCGAATACCCTGATGTCGACCCGCCGATCGTTTCGATCTCGGTGATCTATCCCGGCGCTTCGGCCGAGGTGGTGGAACGCGATGTCACCCAGGTCATCGAGGATGATCTTTCCGGCATCGACGGCATTGATCAAATCACCTCCACCAGCCGCGCCGGCTTTGCCCAGATCGATGTCGAGTTCGCTCTGTCGCGCGATTTGGACGCCGCGGCGGCCGATATTCGCGACAACGTCTCCGCCGTCCGAGGTCAGCTGCCCGATGAGATCGAGGCGCCGGTGATCTCCAAAGCGTCGGCAGATTCACAGGCAATGATGTGGATCACGCTCACCAGCGATACGCGCGACCCGCGGGCGCTGACCGATTTTGCGGTCAGAAACCTGGTCGATCCGCTGTCGATCGTGCCCGGCGTCGCTCAGGTGGTGGTCGGGGGCGCGCGTCGCTATGCCGTCCGTATCTGGCTCGATGCCGAGGCCATGAGTGGTCGCGGCATCGCTGTGAACGATGTGGTTGCAGCCCTGCGCAGTGAAAATCTCGAGTTGCCAGGCGGTCGCATCGAGACCGGCGCACGCGAGCTTACTATCCGGACCGAGACCAAGTTTCCGGACGCCGACGCCTTCAGCGATCTGGTGGTCCGCGCTGAAAACGGCTATCAGATCACGCTTTCTGATATTGCAGATGTCGAACTGGGTGCCGAGAGCTATCGGAGCGCTGTCTACCGCTCCGGCGAGCCGGCGGTCGGTCTCGGCATCGTTCGCCAGTCCGGATCCAATACGCTGAATGTCGCGGACGGCATCAAGGCTGAGCTCGATCGTCTTCGGGGCCTGACGCCCGAGGATGTCAATATCGCCGTCTCGTACGATCAGTCACTCTTCATCGAAGGCTCGATCCGCGAGGTGGTGAAGACGCTGTTGATCACTGCCTGTCTGGTGATTGCCGTCATTTTCCTGTTTCTCGGCTCCTTCAAGGCGACGCTGGTGCCGGCCGTTACCATCCCGACCTCGATCTTCGCCACCTTCATTCTGATCTACGCCCTCGGCTTTACCATCAACACGCTGACCTTGCTCGCCCTGGTTCTGGCGATCGGTCTGGTGGTCGACGATGCGATCGTGGTGCTGGAAAACGTGACCAGGCGGCGCGAACTCGGCGAGCCGAAGCTGCTGGCCGCTGTCCGGGGCGGCAGCGAGGTGTCACTTGCGGTGATCGCCACGACGGCCGTGCTGGTCGCGGTGCTGCTGCCGATCGCCGCAATTTCGGGCACCATCGGCCGCCTATTCACCGAGTTCGGGATCACGCTTGCGACGGCCGTGGTCTTCTCGTCGTTCCTCGCCTTGACGCTGGGCGCCGCTCTCGCCTCCTATGTCGCCGAACCGACCGAGAAGACTGGAAAGCGCAGAGGTCCGCTCGCCTGGTTTTCACGGTTCATCGACGGCCTTGGCAAGCGCTATGGTCGGGTTGCCCAGGGCGTGGCGGCGCGCGGCTGGCTCGCGGTGGCCGTCGCCGTGCTGATCGGTGCCAGCAGCTATTTTCTGCTGCAGCGCCTTCCAGGTGAGCTTGCGCCGACAGAGGACCGCGCCGTGTTCATCGTACCGGTGACGGCGCCGGAAGGGGCGAGCCTCGAGGAAACCTCGGAGGTCGTGCGCGAGATCGAGGCTATTCTCGAACCCTATCAGGGTGACGATGGTCCCATCGAGGACACGATTTCGATCGTCGGCACCGGCCGCCAGGGACCACCGGAGGTGACCAACGCTCTGGTCATCGCGAAGCTGAAACCGTGGTCCGCACGCGACTTGGGGCAGCAAGCTCTGGTCGACGAGATCACACCCAAAATTCTTTCCATCCCAGGTGGGCGGGCGATCGCTCTCAACCCGCCCAGTTTGGTTTCCGACTCCTTCGGCAAGCCGATCCAGTTCGTCATCACCGGTCCCGACTATGACACGGCCTATCAGTGGGCGAAGACCGTTTTGCAGCGAGCCCAAGCGCTCGGCACGATGAACAATTTGGAGCTCGAGTACAACGAGGAGAAGTCCCCAGGTCCGGCTCAGGATTGATCGTCGGCTGTCGGCCGATCTCGCCCTGTCGGCCCAGGCGATCGGGGAGGCGCTCCGCGTCTTCTTCGGCGGCGACGAAATCACCGAATATTATGACCGCGGCGAGACCTACGAAGTCGTGGTGCGCGGCGAGGAGGAAGACCGGAATGACGTCGATGATCTCGATCTTCTGACGCTGCGCACGGATACGGGCGAACTGATCTCGCTCGCCAGCGTTATCGACGTCGAGGTCATCGGTTCCGCCGCCGAATATCGACGGGTCGATCGCCGCCCGTCCATGATCATCTCGGCGGTGCCGGCTCCAGGCAATGATCTTGCCGCCATCCTTCAATCCTTGGAAGGGATCGTCGAGGAGGACCTGCCCGACCAGGCGCAGGTCGACTATCTGGGGCTTTCCAAGCAATTCGCCGAGTTGTCCGCAAGCCAGTTCCTGGTCTTCGGTTTGGCCTTGGTCGTGGTGTTCTTGGTATTGGCGGCTCTGTTCGAGAGCTTTCTCTATCCTATCGTCATCCTGTTTGCCGTCCCGCTCGCCGTTGCCGGCGGCCTGCTGGCGCTTTGGCTTGCCGGAATGAGCTTGAACGTCTTCAGCCAGATCGGGCTTCTTCTGGTGATCGGTCTTCTGGCCAAGAATGCGATCCTCATCGTCGACTTCGCCAATCGGCGGAGAGCTGAAGGCGAGGAACCGGAGAATGCCGTCGTCGAGGCGGCGCGCACCCGTTTTCGGCCCATTTTGATGACCTCGATCGCCACCTTGTTCGGCGCCTTGCCGCTCGCCTTCGCCACCGGCCCGGGCTCGGAAGCGCGTCAGGTCATCGGCGTTGCCGTGCTCGCCGGGGTCATCGGCGCGACGCTGATCACGCTGGTTCTGGTTCCGGGCTTCTATCGGCTGGCCGCTGGAATAGGCAGCGTGCCCGGCGATCGCGATCAGCGGCTGCAGGACCAAAGGCGCGAAGCCGAAGCGGCCGAATGAGAAAACAGCGTTGCAGCGACGTCCGCGTGTTGGCGACGAGGCCGGCTTCGTTCGCCGCTCAGTTGGGCTTGATCGTGCCGACCACGGCAAGGTCGCCGCTTTTGGATCGACGGATCACCACCAGCTCACCCGAGGTCGGGTAGACGCCCGTCAAGGCGGTAATATTGACCTGATGGGTAACCAGGACCGTCGGCCCGGCAAGATCTTCTGCGATCAACCAGTCCTTCAGCCCCTCGGTCTGAACGTCGCGGCGTTCAGGGCTTTCAAAGAAGGAGTTGAGCAATGAAAGCTCCTCGGTTGCACCCAGACCGAGCAGGGCTGCCGTCTCCAGGCAACGACACCACTGGCTGGACAATACCCTGGCCTTCCTGATCCCATGGGCGGCGAACCGAGCGCCGATACGCATCGCCTGATCCCGCCCCTCATCGGATAGATTGCGTTGTGTGCCGCAGTCACCGAGCGTGAACGCCGGAGGATCGCCTGTGCCCGGCGCGATGGCATGGCGCAACAGAGCCACATGTCCAGGCAGCTCGAGAGCTTGCCAGAGCGCGCTGTTCTCTTCGGCTGAAAGCCTGGGCGTCAAGCAGCAAAGAACGGTGAACGACAGGCAGAGGGCCATCTTCCAGCCCATGGTGCGGCGACCGGAACACCCGTCACGCGAACGTCGTTCCCTCACGTCATGGCAGTCCGGCATCGATCCGATCATCCTGGTTCTGTCTTTTTCGCGATCAGCGTGTTGAGCAGATAGTGCAGGTTTCCATATATCAGCAGATGTTTGCACCGATGACGAGGCGCCCCATGTGTCGAAACATCAAAACACTTTACAATTTCCACCCCCTTGCGACGGACGAGGAGATTCGTGCTGCCTCGTTGCAGTTCGTCCGAAAGTTGAGTGGCTTCAACCGACCATCAAAGACGAACGAGCTTGTCTTTTGTCGAGCCGTCGATCAGGTGGCGAAAGCAGCCCATGAACTGCTCGACTCGCTGGTGACGAAAGCGCCGCCGCGCGATCGCGAGCTTGAGGTTCTCAAGGCGCGAGCTAGGAACGCCGGCCGGTTCGGCGCAGCTGACCGGGGATAATCCCGATCCGGCATGCCGAGCTTGATCGATCAAGGCCTTTTTGTCGGCGATCGGCCTCAGGCTTCAGCGAGGTCGTCCACGGGGGCAGAATAGCGCAGCACCATGTCACGCAGGGTAACGATGCCGGCAAGATCGGCCCCGTCGGTGACCAGCGCGCGCGAGATGCGGAACTGGGCGAGCAGGCGGCACGCATATTTGATGTTCATGTCCTTGTCCACGCACACCACCGGTTTGGTCATGATCTCGTAGACATTGGTCCGTTCGGGCGATCGGTCCTTGGCGATCAGCTTGGTGGCGATGTCCGTCACCACCAGTAGACCGTATTCATCGCCCTCATAGCGCTTATCGACCACCACCGAACTGATCACGTTCACCCGCATGATCTCGATGGCTTCCTGAACGGTGGTCAGCCCGTGGACCATCTTCGGCGACGGTGTCATAACCTCGCCGGCCGTTACATAGCCCTTCCTGCTCATATCTTGTCCTCGATTTCGCTGGAGATTTTTTCGATCTGAGGCTTGAGACCTACCGCGTCCTCGATGTCGATCTGGAAGGCGACGCCGGCACCCGGTTTGTCGAACTGACCCGCCTCGGCGATCCGCTCCAGGATCCCCCGGCTGAGATGCCCCTCGACCAGCAGAAGAATCATATCGCGCTGGCTTTCCAGATCCAGCCCGAAGAAGGACTTGGCAGGCGTCAGCCCTTCGCCGCGGGCACTGGTGATCACGGTCGAGCCGGTTGCACCTGCCTCACGCGCGGTCTTGAGCACCAGCTCGGTTTCGTCGTCGCTGACCAGAGCGACAATCAGCTTGAACTGCATCTAGCTCTCCTTCTTCCTCGCCCGCCGGCGCCGGGCGCGCCAATGACTGATCTGAGCGTAAGCCATGACGCTCATCATCGGAAAGAGGCTGGCGAACGCGATCAGGCCGAAGCCGTCGATCAACGGGCTGCGATTCGGGATCGTGGAAGCCAGCCCCAGACCCAGCGCCGTGACCAGGGGGACCGTCACCGTGGACGTGGTGACGCCGCCCGAATCGTAGGCCAGCGGAATGATGGCCCTGGGAGCCAGGGCGGTCTGGGCAATGACGATCAGGTAACCTGCGATGATGTAATAGGGCAGCGGCGTCCCGGTCACGATCCTGAACGTGCCGAGAGCGACGCCGATTGCTACCCCGATGGCCACCGCCACCCTGAGGCGCCTCGGGTTGAGCGTGCCGCCCGAGACCTCGCCGGCCTTAAGCGTTACCGCTATCAGTGCGGGTTCGGCAACCGTGGTCGAAAAGCCGATCGCAGCGGCGAACAAATAGACCCAGAAGTACTGTCCCCAGGCAGGTGCAACCGATGTCGCCGCCCGCAACAAATCCCCGCATCGCGTCGGCAGTCAGCTGCCGGGCCATGATCTCGCCCAGCGGAAAAAGGGCTCGTCGAGCCCCACGAGGAACAGCGACAGGCCGATCAGGACGTAGAGAAAACCCGAGCATGACCGTTTGAGATGGGGCGGTCGCTTTCCGCAGAACCAGCACCTGGAAGATCAGCAGGATCAGCAGGATGGGGGTGACATCGAACAGCGTGCTTTGCAGGCTGTGCCAGCAGAGAGTTGAGCCAGATCATGGCGTCTCAGACCACCGCGCCATAGATGAGGACGAAGATGATCGGCGTGAGGCTGGCGAACGCGATCAGGCCGAAACCATCGATCAGCGGATTGCGTCCGCGGATCGCGCTGGCCAGCCCGACGCCCAAAGCCGTGACCAGCGGGACGGTGACCGTCGAGGTGGTCACCCCGCCTGAGTCATAAGCCACGCCGACGATTTCCACCGGTGCCAGCGGGGTCAGCGTCATCACCAGAAGATAGCCGCCGATGATGAAGTACTGGATCGGCCAGCCTTTGAGAATGCGGAGCACGCCGATCACCAGGGCGACGCCGACCGACAGCGCCACCGTGTAGCGAAGTCCCGCGGCATAGCGGCTTCTTGCGTCCTCGTCCGATGTCACCACGCCGGCCTCGGCAGCGGCCTCGGCCGCTTCGCCGGCGACGGCGATCAGAGCGGGTTCGGCAACCGTGGTGCCGAATCCGAGCGCGAAGGCGAAGGCCAGGAGCCATGACAACACGCCTTTTCGGGCAAAGGCATCGGCCATGGATTCGCCGAGAGGAAACAGCCCCATCTCCAATCCCTTGATGAAGAGCGTGAGACCCATGGTCACCAGAAGCAGCCCGCCAAGCACCTCGCCCAGATCCGGGAACGGTTGGTGCAGCACGGCAAGCTGGAAGAACGCGACCACCAGAATGATCGGCATCAGATCCTTGAAGGTGACCAGCATCAGCCGGCTGAAGGTAGCGAGTTTATGAAGCATGAGGGTTGCGGAGGTTACACCGACGAGCGAGGGATGAACGTCATTTGAATGACTTGCGGACCGGGGCGATCTTTCCGGGAAGGGCTTGGCGTCCTTGTTCGATGCGATTGGACCGCTGTTCTTTTACCGACTGACATCGTGGCCAGCAATCATGCCGATCATGCAAAGCCGGGCGTTCTATCCAGAGGCAAACTTTTGTTGCGACCGCGCCACTCATGCATCAACTCAAAGAGTTATTGCACCGGCATCTCTGTCTTATGGAGGCGCGGGAGCGCTAGCGGGACGACAACCGGTCATCGAGCACCTGGTTGAGTTCGGCCCGAGCACTGCGCCGGAGGAGGTTGAGCGCGCGCACGCCGCAAAGCTTGCGCACCAGTTCGATCGCAGAGCAGGTGTTTGCGGCCGGCCCGCAGACCAGATCCGGCGCGCGACCGAAGGCATGCTGGACGCCGAGCACCGCGTAGGGATCGGACGCGCAGAGCACCAGCATGCGAATGCTGTCCCTCAGCACCGCCATCGCAACGGATCCATTATAGGGCTCGAGCGGCGAGGCGCCCGCCTCCGCCACCAGGACATCGGCGTCGGATTGGGCGATCAACGTCAGCAGCTCAGCCAGGGCGGTCTTGAACACCTCCTCTGCGCACACCGTCGACGGCAGCCCGACATCGACGAAGTCGAAGATGCCGTCCGCGCCAGCATCGCCGAGGCTGAGCACGTCCCGGTAGCGCGCAGCGCCGGTCAGCTTGGCCGCGGCAACCTTTAGCCCGCGGCGCTTCAGCTCATGCACGATGACGCGGCCCGAGGTGGTCTTGCCCGACGACATGGACGTCCCGATCAGCAGCACCACCGGTATCGTCAATGGTATCGGGTCCCGATGGACGCAGAACTGGCTCATGGTCACCTTGTCGCCCCTGACCACATGGCCCTGGTAACGGAGCTGCATGATATCCGGCAGCAACGGCGACACCGACGTCGCCTTGCCGAACAGCCCGGCCGAGGTCAAGGCGTGCAGGGCGAGATCGTCCCCGATGCGCTCCCAGTCACCGACACCTTCGAGCGTTGCGGCGCGTTTGCCGAAGGCGCCGATGACCGTATCACCGTCGAACACCTGGCACATCCGGCCCGACGGCAGCTCGACCTGATAGAGCGGCCCCGGCTTGCCGACCACCTCGCATTGGACGTAATCACCGGTCGCCCAGGCCTCCCGTGGCAAGGGCTGGCAGGCGAATTCCTTGCCCTGGAGATCGGCGATGCGGGTGACCGAGCTGAAGAACGGCTGCATCATGAACCGACCTCGCTTAGGGGTTCAGGTGCCGCATGATCGATCGCCGGGGCGAGCAGCAGGAGGGCGAGCAGGGCGGTACGCTGCAGCGTCTCGTCCAGATAGAGAAACTCGTGGGCGGCATGCGCGCCATCGCCGACGGGTCCGAGTCCATCCAGGGTTGCGGTGAACAGGCTGGTGGTGTTGCCATCGGACCCGCCCCCGGCGAGACCCTCGCCGAGATCCATGCCCAACTCGACGGACAGACCCTTCGCCAGATGCCAGAGGTTTCGGTTGCGCGGTGTCGGCTCGAGGGCGGGGCGTCCGATGCGGCCGTCGATTTCAAGTCTGGTGCCGGGCACGGACGGTATGAGGCCGTGGATCTCTTTCTCGATGCGCTCGGCATCCAATTGGGTGCGGACCCGGACGTCGACCACGGCCGTGCTTTCGGGCGCGACCACATTGGGACGAAGGCCGCCTTCGATATTGCCGACATTGACGGTCACGCCGCGCTCGGGATCGTTCAAGGCAAACAGGCTCTGGATCACGTGCGACAGTTCCAGGATGGCGCTCGCGCCCTGCTCCGGGTCGAGGCCGGCATGGGCGGCCTTGCCTTTGACCTTGACCGTGAACCGCCCGATGCCTTTGCGCGTCGTCTTCAGCCGGCCATCGGGCCCGAGCGACGGCTCGAGGACGAAGACCCGGTTCATCCGCGCCGCCAGCCTTCTGATATGGCGGGTCGATTCCCGGCTGCCGATCTCTTCGTCCGAATTGGCGAACACGAGCGGCGTGACGCTCGGTGTCAGGCCGAAATGCGCGATCGTTTCGAGGGCGAAGACGATCTGCGTGATGCCTCCCTTCATGTCGTAGACGCCGGGACCGCGCACGATATTGCCCTCGACCGTGAAAGGCATGTCCTTTAGCGTGCCGAGCGGCCACACCGTGTCGTAATGCCCGAGCAGCATCTGCGCGGCGGCGCCACGAGGCCGATTGTCGGGGCAGGCATAGATGTTGCCGCCAAGGCTCTGGCCGCCGATTTCGAAGGTGCGGAAACCCAGGTTTCGCAGGCGATCGGCGATGATGGCGCGTGCCCGGTTCTGGGCGGATGGGACGACCGAGGGCGACTCCGCCAATGTCAGCCGCTCCAGAAAGGCGGTGAAGTCACCCTTCCGGCTGAGCAGATGGTCGAGGATATCGCCGCCTGTCGGATGTTGCAAAAGACCTGACCTTCTCGGTTTGCGCCTATTTCTTCATGCCTGCCGGGAACGGAAAGGAACGGGTGTCCTCGATGACGGCAAAGCGGCCGGGGCTGACATAGCCGAGGAGCGGGCCGTCATGGACGACATCCTGGTCGTCGCGTTCATGCATGCGCAGATAGGCCGGGTCGACACGGGCCGAGACGATCTTGCCGACGATCAGGCTGTTCGGCCCGAAGCCGTCGACGAAGCGATCAAGCTCGCATTCGAGATAGAGATAGCCATCCTTGACCATCGGGCAGTCGACCGTCGGCGCCCGCATCGTGTCGACCAGGTTCAAGCTTGGCTTCTCGCCGTCCTCGCAGCGGGGCGAGGCCGTGAGGCTGGTCTCCAGCCATTGATTGGGCTTCGGGTAGGTAACGGCGAAAACCCGATCGCGGGCGATGTTCCGATAGGTTGCGTGCCGCGGCGTGCAGACAAAGCCGAAAAAGTTCTGCCATCCCATCGGCATGGCCATATGTTTGGGCGCCACGTCATCGGTGCCATCGGCCTCGCGCGTGCCGACCATGACCAGCGGTGCGATCGTGAAGAACCGGTCCCAGATCGCGCTGCTTGTGCTCAGCTCGACCAGGCCGTCGGCCTTTGGCGGGTGGGATGGGAGGGGATTGGCCTTACTCATGACAATGCGCATCCGATTGGCTGCGAGCCTAAGACGTTCGTTCAAACCTGTCGCCAAGCTCAAACCTGCGGCGGCTCAGATCGTCAAATCTAGCGTCAATTTCAAAGCGCGGTTTGATCTGACGCAAAAACACGCCATGATCGAATTTGACATAGATCATTAACCGGGGATCTTTGCGATGAGCATATCAATAAGTTCATCCCGTTCCTGATTGAACAGCTTGTTCGGAACAATGCGTATGCCCTGGCACTGCCGATCGCTTGCCGGGCAGCACGAGAGCGCTGGCGCCTCAAAAGCCGACGCCACGGTCGTTGGTGACAAAGAATAAGCTAGCAAGGCTGCGCTCATGATCCGCCGCATCGTTCTGCCTGCCATCTTCATTGTTCTGGTCTATGGTTTCTGGATCAGCCCTGATTTCAAGGAGATCGCCGCCGGCGTTGCCATTTTCCTGTTCGGCATGCTGTTTCTTGAGGATGGCTTTCGGGCCTTTACCGGCGGTCTCCTCGAAAAGGTCCTGAACCTGACCACGGATCGGCTTTGGAAAGCCGTGTCCTTCGGCGTTGTCTCCACGACGATCATGCAATCCAGCTCGCTCGTCTCCGTGATCACCATCTCGTTTCTGAGCGCCGATCTGATCGCGCTCACCGGCGGCATCGGCATCATCTTCGGCGCGAACATCGGTACGACGACCGGTGCCTGGCTGATCGCCGGCCTGGGCCTGAAGGTGAATATCGCCGCCTACGCCATGCCGATGCTGGTGTTCGGTATCGTCCTGGTTTTTCAGAGCAACCGTGCGCTCAAGGGAATTGGTTACATCCTGGCCGGGCTCGGTTTTCTATTTCTCGGCATTCATTACATGAAGGAAGGCTTCGAGGCGTTCCGGTCGACCATCGATCTCACACGGTTCGCGCTGCCGGGCTATGCCGGCTTGTTCGCGTTCGCAGGCATCGGCGTGTTCGCAACCGTGGTCATGCAATCCTCCCACGCCACGCTGGTACTGATCATCACGGCGCTGGCGGCGCAGCAGATCACTTATGAGAATGCGCTAGCGCTGGCGATCGGCGCCAATATCGGCACGACGATCACCGCGATCCTCGGTGCGATGAGCGCCAATTACCAGGGCAAGCGCCTGGCAGCCGGCCATTTGATCTTCAACGTGATCACCGGCGCGATTGCGATCGCCTTCATTCATCAGCTCGTCTGGACAGTGAACGCGACGGCTGCCACCATCGGCATCGCCAACGATGATTACACCTTGAAGCTCGCCGTCTTCCACACGATCTTCAACGTCATCGGCGTTACCGTTCTGGTTCCCTTCGTGACCCAGCTGGTCGCTTTCCTCGAGCGGCTCATTCCGGCGCCGGAAATCCTGGATATCGCCCAGCCGAAATACCTCACGGATTCGGCGCTCCAGTTCCCCGAGACCTTGCTGGAAGCGGTTCGCAACGAAACCATTCATCTCTACGACAATGCCGTCGAGATCATCGCCCACGGCATCAATCTGCACCGCACCCAGATTTTCGAGGCCGACGATCTTGAGCAGCTTGTCAACGATGAGCGTGGCAAGCTCAGCTTTGACCTCGACACCATCTATGAGCGCAAGGTCAAGATTCTCTACGCCAAGATCTTGGAGTTCATCACCCGCGCTCAACGCGATGTCCCGGCCGAATTTGCCAACCAGCTCTACGCCCTGCGCCAGGCATGCCGCCAGATCGTCATGACGGTGAAGGACATCAAGCATCTGCGCAAGAACGTCACGCGCTACATGATCGACAGTGACGAGGATATCCGGCGCGAATACAATGACCTGAGGATCCAGATAGCCTCCCTGCTTCGCGAGATCAATGACTTGCGCCACACCGAAGAGGAGGAGCGCAACATCATCGATCTCGACGCCTATCGCATTGCCATCGATGAGGAAAGCACGGTCTCGAGCGGCAGGTTGGATGACCTTATCCGCGAGGAGAAAATCACGCCGGTCATGGCCACGTCGCTGATGAATGATCACAGCTATGCTCATGATGCCGTCTGGCAGCTCACGGACATTGCCAGAACGTTGTTCGGTTCGCGCGATATAGCCGAGATGGAGGCCGAGGAGCTGATCGGCCTTGACGAGGACGATGTCGAAGAACTGTCACAAAACCATGATAATCACTGAGCATTAGGATTCCAGCGAATGAAAATGATGAAAATATTCAACAGGGAAGACTGGAAGCGCTCGCGAAAAATCAAGGCCTTGGAGAAGGTCTTGGACAAGCTGGAGAAGAAGAAAAAAAAGATCGAAGAAGAACTTGATTCAGAAGGATTCGGACAAGAAGAAAAAGAAACTAGAGACCAAGCTCAAGACCAATAAACATCATCGCCATAAGGCGAAAAAATTGATTGACGAGCTAAAACCCTGACGTGAGGTCTCTTGTTAAGGCCGAGAGTGTTACCGCTCCTCGATGGCGTCGTAGTGATCGGGCACCAGGTTCTGGTCTTCCTTCGGCGGGCGTACGTAGCTGCCTTCGGTCCGCGGCGGTAGCGTGATCGGTTCGGGCGTCAAATCCTCATAGGGAACCAGGCTGAGCAAATGGCTGATACAGTTCAGTCGTGCCCGTTTCTTGACGTCGGCCTCGACCACATACCACGGTGCCTGCTTGATGTCGGTATGGGCGAACATCACGTCCTTGGCCCTGGAGTACTCGATCCAGCGGCGCCGCGATTCCAGGTCCATCGGGCTCAGCTTCCAGCGCTTGGTCTGGTCGGCGATGCGACTCTGGAAGCGGCGCTCCTGCTCCTCGTCGCTGACCGAGAACCAGTATTTGACGAGGATGATTCCGGATCGTACCAGCATGCGCTCGAATTCCGGGCATGAGCGCATGAACTCCTCGTACTCCTCGTCAGTGCAGAAACCCATGACCCGCTCGACGCCGGCGCGGTTGTACCAGCTGCGGTCGAACAGCACGATCTCGCCGCCAGCCGGCAGATGAGGCACGTAGCGCTGGAAGTACCACTGCGTCTTTTCGCGCTCCGTCGGCGTCCCGAGCGCGACGACACGGCAAACCCGCGGGTTCAAGGGATCGGTGATCCGCTTGATGGTGCCGCCCTTGCCGGCCGCATCGCGGCCTTCGAACAGAACGACCACCTTGAGGCCGTTGGCCTTCACCCACTCCTGCAGCTTCACGAGTTCGACCTGAAGCTTCGCCAGCTCCCTTTCATAGGCTTTGGATGGGAGTTGGCTCTTGTCGGATTTGATATCGATCCCGATGGCTTCTGCCTGATGAACGGGTATGCCCGCCTCCCCTCGCGATTCGCCGCGCTCGGTCTCTGTCCTTTCCGCCGATCTCGCTTTCTGCTGTTTCAGCTTCTTGCCCATGAGAGCCCCCTTCTCCGTTATCGTTGAAATCTGCCTTTCCCCGTCGGTCTTGTTTTCATGGCCTACAATAACGTGACTCAATTCATCGTTTTTATCAACGTAAGGTTGCTTCAGCGTTTCCGGCTCCACTTTTCGGCTTCAGCATCGGCTTCGATCCGGAGCCGCAGGCATGTCCTCTCTTCACCTCGACCAGGGTCAGCCGGTAGCACAGTTCGACGATGTAGTCGTCCGCGCGCAGAATGCGCCGCAGCGAAGATCCGGGAGCGGCAAGTCAATCCTGTTCATGCGTAAATAGGTAACGCTGCTAAGAAAAGATGATGCGTATCCCAAGTCTAGCGGTCGTTTTCACTTTATAAAATTTTCTTTTAGGTCATTTGATTTGGATCAAATGTATTTTTATTTCTGCTACCTATGGTCTTAAAAAGAAACACTAGAAAGAACTGCCAGAACGTCTGCATGATACAGAGTGACAAGAAAATTTTGAGAAATCCAACCAAGTTTTCATCGTTGACTCTGATTGGGATAAAGGGGGCTGACATGCGTTGCGCCAAACCATGCTTGAACAGTCAACATCTCATGCGCCAAGCGTGACCCAACCCGACGGCGGATCCGCGCCGACCGAGAGAATGACGGGCCAATGGTGCGCTTAGCAGGCAGCGTTGCGCAGGTGACCGGTCAATCGATCGAGCTTTAGCAAATCGATCGAGGTTCATTTGCATCTCGGAGATCTCCGCGGTCGTGCCGGACGATGTTGTTGGAGGGCCGGGGAGCTGTCGAGAGGGCATGAAGGCGAGCATGAGAGGGACTGGAAGGGGGCTTTAGCACTCTGACCCTCTTGAAAGGAAACCGGCCCTCGTTTTGGGAGAACTGATCAATGGCAAGAGGCGGCACGTTTGCAGGCTTGTTCGGGCGTTCGCCCTTCAAACCGCTACAGGAGCATATGCGCACGGTCAAAAAATGCTCGGCGCAGGTCACCAAGCTGTTCGAGGCCCTTTGCAGCGGCGATCAGAAGAAGGTCGAAGTCGATCAAGGAGCGGATTTTCGAGCTCGAGAACGAGGCCGACGTCATCAAGAACGAGCTGCGCTCGCACCTGCCCAAAAGCCTGTTCATGCCGGTCGATCGGCGCGATCTGCTCGAGGTTCTCGATCTTCAGGACAACATCGCCGATACCGCTCAGGATATCGCCGGCCTTCTGGTCGAGCGCAAAATGGAAGTGGTGGAAGGCATGCAGCAGCCGCTGTTGACGATGGTCAGGCGTTGTGTCGATGCCTGCGACCAGGCGTCCCGCATCATCGAACGCCTGGACGAGCTGGTGGAAACAGGTTTCCGCGGACCCGAGTCCGACGCGGTGATCGAGATGGTCGACCAACTCAACAAGATCGAATCCGACACCGACCAGATGGGCCTGGAACTGACACGCAGTCTGTTCGCCAAAGAAGACGAGATGAAGCCCGTCTCCGTCGTGTTTTGGTACAACCTGATCAACATGATCGGCGAATTGGCCGACTATGCCGAAAAGGTCGGCAATCGTCTTCGGTTGTTGTTGGCGCGATAGGGGCGGGGGGAAATCATGGACGTCATTCAGCAGCACGGCACGCTGTTCATTACACTCGCCGTCATCTTCGGCCTGTACATGACCTGGGGTATTGGCGCCAATGACGTGGCCAACGTCATGGGCACGTCGGTCGGCTCGGGTGCGATCACGGTCGGGACGGCGATCATCATCGCCGCCATCTTCGAATTCGCCGGCGCCGCTCTTGCCGGCGGTCATGTCACCGAGACGATCCGCAAGGGCATTATCGACGCAGAGCCGATTGCGCAAAACCCGGAAGTTCTGGTGTTTGGCATGCTCGCAGCCCTGCTGGCAGCCGCGGTCTGGCTGATGATCGCCTCGTCGCGCGGTTGGCCGGTCTCGACCACCCATTCCATCGTCGGTGCCGTCGTCGGTTTCGCCGTCGCCGCGATCGGCCTCGAAGCGGTTCACTGGGACAAGATTGGCCAGATCGTCGCCAGCTGGATCGTCTCGCCGCTTCTTGGTGGCGCGATCGCCTTCGTCTTGATGATGAGCATCCGAAAACTGATCCTGAATACGTCCAACCCGTTTCTCGCGGCGAAACGCTGGGGCCCGGTTTATGTGTTCCTGGTCGGATTCATCATCTCCCTGGTGACGATCTTCAAAGGCCTGAAACCTCTCAAGATCGAACTGAGCATTCCCTCGAGTTTTCTGGTCGCGGCGGCGATCGGCCTGGGCATCGCCTTGATCGGTTACATCCTCATCCACAAGGTCGAGGTCGACGAGGAAGCGGATAAGGAATTCCATTACGCCAGCGTTGAAAAAGTGTTCGTCCCGATGATGCTGTTCACGGCTTGCGGCATGGCCTTTGCCCATGGTTCCAACGACGTGGCCAACGGTGTCGGTCCGATGGCCGCGGTCGTCGGCCTGGTCAAATCGGGCGGCGAGGTGGCGCAGAAATCCGAGCTGCCGCTTTGGATATTGGTGCTCGGCGGCTTCGGCATCGTCGTCGGCCTTGCCACCTATGGCTATAAGGTGATGCGCACCATCGGCTCCAAGATCACCGAGTTGACGCCGACCCGCGGGTTCTGTGCGACCATGGCGGCGGCGGCGACCGTGGTGCTGGCCTCGCGGACGGGCATGCCGGTCTCCACCACCCACATCGCCGTCGGCGGCGTGATCGGCGTGGGCATGGCGCGCGGCATCGGTGCGCTCGATCTCAGGGTCATCGGCGGGATCATCATGTCCTGGATCATCACCCTGCCGATCGGCGGCCTGCTCGCCGCCTTGTTCTACTTCACCCTGCGCGGCATGTTCTCCGGCTGAGGGTCGTGACGGATCGGTCGTTCGCCGCAAATGATCTATCTGCCGACCCGGTCGTTGAGAAAGGCGAGCGCCTGATCGGGGATCAGTTCCAGAGGCCACGCCTCGCCTTGGCTCGTCACCATCACGGCAAGCCGGTGGCTGTGGGCTGAATAGATGATGTGATGACCTTCGATATCACCGACATTCAGCCAGAGCGTTTCATGTGTCGACTGCGGGGTATGCCCGACGATCAGAGGGGCGTGCTTGGGCAGATTCAAGGTCTGACGGAACCGTTTGACGCTCCCTTTACCATAACCGGCCGGCCGATTTTTCTGCCTCAGCCGGTTCCAGACCAGCTCGTACTGGATACCTGGGTAGCGCCGGATGTTCACCAGGGTCTGGTAATCGACCCTGGAACGGACGGGAGCACCATGACAGGCGCCGAACCCGTTGCCGTGGACAACGAACGCCAAGCCGCCGAACAGAGCCTCGATCTCGGCGACATAGGCCTTGCCGCGTCGTTTTTTCAAATGCTTGCGGAACAGCAGGCCTTGCGGTACGCCGCCTTTGCCGACATCGGGCGCAAAGCTTTCATGGTTGCCGTGAATGTAGAACACGTTCCTGGGAAAACGCTGTTTCAGCATGGAAAACAGGTCCAGGATGAGAACCGACGACTTCATGTCTTCGAGTTCGCCCATTGCCTCGCTGTGCAGCAGATCTCCGAGAAACACCAGGCAGGCGTCGTTGCGTTCCAGCGCCGCCAGTAGCCCGCCCTCGGTGATCACCCGCAGCATATTGTCCGCGCGGGCATGCACATCCCCGATCATCACGACCGGCATGTCGTCCGGAAAGCGGATGACGCCGCCTGGAGCACCGTCGTCGGCAAGCTCACGATAAGCTTCCGTCGCCATGATGCGGTTGACCTCGCGGATCACGACAAGCGCTTCGTCATCGTCGAAAGGAGCAAGCGGGCGTCCGATGATCCCCTTTAGGCGCAACAAACTCTCCTGGCGTGCCGCCCACATGGCCGTCGGGGCCTCGATCGACGATAAACGGGTCGACCGTTCCCATTCCAATGGCTGGATCGTCAGCCTGCCCTTCCGGTTGGTGACCTTGACATGCCGATCGGCAACCGATTGGTCGTAACCGAAGAACCGGCTCTGCACATCGCTGGTTCGTCCAAACACCACGGCCTCTTCCGACCTGATGCGGACGAAGGCCGGCACGCCGCCGTAAAACGCACGGCCTGCGTGAACAATCCATTCCCGGACGCCGTGACGCTCGTCGCCGGTGATCGCAAGATCTGGGTGAAACTCGAGAGCCGCATTTCCGAGCACCATCGAGAACGGCTGCTTCCGCCAAGCCAGTCGAACGGTCGCGGACAGGCTGACCGGCGTCGAGGTCGGAGCGATCAACTGGCCTTCCGGCAACCTCTTGAAGTACCCTCCGATCCGCCGGAGCAGCGTCGGCTTTTCCGCTGGGCCGAGCGGCCGCGCCGGGTCAGCACCGTCGGTCTCGCTTTCCTTCGTCATGGCGGCGGCTTTGTGCATGCCATGATCTTCATCGGCGGTCCGTCATGGTTCACGCGCAGATAGACGTGCATCCCGGATATCCAGAAATACCAGGCGATCGTTCGATAGAACTTGACCTGGCTGTCGACGATGTCTGGTGTGATATGCCGGTCGTGGGGAAATAGACCGGTCTTCGCGCGCCTGATTCGATGCTGATAAATCTCATCCGGTGGCGGCAGCATGAACTCGAAGACGTAGCGCGCACGCCAGTCGGTCCCGAGAAACCACGTCTTGGTCGGCGGTATCTGGATCCTTCGAAAGTCCATTGCCAAGGTTTCACGGTTGTCCAGCCAATCGTCGTCAAGGACGGTGAGTGCATCCCGGCGCCCTTTGAAGGGCGCGCCGAGGTGGATTTCGCGCGGCCTGAACGTCAAGGCTTGGACCCGCCACCATCTGGGGATGGACAGATCGACATAACCTTCGTAAGGCCAGCCGCGCATCTTCCCTACCAGTGTGCTTTTGCCCGAGCCGGGCGGACCGGTGATCAGGAATTGGCGGAATTTCGGTTCTTCGGGAAACGGTACGCCGTGGATATCCTGGATATTTTCAATCGGCGCCAAGGACAAGTCTTCAGCAGCAATCATCATGATATCGGCCTGGGCATCATCAGCGAGAACTGCAGATGCGTCCTCTGCCATTTGATGGTCCCCTTGGGCCGCTTGACCTCCCATCTTGCCGCGCGATCTTCAGCGCGTGGTTCGTCGTGCGATGGCTCTGGGCCTGAGGAGTTTGGTCTTGAGTGCTTCCTGATGGCGCTTCTCCGCCGCATCGATCATCACTTGCTGGCAGCCGCGTGCGGTCTTGTCATTTTCAGGCTGCCGCTGCACGTAGGTGCCATCGGCATGCATGTCCCAGACGTTGCGACGGTCGTTCAACTGGACTTCGAGACAGGTGCGCAGCGTGTCGCGCAACGGCTCGTCCTCGACCGCGACAATGACCTCGGCGCGACTTTCCAGATTGCGCATCATCAGGTCGGCGGAACCGATATAGAATTCTTCATCGCCGCCATTTTGAAAATAGTAGATGCGCGCGTGTTCGAGAAACCGTCCGACCACACTGATCACCGTGACGTTGTCGGAAAGCCCGGGAATGCCTGGTCGCAAGCGGCAGGTATCGCGGACGATCAGCTCGACCTTCACACCGACCCGTGAGGCCCGATAGAGGGCTTCGGTGATGTCCGGATCTTCCAGCGCATTGGTCTTCAGCCGGATCAAGCCGGGCGAGCGCGGCGCGTTCTTGGAGATTTCCCGATCGATCTTGGCAAGAAGCTGCCTCTTCATGTTGCGCGGCGACACAAGAATCTTCGAATAGCGCCGATGCGGCTGACAGCCGGACGTCAAGAAATTAAAGAACTCGACCAAGTCGGACGCCGATATCCTGATCGCAGGTCAAAAGCCCCAAATCCGCGTACAGGCGCGCCGTATCGGCATGATAGTTGCCGGTACCGATATGGGCATAGCGGCGAAGACCGTTGAAGTCGCGGCGGATCACCAGGATGATTTTCGAATGAGTCTTGAGACCGACGACGCCGTAGGTCACATGGATACCAGCCTCCTCGAGGCGGCTCGCCCAGTTGATGTTGGCGGCCTCGTCGAAACGTGCCTTGAGTTCGACCGCGACGGCGACCTGCTTGCCGTTGCGTGCCGCCTCGATCAGGTAGTCGACGATGCCGGTTCCCGCCGTGGTCCGGTAGAGCGTCATCTTGATCGCCATCACCTTGGGGTCGCTGCAGGCCTCGCGCACGAACCGGACCACCGAGGTGTTGAACGACTCATAAGGGTGCTGCAGCAGTACACGGCCCCTTGTTGCGGATGGCGTGAAAGATGTTCTGCTCGCCGTCGAGATCCACGTTGTCGATGGCGAAATGGTCGGGATCGTGCAGCGCGGCGATCTTGATCGAGGCGATCTCGAACAGGTCGCGCATGCCCAGCATGACGTCGCTTTCGAAGACGTCCTCATCCTCGTCGAGGCCGAGCTCGGCGGCCAGCATGCCACGATGCAGCGGTTCGATGCCCTGGGCCGTCTCGAGACGCACGATCGGGGCAAATTTGCGGTCGCGGACCTCGCTCTCGATCATCTCCAGAAGGTCGTCGGCGGCATCCTCCTCGAGCTCGGTGTTGGCGTTGCGGGTGACCCTGAACACCTCGCAGGCCATGACCTCGATCTCCGGGAACACGACATCGAGATTGTTGGCCATGATGTCTTCAAGCAGCACGAACCGGTTGGTCGAGCCGACCCGGATGAAACCGCGGCACGGTGTTGCCCGTCGGGACCTTGACGCGGGTCATGATCGGCGTCGTCTCGCCCGGTGCCCTTAGCGTGACCAGCAGATTCAAGGAGAGATTCGAGATGTGCGGAAACGGGTGGGCCGGGTCCATGGCGAGCGGCGTGACCAGCGGAAAAATGTTCTCCAGATAGTAAGCACGCACGCCGGCCTGTTCCTCCTCCAGCAGATCGGCGTAATCGGAAATAGCGATCTCGTGCCGCTAGCAGCCGCTTCTTGAGGTCGAGGAAAATCTCGCGCGCTCTGGATTGAATGTCGCGAACCAGCGCCAGGCAGTCGCGGATCTGGCCCTCCGGCGTGCGGCCATCGACGGTGCGCTCGTGGATGCCGGCGCCGACCTGCTGTTTCAGGCCGCCGATGCGCTTCATGAAGAACTCATCGAGATTGTTGCCGACGATCGCCAGAAACTTCACGCGCTCGAGCAACGGCGTGCGGCGATCTTCAGCCTCGTGCAGCACCCGCTTGTTGAAGTTGAGCCAGGTCAGCTCACGGTTCAGATAGAGCTCCGGCGCCTTCAGGTTCTTGCCGGTCTCCGCTTCCGAGCGCGCGGCTTTCTCAGCCGCCTCCTTGGCTTTCTGAGCAGCGCGTTCCGCGTCGGCCTTTGAAATCGTGGCAGCGTGCGCGTGAGCGTGGGCTTGGGCGGCCGCGGCGTCCAGCTTCTTGGCTGCCTTCGCCGAGGCGCGGGCGTCGTCCACCGCCGCTTTCGTTACGCTGCGCGCCTCGCCAACGGTGGCCTTGGTCCTGCTCAGCGATTGTTCTGCCTTCTTGTTGCCGCTGCGGACGGCGCATTCGGCTTTGCGCGCCGCAAGTTCGGTTCGCTTCACCGCTTGCGCGGTCTCTTTGACTTTTTCCGCTGCGGCCGTGGCCTCGGCCCAGGCCTTGGTGGCGAGGGCCGTCACCTTCAGGGCCGCAGCCTCCGCCTCCGCTTCCCGCGCTTCGGCCTCCTTGAGGATTCCAGCGAGACGCTGCTTTGCACTCTTGATCGATTGCGCCTGAGGCTTCTCTGCGCGCTCAGCCTGAGCCAACTCGATCTCCGCCCCCTTGGCCTTGGCCATGGCCTTGATCGCCGCGGTTTCGGCGTCGCGCGCCTCGGCCGCTGCCAGCTCGCTCTCCGATGCCAGATGCCGCCGCACGGACGGCCATCTGTTCAGCCGCCATTGCCGCTTTCTTCGCCGCTTTGGCCTCTTTGTCCGCGGTCGCAATGGCACGGTTCAGCGCTGTTCGAGGATGTCTACGTTTCGCTTCGGCGAGCGTTGCCTTCATCGCCTCTTTCGTGTGCGCCACCGATTGCGCGGCATGTGCGGTTTGGTCGGCGGCCTTCGACGCTTTCTCACGGGATTCCACCGCCGCCGCGGACGCCCGGCCGGCGTCCGTGGTTGTGCTCCGCGTTTTGGGAGGGAGAAGGCTGTTCCCGGCCTCTTTGGTGTTTGCCTCATTCAACAGTCGATTATTGTTTTTTTGCACAACTACTCCATTGAGTTACTGACGGAAACAAATAGCGACGATGAAGTTAGCTCATTTTGACGAAGAATGCCCGGAATCAATGGATCCAGATCAATTGATGCTTCGCAGGGCGAGGATCGTTGGTTGATTGCCGGCTTGCATGGCCTCGCCGACCCACCAGATCCATCGGCCCGCTACGTCGGCGACCGCGGAGCTAAACATGCTGTCATCAAGTGGCAAAGACCTATGCGCGGCGGCGCACTTTGGGCGATGTGGGCGTGCCGTCCTCGGCACAGAGGTAAGTGAGGCGGCATCGCAGCGGATATCGGGCGCGTGAGCGTGGGATGTATCGTGACGTCCATCAATCCGCCATCGCCAAGGATGCGCTCGAGCGGATCAGCAAGCTCAATGATCATGAACGGGTGATCATCGGGACGCCGAGGCAGAAGCTGACCGACGCCGGATGTCGGCCGATTCCATTGTCGCGCGAGTTCGCTTGTTCTCGGCGAGAAAGGGAGAAGTCTGCGACTTCAGAAGCTCCGCAACCGTCGGCGAAAAAGCCATAAAAAGAACAAGAAAAAAGCTGCAGCAGCGGGAACCATTTGAGCGCCAGGTCATTCCCTGGTCTGCGAACGGAAATTGGGAGGACCATCATGAGTGAAGCAAGCTCGACCACCGATCATCAGGTCATCCGCGATTGGACCAAAGCCCGTGGCGGCAAGCCGGCGACCGTCGCAGCAACCGGCGACGATGACGAACCAGGTCTTCTCCGGATCCGCTTTGACGATGACAGTAAAGATGATCTGCAGGACATCGGCTGGGACAGCTTTTTTCAGCAATTTGAAGATCAGCAGCTGGCCTTTCTCTATCAGGAAGAAACGGCCGACGGTGATGTCAGTCGTTTTCATAAATTCATCGAGCGTTCCTGAGGCACCCTTTTTTTACTTGCTGTCACCGGCGGAACAAAAATGAGCGAGACCTTTCTGATTCTTGGTGGTGCAGGATTTATCGGTTCCCATCTCGCCGACGAACTCTTGTTGGCCGGCCATCACGTCCGCATCCTTGATAGCCTCGAGCCGCAGGTGCATGGCGAGGCGGCGACGTGGCCCGATTACCTGCACGACGACGTTGAGTGTTTTCGTGGCGATATCGGCGACAAGGGGATTCTGAGAGAGGCGCTCAAGGGCGTCGACGGCGTCTTTCATCTCGCTGCCGCCGTCGGCGTCGGCCAGAGCATGTACGACATCGAGCGATACACCGCCGTTAATCAACTGGGCACGGCCACCCTGCTCGAAGCGTTGGCGGAGCAGCCGGTGGCCAGGATTGTGGTGGCCTCATCGATGAGTGTTTATGGGGAAGGACTTTACAACGGTCACGACGGCCGGTTGGTCACGCCATCGCTTCGTTCGGCAAAGCAGCTGAGTGCGAAAACATGGGCGGTTCTGGATAGCAGCGGACGGCCCCTTGTGCCGTTGCCAACGCCGGAAAACAAGCGCCTTGATCCGGCGTCTGTCTACGCTCTCGGAAAATACGTTCAAGAGCAAATGTGCCTGGTTGTCGGCGAAGCCTACGGCATCGATGTGGTAGCACTTCGCCTGTTCAACGTCTTCGGTCCGCGCCAGGCGCTCTCCAACCCTTACACTGGCGTGCTCGCGATCTTCGCTTCAAGGTTGATGAACGGCAATCCTTGCCTGCTGTTCGAAGATGGCGGACAGCAGCGCGATTTCGTCAATGTTCGCGATGTCGCCGAAGCGTTCCACCGGGCCATGACTGTCCCGGCCGCCGCCGGCCGCGTGATCAACATCGGCAGCGGGCGTATTTACCGGATCGACGAGGTTGCTCGTCTGCTGGCGCGCACCTATGGCCGCCACGACCTCACACCGGTCGTGCTCGACAAAGCCAGGTTTGGCGATATTCGCCATTGCTTTGCCGACATCAGTCTCGCCAGGGAGGTGCTCGGCTACGCGCCGAGGCGCTTGCTCGAAAACAGCCTCGATGAATTTCTCGCGTGGGTCGACCGTCAGCGGGCGGAGGACCGGGTCGCCGAGGCGAAGGAAGAGCTCGAGCGCCGCGGGCTGGTGGCGTGAGCGGGTCGGTACGCAAACGACCGGCTCTTGGCGTTCTCGAGTGGTTCCGCCCGGGAGAGCATCAAAGGGTCGAGTTGGCGATCGAGGACCTGAAGCGCCTTGGCATCCGGCATCTGCGCACCGGCGTTTCCTGGGCGGATTATCATCGCTCGGATATCGAGGGCTGGTACGATTGGTTGCTGCCAAAGCTCGGTCAGAGCTTCGAGCTTTTGCCCTGCGTTCTCTATGTGCCGCCTTCCATGTCACTGAGCGCCACGACCGCCGGGCCGCCGAAGGACCCGAAAGCCTATGCCGATTTTCTGGATCTGCTGGTAACCCGTTACGGCGACCATTTTGATACAATCGAACTTTGGAACGAGCCGAACAATCTGAACGATTGGGATTGGCGCCTCGATCCGAATTGGGAAATCTTCGCGGACATGCTGATCAAGGCGGCGTACTGGATGCGCCGGCGTGGCAAACGCACGCTTCTCGGCGGCACATGTCCTACCGATCTGAACTGGCTTGCGCTCATCGCCGAGCGTGGCGGCCTCCTGGACATCGAGGCGATCGGGCTGCACGGTTTTCCCGGCACCTGGCAGGCGGTGAACAGCACATGGCAGCCATGGGAAGAGCAGATCGGGGCGACCCGCGCGATCCTCGATCGGCATGGGCTGAACGCGTCGATCTGGATTACGGAGACAGGTTACTCGACCTGGCGCCATGACGAGCTCACGCAGATCGATTCGTTTCTCGATGCCATGCGAGCGAATGTCGAAAGGGTCTATTGGTATTCTTATCAGGACCTGCACCCGTCCCTGCCCAGTCAGGAGGGCTGGCACTTTGACGAGCGGCACTATCATTTCGGCCTGGTGACAGCAGGCGGCCGGCCAAAGCTTCTGCACCGCATGCTGCGGCAGGGCGGTATCGACGCGGCCCGCAAGCTGCACGCTCTGCAGCGAAAGTCGCCCGCCGTCGCACGCCGATTCCGGCCGATGGTGATTACCGGCGGCGCCGGTTTCCTCGGCTGCAATCTTGCCGATCGGCTGGCGGCGACGGGCGAGGACGTGCTGGTCCTGGACGCCCTCTCCAGAGATGGAGTTGAGCAGAACCTCGCCTATCTCAAGAGCCGCCATCCGCGCCGGGTGGCGGCCGAAATCGCCGACATTCGGGATCCCTACATCATCAATCATGCGTTGGTTGATGCAAAGGCGGTCTTTCATTTTGCCGCTCAGGTTGCGGTAACGACCAGCCTTGTCGATCCTTGCGACGATTTCGACATCAATCTGCGCGGCACGCTCAACGTGCTCGAAGCCCTGCGCCATGCCAAGTCGCCGCCGCTGACGCTGTTCGCGAGCACCAACAAGGTCTACGGTCGGCTCGACGGCCTGGCGCTCGAGCTGGTGCAGCAGCGGTATTTGCCGGTTGATCCCGATGTCCGGGCGCATGGCATCGGCGATGACCGGCCGCTCAGTTTCTGCAGCCCCTACGGCTGCTCCAAAGGTGCCGCTGACCAATATGTGCTGGACTACAGCCGCTCGTTCGGTCTGCCGGCGACGGTCCTGCGCATGAGCTGTCTCTACGGCCCGCATCAATTCGGCACCGAGGACCAGGGCTGGGTCGCGCACTTTCTGCTGTCTGCGCTCGACCATGAGCCGATCACCATCTTCGGCGACGGCCGGCAGGTGCGCGATATCCTCTATATCGACGATGCGGTCGATGCCTACCTGGCCGTCCTGAACGCCATGCCCCAGGCCGCCGGGCGCGCTTTCAATCTCGGTGGCGGCAACCGCAACGCCGTCAGCCTTCTCGGCCTGATCGGGCATATCGAAAAGCTGCTGGGCAGGCCCCTGAGCGTGACATTCGATGGCTGGCGAACCGGCGATCAGCGCTACTACGTGAGCGATACGCGCGCCCTTCAGAGGGCGACGGGGTGGGCGGCTCGCACCGGCTGGCAAGAGGGAGCAGCACGGCTGCTGAACTGGCTCCAACAGCAGGGCATGGGTAAGCACCAAGCAGCCGATCGGGCGCAGATACCGGCATGAGAAAACAAATGATGAAAGTCGCTCTGATCAATCCGAGATGGCGTTTCGACGGCAGCATCTACTTCGGCTGCCACGACCCTCATCTGCCGCTGGAACTCGGTTATGCCAAGGCGCTGCTCGACGAGGACGGACAGGAAACGCTGCTCGTCGACGGCCATCTCGAAGACCTTGCGCCGGAGACCATCGCGGAACGTGTTGCCGATTTCGCTCCGGACGTTGCCGTCATCACCACGGCGCCGACCTATCTCTTCTGGCGCTGCGCCCAGCCGGAGCTGACCCAGCCGGCGGCGATCGCCTCGGCGCTCCGCCCCCTGATGCCGACCTTGGTCGCGATCGGTCCGCATGGCTCCACCACGCCGGCCAGCACGCTGCAGAAACTCGACGTGGACATGGTGCTGATGGGCGAAGCGGAGGAGCTGGTGCGGGAGCTGGCACGCCGCGGCGGCGTTCCGCTCGACCGATCGATCGCGTTTCGCGACGGCGCAGAGATCACCTTGCGCGGCGGACCTCACGCCGGTCGCTTCGTCGACCTGCCGCCGCTTGACTGGCCGGCCGAATGGGTCACACGGCATCGGCATCATCACCACCGCTTCGATGCCGAGCCGGACGGGCCGGGTGCCGAGGTCGAGGCGTCGCGCGGCTGCCCCTATAGCTGCAGTTTCTGCGCCAAGATGGATTTTCGCGACAAGTATCGCCGGCGGCGGCTCGATCTGCTCCTCGCCGAGATCGACGGCCTGATCGAGAAGGGCGCGACCTACCTCTACTTCGTCGATGAGATCTTCCTGCCGCAGCGCCCGCTGCTGGAGGCGCTGGCCGAGCGGCCGGTACGGTTCGGCGTGCAGACGAGGATCGATCTCTGGAAAGAGGACCTCCTCGAGCTGCTGGGCGCTGCGGGGTGCGTCTCGATCGAAGCCGGCGTCGAGAGCATTACCGAGGCAGGGCGGCAAGCGCTCGACAAGAACTGCCGCATGAGCACCGAGGATCTGGCGGCGAGGCTGATCATTGCCAAGCGCCACGTGCCCTTCGTGCAGGCCAATTTGATCCAGAGCGCTGCCGATGATCAGCGAGAACTTGTGCATTGGCGTGAACGGCTTCGCGATCAGGGTGTTTGGGCCAATGATCCGGTGCCGCTTTTTGCCTATCCGGGCTCACCCGAGTTCCGGCGACGTTTCGGCCGTCCGGACGACCGCGCGTGGGAACGCGCCCATGAAGATTATCTGATCGCTTTCGCCGCCTTCAGCGACATTCAGGACGAGCAGCCACTGCCGCTGCATGAGCTGGAGCGATCGCTCAACGGCGGAAGGACGCCTTCGTGAAGCCTGGGCGCGTCCTGCTGGCGGGCGATGCCGTCGGTGGTGTCTGGCAATATTGCTGCGAACTGGCGTCCGGCCTCGCAGCCCGCGAGATCGAGGTTGTCCTGGCGGTCGTCGGCCCGGCACCGGCGCCGCATCAGCAGCGGTCTTTGCTCGAGATCTCGCCTTTGGTGCGCCTGGAACATGCGGATCTGCCGCTTGACTGGCTGGCTCGCGACTCAAGTGAGCTCAGGGCCTTGGCAGCGTGGCTGGACCGCCTGGCGCTCCGGCATGCGGTCGATCTGATCCACGTGAACGGGGCCGGCATCGCCGGCCATTTGACGGCGGCGCCGGTGATCGCGACCCATCACTCCTGTCTGGCGACCTGGTGGCAAGCGGTGCGCGGCGGCCCGCTACCGGAGGATTGGCGGTGGCGATATGCGAGGGCGGCGCGTGGCCTGAGCGCTGCCGAGATCGTCATAGCGCCGTCCCGTGCGTTTGCCGCCGCGATCACCGAAGCCTATCCCGAAGCGGAGCGGCCGCAGGTCGTTCACAATGGCCGCTCGACGCCTCTTGCCGCAGAGGAGCTGCCGAAGGAGCCGCTGGTGCTGAGCGCGGGGCGGCTTTGGGACCAAGGCAAGAACGCGGGAACGCTCGATCTCGCCGCCGCTTCCTTCCGCTGGCCGGCGGTAGCGCTCGGCGCGCTTGAAGGTCCGGCGGGCGAGCGCTTCCGGCCAAAGACGCTTCACGCTTTCGGCGCGGTGAGCGATGCCGAGGTCCAGCGCTGGCTAAGGCGCAGCAGCATCTTCGTCTCTTTGGCTCGCTACGAACCGTTCGGCCTGGCCGTGCTTGAAGCGGCCGCCGCGGACAATGCGCTGGTGCTCGCCGATATTCCGACGTTCCGGGAGCTTTGGGAGGACGCCGCTGTCTTCGTCAATCCTTCGAGCCCGACGGAAGCGTCCGCGGCCGTCAACCGCGTGATCCGCAACCGACAACTTCGCTCTGAACTCGCCGCCAAAGCTGCGGCGCGTGCCGGCACCTATCCGGCAATAGCCGCTGTCGCTGCCACCCTGGCTCTGTACCGCGACCTGCTGTCCCGGTCGGCAGGCGTGTCGGATCGGCAGCGCATTTCCCCCGTCGATCAAGGAAATCGTCCATGCGCATCGTTGTCTTCTGTCACTCGCTGATCTCCTGCTGGAACAATGGCCATGCCCACTTTCTGCGCGGCGTCGCCAAGGAGCTGCAAAAGCTCGGCCACGCGGTGCAGGCGTTCGAGCCGGCGGACGGCTGGAGCCGGCAGAACCTGCTACGCGACGGCGGCGATACGGCCCTTGCCGATGCCGCCGCCCGGTTCCCGACGCTGAAGACGCAGCTCTATCGGCTCGAGGAGCTTGACCTCGACAATGCGCTGGACGGCGCCGATCTGGTGATCGTCCACGAATGGAACGATCCAGGCCTGGTCGCCGCAGTCGGCCGTCACCGCGTGCGCGGCGGCCGCTACCTTCTGCTCTTTCATGACACCCATCATCGCGCCCTGACCCAAGCCGACGACATCGCCGGCTTCGAGCTGGAGGGCTATGACGGCGTCCTGGCGTTCGGCGAGACGGTGCGCGAGATCTATCGCCGCCAGGGATGGGGCCGGGAGGTCTGGACCTGGCATGAGGCGGCCGACATCGATCTCTTCCGGCCCTGTCCCGGCATCGAGCCCGAGCAAGATCTCATCTGGGTCGGCAATTGGGGCGATGGCGAGCGCTCCGCGGAGCTCGAGACTTTTCTGCTCGAGCCGATTGACGCCTTGGGCCTGCGCGCGAGCGTGCATGGCGTGCGCTATCTCGAGACGGCGCTGGCGCGACTGCGGAGGGCGGGAATTACCTATGGCGGCTGGCTTGCCAATCATCGCGTGCCCCTGGCTTTCGCCCAAAGCCGCATCACCATGCACGTGCCGCGCAGGCCCTATGCGGAAACCCTGCGCGGCATACCGACCATCCGTGTCTTCGAGGCGCTGGCCTGCGGCATTCCGCTCGTGTCGGCGCCGTGGGATGACTGCGAGAATCTGTTCACGCCGGGCCGTGATTTTCTGATGGTGCGATCCGGCGACGAGATGAAGGCAACGCTCGCCGAACTCTTGGCCGACCGTGATCGGCGGCGCGCCCTCGCCGCTCATGGGCTTTCGACCATTCAGGAGCGCCATACCTGCCAGCATCGGGCGCAGGAGCTGCTGCAGATTGCGGCCGCGCTCAAGCCCACGGCGTTTACCGCGGCGGCCGAGGCGGCGGCCTTCCAGCTTGCGCGGGCCGCGGCGTGAAAATCGCCTTCTACGGCTCAAGCCTGCTGTCGGCCTATTGGAACGGCGCGGCCACCTACTACCGCGGTCTGCTGAAGACGCTCGCCCGCCGTCACCAGATATCTTCTTCGAGCCGGATGCTTTCGATCGCCAGGCTCACCGGGATATCGAGCCGCCGAGTTGGGCGGAGGTTCAGGTCTACGAAGCGACCCAAGACGGTCTGACCCGTGCGCTGGCAGCGGGACGGGATGCGGATCTCGTGGTCAAGGCGAGCGGTGTCGGGGTGTTCGACGACGAGTTGGTCACCGGCGTGCTCGACAACAGACAGCCCGAGACAAAGGTGATCTTCTGGGACGTCGATGCCCCGGCCACGCTCGCCAGCCTGAAGGCCGACCGGGACCAAGTCCTCGCCCGCAGGATCGGCGAGTTCGACGCGGTCTTCACCTATGGCGGCGGCGAACGCGTGCAAACGCTCTACCGGCGGCTCGGCGCCCGGCGCTGCACCTC
Source organism: uncultured Alphaproteobacteria bacterium (assembly GCA_963787265.1). Lineage (GTDB taxonomy): Bacteria > Pseudomonadota > Alphaproteobacteria > Geminicoccales > Geminicoccaceae > JANQPX01. Next base: position 20,500 of record CAWBCX010000014.1, on the reverse strand, counting down.
GATCTTCAACGCCTTGGATCCCGACACTCACTATCCGGTGCCGCCCGAGCCGGCGCTCGCCGCCGACCTTCTCTTCCTCGGCAACCGGCTGCCCGATCGCGAGGCCCGGGTGCAGCGCTATTTTCTCGACGTCGCCGCCGCAGCGCCGGATCTCAGCTTTCTGCTTGGCGGCAGCGGCTGGGAAGAGAAAACGGTACCGGTCAACGTCCGCCGCCTCGGCCACGTGCCGACCGCGCAGCACAACCTTCTGAACGCCAGCGTGCGCGCCGTGCTCAACATCAGCCGCGACGACATGGCGAACCTCGGCTTCGCGCCGGCGACCCGGGTGTTCGAGGCCGCCGGCGCCGGCGCTTGCCTGATCACCGACCATTGGCCCGGAATCGAGATGTTCCTGCAGCCCGAGCGCGAAATCCTGGTGGCGAAGGACGGCGGGGCGGTTCTCGGTCATCTCCGTCAGCTCAATCCGGTCAACGCCAGGCGGATCGGCGCGCGCGCGCGCACGCGCCTGCTTCAGAGCCATACCTATCGGCAGCGCGCCCTCGAGGTGGAGGCAGCGTTGGCCGGATTGCAGCGACCTGCCGATGCCAGCAAGGAAAGGCGAGTCATGAACGGGCCGCTTCACATCGTCGTCCTCGGGCTGACCATCACCTCGTCCTGGGGCAACGGCCACGCCACGACCTACCGTGCGCTGCTCAAGGCGCTGGCGGCGCGGGGCCACGACATCCTGTTCCTGGAGAGCGACGAGCCATGGTACGCCGCGGAACGCGACCTGCCGATTTGCGCCTATTGCGATGTCCGTCTCTACCAATCGCAGCAGCAGCTGCGGGACGCTCACGGCGCGCTGATCGCCGATGCCGATGTGGTGATCGTCGGCTCCTATGTGCCCGACGGCATCGATATCGGCGCCTGGGTGCAGGCAACGGCGCGAGGGGTGACGGCTTTCTACGACATCGACACGCCGGTGACGCTCGCCGAACTCGAATCCGGAAGCTGCGCGTATCTGAGCCGACCGCTGATCGCCGGTTTCGACCTCTACCTCTCTTTCGCCGGCGGACCGGTGCTGGACATGATCGAGCAGCGCTACGACGCCAGGCGGGCGCTTCCTCTCTACTGCTCGGTGGATACCGAGAGCGTACCGCCCTCAGACCGTCCCGCCGCGCTACGATCTCTCCTATCTCGGCACCTTCAGCCCGGACCGCCAGCCGCCGCTGGAACGGCTGCTGATGGCCCCCGCAAATGCGCTCCCCGACCGCCGCTTCGTCGTCGCCGGCGCGCAATATCCGGACGACATCGTCTGGCCGAGCAATGTCGAGCGGCTGGATCATGTGGCGCCGGTTGACCATGCGCGTTTCTACGCCGGCGCCCGCTTCACGCTCAACGTCACCCGCCAGGCCATGGTCGCGGCCGGATGGTCGCCGAGCGTCCGGCTGTTCGAGGCCGCCGCCGCGGGCGTGCCGATCATCAGCGACGATTGGCCGGGGCTTGAGCAGTTCTTTCGACACGGCGAGGAAATCCTGATTGCTCAGACCACAGACGACGTGGTCCGCTGGCTTAGCAGGTCAACGGAGGCGCGGCGCCGGCTGATCGCCGAGGCGGCGAGGAACCGGGTGCTGGCGGAGCACACCGCCGATCGCCGGGCGGAACAGCTTGAGCGCTATCTGGTCGAGGCAGGGGCGAAATCGCGTTCGGCCATTCAAGTCGTCGCGGTTTGACGGGCAGACGCATCGATGCCGAACGACAAGATCCGCGATCTTGCTCCCTGGTTCCATAATCTCCATCTGCCGGACGGCCGTCAGACCTTTCCCGATCATTGGCTGGGGGATTTTCCGGCGGAAAAATGGCGCCAGATCGAGCCTCATCTATCGGGAGATCTAAGCGGCTGGCGGGTGCTGGACATCGGTTGCAATGCCGGCTTTTACAGCTTCGAGCTGGCCAAGCGCGGCGCCGCCGTCACCGGCATCGATGTCGACCCTCATTATCTCGATCAGGCCCGGTGGGCCGCGGCCGAATTCGGCCTGGGCAACGTCCGCTTCCAGCAGGCGCAGGTCTACGACCTTGCCGGCTGCGCCGAGCGCTTCGATCTGATCCTGTTCATGGGCGTCTTCTACCATCTTCGCTATCCGCTCCTGGCGCTCGACATCATCGCGAGCCTCCGGCCAAGGCTGATGCTGTTCCAGAGCCTCACCCAGGGCGGCCGCACGGTATCGTCCGACATCGGTCAGGACTGCGACTTCGAGACCCGTGACAGACTGGCATCGCCGCATTGGCCGAACCTCGCCTTCATCCCCGGCACCTTCGCTGGCGATCCGACCAACTGGTGGGCGCCGAACCACGCCGGCGTCATGGCCTTGCTGCAGGCGGCGGGATTTCGGGTCATCGCCGAGCCGGGACATGAAATCTACCTGTGCAAAAGCGATCCCTCCCATCCGCTGGTTCGTCTCGATCTGGCCGAGTTCAGCGCCGCCACCGGTCGAAAAACTTCTGATCGTGTGCGGTAGCTTATTGTCCATCAACACGGCTGATGCGATGCAATTCGTGACGCCTTTCGAAACGGCCGAGCGGCGATCACACTGAACGATCCGTCGGTCTCGAACACGACGGCATGGACCGAGCTTACATGGCGTACATCCGAAGCGCGCAGCACCGCCAGCATCTCGTCACGCGTGACCCGCTCGGCATCAAACGCTTCATCGAGCATGCGGCCGTCATCCATCAGCAGCGTAGGCTCGGCCTTGATTGCCGAGCGCACCCGCGGCGATCGAACCGACAGCCAGGTCAGCAGATACTGCAGTCCGATCAGCAGCAAGCTGCGGCGGCGCTGTGCGCAGGAGTGCGCGGCGAAAAATCACTGTCAGTGGAACCTGCTCGCCTCTCTGGTGTTCATTGATAATCCGATGGCATTATTGGAGATCGCCTATGCGTTCCAACCATACAGCGGTTGTGCTGACATGCATCATGGCCCTATCGGCCTGCGCAGCCCAACAACGGACGGAGGCGACTGCGCCGACCGTCACCTACGAATATGGCGACGACGACGAGTATGATGTGATTGCGCAGAAAGCCGATTTGTACTGCACCGAGGAGTACGGAAGGGATGCAGATCTAGTCGACCGCGATACCAACGACAACGGGTACGAGGCAACATTCGCCTGTAAATGAGCCCTGCTGTCATCACTGCGTATGGTGACCTGCTCATTAAGACCGCGCCAAGTCCTACGGGAGCGACGAGCGCGGTCTGAAGAGAGCAGGTCACTTGACCCCGGCCACCGAACAGAACAGTCAAAGCCGGGCCTGGCGCGTTCTCCAAGTCGAGAAATCCGATAGAGCACTGGCGGTCCCTGATCGGACCAGCCAGTGCGGACAGACTAAGAGACCCTGGACAGACACACGCCAGAGCACTGCAAATTACAGACCCAGGGCCTAAAAGCGGATGCCGAGATCCAACCCGGCCCAAAGGATGCCCTTGTCCCAGTCGTCGGCCTCGAACTGGTAGTCATAGGCTACCTTGAGACCGACGTTGAAACCGACGATCGGAACCGCGTCCAGCCGGAGTTCCGGTCCGACCACGAAGCCGTCCTGCACGCCATCGCCGTAGACGACGCCGCCATTGACGGCAAGCGTCGGCCGAAAGCCGCCGAAGTCCGGCGCGAAGTCCAGGCTCGCCACACTGCGGCCGGCGAGGCCATCGTCAATGCCGTTGAAGCTCCATAGCGCCATTTGGCTCACGGACACACCGCCAAGGAAGCCAGGCAGTGCCTGGAACCTCAGCTCCGCGCCGACCAGATCGTTCTCGGCGCCATCGTCGTTTTCGCCGAAGTTGTGGCCGTAGACGGGGCCCAGGGCGAAGGTGAACCGATTGGGCTCGGGCTCGGAGGCGGGCTCTCGGGCTGCAGGCGCCGAGGCTGCGGGCAAGGGCTGCGGCGGCGGTGCGACCTCGGCGCTTTCCTCCTCCAGCTCCGCTGCCGGGACCACGATCTCCACCCGACGGTTCTGATCTTCGCGAACACCATCGGAGGTTGGCACGAGCAGATCCTCCTGGCCGCGCGCCATGATGTTGATTTGGTCAGGGGGAATGCCCTCGCGCAGCAGGGCGGCCTCGACCGCTTGCGCGCGCCGCTCCGACAGCCGCAGATTGTAGTCTGCAGAGCCGCTCGTATCGGTGTGGCCGATCAGGCTGATCTGTACCGAACCGGTCTGCTCCCAGTCGTCCGCAGCCCGTGCGATCTCCTGACGCGCGTCCGCATCGAGCTCGGCGCTATCAAGAGGGAAAGACCTGAAACACGCTGGCAGCCGCTTCGGAAGCAGTGCTGCCAGTAGCCGCCGGCATGATCCGTGTCTGCGTGCCGTAGGCCGGCGCACCGGTGCCGGCCGTATCACTGTCCATTGCACCCGTCGCGAAGGCCGGTCCCCCCAGCGCGGTGGCGCCGAACGCCATAGCAGCATAAGTCAAAGATCGAGTTGCTTTCATCAAACTCTCCAATACAGTTCGGACGCGCGTGTTTCGCGCGGTGGCCGAGGCGACGAACAGTCGCTCTCTACCGGGACAACGGCTGCGCGCTCTAATGGTTCCGGCGCCAGAAAATCGATGGCACCGAAGGGGCCGACCGACGCGGCTCGCCGGGGAACTTCTGCCAAGGCAGCTTGAGGTTGAGAACACTCGGCCCTGCCGCGGCGCGGGGGAAGATGCGTAGAGGCCGTTTAGGGGCCATGCCCCGCTGGCGACAGAATTGGCGCTGCTGTACATTTCCCAGAAAGGGCGCATGATCTGACGGAACGCGAACGCCATGTTCGCGGGCAAACCTGAAGGTGAAGAGAGCACCATGTTCACGGGATTGGCCGCTGATATTCGTACCCGAAAGCCGCATTATGCAAGTGACTTCGCCGACGCGATGCATCGCAAGGTCTTAAGCTCCAGCCTCTACCTGTTCTTCGCGTGCCTCGCCAACGCCATTGCCTTCGGCGCATTGTCCAGCCTTCTGACAGGAGGGGAACTCGGCATCATCGAGATGCTGATCGCGACCGCCGTCGGCGGTGTGATCTACGCGCTGTTCTCGGCACAGCCGATCACCTTGCTGGGCGGAACCGGGCCGATCGTCATTTTCACGGCACTGCTGTACAAGGCAAGTCAGGATCTCGGGCTCAGCTTCATCGCCGTCTATGCATGGACCGGGATCTGGGCCGGCGCGATGTTGATCCTGCTATCGATCACCAATGCCAGCAGATTGATGATGTTCTTCTCCCGTTTCACCGACGATATCTTTGCTGCCCTGGTCTCGATCATCTTCATCGTGGAATCCTTCAAAGGTGTGGCGAAAGACATCCTGAGCGACGCAACCACAGTCTCGGGAGGGTTGATCATCGCTGCCATTGCCAGCGGTACGTTCCTGATCGCGATGGTGCTGCGCATGCTCCGCTATGTCGGGCACCGTCCCTTGCCCGGTACCCGGGTGCTGGCGGATTTTGCGCCGACGGTAGCCATCGTCGCCATGACCTTTGTTGCCATTGTCATCAGCTCGAACGCCATCAAGGGGCCGGCGGTTCCCGAAAGTTTCAGCATAACCTCGACGGGGCGGCCCTGGCTCGTCGATCTCCTGGCTCTTCCTCCATGGGCGATTTTTTCTTGTCTCCTGCCCGCGAGCTTCGCTGCGATCCTGCTGTTTCTCGATCAGAACATCACCTCGCGCATCATCAATGAAAGTGACGCGCCGCTGGTCAAAGGCAAAGGTTATCATCTCGACCTGCTGTTGATCGGGATGTTCACCTTCTGTTTCTCATTCTTCGGCCTGCCTTGGATCGTCGCCGCGACCGTTCATTCGGTCAATCATCTGAAGAGCTTGACGGTCGAAGGGGCTGTTGCCGATGGGCCGGCGGTCGCGGTGGTGGAAAACCGGATCTCGGCATTGACCATCCACCTGGCGATCGCGACATCCTTGCTCCTGCTCTCTTATGTAAGCTTGATCCCGATGCCCGTCCTCTTGGGCCTGTTTATCTACATGGGCGTCATGGCGCTCTGGGGGAATGACTTCTTCATTCGCGCGTTGACGCTGTTCCGACTGCCTTTGGCTTCAATGAGCGCCTCAGGCGATACGATGGTTCCAAAAAGAACAAGGGACCGCTACACCCTGGTGCAGGGGGCCTGTTTCGCCATTCTTTGGGTCGTCAAGTCAAGCATTCTCGGCATTCTCTTCCCCGTGTTCATCGCCCTTTGCGTCCCGGTGCGTCTCACGCTCGGGCGGCTGTTCAGTCAGGACGATCTGGACCTCCTCGATGACTATGATCGCCATTGACGCAGCCTCGCTCGAAGATCATGACCCCGTCGTCGACAGGGCTCCTGGTCAGCACTTTCTTATCGAGGGAATAGTTTTGCGGGTTGGTCCAAGGCTCGCGGTCGCCTTGGCGGGGAAGGGCATGCAACGCGCGCTGGATGTAGCCGGACGAGAAATTTTCGATCAGCGGACGCTTTCGCATGTCGCCATCCGATGGGCGAAGACGGGGTGTGCAAACCCTGGTGCCGGTGGCACGCATATGGTTGAGCAGGCGACAGACATAGGCGGAAATCAAATCGGCTCGAAGCGTCCATGAGGCGTTGATATAGCCGAAGATGGAGACCATGTTGGGCACGTCGGAATAGGCGACGCCCCTATAGGTCCAGTGCGTTGAAAAATCGATCGTCTCGCCATCGACGGTGATGTCGATGCCGCCAAGCGCCAGGATCCGGAGACCGGTTGCCGTGACGATGATGTCCGCCTCGAGAATTCGCCCGGACTGCAAGGCAATGCCCGTCGGCAGGAACGTCTCTATCCGATCGGTGACGACGGACGCCTTTTCCGTCTTCAGCGCTTGGAAAAGATCGCCGTTCGGAATCAGGCAGAGGCGCTGATCCCAGGGGTTGTAGGTTGGGCTGAAATGACGATCGACATCGACGTCGGGACCGAGGCCTTTTCGCGCCTTCTCGACTATCCACCTCCTGATCTTTTCCGGCTTGGTGCGGGTTTTCCCGTAAAAGAACTCGCCGATTTTGATGTTCTTCCACCGGGTCAGCTTATAAGCGATGTTCTCCGGCAGCATCTGGCGCAGTCGGTTGGCGATCATGTCCGTGTCGGGCATGGCCACGACATAAGAGGGCGAGCGCTGCAGCATGGTCACATGCGCTGCAGTCTCGGCCATCGCCGGCACCAGGGTGACGGCTGTCGCCCCCGACCCGATCACCACGACCCGCTTCTCGGCAAAATCGAGATCCTCCGGCCAGTGCTGAGGATGCACGATCTTCCCCTCGAACGAGCCGCTGCCCGGAAAGGCCGGCATGTGACCGCCCAGGTAATTGTAGTAGCCGGAGCAAACGAACAGGAAGCCGCAGGCAAAGGTGACGGTCTCGCCCGTGTCCTTGCGCAAGGCAGTGATGGTCCAGCGGTTTGATTCGCGCGACCAGGACGCCGTGGTCACCTGGTGCTGCACGCGTATTTTCCTGTCGATGCCGAACTCGACTGCCGTTTCTTTGAGGTAGGCGAGGATGGACGGGCCATCGGTGATCGACCTTGTCCCGGTCCAGGGCTTGAAGCTGTAGCCGAGGGTATGCATGTCGCTGTCGGAACGGATGCCTGGGTAGCGGAAGAGGTCCCAGGTGCCGCCAAGCTGCGCGCGGCCTTCCAGAATGAGATAGGTCCGATCGGGGCATTTGTCTTGAAGATGGTAGCCGGCACCGATGCCCGAAAGCCCGGCACCAACGATGATCACATCAACGGTGTCGATCGGTTCGTTCATGGGGTCAACTTAACGGTCCGCCATCCGCTGTCCACTCATGATCCGTTCATCAAACGCTTCGGCTTCCAACCTCGAAGACCGCACCCTCACAACCTGGAGAAACGCAGCAAGTCGGCTTGAACTGCCGCACCGACTTGCTGAGCAGTCGATCCAGAGTTCTGGTCGTCATGCGAAGGGTCATGATGAAACGTGACGAGCCGTTTCGCCCCAACCAGCGTTGCAAACTCGAACGCGTGACGATAGCTGCTGTGTCCATAACCGATTTGCTTCGCATATTCCTGATCGGTGTATTGCGTGTCGTGGATCAGCAGATCTGCATTTGCCGCAAGATCATAACCGGAAATCCAGCATGGCGCCGGCCATTGGCCGTCGATCATGCAGAGAGCGGGCTCGTGGTCCGGCAGGTAGGTGGTGATGCCGTCGCCTAATTGAATGCGATAGCCGACGGTCGGGTCCGGATGGCAAACGAGCGAGGTCTCGATGTGAAAAGGCCCGATATCGAAGACCTGGCCAGGTATTTCATGGCAGGTAACCCGTTGCAGATCACGAAAGTGCACTGGAAACAACGGCGGCGAGAGATAACGCGACAAGCGTAGGCCCAGGGGAAGCGTGCTGCTGGCTGGTCCCCAGATATGGACCTCGATCCCAGGATCATAAAGCGGGCAAAAAAAGCCAAGCCCTTGTATGTGATCCATATGAAGATGGGTCAGCAGGATGTCGACGCGTGCCGTATCGGGCGAAATTTGTTCCCCGAGGGCACGGATGCCAGTTCCCGCATCAAGCACCAGCACAACGCCATCGCTGCGGATCTCGACCGTCGATGTATTGCCGCCGTAACGTGCCATCGCGGGTCCGGGCGTCGCCACCGATCCGCGGGCACCGAAGAGCGTGACGCGCATCATCAAGGAAGTTCCCAAAAAAGAGCGGCAGCACCGAGGAAATGACCGTGAAGGCCGGCTATCGGTACGGCCGTGACCTCGATATGCCGGATCAGGCCGTTCAGCCCGCGGATGTGAAAACGCTTGTGTGCTGGCCGCTCCGTTGCGAGCGTGATCATCAAGGGGAGGTCTTCGGGAGCGAGAGGCTGCCCTTGATCGTCGATGGGGTCGAAGGCGGATGACCACGTTTTGGCTGGCATTTCACCGGTTTCGCCGAACCGCTGGCCCAGGATGGCTTCGGCCGGTTCGTTGTAGAAAAGGAGGTTGCCTTTTGGATCGACCAGGAAAACCGGAACACATGATTGAGCGGCAAGCTGCCGGGCCAAGATAATCTGGATGGGATGAGCCATCTTCCGTCCTTCAAATGCTCATCAAACAATGAGGCCAACATGAACCTCTTGCACGTTGGCAAGAAACAAGCGGCAATGATTCCAAGCAACAGTGTCAGTGCATGATGAAATCATAGACGAATGAACTTTCTTTTGAATTAAATTTAATTGAATTTGCGGCTCAGCTGATCGGACTGAAGCTTTGGTGTCGATTTTCAGGCACATGTCCATCAAATGAACGAGAATGGTCGGTCACGCGGGGGCCCAGGCCAATTCGATCCGCCCACCGCTTTCCATGCGCTCGATCGGATCAGCAAGTGAGGCAGGACGGTTTTGCCAACGCGACATCGGTGAGTATGGCGGCGAAATGGCACGAGGCCGCCACGAGCACGAAAGCATGCCAGATGGCATTTTGAAACGGCAGGCTGGTCCATTTATGGAAGACGACGCCGACGCTGTAGAGGACGCCGCCGGCGGCGAGAAGAGTGATGCCGGAGGGCGACAGCGAAGCGAGCAATGGGTCGATCGCCACCACGATCGTCCAGCCGAGCAACAGATACGTCGCAATGGACAGCGGTTCCCAGCGCGTCGGCGACACCAGCTTGAACACGATCCCGACCGCGGCGACCGACCAGACGAAGATCAGGAGGCCGATACCAATGTTGCCGCCAATCGCCAGCAAGGCAAAGGGCGTGTAGGTGCCGGCGATCATCAAGAAGATGGCGGCATGATCGAGACGGCGAAACAGGCTCTTTCCCCATGCTTCATCGGTCAAGTTGTAAAGGGCCGAGCAGACCAGCATGGCGACGAGACCAAAAGCATACAAACCGAGTCCGGCAGCATAGGTTGGTTCGAAGCGGGAAACCGCCATGAAGGCTAAAACGAAGCTGGCGACCACGCCACCGGTGATGCCGGCCACATGCACAACGGCATCGGCCAGGCGCTCGGATCTGCTATATAGGGGGAATGACATTCAGCCTCCTTTGCCGGAGCAGGCCTGCCTTCTGTCGTCGGCACCGGTTCTGCCCCGAGGCAGGGAGGATAGCGTGGCGGAGGCATCTGTCGGACGGGACGCAGGCGACGGGGCCAATTCTTCTGACATTCGAAACAAGGATGCCCATGATAGAGCCATATCTTGAGCGGTCAGGTTGTTTTGCTGCTAAGTCTTTGAAATCATGGTGCCCAGGGACGGAGTTGAACCGCCGACACGCGGATTTTCAGTCCGCTGCTCTACCAACTGAGCTACCTGGGCATGAACCTGTTGTCGGAAACGAGGCAGCATTCTTATAGAGATCGAATATCTTCATGTCTAGGCCGATCCCTTGATGATCGCTGCGATTTGCGTGATTTTACAAAGACAAGCTGTGCTTGATCCGCGGTGGTGAAAGCAGGCTATTTTGGGCGCTCATCAAGGTTGCGATGAGCGCATGCCGGCCAGGTCTTCGCGTGCTCCCCCTTGTCGAGACCTCCGGCGGCAGGCCCATTATGGCATCTAGAGGGGGCAGCGTGTGCTCAAGGTGCCGTCGGCGGTGAACTCGAGCGGGGCCGGGTCGGACAGGATCTCGACGTCGTCACGGCCTTCAAGTTCCGCTCGCCAGGGCCGGTGAAATCAGGATCCGATCGAGATGCAGGGTCGAGCGTATCTGACAGAAACGGACATTCTCCAGATCAGCGCGCCAGCAGGTCGCGACCATGGCGCGAAGCACCGTCAGATCGTCGGGCAGCACCGCCGGGATGCGGGCTCCCTCCGTGCCGGTCGCCGTAATCGAATTCATGTACATGGGCATGAGATCGACCCCGTTCGCGACATCGCAGGTGGTGTAGTCGGCATTGCCGAGACCGACGGCGTTGCCATCGGAATCCTCGGTGACGCCCAAGACGGCGAGCTTGTTGACGAACGGTTTTTCCGGATCCGGCACGCTCCGAATGCCGACCCGGCCAACCACGGCCGGGTCCATGCCGGAGCCTGAGATCTCCTTGCCGATCCATTCGACCACCAGACCGTCGAGATGCTCGAACGGCAGCCTCGCCATGAGCGACTTGGCGCGCTTCAGCAGGCGCTCATCCGCCTTGGCGAAATCATTCGGCTCGACGCCTTCGATCAATGTCAGCTGCTTTGTCGGCATTCTCGATCAACGCCATGCCGAAGGCGATCGGGGCATGGTCGATGGCGATGCGGGCAAGGGCCGGCAACACTTCGGTATAGCCACGTGGACCGAGCCGATGCACGTTCTGCGCACCGGCCTGCTTGCCGAGCCCGACCGCGACCAGCTTGGTCAGGCCACTCTCCACCGGCCGGTCGAAACTGGTATGGGATTCGACCCGGTTGATGCAGAGCACCGCATCAGCTTCTGCGGCATTCTTGTCGAAACGGCAGGAAATGCCATGGAAGGTCGCGCCGTACTCGACCGTTTCCATCGTGGCGCGGACCGGTGCACCGACGCTCGCTTCGGTGATGCCGAGATGGGCGAGCACGGCAGCCTGGCCCTCGGCCGTGGCACCGCCATGGCTGCCCATGGCCGGCACGATGAAGGGAGCGAAGCCGCGTTGCTTCAGGTGCGCGACCGCAGCGGCGACAACCTTGTCGATATCGGCGATGCCGCGGCTGCCGACCGCAACCGCGACGCTGGCACCTTGCGGCAGACCGGTGAGCCTGTCCGATAGAGCAAGAGCGTCGTCGACCGCAGCCCTGATGTCGTTAACGGGTTTGCTCTTGGGGTGATGCAACCTGACCGCCTGCATCGGCGGCAGCGGCACGTCGGCCAAATGCGGCAGATGAATTTCCGGAAATATCGGGCTCAGCATGGCGATGATCTCCCCCTCCCTTTGGTCTTGAGGGAATCGTAGCATTTATTGAAAGGTCTGCAACCAGGGACCATGGCCAAGGCCTTATTTTCGAGAGCGGGAAGGACCAGGCATATATCGGTCATCTTGCCGCGATCGACAGCAATGCCTGCTTCGCCACTTGAAAGGTCTTGGCGAGCTTGTCGAGCTGCTCGCCGATCTCGACGCGCCCTTTCGGATCCGACGTCAGTCTTTCAATCTTCGAACATTGGCTGGCGAGATCGATCGCCCCCAAATTGCCGCTGCTCGACTTCAGGCTGTGGGCAAGGCGTGCCACCTCGGCTCGATCAGCGGCGATCATTGCGGTGGTCATTTTTGCGATCAGATCATCGCCATAATCAGCGAACTTGATGATGGCGCGATGGACCAGGCACTTGGATCCATCCGGGTCCAGATCGAAGAGCGATTGCAAGCGCGACTGATCCAGGACCGAGCAGCCCGCTGAGGGCGGCGTCTCGGGTTCAGGAAGTCCGATGATCTCGTCATGGGGGTGCCATTGATCCAGGAGAGCTTTCAGTTCCTTGTGCCTGAACGGTTTGTTCAGCATGTCGTCCATGCCGGCTTCGAGGCAACTTGCTTTGGACCCCTCGGCCGCATTCGCCGTGATGGCGATGATGGGAATGCGAGTGCCCTCATTCTCCCATGCCCGAATACGCCTGCTCGCTTCAAAACCATCCATCACCGGCATCTGGCAATCCATCAGGATCAGATGAAAGTGCCCAGGCGGTGCGGTTTGATACGCTTTGAGCGCTTCGGCACCGTTGTCGACTATGACCGCATCGCCATCGAGGCTCTCGACCAGGCCGAGCGCGATCTCCTGATTGACCGGGTTGTCTTCCGCGATCAGGATCGTAAGCTCCCGGGAAGGCGCTTCGACCGCTTGCGTGGCAAGAGCGTCGCCCTGTTCTTCAACGCCGGCAACGGTGGCCCTGTCATGGGGCATGAGCGTTCCTCAAACCGGACGCCCGGAACGCGTTGACAAGCCTGGCCGACAGCGTTTCGGAAAATCATGGCCGCAAGCTTGCCTGATGACATTTCCGATCGTTGAAGAGCAATTCATCCAACAAGACCCCCGGGGCTAGAAAAGCGACAACTTCTTGCAATGTTGCATGGCAAGGTTAACAAAGCGTTAACATCGGCCCCCGGTGTTTTCGCCGCGGTACGGTTGCGCTGCCGGCCCGCTTCTCCTTTGCCAAAAAAACGACAGATAACGCCATGATCTCATCTGAACAAACCGTGCAGATACCACCTGGGCAGGGCGGTTTGCGAGGCTTGGTAGAGCCCCTCGCGAAACAGCCAGAAACGATCGCCGTCACTATCCTCGACCGCAAAATAATCGCGCATCCGCCGCTCCTCGTCCATTCGGCTCATCAGCCCATGGTCGATCGACGGGCGCTCTCGATCCGGAATGCGCCACCAGTCCGGTGCGATCCGCTCCGGGCCCTGAGCCCGGACAATTCTGTGCAGCCCCTGACGCCAGCGGAACAGGATCGGCGGCTCATCGGGCAACGGTGCGATGGCCTCGATCGGTTCCGGCTGGCGAAGAAGGCGAAGCGGTTTCGACGGCTGCTGCTCGATATCAGGTGCCTCGACCGGCATGGTCGAGAGGTCGAGAGCTGTCGCAAGATTGCCGGAGACGGCGGGCTGGCGGCTGAGCCGCCGAGGCTGCCGCTCACGATTGGCCCCGGAGGCGGTGACGACCGAGAGAGCGGGCTTTGTCGGCTGCCGAGGAGCGCCATAAGCAAGATCGCGGAGCGGTCCAGCACCCGCCGTACCGAGCCCTCGCCAGGCGATCGTTTCCGGCAGCAGCGGCTCGATCTCGATCGCATTCAGGATGGCCCGCTCGAACCCGAAGCCCGGATCGATGCCGTCCGCCTGCTCGGTCAGGAGCCGGCTCAGCCGCTTGACGTTGCGGGTCGGGCGCTGATGGCCGATGGAAACCGTGGTGGTGCTGCTGTCGACACGATAAAGTGCCAAGGTCAGCCGTCGCACGCCGAGCCCAGCGGCTTCGAGCCCGACCGAAAGCTGACGCACCAGCCGTTTGATCGAGGGGCGCAAGGCTTCTTTGGTCATGACGGGATCGGCAAAGATCAGCTGGGCCTGTTGTGCCGGCAGCGGTGCATTGGGCGCGATCGGCTCGTCGATCAGTCCAAGAGCCTGATCCAGACGGGTGGCGACAACACGGCCGAAGCGCGCCTCGAGCACTTGCCTGGGAAGCGCATAGAGAGCCTCGATTCGTTCCATGCCGAGCGCCGTCAGCGTGGCGGTCTGCTCTTGATCCAGGCGAAGGGCTTCGAGCGGCAGGGAAGCCAGGGCCACGCGTGCCCCCTTGATCGGCAGGATCCTTTGTTCTCTGCGGCCAAAGCGAGCAATGGCCCAGGCGGTGCCGGGATGATCGGCGATCGCCGCCTTGGCGCTCAAACCCTGATCCCGAAGCCTTTGGCGCAAATCCAGGAGCAACGGGGCCTCGCCGCCCAGCATATGGGCAGTGCTGCTGATATCCAGCCAAAGCGCCGCGCCCTTGAATCCCACCATGCTCCGATCGATCGCTGCCCACGGCGTATAGCGTTCGCACCAGGTTCTGATCATCTCGAGCAGGCGCTGCTCGCCCGTCCTGTCACTTGGAAACAGCTCCGCCGTCGGCAGAAGGCTGCGCGCATCATCCAAGGTCATGCCGGGCCTGAGACGGGCGCGTTCGGCAAGGGGACAAAGGGCCATCAGCCGGCACTGCCCATCGATCCTGGCAAAGGTGGCATACGGACCCTCGATCTTGTCGGACCCATGCCGGTCCCGCCTGATCCGGTCCGTCGCGAGATAAGGCAACCAAAGCGACAACACCCTTGAACCCATCCCTTTCTCCTCCAATGCTCGATCAAGCCATGCTGCTCGGGCCAGTGTCCTTGACCAAATCTTCGCCGGACCCGCATGCTCGCCAGCGGGTCGATGAAGAACGGATTATCCATGATGTTCTTGTTTTGTTCTATACGCCTCGACATTCATGTCAAGCCGGTTTCGATGCCAATCCGATCACATTGATCGACGCGATCTTATGTCGCCGGGCGAATTAAGGAATTGGAAAATATTCCTATAGCATGATAAATTGGCCCCGTCGCTATCAGGGGGAAGACGCCTGTCGCCTCGCTTGTCGAACGCCACGGCGAACATGCTGAAAAACGAAACGAACCCGAAGCCCTTTGGTACAGTCGTTTTTCGCCCTATCGTTAATGTCAAAGCGGACCGTAAAACAGCCGATTGGACCAGGGTCATGGATCATGTGGATGTCGTCATCATCGGGGCCGGAATCGCAGGCGCTTCGGCCGCTTACGAGCTGGCCAAGGCAGGATCCGTCGTTCTGCTGGAGCGGGAAGACCAGCCCGGCTATCACACCACCGGCCGCTCGGCCGCCGTGTTTGCGCCTGCCTACGGCAATGGTCCGATCCGCCAGCTGACCAGGGCAAGCCAAGCCTTCTATCAAGCGAACGCGGACGGTCTTTCCGCCCATCCCGTGCTCTCGCCGCGCGGCGAATTGCTGATCGCAAGGTTCGATCAGCTCAAAGCGCTGGATGAGGTCGAAAGAGCGCTCTCGGCTGAGCTCGACGGTCTGGAGCGGTTGAACGCCGATGACACCGTCGCACGGGTGCCGGCGCTCAGGCTCGATTATGTCGCCGGCAGTCTTGCCGACCAAAGCGCCACCGACATGGACGTCGCGGCCATCCATCAAGGATTCCTCAACGGCTTTCGCCAGCGGGGCGGCAGGCTGGTGGTCGATGCCGAGGTCTTGTCGTTGCAGGAGCAGGCCGGCAGCTGGCGGGTGGTGAGCAGGGCCGGGGACTTTCGGGCCGGGCTGGTCGTCAATGCGGCAGGGGCCTGGGCCGATCAGGTGGCCGTCCTCGCCGGCCTGGCGCCGGTTGGCCTGATACCGAAACGCCGGACGGCCTTCATCTTCGATCCCGCTTCGAGCATCGATGCAGGCTGGCCGGTGGTCGGCGATGTCGATGAAATGTTCTACTTCAAACCCGAATCCGGTCTGCTCCTCGGTTCGCCCGCCGACGAAACCCCGATGCCGCCATGCGATATCCAGGCGGACGAGCTGGACGTCGCCGAAGCCATTGATCGGATCGAACGGGCAGCCGCCTTTCAGGTCAAACGCGTGACCAGACGATGGGCCGGGCTTCGGAGTTTTGTCGCCGACAAGACGCCGGTTGTCGGCAGGGATGCGTCCAAGCCAACCTTCTTCTGGCTTGCCGGGCAAGGCGGGTACGGTATTCAAACGGCGCCCGCGCTGGCGCGTGTCGCCCATGCACTGGCGACCGGCCAGGATGTGCCCGACGATATTCAAGCGACCGGCCTCGATCCGCAAGACCTCGCACCGGAACGCAGCTCCCTTCATCAATAGTGGCAACAATAACCACAATCAGTATTCGATTAAAAATTACATCAATTTTTATTCATTCTTCTTTTGTGTATAAATAATCCAATTGATTGATTGAAAAAAAATTAACATCCGCTAAACAACGAATAATCAATTAATGCGTTCTTTGGATTTGTCGCCAGTTCTATAAATGATAGAAGGAGGAAATCATGTCGGCAGCCAGTGCTGTTGGTCGCCTGTCCAGGCGCATCGCCTTTGGTTTGACCGCTTCTTCGGTGATCTTGACGCTCATGACCTCCGTTGGTCATGCTGAGCAGGAGACAGCAACTCAAGGACCTCCCTCGGCGTTGGACCATTGGGACGGAACCACGGCCGTCACGATCGAAGAGCTCAGGCGTCACGCCAAGAAAATCGGCCAACTCCTTGATCACGCAAGTGCCCGGGTCGATCGTCTGGCTGACGAGGCCGATGAGACTTCAGAGGAGCGCGCGTTGGTAGGCGCCCTTCGTCAGGAGCTTGATCTCAGCCGACGATGGAACCGCCATCTGAGCTCGATCTTGCTTGAAGTTACGGAGGCGCGCCAAGCTCTTGGCGTCCGTGAGCAGAAGGCGACGGCCGAGATCGTTCAACTGACCTCGATCGCCGAAGAAGCTCGTCTTGAACTCATTGCCCTTTGGAAATCGCTGAAGCCTGGGATGGCCCCGCCTCCCGTCGAGCCCGACATGCTGCCGACACCCAAGGCCGGGTTCGATCAAAGCTCGGTGAAAAAAGCCGGGGGAAACCGGATTGAGGCTGTCGCCGAACAGCTTGCCGGCCCTGATGCCACCATCGAGGAAGCCCGCAAGACCCTGGAGGCGATGGACGAAGCGCAAAAATCGGCATCAGGCGACATCGAAGCGGTTCGTTCCAAGATCATCGATGCACTTCATACCCTGGCACCCCATCGGAGAACGCCGCTCAAGGTCGAGGTGCCGTCGGAAAGTCATGTTCAGGGCGACCTCTCCTCGCAGGACATCACCGCCTGGGCTGCTTCGATCGCCACCAAGGCGCATCACGAGGGTTATGAGGACGCGGACCATATCGAAGAAAATGCCGGATTGATCCCGCGATCAGCTCCGGATGTCGAAACCATGGTGATGGAAGGGAAGGCGTTGTCGACAACGGCTGTTCGGATCGCACCCGATCGTCTGGCAGCCTCCATCGCAACGGTCATCCGAGGAAGTTCGATTTTGGTGACCGGCAAGGTGGTCGACCAGGATTGGTATCGGGTCGAGATCAAAGGCGGCCGTCACGGTTTTGTTGCCGGCGACCTCATCAAACGCCTGTCAAAACCCGATCAGTCAAACAGACCTATCAAGCCCTCTTGATCAGGTTTTGTCCCGACCTTGGTTGCCGTGATGCCGGACGGGCCCTGATGGACTGTGTCTCTGTTCCGATCGGGCTGTCGGCCTTCGCCAAAGCCCTGGATTTCTACGCTAAACAGGCGCCGACTGTTCGCGTGGAGATAGCGTGCGCTTTGGTGCAATGATCGAATGCTAGAATTTTATACATCTTTATGAGAAAATTTCGTCTAATTATTACCGCATTTAATTGATATTGGGCACAAAGGCTTGTCGTTGCCAGGAAACGACTCTATTACAATCCGCTCTGTGTCGAAAGTTTCTCCCGCTACCAGCGCAACGGGGAAAAGGGGCGAAAAAATATGTCGCAAAGCGTCGAGTTCTCGAAAATTACGGTCGGTCGGGCCGGCATCGTCGTTGGATTGGTTCTTGGGCTGAATGCCGCCAGCATGCCGTCCTTCGCCCAGGAGGCGAAAACAGTTGTTCCTGACGACAGCAGCGAACAACTTCTTGTGCCCAACACGATGAGAGAGCGCGCGGTCGAGGCCGATACTGCCATCAACAGAGGAGCCGCGATCAGGGCACAGGTCGGTAAAGGGCTGTCGTCGGAAACACCTTCATTTGAGGAACTCGATTTCGCCGCCTCGGATTTGAACGAGGCCCTCTCCGGTGCGCGCGCCAAGCTGGATGAGCTGCGCCAGGCCACCGAGTTGGCGGCGATGGCAGCCGAGCTTCGCGAGGAGCTCGAATCGAGCATCCAGGAAAATAACCGGCTGGCAGCATCCCTCGCCGAGGCGCAGAGCGAGCGCAGTCAATTGGAGACCAAACAAAACGCCGCGCAGCGTGAGATCTTCGAGCTCAAGCAATCGGTCGATAGCTCAAAGATCGAGATTGAAGAGCAAAGACTGAGGCTGGAGCAGCGTGAAACCCAGATCAGCGAGATCGAAGAGGCGCGAACCAAGGCAGAAGGGCAGATCCTTGAACTCGAAGGTGGTCTGGATAAGGCTGGCAGCGAAATCAGCGATCTCAGCGGCGAAATTGCCCAGCTCACCGGTCAGCTCGAGGCGACACGGACCGAGTTGACTGATGCCAACGAGCGGGCCCAGCAAGCGCGCCTGGCACGTGACGAAGCCGATCGCGAGCTGTCCAAGGTGCGCAAGCAGATTGCCGGCATGCTGCGATCCGTCCTTCTCGGTGGCGAACCCATCGATGTCAGCGCTCTCGAAGATGAACAGGCCGTTGAAAGCGAAGAGAGCAGCTCCTTGGGGTTGAGCGCCCGTTACGAGGCGATCCGCGCTTCCAATGTTCGTGCCGAACCTAATCCGGATGCCGAGCGTGTCGGCTTTGCCAAGCGTGGCGACATGGTCACCGTTATCGGCAAGGTCAGTGGTCGAAATTGGTTTGAAGTCGAAACGGTTGAAGGTATTCGCGGCTTCATTTTCGGTGATTTGATTTGCCCCGCCGCCTGACCTTCGTCCTTTTCCGAACGTCACGAAACTCCTCCGGCCCATGCAGCCGGGGGTGTTTTTTTGTCGGGTCACCGGTCGACGACACCATTGAACCTTCGCCCCGTTGCCAACAGGCCAAAGGACGTCAAATTGGTGGCATGCCTACGACATCCGGTTTTCTCCAGGTGATGTATGGCCAGCCGCGCAGCTCATTTGCTTTCGTGGGGTTGGTCCTTTGCCATTGTTGGTCCGCTAACCTCGAAGGCTGAGACCTTCATGACGGTCTTGGCCGAGATCGGGCCCTGGCCTGCGGTCTCGCGCCTGATTGGCTTCGAGGACAGGCTTTGGTTTGCCAACAGTGTCAAAGGCCGAAACCACAATTCCGCGGATCTTTACAGCTACGGTCCGGAGGAGGGCGATCTCCGTTACGAGCGTCATCTCTCAGCCAGGATGCCGGCCGGCCGGCTGTTGCCGGCGGTCTGCTCTACTGGCCCTTTGAAGATGCCCGTTTCAGCCTCGGTCATGGGCACTTCATGGCGACCGACGGCGATCGGTGGCACGAGGGGATCATTCCTACCGGCCGTATCTTCCACACCCACGCCATGGCCGCGACGGCAGCAACCGACCAGCTGGTCGCCGCGACATCCGCCTGGCGCGCCCATCTGGATCTGTCATCCGATGGCGGCCTTACCTGGCGCCAGGTTCATGATCATCCAACACCGGGAGGCAAGGTCAGCCGGATTGTCGATCTGGTCGTGCTGGAAGATGCCGTCTTCGGCTCGCTGGTCAGCCGGGATGAGCGCCGGCTGCTAGAAGCTCGACGGTTCGATGGTCGAGCCCGTGCCGGGCTGGCCTCGAACGAGACGATCAAGGCGCTGACCAGGTTTCAAGGCCATGTTTACGGCTTGATCCAGACATCGGACGGCAGCGCAATCTGGCGGACCGACGGCAGGCGCAGCGAGCAGGTGATCAGCCTCGCCGATATCGAAAATGAAACGGGTAAAGGCAGTGCCCGTGATCTGACCGCGGATGATCGGGGGCTCTGGCTGGTGACGTCGGGCGAGACCGGCGGGCGGTCTGCAGAGCGGTGACGGTCGAAACTGGACGGCGCGGTATGGTTACAAGGACGGCACTGCCTTCGAGCTTTTGATCTATCAAGAGCGGGTCTTCGTCGCCGGCACCGATCGCGAACGTGGGGTCGGCATGCTCTGGGGATCCTCGGGCCCGGCAAAAAAAAAGGCCGAAGCCGCCGCCCCGAAGGACGGAAAATCGGCTCGAAAATCGCCTATCAAGCGTGGCCGATATGAATTGGCCAGCAGCGGGCAACGAGCTTGAACGGCTGCTTGGCATGGAAGAAGCCTATCGGGACCGCGCAACATCGCTGCGCCATACGTCTTCTGAATGTCTCCCAGCCAAAAACCGCCCGCCGGTTTTTTCGCCGAACGTCTGAGCGCGGCCATGCCCGACG
>CAWBCX010000013.1:0-124206 GCA_963787265.1 uncultured Alphaproteobacteria bacterium | reverse complement strand
TCTCCCTGGCTTCCAACTTAAATACACAACCCTTGGTCAACTTAATAAAGACAAAAGTAATGTGATATGGATTTGTCATGCCCTTACAGGGAGTTCAGATTTTACGGATTGGTGGAAGGGCTTGTTTACCGAAGGAAGTCCGTTTGATCCCCGCGACTACTTTATCATCTGTGCAAATACACTGGGTGGTTGTTATGGTTCTACCGGACCGCTATCGATAAACCCGAAAACGGGTACCCCTTACTATCATGCATTTCCGTTTATCACGAACCGTGATATCGTTCGCAATTTTGATTTACTGAGACAGCATCTCAGCATCTCAAAAATTCATACGCTTCTTGGTGGATCACTGGGTGGACAGCATGTATTGGAGTGGGCCATTGAAAAACCCAATTTGTTTGAGAGAAACATTATGCCCATAGCCACCAATGCTTTTCACTCACCTTGGGGCATTGCATTTAATGAGGCACAGCGCATGGCCATTGAAGCAGACGCTACCTGGAAGGAAGAGGATGCAAGGGCTGGTATTGAAGGCATGAAAGCAGCTCGCGCCATGGGTATGATTTCTTTTCGAACGTATGATACTTTCCTGACCACACAAAGTGAAAAGACGGCAGAAAAGGTGGATGATTATCGCGCGTCTTCTTATCAAAAGTATCAAGGGCAAAAACTATCAAACCGATTTAATGCGTTCACTTATTGGGTGCTAACGAAAGCGATGGACGCGCATCATGTAGGTCGCGATAGAAATAGTTTAGAAGAAGCATTGAAGAAGATCAAAGCAAACACGTTAATAATTGGATCATACACCCAACCCCAAACCCCAAACCCCAAACCCCAAACCCCAAACCCCAAACCCCAAACCCCAAACCCCGTATTCTGCAGCGAAGTTTTGATTCGTCATCAACACTATTTCATGATGGATTCGGATCATTAAAAACTAAGAGAAATGGCTCACGTAAACCTCAGCGACGCTGATATCAAGAGAAACTTCGACGCCTATGACAAGAAGACAGAAGCGGTCAGATCACGATCGCCGAGATGAAGCAGATCTACGCCCAATTCGGTGTTAATGTGTCAACGCCCCATTCAGTATCGGTGAGCAAGTACGACACCGACAAGAGTGGCACCATCGGCTACCCGAGTTCTACTAGCTTGCTGACCGGCAAGACCGTGCTCCAGGTGGCGCAGGGCCAGTGGAGGCTTCGGTGGTGCCCCAGCCCAAGGCGGCCAGTGGGGTGCCCCCAGGGGGCGTCAGAGGACAGGGCCAGTGGGGCGCTCAGGGCGGCGCCCAAGGTGGAGCACCGCAAGGCGCCAATGGGGTGCCCCCAAGGCGGTGCTCAAGCTGGTGCCCAGGGCCAATGGGGAGCCCCTCAAGGAGGGCGCCTCAGGTGCCCAGGGCCAATGGGGCGCTCCTCAAGGTGGCGCCCAGCAGTCCTGCACCAGGCCCAGCTCCTGGCGCTCAGGACAATGGGGAGCTCCTCAAGGCGGTGCCCGGAGCGCCAGGACAGTGGGGTGCTCCTCAAGGCGGCGCCCTAAGGCGGCGCCCACAGGCGGCCAGTGGGGCGCTCCACAGGGCGGCGCCCAGGCGGTGCCCAAGGAAGTGGGGAGCCCCTCAAGGTGGAGCCCACGAGCCCCAGGACAATGGGGAGCTCCACAAGGTGCTCCCTCAAGGTGGCGCCCGAGGACCTGACGTGCTTCACAAGGTGGTGCTGGCTGACTCGATGCCAGTGGAGTCTAAATAAGTTTAGCCTACTCAATACAACTTCCACGCCACCCCAATAGCGAGGGGTTTGGGGTTTGGGGTTTGGGGTTTGGGGTTTGGGGTTTGGGTCACCGAGCAGACGCTGCCGACTTTTTTGACCGATCTCGATGAACGCGGCCTGCTGGATGAGACGCTGGTCGTATGGGTGGGAGAGTTTGGCCGCACGCCGAAGATCAACAAGAACATCTCCCGCGATCACTGGCCGCAATGCTACACCGCCCTGCTGGCGGGCGGTGGCGTAAAGCGCGGCTACGTGCATGGGGCTTCCGACAAAAATCGGCGAGCATCCTGCCGATAAGCCGGTGAAGCCAGATGACCTCGCGGCCACGATGTATCATCTGCTCGGCATTCAGCCCGACACAGAAGTGCGCGATGTGGTCAACCGCCCCGTGCCCATCAGCTACGGCAAAGTCATCCAGGAGATCATCGCATGAAGACACTTCTCGCCGCCCTCTGTGTACTGATTGGCACCAGCCTTTCCGCCAAGGATCTTGGCATGCATCCGCTGTTCAAGCATTACATCGGCAACTGGAAAGCGGCAGGCGAATTGAAGGGGGAGAACAACATCCTCACCGTTACCGAAGAATGGACCGGCGCAGCTGAAGGCGACAACTCCTTTGTGGTCAAAGGCACGCGCACGATCAATGGCGATACACAGCCGTTTCAGTGGACCATCACTTACAACGAGGGGGCTGACAGCTACGAAGCGATCCTCTCAGGAGGGGAAGGTTCGCAGACCATTCGTTTTGAAGGGCATGTTTCGGAGGTCAATCTCACGTTTGAACTCAAGGCCATAACTGGCAGCGGCCAGAGTGCTATCACCATCACCGAAGCCTTCGCTGCTGAGTCCAAGAACGTGATGGAAAGTAAAGTCACCTTCACTGGAGACGCGGGACAAACCACGCTTGAAGGCGTGATCAAACACGAGAAAGAAAAGCAACCGTAGTGAACATCACAAACTGGGACCAGGCCTATCAGGAAAATTTCACGCCGTGGGACAAGGGCCTGCCCGCACCGCCGCTGGTGGAATGGCTGGCACACAACAAACTCTCAGGCCGCGTGCTCGTGCCTGGCTGCGGCGTGGGACATGATGTGGCGTATATGGTATCGCTGGGCATCGATGCCTACGGTCTCGACATTGCACCCACGGCCGTGGCACGTGCAAAGGCTCATTATCCCCAGCTGGCGGAGCGCTTTGTATGCGCGGATCTGTTCACGTTTCGCGGCCAGTATGATGCCATCGTGGTCCTCGCGGAGCTTGATCGTGTAGGTCAGCCCGTCGTCGGAGATGTCGAGCGACTCGGCCAGCCGGGGGATGATCACCTGTTGGGTGGCCCCGATGTCAGGGCCGGTTTGGAAGCTGAACAGGGTTTCGTTGACCAGCCCGACCCGGGCGTGTGTCTGGAACGACGACGACGTGATGGTGTCGAGGGTGCCGATGTCGGAAGGCCAGTCGTAGACCAGCACCCCGCCCGGCTTGGGCGTGCCTTCGCCCCGGAGGTCGTTGATGGCCTCGACCAGGTCGATCTCGCCCGAAGCCTGGTCGGCGGCGATGTCGTCGGCCGAGGCATCTTCCTCGGCGGTGGACACGTCGTCCTCGCTCTGGGTATCGGCGGTGGTGTCCCCCGTCGTGTCGTCGGACGACGTCACGTCGGCGCCGCTACCCGAGTCGTCAGAATCGTCGCTGCCACAGGCCCCCGCCAAGAGGCAGGCGGCCAGCAGTGCGAGCAGTGCCCGCCATCGGTGTCGTTCGTTCATGGATCTCTCCTCATAGCTTGCGGATTTTCGGTTTGCACGCCGGCTCATCTCACCAATTTGGGATCGAGATGATCCCGGGATCGCATCGCCGAGCAGGTTGAAGGCCAGAACCGTGATGCCGACGGCCCCACCGGGGAACACCACGGCCCACCAACCGATCTGGAGCAGCTGGGCGCCGGCATCGAGCGGGCCGTGGGTGTCGGGCGCGTGGGACGGGTGCAAGCACGTTCGTGGTGGATGTGCAGCATCCGACAGTTGTGAATGAGGACCCGGTCACGGTTACTACTGTTGCCGTGGACCTGCCGACGGATGTGGGGACGAATGAGGGCCGGTGGGTGCAGGTGGTGAATCCCAGCCCGGTGAGCGGCGCGCCTGCGGGGTCGTTCCGCTTTATGGCGACGGCGACGCGAGCGCCGCCGCCGCACCGCCGAACACGACATCCGATCGCTGCGGGATCTCATGGGCGATTTGCGCGTCGGCCTTTTCCTGCGCGAGCCGTTTGATGCACATCTGTCGCGCCTAGCGTCGGATCATCACGTCAGCGGACGCCCCTTGGCCTTGGCAGTGTTACGCGTGTTGCCCGCGCACGGTGCGCGTGAGCCAAGCGAAGAGATCTGGAAGCGCGGCTTCAACGAAATCGCCAGCTTGGCCGGCCGGTTGATGCGCGACGCCGACAGCGGCGCCATCGGGCCAACGCTGCAACCAACCAGGACCCACGTTGTAGGGCTTGAAGAACCCGAACCGCTTCATCATGACCTTGGCCGGCCAGTTGAAGAACTCGTCGGGCGTCGGCGAATGCTGAAGCGAGTCGCCGGTGATCAGGGTGCCGCCGTGACGCTCGAGCAGGCACACAGCTTCGGGGGGGTTGGATGTCGAGAACACTTTGAGTTTGGCGTCGGCGACGGGGAGAGGGCTTTGTTCCGAAAGCCATTCGTCCGGTTGCATGTACGGGTCGACGCCGTCCTTGCTGGGGTCCATGCCGCGCACGTAGCGCTGCCCTTCGATCGCATAGACCTTGGCGTTAAATCGCTCGCGATAGAATCCGTCGTCGCGTCCGTGGAAACCGGCAAGCCGCACCACGTGTTTTACGTGGCCGAGCGAAGCGAGCTCCTTCAACCCTTCTTCGGATAGTCGCATGCTGTTGAAGATCGTTAGCCCGTCGTCGCCGCGCACGATGGTCATGGAGCGGCCGATTTTCATTGGCACGCGCATGGGCATCTTGATGCCGCCACGCACGAACCAGACGCCTTCCAAGGGCGCTTCCAATTTGCCGTGGGGGGACGCGGGTAGGTGTTTGCCGTTCCCAGATTCGCGCGACGTGGATGCTGCAACCATGGGGCTCCTCGCTTTCGGGACGAGTGTAGAGTGCCCCATCGCGTACGGGCTCGATTCTTTCGAAGACGGGATCGTGGAAAAGCTGAGCGATCCCGCGAACCGCCGAAGCGAATCTATCGACTGACCCCTTTTTCGCGAGAGTTGCGTATGAACCGGGGGGTGGCGGTGCCTGAGTTGCCATCAGTCGAGGTACACGCTGCGCACTTCTTGGAGCCTGCCTTCGAGAAAGCGCCGCTCCGGGGTCATTCGTCGCGAGGGCAATCGCGCGTCGGTACGCGTCCTCGGCTTCACGCCAACGATCGGTCGTCCGGCACAGGTCAGCGCGCGCCGCATGGAACGGGCCGTACCCGTCGAGATCTTCCGCGAGCTTGTTCACTAGAGGAAGTGCCTCCTCGGCTCCGCGTACCATCGCCGTAGCCACGGCGTGATTGAGCGCAACGACCGGGGTCGGGCAAACGCGCAGGAGCTCTGCATAGAGCCGCATGATCTGTTCCCAGTCGGTGTCGTCCGGGCTCGCGGCACGGGCACGCTCCGCAGCGATCGCCGCCTGGATTCCGTAGACAGCGCTCGAGGGCGTCGCTCGGGCTTCCCGGCACAGCCTCAGTCCCTCGTCGATTTGTTCACGATTCCATAAGCCGCGGTTCTGATCCTGCAGAAGGACGAGATCCCCGTCTTTGCTCATTCGCGCCGACGTCTGAATCCTGCAAGAGCATCAGTGAGAGGAGTCCCAGCGTCTCGCCCTCATGGGGCATCAGCTCCGCAAGGACCCTTCCGATATGGATGGCGTGCGCGCAAAGCTTCCCCCGGACGACGTGTTCACCGCTCGAAGCGCTGTAGCCTTCGTTGAACACGAGGTAGATGGCCAATAGCACCGCCTCGAGCCTTTCGGGCATCTCGCTGCGCTCAGGGACGCGATACGGGATGCCCGCTTCTCGAATCTTCTTCTTTGCGCGCACGAGGCGCTGCGCCATCGTCGGTTCACTGACGAGGAACGCTCTGGCGATCTCGATGGTCGGAAGCCCCACGACGGTGCGCAGGGTCAGAGCGAGGCGGGCCTCCTCATTGAGCGCGGGATGGCAACAGGTGAAGATCAACCGCAGCATGTCATCCGGGATCGGCGTCACGTCCTCCTCCTCCTGTTGGAGCCTCGCGGTGTAACCGAGCTCCTCGAGCTTCTCGCGCTTGCGCTGGTCGCGCCGTATCGCGTCGATCGCTTTGTGCCGGGCCGTTTCGAAGCAGCCACGCGTCTGGAGCCTCGGGCATGCCTCGTTGCGGCCATTGGATCGTCGCAGCCACTACCGCGTCGTGAAGCGCTTCCTCCGCGAGGTCGAAGTCGCCGCCGCAGGTGCGAATGAGTGAGGACAAGATGCGCGCACGGTCCGTTTTGAGGACTTCTTGCAGCAGTTCATGAGCGGACAGTGGCACGTGCCCGTACTACCTCAGTCGAAGGCCCAGATGGGGCGAACCTCGATGGTGCCCAAGCGCGCGGAGGGGATGCGCGACGCCGTGGCAATGGCTTCGTCCAAGTCGTTTGCCTCGATCAGGTAGAACCCGCCGAGCTGTTCCTTGGTTTCCGCGAACGGACCATCGGTCGTGATCGTCTTGCCGTCGCGCACCCGAACGGATGTCGCAGTCGTGGTCGGCTGTAGGGCGTCCGCGGCTACGAACTGACCGGCCTCGCGTACCGACGCAGTAAACGCGCGATACTCACCGAAAATTTTGTTGCGATTCTCCTCGTCGCGCTCCTGGATCGCCCTCTCATCTTCGTAGATCAACAGCAGGTATTGCATCGGACTTCCTTCCCGGGGCTGGGGCAGGCACGAAATTGCCTGCCTTTTTCCCTCTAGTCGAGAGGCGGGCGCTCAGATCGACAGGGCGCTGGAAAAAAATCGCCGATGGGTGTCGAATTCACTCAGCCCAGCTCGACTGGGGAGTGACGGGGCGGACGCCCCACGACGAAAGGAGCCCCAATCAGCTACGAACACGGAAGATTCGTTTGGTTCGAGTTGCTGACCAAGGACGAGGAGAAAGCCCGATCGTTGTATCCCGAGGTAATCCCTTGCGCAACGTGCTGATCGAGACGCAGGACGATCCTTGTACACGATGATCAGCGTGGGCTGAAGCCGGATCGGCGGACTCGATGGCCCCCCAGGGGAACGTGCCCGACCTCCTGGGGTCGACCGACGTTCGGTGCCCGAGTGACGCGACCGCAAGAAGGCTGTCGCGGCCGGGGAGCGACACACACTGGACGTGCTCGACGTTCCCGGTGTTGTCGCATGCAGCCGGTGAGCGATGACAGGGCGGCTATGTCGGTCTCTCCAAGGCCGAGTACCGCGGATCCGGCAAGGTCGACGGGCCGGGTTCTGTCCATTGGAACGGAACTCGTGGACCCAGGACACAGCCCGCCACTGGCGCTTCTACGAGGATGTCCTCGGCCACACGCACGAAGAGTGACGATGCCGAACGGCACGTATCACATGTTCAAGACGAAGACGCGATGCGTGGAGGCATGTTGCAAGCCCCGAGGCCGGACACTTCCGACGATGTGGTCGCAGTACTCACAGTCGACGATCGTGACGCGACTCTCGCACGCGCAAAGCAAAACGGAGCGACTGTGGTGGCGGAGCCGTGACGCACCACGGGCCGCTTCGCGATCCTTCGCGATCCCATCGGCGGGGATGATTCGGGTGATCAAGCCTGCGAGCGCCTAGCCTCCGCCGTTGGCGCTCGGGTTCCGATTGGCTACATCCGCGAAGTGGAACACGTTCCACCTCGCGGAGTGAATGCCGAGACGATACATCGTGGTCGGATCGGGGTCCGCAGGCGCATCGTCGCGGCGCGGCTCGCCGTGGATCCCCGGGTCACCGTCGGCCGCTCGAAGCAGGTGGAAGTGACCGCACGACGTGGCGGCGCAAGCCGGGAATGATCAGCCTGTCGAGCAGGTCAAAGAGCGAAAGGAAAGGTTCGACTGGGGATCAGCACCGCGCCGCAAGCGAGTCTGAACGATCGGCGAATCACAGTACACGCGCGGAAAAGTCGTCGGCGGATCGAGCTCGGTCAACGGGATGATCTACCCGCGGGGCAACAAGGAGAATTACAACGACTGGGCGAGCGCGCGGCTGCGAAGGTCTGGAGCTTCGAGGACGTGCTCCTGTTCTACAAGAAGCTCGAAGACCACCAAGACGGCGAAAGCGACCATCACGGCGCGGGGGGTCCGATCGGGTACACGGCATCCGAGGACCAGCTCAGTCCGGTCTCCGTCGCCTTCATGAATGCGGTGTCTGCGGTCTGCGACGTTCCGATCCTCGATGACTTCAACGGCGAGAATCAAACCGCGCGAGCATGATCAAGTGTCTGCAGAACGGGGTTCGCAGCGGAACCGGCGAAGGCTACGTCCAGCCGCAGCCTCTCGAGGCCCACTTCAAGTCTCGAGAGCGCGTGTAGGTTCAACGTGTCGTCATCGAGACGGTCGCGCGATCGGCGTCGAATATCAACAGTCAGGCGGCACGTGTCGTGGCCCGTGTGAATCGCGAGGTGACTCTGTCGGGCGGCACGATCGGTCGCCGCAGTCGCTGACGTCCTCGGGCGTAGGCCCGGCCGAGAACCTTCGCGAGCATGGGATCGAGGTGTAGCTCGACCTTCCGGGGGTCGGAGAACCTGCACGACGATGTCCTGGCCGCTCTGTTCCGGGCCCGAACCAGCCGGACCCGCCGGCAAGACCAGCGCACTTCCTCGGGGGCATGATCAGGAGTACACCGTCGGCAACACTTGGTCTCAGAAGCACGGTCTTCGAGGCATGCGTCCATCAAGAGCGTCCCGAGACCGATCCAGACCCAGCCGCACTCTGCTTCCCTGGGGCTGACCCCGATTCCAAACCAGGACGGCCCCGAGGTGCGTACGGTCGACCCGGGACACTGACCTGTCGGTGCTTCCGACGTCCTCTACCCGAAGAGCCGCGGTGAACCTGCTACGCCAGTCCGCCGACGCGGGTGACGTGCCTACATCGACCGCGGCATCTCTCGAAGCGCCGGAGGACATGCAGTCTCGACATGCGATCCGGAAGCTGTCGCCGAGATTTGCGCCATCCGGAGATGGCCGAGCATCTCGTCGAAGACGCCAGCCCCGGCGCCGACCCTGAGCAAGCGACGAAGACCTCATCGAAAGATCAGACTCGGGGCGGGGACCGTGTACCACCCCGGTGGGCACTGGAAACGGGGTGTCGACGAGATGTTGTCGTCGACGCGACTTCGGGTGCGTGGAATCGAGCGTCTTCGGGTCGTCGACGCGTCGATCATGCCAGAGGTGACGGGCAGCAATACCAACGCCCCGACCATGATGATTGGCGAACGAGCACGCGCTTGATTCAAGAAGGCTGACCTCACTTCGTCTTGAAGATTGCGTTGAGGCCGGCAAAAGGGACAGCTTCGTCGAGCGCGTCGAATACCCCGTCGTCGAGGATGCCCCGAGCCGCCTTCATGACCGCA
The DNA here is from genome assembly GCA_963787265.1 of uncultured Alphaproteobacteria bacterium. Lineage (GTDB taxonomy): Bacteria > Pseudomonadota > Alphaproteobacteria > Geminicoccales > Geminicoccaceae > JANQPX01. Next base: position 114,864 of record CAWBCX010000013.1, on the reverse strand, counting down.
CCCCGAAGCCGCCCGCGAAAGCGCGGAGCCGAGGGAAATCCTCCGAACGCCTAGATCCCCCAACAACGTCACGCTCAGGCCGGCGGCCGACGAACCGACCAGCACGTTGACCGGCTTCGGGTGCACCGTCTTGACGATTTCCGCGATTTCGCTCGGCGCACTCACGCCGGGCGCATAGAGACCGGCGCCGGCGTCCGCGTACGCGGCGAGTCGATTGAGTGACGTGTTCAAGGGGGTCGGGTCAGCCACGAGCCAGGCCTCACATCGCGCGGTGAGCATCACAGGGACTCCGCTGGCGTCGATCGCGGACCGCGCGGCGCGAATCCTTTCGATGGCGAACTCCGCGCTCGAACAGAGGTGACTGTGGGTTTCCGGTCGCATCCTCGATTGACAGTCCAGCGACTCCAGTCGCGACGCAGCTGGCGACATTGTCGGCGACACCCTCCGGCTCCACCGCGTAGCCCTCCTCCCTGCCCGATGCGATTGGGACCCCCACCCAGAATGACCACCTTGGTCCGATCAGACGGCCAGGCCTCGCACTCGGCCGGCTGATCGTCGCCTGAGCCGGTCTCGTAACAGCTACAGATAAGGCGTTTTCGCCTCGAATTCCGCCGCACAGGTGTCAATCCGCTTGAACACCGGCCGGACGCCGATTTCCTCTCGCCGCGCCGCGACGGCGACTTCCTCGAGACCGGAAAGCTTGGCGAGCCTGGCATCGGAGAAACCCATGGATTTCAGCTTCAACAGGCCCGCCCGATCGGTCGGCAGCCCTTCCCGCTGCACGGTCTTCTCCGCCTCGACCAGTTGCTCGATCTGCTGAAGGAACCAGGGCTCGTAGTGGGAAGCGGCGTTGATCTCGTCGCGCGCAAGTCCTTCCCTGAAGGCTTGGGCGATCACGCGAAGCCGCTCCGGCACGGCACGCTTGAGGGCGGTGAGAAGCGCTTCCTTCGATCCAGATCTCGCCATGATCCGCAACATCGATCTCATCCAGGCCATCAAGCCCGGTTTCCAGCGAACGCAGCGCCTTTTGCAGGCTTTCCTGAAAGGTTCTGCCGATCGCCATCGCCTCACCGACCGACTTCATCGAGGTGGTCAGCGTCGGCTCGGTCTCGGGGAATTTTTCGAAGGTGAAACGGGGGATCTTGGTGACCACATAGTCGATGGTCGGCTCGAACGAGGCCGGAGTGCAGCCGGTGATTTCGTTGGTCACCTCATCCAGGGTGTAGCCCACGGCCAGCTTGGCCGCGACCTTGGCGATGGGAAAGCCGGTGGCTTTGGAGGCAAGCGCCGAAGAGCGCGAAACCCTGGGGTTCATCTCGATGATGACCAGGCGCCCGTCTTCGGGGTTGATCGCGAACTGGACGTTGGAACCACCGGTGTCGACACCGATCTCGCGCAACACGGCGATCGAAGCATTGCGCATCCGCTGATATTCCTTGTCGGTCAAGGTCAGCGCCGGGGCCACCGTGATGCTGTCGCCGGTGTGCACCCCCATGGGATCGACGTTCTCGATCGAGCAGATGATGATGCAGTTGTCGGCAGGATCGCGCACCACCTCCATCTCATATTCTTTCCACCCCAGCACCGATTCCTCGACCAGCACCTCGCTGATCGGAGACGCATCGAGACCGGCGCCGATGATGCGCTCGAAATCGTCGCGATCATAGGCGATGCCGCCGCCGGTGCCGGCAAGGGTATAGGACGGGCGGATGATCGCCGGCAAACCGATCTCGTCGAGAATGTCGTAAGCTTCCTCGATCGAGCGCACCACGGCGCTTTTCGGCAGTTCCAGGCCGATTTTCGTCATCGCGTCGCGAAACAGCTGGCGATCTTCGGCTTTGGCGATCGCCTCCTTGTTGGCGCCGATCAGCTCGACGCCGAAACGCTCGAACGTGCCGTCCTCGGCCAGCGCTCGGGCGATGTTCAGGGCGGTTTGCCCGCCCATGGTCGGAAGACAGGCGTCCGGGCGCTCCTTTTCGATGATCTTGGTGACGATTTCGGGCGTGATCGGCTCCACATAAGTGGCATCGGCCAGTTCCGGGTCGGTCATGATCGTCGCAGGGTTGGAATTCACCAGGATGACCCGAAAGCCCTCGTCCTTCAAGGCCTTGACTGCCTGGGTTCCGGAATAGTCGAACTCGCACGCCTGGCCGATGATGATCGGGCCGGCGCCGATCACCAGGATCGACGAAATATCATGTCTTTTGGGCATGTCAGCGCTGCTCAATCAGCTGGAGGAAACGGTCGAACAGATAAGCGCTATCTTCCGGTCCGGGGGCGGCTTCCGGGTGATATTGAACGGAAAAGACCGGTTTTTCCTTGACCCGCAGCCCTTCCAGCGACCCGTCGAAAAGGGAAACGTGAGTCGCTTCGACATGGTCAGGCAAGCTCTTGCAGTCGACCGAAAACCCGTGATTTTGGCTGGTGATTTCGACCTTGCCGGTGGCGAGATCCTTCACCGGATGATTGGCGCCATGATGGCCGAACTTCATCTTTTCCGTGGTCGCGCCCAGCGCCAGGGCCAGCATTTGATGGCCGAGGCAGATGCCGAAGAGCGGTTTGCCGCTGTCCAGCAGCTTTTTGATCTCCGGCACGGCAAAGCGCCCGGTCGCAGCCGGGTCACCCGGGCCGTTGGACAGGAAAATCCCATCCGGCGAGAGGGCCAGGAGGTCCTCCGCCTTGGTCGCCGCAGGCATCACGGTAAGCTTGAGATCCAAGGATGCCAGGGATCGAAGGATATTGCGCTTGATTCCATAATCGACCACTACCACATGATGGCGGTCGGCCGTTCGTCGGCCATAACCTTCGGGGTGCTGCCAAGACGTTTCATCCCATCCATAGCGCTGGCGGCAGGAGACATCGGAAGCGAGATCCATGCCGATCAGGCCCGGCCACTCTCTGGCCATGGCGCTCAGGCGATCGATATCCGGTCCTTTGGCCTTATCGAAGCCGATCGCTGCGGACTGAGCGCCGCTTTCCCTTAAACATCGGGTCAATCTGCGGGTATCGATGCCGGCCAGGCCAACCAATCCCTGCTGTTCAAGCCAGTGTTGGAGATGATGCGTAGCACGATAATTGGCGGGATCGGTGATCGGTGATCGGAGCACCAGACCGCGGGCGTGGCAGGTCAACGCCTCCCAATCCTCGCTGTTGGTGCCGACATTGCCGATGTGCGGAAAGGTGAAGGTGATCAGCTGGCCGGCATAGGAGGGATCGGTCAGGATTTCCTGATAGCCGGTCATCGCGGTGTTGAAGACCAGTTCGCCGACAACCTCGCCGACCGCACCGATGCCGAAACCTTTGAAGACGGTGCCGTCCGCGAGAACAAGAGCCGCTGTTTTGCTGGATGCAGGCATGATGGACATGACGATGGTCGCCCATGTGAAAAGGATGAAGTCAGATCGATGCTGATACGGCCGCGAGAGAAAGCGCAAAATTTGCCAGACATTACGTTTGCATGATTTGACCGTCAAGCAGCGTTCCTGGGGTCGCCTGCACCGAGATGTTGCGCTATAACGCCTCGCTGAGTGGGGAGTTTAACAGTTCAATGAGTTAAAATGTGTTGCGTGACGAATTAACCGCCGCGCTCAAGACGGCTAATGAACAGGATGATCAACGGACAATCGCGATCATCCGCCTGGTTCAAGCGGCCCTGAAGGAGCGTGATGAACAAATCCGGGACGAGGGGAGAGACCATCGCATATCGGATCCAGAAATCGTCTTGATGCTGGAATTGATGGTGGAGCAGCGCGCGGAAAGCAGGCGCCGTTATGAGGAAAGCGGCCAACTGGAACTTGCCGACCGCGAGGCCGAGGAGATCGACATCATCATGCGATTTCTGCCCTCCAAGCTGGACGAAGAAACCAGTGTCTATGCGATCAACCAGGTCATCAACGAGCTTGGCGCTTCGAAACTGAAAGATATTGGCCGTGTGATGAACGAGCTGAAAAGCCGTTACCCCGGCCAGATGGACTTCGCCGAGGCCAAGCGGCGGATTTGCGATCAGCTCGGTTGATGCCATCAACCTGGTTGACGTGCCGGCAGAGCAGTGACATGGGCTAGAGCGTGACATGGGCTATTGAACGTTCGGATCAGCCTGACGAGGAGGCTGATCCGATAGCGGGTCGGAGCTTTACGGCTAACCTGGAGTGCGATGGCGATGATGGAACGCAGCGCTGTCTCTCTTGAAGAGTTCAAGGCACGCCTGCCGATTGCCGAAATCGTGGGCCGCTATGTTCGTCTGGTCCGTCGCGGCCGCGAATTCACAGGTCTTTGCCCTTTTCATCAGGAAAAAACGCCGTCGTTTACCGTTTCTGAAGAAAAAGGGTTCTATCACTGCTTTGGGTGCAACCAGCACGGCAATGCGGTGGATTTCATCATGGCTTTAGAAGGGTTGGATTTCGGCCAGGCGATTATGCGCGTTGCCGATCTCACCGGCTTGCCGCCGCCGCTTCGTGCCGAAAAAAAGTCTACGGAGGCGGAAAAGAACCTCTATCAGGCCAATGAGGTTGCTGCCCGGTGGTTTGCCGGATGCCTTAATGGCCCCTCGGGAAAAGAAGCCCGGGCTTATCTCGAGCGGCGTGGTCTCGAATCCGATGTGATCAGCCGCTACGGGCTCGGCTATGCGCCTGCCGACCGGCAGGCACTGCGACGCGCCTTGATCAAGGAGGGCTTCACCGATGCGCAGCTGATCGAAGCGGGCCTCCTGATCCGGCCGGATGATGGCGGCCACCCTTACGACCGCTTTCGCCATCGCGTGATGTTCCCGATTGCGGATCGCCGCGGCCGTGTCGTCGGCTTTGGCGGCCGCGCGCTCGGCGATGCCCGTGCCAAATATCTGAACACGCCCGACACCCCGCTTTTCCACAAAGGGGAGTTGCTCTATGGCCTGCCCCTTGCCCGGCCTGCTGCCCGTGCCAAGGGCACCATCGTGGTGGCCGAGGGCTATATGGACGTGATCGCGCTGGCAAAAGCCGGCTTCGAGAACGCCGTTGCCCCGCTCGGCACGGCCGTGACCGAAGCGCAACTCGCTTTGCTCTGGCAGATGGCCGATGAACCGATCATCTGCCTGGATGGCGACGAAGCCGGCCTTCGCGCCGGTCATCGCCTGATTGAGCGGGCCCTGCCGCATCTGAAGCCCGGCAAGTCGCTGAAATTTGCCTTGCTTCCGCAGGGATCCGATCCGGACGATCTGGTGCGCAACGAAGGGCCGGATAGCCTCAGCCACTGGCTGGAGCAGACTTACCCTCTTCTCGATTTCCTCTGGGACAGCGAGACCAGAAAGCGCAGTCTCGACACCCCGGAACGCCAAGCGGCGCTTCGGCATCGACTGTCCGACCTCGGCAAGTCGATCGCAGATCCCGAAGTTCGCCAAATGTTCCGTGAGGCTTTCCGGCAACAATGGCAGACCCGATTTCCTCGAAAAGGGCCGAAACAGCAGCCTGCAGCGGCGTCCTTTATTGCTCCGAACAGCGGTCGTGGTGTAGGACGCGCGAAGCTGGCGGCGCGCTTGGCGCAGCCGCAAATCTTTGGCGAACGCGAGCTGTTAGGCCCGATTGTCGTCCATCCGGGACTTCTTCCAGAGATCGAGGAAGAACTCGGTGCTTTGACGTTCGTCGATCCGACATTGGAAAGCCTGCGCCAGGAAATAATTTCCTGGTACAGTGAGAATGGGGATCTTGACCGAGACCAGTTGAACAACCACCTCTGCAAAATCGGATTTACCACCTTGGTCGAGCAGCTCAACGCTGCAGGCCCGGCAACGGTTTGGTATAATGCGGCAGATTTGGCGGACGGTGACGTGCTCGACGCCTGGTATTTGCGTGTGGCGCAATACAGACGGTTGGAAAGCCGCCGGATCAGTCGCAACGCTTTGGCGGAAGCCATTTCCGATGCACGTGAGGACGAAGCTAGGGTGCAGGGTTTGACGATTGATCGCTTATTCAATAGCCGAGACGTCAAGAAAGTAGGGGGTGGCCGATGAACGTCATCGGCCCACATTGTTTGATGATGGAATGAGGTTGAATGGTCGAAAGCACACAAGCTTTTTGGTCGACGTCACAGACTATGGCCTGACACGGGCTTGGGTCGTAACAGTTTTTTAGGTTTGAAAGAGGGGCGATGCATGGCGAAAAACGCTGTGGCGAGCGCTACATCGACGGTTAAGGCACCTCCGCCCAAGGGGGCCAAAAGCTCGATACAAGCACTGATTAGCGGCTCTGCGAGCCTCAAGCGGCTGGTTCAGCAGGCGCGCGAGCGTGGCACGATCACGCTCGATCAGATCAATGCTGCCCTTCCCGAGGACGATATCTCGGCGGAACTCCTTGAAGAGCTGATCGGTATTTTCGACGAGATGGGCGTTGCGGTTTCCCGCGGCGACGATCAAGCCAATGGCGAGCAGAAATCCGACGACGACGATAATGACAGCGCCGGCACCGTCGATGAGGATCTCGGACGAACCGACGATCCGGTTCGCATGTACCTGCGCGAAATGGGCAGCATCGAGCTTTTATCCCGTGAGGGTGAAATCGAGATCGCCAAGCGGATCGAAGCCGGCCGCAACATGGTGCTCGAAGCCCTTTGCGAGAGCCCGCTTACCATGCGTGCCATCATCGGCTGGCGCGACGCCATCGGCGAAGGTAAGGTCCTGCTGCGCGACGTGATCGATCTCGATGCAACCTATGGCGGTGGTCCTCAAGAAGAAGGCGCCGGATCCGAAAAAGGCACCGAGGCCGACGACGAAGACACCGCTGACGAAGAGGGTCAGTCCGCCAAAAAGACCAATGGCCAGGACGCCGAAGGCGAAGGGGCGAGGCCAAGAAAGCCGAAGAGGGCGAGAATACCGAAGGCGAAGGTGACGACGACGACGATGAGTTCGATGACGGCACGCTCTCGCTCTCGGCGATGGAAGCCTCCGTCAAGGATGGCGTCATCGCGACCTTCGACATGATTGCCGAGGCTTATGGCCGGCTGCGTGACCTTCAGGAAAAGCGATTGGACGGCGCGCAGAACAACAGGCCTGCCGACAAGAAGCTCGATGCCAAATATGAAGAAGCGCGCAACGAGGTGGTCGAGCTTGTCAATCAAATTCAGTTGAATTCCAACCGCGTGGACAGCCTTGTCGACCAGCTCTACCAGGTCAACAAGAAGCTGAATGGTCTGGAAGGCAAGCTCTTGAGGTTCGCCGAGAGCAGCCAGGTCGACCGCAGGAGCTTTCTCAACGAATATCGCGGCCGCGAGCTCGATCCCGACTGGATCGATAATGTGGCACGCTTGCCCGGTGAGGGCTGGAAGCGTTTTACCGAGCGTTATCCCGAAGAGATCATGACCATCCGCCAGGACATCGGCGAGATCGCCAGCAGCCACGGGCTGCATATCGGCGAGCTTCGGCGCATCGTCAATCTGGTGCAAAAGGGCGAGCGCGAGGCGGGGCGTGCCAAGAAGGAGATGGTCGAGGCCAATCTTCGCCTGGTAATCTCGATCGCCAAGAAATACACCAACCGCGGCCTGCAATTCCTGGATCTGATCCAGGAGGGCAATATCGGCCTGATGAAGGCGGTCGATAAGTTCGAATATCGCCGCGGCTACAAGTTCTCGACTTATGCCACCTGGTGGATCCGCCAGGCGATCACCCGCTCGATCGCCGATCAGGCCCGGACCATCCGCATCCCCGTCCATATGATCGAGACCATCAACAAACTGGTGCGCGCATCGCGCCAGATGCTGCATGAGTTCGGTCGCGAGCCGACGCCGGAAGAGCTGGCGACCAAGCTCAACATGCCGCTCGACAAGGTCCGCAAGGTTCTGAAGATCGCCAAGGAGCCGATCTCCCTCGAAACACCGATCGGTGATGAGGAAGACAGCCATCTCGGTGATTTCATCGAGGACAAGAACGCGGTGCAGCCGGTCGAAGCGGCCACCTTGTCGAACCTTCGAGAGGCGACCACCCGGGTTCTCGCCACCCTGACGCCCAGGGAAGAGCGGGTGCTGCGCATGCGCTTCGGCATCGGCATGAACACCGACCACACCCTCGAGGAGGTCGGCCAGCAATTCTCAGTGACCCGCGAGCGCATCCGCCAGATCGAGGCAAAAGCGCTGCGCAAGCTTAAACATCCGTCGCGCTCCAGAAAGCTCAGAAGCTTCCTCGACAACTAGGCGGCAACCTGCCGCTTCGATGACTTAAGAATGTGATCTATTGAAGGGAAACGTCGGCTTCGAGATTGGCGGGGAGCCGGTGATTTTTTTTTGGACCGTACCCCAGCCCGTGATCGACCGATCATTTTGGTCTTGATCACACTTGGGGCTGCCGTTCCCTCTTAAAACGCCAACCGAAGATATAGTTTTATCTTTCTATAATAAAAAAGAAAATCAACGACCTTCGCGATACCAGGCGAAACCTAGTGTGCCGAGCAGCAACGCCAGCGCGAGCACAGCCGGCAGCAGGGGCAATTGATTGGCGCCCGCCACGAGATAGCGCTCCTTGCGCACGAATCCGATCCAATCACGACCGGCGACCGCCCTGTTCAAGCCGGTCTTGCGAACCGATGGCTGCCCGTCCTCGCCGAGCCAGAAGACACCGCCGGATGTCTCTTCGATCAGAGGCGTCAGCTTCTCCGCGGTTGCACGCATATCAGCCAGTTCGATGACGCTGATCGGACGAACCGCGGCGTAGGTGGTCAAATCGCCATCTTCGATCCGGTAAAGCCCGCGATCGCTGGCATCAACCTGGGCCCGGCCGATCCCTTCTCCCGCCGCCTCTAGCGGAACTTCACTGACATCGCCGGTGGGGGAAATGATCTTGATGTTGCCATCGACATCTTCAAGCGAGCGCCGCTCGACAACGATCGTTTCTCCTTCGGGCGAAGCACTCAGCATTTCCTCCTCGAGTTCCGGTTCCTGCATCAGCCAGTGCACCAGACGGCGCAGTAAAAGCCCCTGAGGCCCGCCGGTTTCCACACCGCGCGCCCAGAGCCAGGGATGATCGGAAAGCAGCTGGGCCACCCGTCCTTCGCCGATCCGATCCAAAACCAAAAGCGGTCGCTCGGCCGCCCCTGTCATCAACACATCGCTGTCGCTCACCTCGACATCCACCTGGCGAAACCAGCGTCCCCAGCCAGGCTCGGTCTCGCCATCCTCGTCAAGCTTGGTGGTCGCTGAAAGCCCGCGGGTCACCGGGTGGCGATCTCCGACTTCGGTCGGCAGCGGGGTAAAGCCCTGATCGTACACCACACCGGAGGGTCGCGCCGGCAGCACCCGCGCCAGCGGCGTTCGGTAGAGACTGAGCGGATGCGCGAATTCAGGCCCCGCGATCTCAAGCAGAGCGCCGCCATCCTCGACATAGCTTGCGACGTTATCCAGATAGGCGAGCGGCAGCAGACCACGCCTGGAATAGCGATCAAAAATGACCAGATCGAACTCGCCGAGCTTCACCTCGAACAGCTCGCGCGACGGAAAGGCGATCAGCGCAAGCTCGCGGATCGGCGTACCGTCCTGCTTTTCCGGCGGCCTGAGGATGGTGAAATGAACGAGATCGACCGCGGGATCCGCCTTCAGGAGATTGCGCCAGACCCTAAGGCCCGGGTAAGGCTGGCCTGAAACCAGAAGAACCCGCAGACGGTCACGCACGCCATTGATGAAGAAGACCTGTCGATTGTTCTGGGTCGTCAGCTCGTTCGCCAAGCCCTCCGCTTCCAGCTCGACGACCGTCTGCCCGGCTCGATCCAGTTCGATCGGCAGCCGTTCTGCCACACCCGGCATCACCTGAACACGATCGAACCACGGTGCCATTTTGGCGAAGGATCACCGGCACCGGATCTGTGGTCGTCACCGGACCAAGCTCCTCGACGCGAAAGGTGATCTCGAGCGGATCGCCGACCACGCCATAGCTCGGCACCTCATCGACGGTCAAACGCCGGTCGATCTCATCGGGCTTGCCGGTCAGCAGGAGATGGACCGGGGCCTCGATCCCCAATCGTCCGAGATCATCAGGCACATCATGAACCTGACCGTCGGAAACGATGACGATGCCCGAAAGGTTCTGCCGGCCGATTTCGGCAAGCGATGTGCCCAGCGTCTTGAACAGCCGCGTGCCGCCTTTGCCCTCACCGGTCACATTGGCCTCGACCAGCTCGGTATCGGGCAGTGCCTTCAGCTGATCCCGAAGGGACGTTGCCACCTCGTCGAGCTGCGCCGGCCGCTCATTGATCAGCTGGGACGGCGAGCGGTCCGTCACCATCAAAACGACGTCGTCGAGCGGATCGCGCTCCTCACGGATGACCACCGGATTGGCCAGCGCAAGGATGCCGAGGGCGAGCATCGTGCCGCGGAACAGGCTTCCCCTGGCCCGGCGCCAAACACCAAGGCCCGTCACCAGCAGCATCGCCACGCCAAGCAGCGCCAGCAACCAGACCGGCAAAAGCGGCGCAAAGGTGATCGAGGTTGCGCTGTCGATCATTGCCCGAGCCGCTCCAAAAGAGCCGGAATATGAACCTGGTCGGTCTTGTAGTTGCCGGTAAGCGCGTACATCACCAGATTGACCCCGAACCGGTTGGCCATCTCGCGCTGGCGCTCGCCGCCCGGGATGACCGGGAACATCGGCATGGTGAATTGATCGATCGCCCATGCCTGCGCCCAGCCATGGCCGCCGATAAGGACCGACGAGACACCATCATTGACGCTCGCCTCCGGGCGATCGACCCAGACCTGACCACCGGTCCAGCGGCCTGGAAATTCCTGCAGTAGATAAAAAGATCGCGTGAGCGTGTGATCCTCGGGCACCGGCTCCAAGGGTGGCAGATTGATGCCGCCCAGCAGCTCCCGAAGACGCCGTTCACCCGCTCCCGGGCTGCGCTGCCCCGGGATCATGCTGCCGGCATCGCCGGTATCGAACAGGATCATGCCGCCCTGGCGCAGATAGGCATCGACGCGGTTGCGCACCTTGGCGGAGATGTTCGGATGTTCTTTCGGAATGGGCCAATAGAGCAGAGGATAGAGGTTGAGATCGTCCTGACCGAGGTCAACGGGAAGCGGTGCGCCGGCTTCGACCGCGGTTCGGCGGTTAAGGACGAGGCTCAGCCCATCGAGCCCGGCCCGGCTGACCTCGTCGACTTCCGTAAGCCCGGTCACGACATAAGCAAGATGGGTCTCGTTGGCCGCTTCGATAATACGCTGGTCTTCGATCGATTGCGCGCGAACATCCTGGGCGATCGGGGGCGCACCGCTCAGCACCAGCCCGATCAACATCCCCAAGCCCGCCTGAGCAGCACCGCCCCCCTTGACGCTGCGCGCGAACGTGCCGGGAAGAAGACCGCGCAGCCAAAGGCCGATCACGGTGTCGATCAACGCCAAAACAAGCGCCGCCAGCAGGAGCCAGGGCATCAGGCCGATCTCGACCGCACCGACATAGCCGCGCGTCGAAGCGCCGAGATCGCTTGCGCGCAATGCCTTGAGATCAGGCACGGCACTCGCCAGATTGAGCGCCTGCCTCGGCTGGTCGTCGCCGCCGCCGATCCGTCCGTAAAGACCCGGCGGGTGCAGCGCGCTCGCTTCGATCGATGTGATCTGATCGCCCGGAACCGGCTGCGCGCTCGGGCCGGGCTCGACCAAACGGCCGCCGGCATCAAGGACCTCGATCGGCGCCAGCAGCCCTTCCGGCGCACTGCCCCGCCCGGCGCCAAGGCTGACGATCCGCCGGAGGATGTCGACAAACACGCCTGAAAGCGGCAGCGACGACCAGCCGCTGTTCGCGGTGGTATGAACCAGCACCAGCCAGCCGCCATTTCGTTCGATGCCGGTGATCAGCGGCGTGCCGTCGGACAACCGGGCCCAGCTGTGGGCCGCGAGGGCCGGGCCCGGCTGGGCCAGAACCTGCCGGTGGACCACCACGTCTTCATCCGGGACACGCAGCCTCTCGAGCGGTCCGTTTTCATCAAAGGTGGTGAGCGGCAAGGGCCGCGCCCAGGACAAGGTGCCGTCGAGAAAACGGTCGCCGCGCCGAAGCGGCACCGGCACGAGATCATCGAACTCGGCATTGGCAAGCCTTGGGCCGGCAAAGCGGATCAGCACCCCGCCCGCATCGACCCATTCACCAAGCGCCAGGCGGTCTTCCTCGCTGATCTGCGCGCTGTCGGTGAGGACGATCGCGGAAAGGTCGTCTTCCAGCAGCGTCGGAATGTCACCCTGTTTCAGATCGGCATGGAGCCGAAGGGCACGCTCGACATAATAAAGCTCCGAGAGCAGCGGTTGCGGTGTGACATCCGCACCCAGGCCGACCAGACCGACCGAGCGCCGGCGCCAGCGCTCATCAAGGAGCACGACGCCGCCCACCCCTTGAGTGGGCTCGATCTCGAAACGCGCAATACGATTTCTGATCTCCAGCGGCAGTTCGAAAACGGCCTCGGCTGCATCTCTTCCCGCCTCGAAAGCCAGAGGCTGACGGGCCAGCACCTCGCCTTCCGGCCCAAGCGCCTTAAGCCCGACACTGCGTTTCGGACCGGCCTCGGGCACCCTTGCGGGCACCACCAGCTCGGTCTCATTGGCGTCGGGCGGCAAGAGCAGCATGACGCGTTCCGCCACCGGCTCCAGCAAGACCGTGAGCGCGCCGAGAGCCTGGAGTGCCGCCGCGAAGCCGGCCGCCTGCTCGAGGCTGGCCTCATCGTCGGCGATGCCATCGGCCAGCCAGATGATCTCGGCACCTTCAAGCGGTTCTTCTTCCAGTTTTCGAAGAGCGATGTCTCGCTCAACCGGCCAAGGCTTGGCCTCCCAGCTGGTGATGCTGGGCAGGGCATCGGCAGCGCCAAACCGCCGAAAGACCGGCTCAATGGGATCGGGCGCCGTGCCTAGGAGGATGACTTCGCGATTTTGCCGAACCGCGCGCTCGGTAAAGCGCTCCATCGCGTCGGTCCGCTGCCTCCATCCGGGAAAAGCCGCCCAGCCGTCATCCACCACCAGAACCAGCGGCCCCTCACCCTCGATGTCGGCTGCAGGGTTCAAGACCGGCCCCGACAAGGCCAGGATCAGGAGGGCGGCCAGCAACAGGCGAAGGAGCAGCAGCCAAAGGGGCGTTCGTGCCGAGGTCTCCTCTTCCTGATCGATGCCGAGGAGAAAGCGTACGGCCGGGAAACGCACCAGCTGCGGCGCCGGCGGGATAATACGGAGCAGCCACCAAAGGGCCGGCAAGGCGATCAACGCCGTCAGCAACCAAGGCTGGGTAAAGCCGATCAGCCCGAGATTGAGCATCCCTTAGCCCTGCACCGTGTTGGCGAGCGCATTGTAGATGCCGAGCAAGGCCGGTTCCGGAGGTCTTTCTGTCCGATGCAAGGCTGCCGTCCAGCCGAGGGCTCGTCCGATATCGCGCACCCCGTCGATATGGGCGTTGAAACGGCGCTGATAGCGCTCGCGGATGCTGTCGACATCACCGATCAATGCCCGGCTATCGCCCTGCTCGACATCATCGAAACGCACGCGGCCGCTAAACGGCAGGCCTTCCTCGGCCGGATCGACCACCTGGAGCAGATGACCGCGCACCCCAAGGCCGACAAAACCGCGAAGCCTGGTTTTCAGCTCATCGAGATCGGTAAAGAAGTCGCTGATCATGACGATGCGCGCGTAACGCGGCAGCTGCTGCCTTGCGGGCAGGTTGTCGCCGTTGTTCTCCTGGCTGATCAGCTGATCGCAAAAGCTCATCATCCCTGCCCGCCCGCCGGCAGGCCGTCGCCCCGAGCCAAGCACGGCGATCCGCTCGCCGGCCCGGATCAGGAGGGACGCCAAGGCCAGCACCAACAGCAAGGAGCGATCATCCTTCGTCGGCAAGGTGGCAGCGGAACGATAAGCCATCGAGGGCGAGCCATCGGCCCAAAGCCAGACGCTTTCGGCCGCTTCCCATTCCTGATCGCGCAGGAACAACTGGTTCGAGCGCGCGGATTGACGCCAGTCGATGCGCGCCGTCGAATTGCCCTGCTGATAGGGCCGAAACTGCCAAAAGGTCTCCCCGACCCCGACACGGCGGCGGCCATGCACCCCTTGCGCCACGGTTGCCGCCACCCGCTCGGCCGCGACCAGAAGCGCGGGCAGGCGCTCTGCCAGCTGTTCGGCACGATCCCGAACGTCAAGGAGACCTTGACGCCGCTCGTCGGTGGAGGCCCTTGCCGCATCAGGCATCGTCAGTCGGCCGCTCGGCACAAACGCTCGATCAGACTGTCCAGGGTGACGCCTTCGGCGCGTGCCGTGAACGTCAACGCCATGCGATGGCGCAAGACCGGCGCTGCGAGCGCGAGAACGTCCTCGACCGAAGGGGCAAGACGGCCTTCGCAGGATCGCACGGACCCGCACCGCGAGCATCAGCGCCTGACTGGCGCGGGGGCCGGGTCCCCAAGCGATCATTTGCGCGATCTCGGCATCCGGGGCGGTCTCCGGGCGTCCGGCACGAACCACCTTCAAAATCGTATCGACCACGCGATCGCCCACCGGGATGCGCCGGATGATGTTTTGCGCCTCCATCAGTTCCTTGGTGGTGATCACCGGCTTTGCCCTGACCTCCAGCGTGCCGGTGGTCTCGATCATGATCCGCCGCTCGATCTCCTCGTCCGGATACTCGACATTCACCTGCAGCAGAAATCGATCGAGCTGGGCTTCGGGAAGCGGGTAGGTGCCTTCCTGCTCGATCGGGTTTTGCGTGGCGAGAACGTGAAACGGCGTCGGCAAGGCATGATCGTGGCCGGCGATGGTCACATGCCGCTCCTGCATCGCCTGCAGCAGCGCCGCCTGGGTGCGCGGGCTTGCCCGGTTGATCTCGTCCGCCATCAAAAGCTGGCAGAAAACCGGCCCCTCGATGAAGCGAAAGCTTCGCCTGCCGCCGTCCTGCTCTTCCAGCACTTCGGAGCCGAGAATGTCCGCCGGCATGAGGTCGGGGGTGAACTGCACGCGTTTCTGGCTCATGCCGAGCACCACGCCAAGCGTCTCCACCAGCCGCGTCTTGGCAAGGCCCGGCACGCCCACCAGCAGGACATGACCGCCCGCCAACAACGTGATAAGACTTTCTTCAACAACGCGTTCCTGACCAAAAATGACCTGGCCGATCTCGGTGCGAACCTTGGAAAAACGTTCGATCGTGACGTCGATCTGGTCGAGAATCGCGGTATCTAAAGATTCAGACATAATCGGCTACTTCACCTCGATGGTTGGTCCAAACGGATTTTCTGCTGGGTGAAGTGGCCTTCGGCCAACGGCAGAACAGCGGATGGACGTCTGTTGAGTATGGTGACGCATATGCACAGGGATCAAGCCCCGAGAGCCATTGGCGAAACCGGCGCCAAGGCCGGGAAAACTGTTTCTCCTCCCGTTGATCGGCGTTACGACATGCGGATCGATCGCGATGGAATTTGGTACCATGAAGGACGACCTATCGCGCGCGCGGCTCTGGTCAAGTTGTTTGCCAATGTTCTTCAACAACAAAATGACGGCAGCTATTGGCTGGTCACCCCGTTTGAGCGCGGGCCGATCGAGGTTGAAGACGTGCCTTTTGTCGTCGTCGAACTGGTCGCTGAAGGTATGGGGTCTAAGCAAAAGATCAATGTCCGCAGCAATCTCGATGAATGGGTAACGATCGGACCGGATCACCCGCTCCTTCTCCGTCAACCTCCTTTTGCCCCGTCTGGCGCAGCTCCGGTTCCCTATGTCGTCATCCGATCAACGCTTCAAGGAAGGCTGCTAAGACCGGTCTACTACGAATTGGTCGATCTGGGCGAGCCCCATCAGCAGAAAGGCATCACCCGATACGGCGTTTGGAGTGATGGGCAGTTCTTCGCTTTAGATGAACAACCACTTTAAACTATTGATACCAAAACGAGATGGAAAAACATTGTCCTACACAAGAAAGCAACTTCAAGACTATCTGGAGCAATCGATAGGCGAAGATCCGACCGGCGACGAGGGGCAGCCTTCGAGCGACGGGCTGCCGGCTGCGGTGTTGATCGGGCTGGTCAACCGCCCGGCCGGCTTGAGCATTTTGTTGACCAAGCGGACGGAACATCTGCGCGATCATGCGGGCCAGATCTGTTTTCCCGGCGGCCGCATCGAAGCCGATGATGCCAGCATCGAGGCAGCCGCGCTGAGAGAGGCCGAAGAGGAAATCGGCTTGCCCCCCTCGAAGGTCGACATCATCAGGCGGCTTGCCCCTTATGACACGACCACGGGCTTTCGCATTCACCCGGTCGTCGGCTGGATCGAACCTCCCGTCACGTTCAAGCCCGATCCGTTCGAGGTCGCCGAGGTGTTCGAACTGCCGCTTTCCTTCGCCCTTGACCCGCTCAATCATCAAAAGCAGCAGCATCAGCGCGGGACGATGCCGCGAAGCTATTACGTGCTCCCCTATGAAGGTCGCTTCATCTGGGGTGCGACCGCCGGCATGCTGGTGCTCTTCGCCGATCTGCTCACGCATTGATATCAGTCTATCGAAGCCCACCAGCACCGCCGAACTGGATCCGACGATGAGCGCCCCTTTCGCCGTTCGCTCAAAACGCCCCCTGGCTTCAGAGCGAAGCATCGCAAAGGCTGTCTGGATGCCCTTTCGGCCGACGGTCATCCGGTGCGTTTCGTCGGCGGCTGCGTGCGTGACGGGCTGCTCGGTCATCTCGACCCCAAGGGCGATCTCGACCTCGACCACCCCTGCCCATCCCGAGCGCATCATCGCCCTTTTAGAGACGACCGGCATCAAGGTGATCCCGACGGGCCTCACCCATGGCACGGTCACGGCGATCTGCAGCGGTCAGACCTTTGAAATCACCACCCTGCGCGAAGACGTCGCCTGCGACGGCCGCCATGCGACGGTGCGTTTCACCGATGATTTCGCGGCCGACGCGGCGAGGCGGGATTTCACCATCAACGCCATGAGCGTCGACCGGCAAGGCCAGCTCTTTGACTATTTCGGCGGGCGGGACGATCTGGCCCATGGCCGTCGTTCGCTTTGTTGGCGATGCCGAGCAGCGGGTTCAGGAAGATTATCTGCGAGTTCTCCGATTTTTTCGCTTTTTCGCCGGCTACGGCACGCCTACCCGCCGACGCGCATGCTCTTTTGCCTGCCGCACATGGTGTCGCCGGCCTCAAGCACCCTCTCCGGCGAGCGCATCCGCGGGCGAAATGCTGAAGCTGCTCGGCAGCAACGATCCCGTCCGCGCGCTCGAACTCATGATCGACACCGAGGTGATCGATCACGTCCTGGAGATGAGGCCCGACATCGCCATCCTCTCCCGGCTCCTCACCTTGGCGCCGAACGCCGATCCCCTCCTCCGCCTCGTCGCTCTCCTGAGGTCGGGGGGCTCACACCCGGACAAACCCGCATCGACCACCGTCGCCGAGCGCTGGCGCCTCGCCAACGCCGAGACGGCCCGTCTCGAGCGCCTGACCCTGGCACCGAAGCTCAACGTCTCAGCCACCGTCAAGCGAGCGCGGCAGGATCTCTATCGCCTGGGCGCCAAGGACTATCTCGACCTTTTCTACCTTTCCGCCGCGGAAACCGGCGCCAAGGCCGAGAATGTGGAAAATGCCGTCGGCCTCGCCTCGGGCTGGACATCACCTCGCCTGCCCGTCCGGGGCCAGGACCTGATCGATCAGGGGGTCCCGCCAGGGCCCGGGCTGGGAGAGCTTCTGGCGCAGCTCGAACAATGGTGGCTCGAACAGGACATGCAGCCGGATCGCAGCGCCTGCCTGCTCGAGCTGAAGCGCCGACTTGGGCAAAACCCCCGCTGACAGCCAGCAACCACCGGTCTTAGATGCGCTGCAAGACTTGACAGGACATGGACGTCTACCTATCCATCAAGGAGACGTCTTGGGGCATAGTTTAATGGTAAAACTCTCGGCTCTGAACCGAGCACTCCTGGTTCGAATCCAGGTGCCCCAGCCATTTTTTTCCGACAAGCCGCCACGTCTGCAGCCCTGCAGCCGCTGTGAGACGTCCGATCATGGCAACGGGATCAGGTCCGGAAAAACCCGGTGCCGTCACTCGACATCGCCGAACGACGGCCCGCCGCCCGGCAGCACGACCAGCTTTTTGTAAGGCATGCGCAGCCTGGAGACGACGATCGTCGGGGTGTCGCTGTAAACCGCCTCGTAGCGGCCCTGCATCATCTGCACGAAGCGCGCCACGCCTTGGGTCGAAAAATAATGCATCGGGATGACGACGGCGGCGCCGATCTGCCGAATCACCTCGAGCATCAGTTCCTGGGGAATGGTGTAGACGCCGTCAATCGGCACCAGGAGGATGTCGATGAGGCCAAGCTCGCCCAGATGCTGATCGGTAAGCGTGTGATGCAGATGGCCGAGATGGGCGATACAGAGATCGGCGAGCTCAAACACGAAAATCGAATTGCCGTTGTAGCGCGGGCCGCCGAAATCCCGGACATTGGTCGGCACGTTGCGGATATGCATGTCCTTGAACCGGAGATCGTGCCTTGCAAACGTGCCATCCTCGCCCCAGCCTTTCATCACGTGCTTCACGCCGGGTTCGATCACATCGCTGTAATGGGTGCTGTGCGCATTGTTCATGGTCACGATATCGGGCGTGAAAGGCGCTCGATGCACGCCATTATAGTCGGTGACCGCGGTCGCCCCGCCCGCACTCTCGATCAAGAAGCTGGAATGGCCGAGATAGGTCAGGCGCACATCGCCTGCCTTGGGGAGAGCGGCCGGGATGATGCCCGGCTCGTTCTGAACCATCGGCAAACACTGCGCGGTCGCGCCGACCGCGCCTGACGCAAGAAAGATCAGGCTCAGAAGATGACGGATTACCACCCCTCGCCAGCATGAGTTAGAACAGCGCATCATCCCCTCCTTCCATCGGGTCCGGATCCTAAGGCTGCCTTATTAACTGGAACGTCAGGGCGTCGAGGCAAACGTCGCTCGAACGCGAGCACCGTCAGATCTGCGCGCGCCCCCTTCCCGATGTCGATCGACCGTTTCATCGACACTCACTGTCACCTTCCCCGAAGATGACATCCCAAGATGCCATGTGATCCGTGCGACCTCGGCTGCCCGGGCCAGCCACTCATCCTCGTGGGCGGGCAGGCGCCAGGATTGCATGGACAGCAATCCGTCCTAGCTGGACAGGGGCAACGAAACCTTGTGGCTGTCGATTTTCGAAAAAGCCGGCGCCGCGGCTTTTTCTGGCTTGGTCCTAGTCGCTATAGGCTTCCAGGAACCAGTCCCTGAAAGCGTCCATGCCATGGACCGGGGCATTCTCGTCCGGTCGCAAGCCCGGAACAAAGCCCCATGCCTCGAAGGGCGCCAACAGCTCCGGATTAGCGGCAACGACATGCATCGGCACATCCCGGCCGACCCCTTCGCCGGTCACCAGCGGCGCCGGCTGATGGTCACCGACGATGATCAGCAACGTATTCTCATCGACATATTTTTCAGCATAAGAGGCGAGCACATCGATCACGTAGCGCACCGATTTCCCATATTGCTCGCGCACCCGCTCGGGATCCGCCCAGACCACATGGGGCGGATCGCCGATCTCGGCCCATGTGGAAAAAATCTCGCCATTGCCGATCGAGGACCAATCCTCGACCACCGGCGGGATATGGGTCCAGGGCGCATGGCTGCTGATCAGGGAAAATTCCGCAAACACCGGCTGATCGCGCTCGGCGGCCGAGCGCTCGAACTGCTCGAACGCGGCAAACGTGTATTGGTCCGGCATCGTCACCCAGTTATAGGGAAGGCCCGCATAGGCCATATCGTCGGCCGCATAGATCTTTTGGAAGCCGAAATGCGCCCCTTCCGGCCAGGGCATGATGATCGCAGGCTTCATCGCCACGGTTCGATGGCCGCGCTTGGCAAACGCCTTGGTCAGGGTCAGACGATCGGTCGCCATCAGCGCATTGTAATAGCTTTGATGGGCAAGCCAGAGACCGCTTTCCAGCGTGCTGTGAGCAAGCCAGGACTGCCCCCCCATGGTTGGAGAGGTCAGAAAGGCGGACGCACTGAGGAGCCCTTTCTCGGCGAGCTTCTCGCTGAAACGGTCGAGGGCGGGCAGGCTGTAGCGCTGAAACCTGGCCTGATTCAGCGCACTTCGCCCATCAGGATTCGAAGAACACCAGGGCGACATCGACATCGCCGAGCTTCGCCAGCAAGCGTTCGGGCGGCAGCTCCGGGAACTGATCGACCTCGACCGCCTTCTCGAACCTGTGCAAGGCCGCCAACATCCGCCAGCTGCGATCGGACTGCTTCCACAGCGTCGTGCTGGCCCTGGCATGGATCAGCCGGTCATGGGCTTGAGCGACACGGCTCTCCGGCAGCCATTTCGCGCCAATATAGGAAAGCGTCAGCCCGGCCATCATCACCAGGATCAGCGGCCCGTAGTGCCGCCCCGACGTCACCCGCTGGATCACCTGCACCGCCTTGAAGGCGCCTCCATAGATGAGGACGGCGAGGATCAGCTGGGCCAAGGTCAGGAACCAGCCGGTGATCCCTTTGAACGAGCCCTTTTGCAGATCGACGACATTGGCGTAGATGCCAAGATCGAGAAGCGGCGCAAACGGCCGGCCCAGCACCATGCGCACGCCGAGATCGGTCAGGCACAAGATCACCACCAAAAGCGTGACCGCCGCCACCCCGTGGCGGACAACAGCCCCGATGCGGCCGGCGCGCAAGGGCGGGATCAGGGCGATGAGGAGCGTCAGCGCCAGGATTTCAAAGGCGATACCATCGACGAAGCTCGCGTTCAGCACCACGGCCGAAAGAGCCGGCAGCAACAGCGCCGGCCAATTGGTGGAAACGGCTTGGGCGTCAAAATCGCGCAGATCGACCGGCAGGTTCCAGAGCATCGAAAGCCAGAGAACGGCCATCGTCAAGACGATCGGCTTCGCCGCGAGCGCAGCAAAGCGGCGTAAGGCTGCTACCCCCTGATCCTGCCACCAGGATACGGAAGCTGTTTTGGCAGGCTCAGCTCTCGAGACGCGCGTAGACATCGCCGGACCTTTGGCCTCCCTTTTGTTGCGCCAGCCAAGGGCGCATCCGATCGGCAGGTTGCCAATCGGGCAGATGAAATGCCATGCCTTCGCCGAAGGAAACGTTGTATCGGTAGCGGCCGAGTTCTTCGAGGAGATCGACGGCCTCCAGGGCAACCTCGATGACAGCCGGTAAAAATTCGACCGATAAAGCCTTAATAGGTTGTGACAGCCCTTTCAAGACCTCGGCCTCGAAACCTTCGACGTCAATTTTACAGAAGACCGGAACGCCATGGGCGTCGATCAGCCGATCCAGGGTGGTCACCGGCACGTTGACCGGCGCCTGCCAGGCAACGTCCTTGAAACTGTCGGTCTTGGTGACATGGTCGATCCAATCGCCGGACAGCGTGGTCACCGTCGGGTTGGTCGGGCTGACATGCATCGAGGCCAGGCCGGGTTCGGCGGCAAGCGCGGTCTCGACGATCTCGACGTCGTCCCGCCCGTTGAACTGCCAGCGGAGCCAGGTGGCGAAATCGGCCTGCGGTTCAACCGCGACGACCCTTACCCCCAGGCTTGCCCAACAGCGGCTGCGATTGCCCACATGAGCGCCGATATCAAAGGCGAGATCGCCCGGACCCATGAAGGGACGATAGAGTTTCTTCAGCCCCGCCGTGCGCCAAGGCTGACCGTAGTAAATGACCAGGGATCGCAACAGGCCGTAAACACGCGGCCATTTGTCCGGCCCTTCGAAGATGGGGGCGAGCTCTGCTATGCTCATGTCAACTGATGTCCGATCACTTGGAGAGAGCTATGCGTTACGCCTTGGGCGATGATCGCGTTGAAACCGATGGCGACGACGTCTGGATTGCACCCACGGCGGTGGTCATAGGTAAGGTCAAACTCGGGAAAAAAGCCAGTGTCTGGTGGCATGCGGTTCTGCGCGGCGATAACGACCCGATCACTATCGGTGAGGGCACCAATATCCAGGACGGCGCCATTCTGCACACCGATCCCGGATTTCCGCTCATCATCGGCAAGCATGTCACCATCGGCCATATGGCCATGGTCCACGGCTGCACCATAGGCGATGGTGCCTTGATCGGCATCAACGCCGTTGTTCTGAACGGCGCCAAGGTGGGCAAGAACTGTTTGATCGGCGCCAAAGCCCTGGTGACCGAGGCCATGGAAATCCCGGACAATTCGCTGGTCATGGGCGCACCCGCCAAGGTGGTCCGCGCGGTCACGGCAGCCCATATCGAGCGCATGCGCCATGGCGCGCAAACCTATGCCGAACGCGCGAGCATCTATCGCCAGCGGCTGCGCGAGGATTGATTTTTTTTTTTGATCAAGAGGCCGGAGACGGCGGCGGAGCCGGGCCTTCGTTCAATTGATGTATCAGGCTACGATGAGGGCACCGGCCTCCATCGCGGTTTGCGCGAAACCTCGATGAAGGTGACCAGCTGACGCTGCAGCGACGCCGGCTATTCTTCACCTTCATCGACCTAACCTGTTGATTTGCCGGCTGACATCGGCAAAACGATCTAGCCGCTTCGACGAAAAAACAAGCACTCCTTCCAATCATTTCAAGTTGAAAGCATTTAACGCCAAGATTTTTTCACGACATCATCTACAAGCATTTTTGATTTTATTTTGCTTTTTTTGCTCGAACCTTCCATTCATGTTAAGTTTTAATCATGAATAAAAGTTTAAAAAATCGGGAGTTCTTGTCATGCGCCTTCCTTTTGCTGCCGCCGCGGCTGGTTTGATCGGTTTCGGTTTGATGATCGGCGTCGCCCAGGCCGAAGCCGTCAAGGTCAGCCCTGAATTGACCGTGTTCACCAAGGAACGCGCTGTTTCCGATCAGGGCGGACCGACCATCCTGCGCGGCTCCGCCACCCGAAGAGGCACCGTCCACCATGGCGGCGTTCAATATCGCGGCTCGGAACCGCTTCAGATCGGGGCAGGCTCGACCCTTTGGTTGACCGACCCGGTGAGCGGCGAGATCATCGCCTGCGAACCGCGCCGGACAAGCCGCGTCGGCAGCCGTTACATCCACTGTTTCGACACCGGGATACCCTATTGAACCGATCGATCGGATCCCTTGGCAACGTTGATGAAAACCAAAGTGATCGCGCGCAGTCAATTGAATCTTCAGGTCAATTGGATCTTCTGACTATGCCGCCTCCGGGATTCGTCGCGATCCCGGTACGCCCTGGGCAACGACCGCATCAGATGATGATCGAGAGGATCAGAATGAACAGGAGCGCGCCCGCCCATCCCTTCTGATCGAGGATGTAGAGCGCGATGATCAGCAGGATCAGAATGATACTGAAGGAAGTTACCATGGTGCCTCTCGCTGCCGGAACGATCATTGATGACGATCGAATAGCCGACTGTACTCCATTTCACGTCTTTTTGCGGGACATAACCAATATTGTCCAGGGTTCGATCTTAATCTTCTCGCGCAAATACAATCCATGGGTCTGATGGCTCGATGCGACTTCGGGCACCTGCCGGTCCAAAAGCCCGGCGAGAATGGCCGTGCCGCCGGGGGCCAGATGGTGCGCAAGGTCCCTTGCCATCTCGCATAACGGGTTGGCCAGAATGTTGGACAGGATGAGCTCATAAGGCCCGCGCATCTTGATCGCCGGGTGGGCGTAGCCCTCGCTGACCAAGGCTGTGAGCCGGTCGCCGACATGGTTGATACAACCATTCTCCCGGGCGACGTCAACAGCCACCGGATCATTATCGACCGCCAAAACCCGGGCCGGCCAGCATTTCGCGGCCGCGATCGCCAGCAGGCCTGCCCCACAGCCCATATCGAGCACGCGCGAAAAACGCCGGCGCCTCGCCATTTGGTCCAGGGCGCGAAGACAGCCCTCCGTGGTCGCATGCTCGCCCGACCCGAAAGCAAGACCGGCATCGAGCTGAATGGGCACCAACCCCGCAGGCGGTGCCTGCTCGACATGGCTGCCATGGATCCAAAAGCGCCCGATCTCGACCGGCTCGAAGTCGCGCTGCACACGCTCGATCCAATTCGCATCGGGAAGCTTTTCCACGTCGATCTGAAGGCGCCTGACCTTGCCGCGCGTCGCGATCGGCTCCAGCAGCATGGCGAGATCCGCCCGATCAGGCTTGTCCGTATGCAGCAATTTGACCCGCCACCACTGGCCATCGCCGCTCTCGGCGCCGTCGATCTCGAAAGCGGCCACGCTCACCACGTCAAGTTCGGACGCCTCCATGAACAACGGAACGGCCTCAGCGGGAACCACGAAGCTACTCTGCCAAAAAGATGTCACAAGCACAGACCCAATATCATCAGAACAGAAATTATGGCACGGCCACGAGCGTCAACCTTCGCAACATCATGAAAGCGCTTTATGCCGACATGCCAAGGCATCTCACGCTTTGGTTGCACCCCAGACACCTTGCGCATGCCGACGATCCGGATGCCAAGGCACTGGGTTATTGGTGTTGCATCAGCTTCTCCAACCCTATGTGCATCCCATGTTTGGGTCGATGCCCTAGGCGGGGGTCACGAAACTATCGATCACCTTCTTGGTGCCCGCCTTGTCGAACGCGATTTCGAGCTTGTTACCATCGATGGTGACCACGCGGCCATAACCGAATTTCTCGTGAAAAACCCGCTGCCCCAAGTCGAGCACATGCTTGCTCTTCGGCAGCTCGGTGCCCAAGAGCCGCGCTTTTCCTTCAATCAGCGGGGAGCGCCCCGCCGCGCGCATTCTGTTGAACCCGGGGCCACGGCCGCTGCGGCCACCACCGCTGTGAAGGTCATCAAACCAGCCGCTGGTAGCGGCGGCGGGTTCGTGCAGGGTCTGGCGCTGCAGGAAATCGGTATGATCGGCCGGCAGTTCCTCGATGAAGCGCGACGGCACGCTGGCTGCCCATTGATTGTAGATCCGCCGGTTCGCCGCATAGCAGATGGTCAGCAAACGGCGCGCCCGCGTGATGCCGACATAAGCGAGCCGCCGCTCCTCCTCCAACGCCTTGGTGCCGCCGCCGTCGATCGCCCGCTGATTGGGAAAAACCCCCTCCTCCCAGCCCGGCAGAAACACCCGCTCGAACTCCAGCCCCTTGGCGGCATGCAGCGTCATGATGGTCGCCATGTCGGAGGTCGGATCCTGGGCGTTGTCCATCACCAGGCCGACATGGTCGAGAAAGCCCGCCAGCGTCTCGAATTCATCTTCAGCTTGCACCAGCTCCTTCAAATTCTCCAGGCGCCCCGGCGCTTCCGGCGTGCGGTCGTTCTGCCACATCTGCACATAGCCCGATTCTTCCAGGATTGTCTCTGTCAGAAGCCGCGGAGGTGCCTCGCGCGCCAGATCGCGCCAGCGGGCGAAATCGTCGAGCAGCCCGGTCACCGTGCTGCGCACCCTCGGCTTCAGCTCGTCGGTGCCGACCAGCATGGTCAGCGCGCCATGCAAGCTTGTGTCGCCATCGCGCGCCGCGCGCCGGAAAAGCTGCACCGTTGCGTCACCGAGGCCGCGTTTGGGCAGGTTGATGATCCGCTCCAGCGCCAGGTCGTCGTCCGGCTGGGCGACCACACGCAGATAGGCGATCGCGTCCCGGATTTCCTGGCGCTCATAGAAACGCGGCCCGCCGATCACCCGGTAAGGCAGGCCCAGACTGATGAAGCGCTCCTCGAAGGAGCGGGTCTGAAAACCGGCGCGCACCAGCACCGCCACCTCGGCCAGCTTGCCCTTGTCCCCCTGACCATTGTCGCGCTGATAGGCCTCGATCTCCTCGCCGACGAAGCGCGCCTCTTCCTGATCGTCCCAGAGGCTGGCGATCTGCACCTTCTCGCCGAGCTCGTCCTCGGTCCAAAGGGTCTTGCCCAAGCGATCGCGATTGTTCGAGATGACCTCGGCCGCCGCCCCCAGAATATGGCCGGTGGACCGATAATTCCGCTCCAGCCGGACCACCTCGGCGCCCGGAAAATCCTTCTCGAAGCGCAAGATATTGCCGACCTCGGCACCGCGCCAGCTATAGATCGACTGATCGTCATCGCCAACGCAGGTGATGTTTTTTCGACGTTGAGCCAGGAGTTTAAGCCAAAGATACTGGGCGACATTGGTGTCCTGATATTCGTCCACCAGGATCGCCTTGAACCGGTTCTGATAGTCTTCTAGGATGTCCTGCTCCTTGCCGAACAAGGTCAGGCAATGGAGCAAAAGATCGCCGAAATCGCAGGCATTCAGGGTCAGCAACCGATCCTGATAGGCGGCATAAAGCTCGCGCGTGCGCCCCAGCGCAAAATCGCCGATATCGCTGTCCGGCACCTTGTCGGGCGTCTGCCCGCGATCCTTGAACTGGCCGATCAAGCTAGCCAGCACCTTCGGCGTCCAGCGCTTGGCATCGAGGTCGGCGGCTTCCAGCACCTGCTTCATCAGACGCTGCTGATCGTCCACGTCAAGAATGGTGAAGTTGGACTTCAGCCCCACCAGCTCGGCATGACGCCGGAGCAGCCTTGCCCCCAGCGCGTGAAACGTGCCCAGCCAGAACCCTTCGACGCTCGCCCCCAGCAGCGCACCCACCCGATGCACCATTTCCCGCGCCGCCTTGTTGGTGAAGGTGACCGCCAGCACCTCGAACGGCCGCACCCTGCCGGTCACCAGCATATGCGCAAGTCTGGTGGTCAGGACCCGCGTCTTCCCGGTCCCCGCCCCGGCCAGCACCAGCACTGGCCCGTCGTCCGCCAGCACGGCCGCACGCTGCTCGTCGTTCAGCCCCTCCAGATATGCGGGCCCGCCATGAACCATCCCTCCGGCCTCAACCGGCAAGGGTCCAGCCTGAACCATCCGTCATCCCTTTTTTCGACCGCCAGAGCCAATCGCCGCTAACATGCGCCAAGCATGCCCATACGTCGAGCCCCCCACCCGATCCGGGCGGATTCATCAGGATAGACGGGCAGGTCGGGAGTCTATGTGCGGCGGGTCATCAGGTCGGCATACCGAACCGAAACCGGCCACAAGCTGCACTTGGACGGATTCACTCTTTGTGCCGTTTTCTGCCGGTAGAGCGGGCTGTCAAAGCCTCAGCGATCGAGGCAACGAAGCGCGAATCCAGGGAACAGGGCGCAAAGCACCGGTCGTGTAGGTGAATTTTCTGAATGCGGCGCTGCACTCTAGCAGGCAATGACAACTGCCTTGGTCACGATCAGCATGCACGGCTGCGACATTCGACTTCCTCTTCATTGGCTGGGCTGACTTGTTGCTGCCGCCACCACGATCCTTCCGCGATGGCAGGTGTGAACTAGTTCACAGCCGTGCGCTCCAATTCGTGCGATCTTAACCAATCGAACCCATGAAGATTCACTGGGGTTCGGCGCCGGAAGGACAAAATCAATGCAAAGGCGCTAGCTATGACCGATCCTTGGTCATTGATCGGAAGCTTCGCAACCGTCTGATCTACATGGCAGAGCACGATGAGCGCCGGCTTGTGAAACTGCGCGCGCATTGCGGGTTTGTCGAGGATGACGATCTGCGGACACCGGCTTTGCATGCTCTTAGGCGTGCGGCTTTTTGCAATTGTGCATCGAATGAGGAGGCATCCAATGAGACGGTCCATACTGGCGTCTGTTGCAATGTTAGCAGCAAGCCCGGCATCAGCCCATGAAATCGGCCTCGTGATCGATCTACTGCCAGGTCATCCCATATACCATGAGCGCGAGCAGGAAGCCGGCGTCGTCATGGCGATTTCAATTACGCCCAGCCCACACAATGCTGCCGATTTGATGGCACTTTGCGAAGAGCTACGGGTCGCCGCCGGACTGGAGCATAAGACCAGCGCCGGCCTTGCTTTGGAGGTCGTGTTCGTTGTTCCGTACAAAGGCATGGCAATCGAAGGATACTATTTTCCGACTCATGACGAGCTCGGAAGCGAAACGCTTGTTCCGGGGAACGGCCTTGCAAGGGAAGTCCTCGACGATATCGTGGGCGACGTGGGTATTCCGGCCGTCGTTCTTGACGAAACCAATGTCGAACAGGAGATCTCGTGCCAAATCAATGAGCCGGTCTGGTTGATGCGTTGGGAAGACGTCAGTCCAGTCAACGGCGAGGAGCCGGATACGGTCATCGAACGCGCCCATCACCGGTTCGTCACGATCCATCAGAGCGTTGTTGACCATAGCCTCAAAACCTCGTTGTCCGCTGATCTTCGCTAGCGGTTCGTCTTCAACAAATGATTCCAAAGACGGACTTTGAAAACCTGGCCGCATACCGTCAATCATCGGCAATGACGGCGGGAACCAAATGTTGTGGACATTCCACTAAATTGTCTTCAATAGCCCGCCGCTAGCGCTCGACGTCATGAGCATCGACTTGGATGTCAGCTCATCACGCCGGTCCCGACGGAAGCCCAAGCGAAAACACTGGAAAAAATTCCTCCACCGACATAAAATCTCCATCGATACAACATCGCCCTCACGCACACCAACCCAAGTCAACGCCGGGCCGCGTCGCCCCCCCCCAAAAACCAAACGAACCCGAGAGGTGCGGATTTCCTTGGGTTTTTGCGTTTAGCAGGAACATCGATGTGCCGTTGGGACGATTCGGCCTCGACCGTTCCTTCCCGATACCATCTTGGCTATGCTCGACTTTTGCCCCTTGATGGAAAGACCCGATGAACGCCAACCTCTTCACCGCTTTCGAAGCTTCTTTTCGTAAAATTGCGAAAAAACCGGCGTTACGCCCTGTCGGCGGCGGGGTGATCACCTACGGGGATCTCGAGCGCGAGGCGGCCCGCCTCGCCAGCAGCCTGAAAGTCCAGGGCGTCGCCCCCGGCGACCGGGTGGCCGTCCAGGTGGAGAAGAGCGTCGAAAATGTCGTTTTGTACCTGGCCTGCCTGCAGGCGGGTGCCGTCTATCTGCCGCTGAACACCGCCTATACCGACAGCGAGCTCGACTATTTTTTCAACGACGCCGAGCCACGGATGATCGTCTGCCAGCCCGACCGGGCGGATGGCATCCGCAGGCTCAACTCAAGTGACAACGTCACCCTCCACACCCTGGACGCCAAGGACGGCGGCAGCCTGATCGACCATGCCGCCAGCATGCCCTCCTCTTTCCAACCGGTGCAGCGCGCCGCTGCAGACCTTGCTGCTATTCTCTATACCTCCGGCACGACGGGTCGTTCCAAGGGCGCGATGATCACCCACGGCAATCTGCGCGCCAACGCCGAAACCCTGATCAACATCTGGGATATCTCCTCGACCGACGTGCTGCTGCACGCGCTGCCGATCTACCACGTCCACGGCCTGTTCGTGGCGCTCAACACCTGCCTGATGACCGGCGCGGAGATCCTGTTTCACCCGAAATTCGAGATCGGCGCGGTGCTCGATGCGCTGCCCAAGGCCACGCTCATGATGGGCGTGCCGACCTTCTACACCAGGCTCCTGGCCAGCGCGGCGCTGGACCATGATCTGTGCCGGAATATGCGCCTGTTCATTGCCGGCTCCGCTCCCCTGTTGGAGGAGACGTTCCGGGCGTTCGAGGCTAAAACCGGCCATGCCATCCTGGAGCGTTACGGCATGACCGAGACCGGCATGCTCTGCTCCAACCCGCTCGACGGCGAGCGCCGCCCCGGCACGGTCGGCCCGCCTCTGCCCGATGTCGAGGTCCGGGTCGCCGATGATCAGGGGGCGATCCTCGGTCCTGGGGAGACAGGTGTTCTGGAGGTGCGCGGCCCGAACGTGTTCAAGGGCTATTGGCGCATGCCGGAAAAAACCAAGGAGGAATTCCGCGACGACGGCTTCTTCATCACCGGCGATATCAGCCGCATCGATCAGGACGGCTATGTCCACATCGTCGGCCGCGCCAAGGACATGATCATCTCGGGCGGCTTCAACGTCTATCCCAAGGAAATCGAGGAGGTCATCGATCAGCTGCCGGGCGTCGGCGAGAGCGCGGTGATCGGCCTTGCCCACCCGGATTTCGGCGAGGGCGTGGCGGCCGTCGTCACAGAGACCGGCAGTGGCCAGATTGACGAGACCAAGGTGACCGATGCCTGCCGCAGCAGGCTCGCCGGCTATAAAGTGCCGAAGGCGGTGTTCATCGTGAAGGAACTACCGCGCAACGCCATGGGCAAGGTCCAGAAAAACCAGCTTCGCCAGCACTATGCCAAGATCTTCATCCAGAACAAAAAAAGCCCGCGGCAGCTGGAAGGCTGACCGCGGGCCAAGGCATGGCAGGAGAGGAGAACACAACTAGGTTTATATTCTTTTTATATTGCTAAAGTCAAGAATAATATCCTTGTCAATCGACAGCCTGCCTCAACCCCGCCTGTCGCTGCCGGCGAGCGCGTTAAATGGCGCCGCGTTCCAGCGCCCGCGCTTCGAGAAGCGCCCGGTTCTGCGCCAGGAGAAGATCCGCCAGGCGCACCTCGGCAATGACTTCCATGCTGTCGCCAGTCTTCACCACCGGCATATGTTCCTCGTGCTCGGCCTCGCAGATGCGAAGCGCCGTCTCCAGATCGTCATCCGGCCTCAGCGCCGTCGGCAGGCGATGCACCAGATCGCCGCGATTCGCCTGGTCGCCTGGTCCGGTTCGAACGCAGCATCGGCCAGGTCCTCGAAATGGATCGAGCCGACCAGATGCCCCTCCTCATCGACCACGAAGATCGGTAAATGCCGATGCAGAAATTCCGACTTCAGCTGGTCGAGATCGGCGTCCAGCCCGACCGTGACCACCTCCGGCCGCATCACCTCAGCGACCGTCCGGCTCGCCATCAGTCCCTGATCATGGCGGGCATCGAGATCGATGCCGCGCTGGCAGGAGCTGCCAGCTGAAGAAGGAATGCCAATGAAGCTGGCGACACACGATCGACGCGATCGACACCGTCACCATGAGGGCGAAGGTGATCCCGTAATCCGCGGTCAGCTCGAACACCATGATGATGGTCGAGATCGGTGCTCCCAGCGTACAGGCCGCGACCGCCGCCATGGCAAGCAGCGCGTAGACGCTGGAGGACGAGCCGAGATCGGGAAAGAAGCCATCCGCGATCAGGCCGTAAGCCGAGCCGACCAAGGCACCGAGCACCAGGCTCGGGCTGAAAATGCCGCCGCCGAAGCCGCTGCCATGGCAAACCGCCGTCGCCGTCGCCTTGGCAATGGCCAGGAAGATGAGCAGTTGCAGATCGTAACCTCCCTTCAGGGCATTGTCGGTCGTCTCGTAACCGACGCCCAGAACTTCCGGCCATTCGAGCGCGATCGCGCCGACGATCAACCCAGCAATGGCCGGACGCAACCAGGAGGCGATCTTCAACCGGTCGTGAATCGCCTGCACCAATGCGATCCCTTTCAGCATGCCCATGGCCGCGAGCGCGCAGACCAGGCCCAGGATGATGAAAGCCGGCAGTTCCCAAAAGGAAGTCACCTGCTGCGGCGACAGAATGAAGGCGGCATCGGCACCGATATGAATGCGCGTGATCACGGTGCCGATCACCGAACTGATCACCACAGGCGAAAACGCACCGATACCATAGTGACCGACCACCACCTCGAGCGCGAAAAAGACGCCGGCGATCGGTGCGTTGAAGGCGCTGGCAATCGCCGCAGCGACCCCGCAGCCGAGCAGCGTCTTGGCCAGCGAGGGCGAAAGGTGGAGCTTTTGTGCGATGGCCGATGCGAAGGTCGCGCCGAGGTGAATGATCGGCCCCTCCCGGCCGACCGATGCGCCGCAGCCGATGGAACCCGCGCTGACGAAGGCAGCAGCCACACCCTCGCGCAGTGACATCCGGCCGCTGCGCAGCGCACTTGCGGCCATCACGTCGGCAACGCCCTGAGGCAGACGTCCGGGCAGCACATGGCGGGTAAACAGCCCGATCGCCAGACCGCCGAGCGTCGGGACCAGCAGGAGATGCCACCAGGGCAGCTGCGTGGCGTGGCTCACGATCTGATCCATGGAATTGCCGAACAGCACATATTGCAGCACGGCCGCCAGCAGGCGAAAGCCCATCGCACCGTAACCCGCCGCCATGCCGATCACCACCGCCAGAACGAACAGCAGGACCTGATCATTGCGGTAGAACTCTCGCCAAGCCCGTATCAGCGACGTCATGATTTATGCCAAACCTGACAATAAGAACGCTTCGACCATACTCGCCAACTGGTTGATCCAAAACGCGTCAGCCGGTCGCACGGGCGGCGGCCTGCGACGGTGCGACCCGTGCGTTGACTTGGGTTTGTGCTAGGCTGGAAAGGCATGCGGACGATCACCACCGAACCTCGGCGAAGTCCGGAGAGCTATCATGACCCCAAGAAAATCGGCCTGGCCAACGGGCTTACCCATATGGGTGATCCGGACTTCGCGCTTTACATGCGAAAATCCTTCGCAAGCTCGATGGGGTATTCGAGGGCGATCCTGGAAAAGCCGGTGATCGGCATCGTCGATACGACCTCCGGCTTCAACAACTGTCATCGCGGCGTGCCTGATCTGATCGAGGCAGCCAAGCGCGGCGTGCTCGCGGCCGGCGGGCTGCCGATCACCTTTCCCACCATCTCCCTCGGTGAGAGCTTCGTCTCGCCGACCACCTTGATGTTCCGCAACCTGATGAGCATGGACGTCGAGGAGATGATCCGGGCCCAGCCGATGGACGCGGTGATCCTGATCGGCGGCTGCGACAAGACCGTGCCGGCCCTCCTGATGGGTGCCGTCTCCGCGGACAAGCCCGCCATTCTCCTGGTCACCGGCCCGATGATGACGTCCCGAAACGGCAATGAGCGCCTCGGCGCCTGCACCGACTGCCGGCGCTTCTGGGCGCAATATCGGGCGGGAGAACTCAGCGGCGAAAAAATCGACGCGATCGGCGCCAAGCTCTGCACCACCGCTGGCACCTGCCCGGTCATGGGCACCGCCAGCACCATGGCCTGCATCGCCGAGACGCTTGGCATGACCCTTCCCGGCACCGCCGCGATCCCCGCCGTCCACGCCGATCGGCTGCGCGCCGCCGAAGCGAGCGGGGGCCGAGCCGTCGGCCTCGCGACCGAGGAACTGAAACCCAGCGCCATCGTCACCAAAGCCGCCGTCGACAACGCGCTTCGCGTGCTGCTGGCGATCGGCGGCTCGACCAACGGCATCCTCCATCTTGCCGCCATCGCCGGTCGTGCCGGCATCGAGCTGCCGCTCGAAGACCTTAACGCCATCAGCGACGCCACGCCCGTCCTGGTCGACCTCAAGCCCACCGGGCCCCACTACATGGAAGATCTCTACGCCGCCGGCGGCCTCGCCCCCATCCTCCGGGGTTTGCAGCCCCTGCTTGACCTCGATACGGTATCCGTAACCGGTGAAACCGCTCAGGGATCGCTTGGCGAATGAGGTCGACGCGGTCGACATCGGCATCGTCAAGAGTCTCGAAGAACCGCTCCAGCCACAGGGCGGTCTGATCGCGTTGTTCGGCAGCCTCGCGCCCGGCGGCGCCATCCTCAAACGGTCGGCGGCCGACAGCCGGTTGTTCGAGCATGAAGGCCGCGCCGTCGTCTTTTCCAGAGCCTCGAGGACCTCGCCCTGCAAGATCGACGATCCCGACCTCGACGTCACCGCCGACGACATCATGGTCCTGCAGAATGCCGGCCCGAAAAGCGGCACCGGCATGCCCGAAGCCGGGTATCTGCCGATACCGGGCAAACTTGCGAAGGCCGGCGTCAAGGACATGATCCGCATCTCGGATGCGCGCATGAGCGGTACTGCCTTCGGCACCATCATCCTCCACGTCACCCCCGAAGCCGCCGCGGGCGGGCCGCTGGGTTTGGTGCGGAGCGGTGATCGGATCAGCACTGAGCGTACGCGATCGCTGCCTGGACCTCCTGGTCGGCGAGGACGAGCTTGCAGAACGCCGCAAAGCTCACCAACCACCGCCAGTCCCGACCCGAGGCTACGCCAGGCTCTATCACGACCACGTGCTGGCAGCACCTGCCGGTTGCGATTTCGATTTCCTGCAAGCTGCCGGCTCTAATGGTGTGTAATGGTGTGTCTTCGACATAAGTGTCCGATGTCTACCCCCACCAAACTTGGCCGCATATCGTCGATATCGACGATGACGGTGGAAATCAAATGTTGTGGACATTCCACTAGCGATGTCCGATCAAGTTGACCTGATTTGTCGTGGCCAAGATCAACCCTGTCATGGTCATGATGAACCTTTCCTTCACGGTTTTCCTCAATGATACCGCTTTGGTCCATACCAGCCTGGGCGTCCGCGCCACGCTTTGTTCTTGGCGGCCGGGCGGATTCCCAGGATCGCATGAACCATGAAACCAAGGTACGTGTAGCGGCTTAAGGTTAAGGATTGATGAACAACGCCAGATCGCCGTGACCGATGAGTGAACAACCCTGAACTGACGTTTGCCCTAGAGAGCCGGCCCAACGGAGGAGCTTATTCCATGCCGTCATCACTTGACATGCCACCTTCCCATGACCTGCCGCCTGCGCACGACCTTCCATTGATCGTCCTTGCCATGGGCGATCCTGCCGGCATCGGTGCCGAGCTATTGGCGCGGTCGCTTGTTGATCCCGACATTCAAAAAGCGGCTGATATTGTGGTGATCGGCGACCGTCGCGCGGTCGCGTTGGGCGAACAGCAGGCAGGGCTTTCGACCGGGCTTTCGGGTCTTGAGGGTTTTGCCGAAACCGGCAGAGCGATGGCCGATCTCGGCCATCTCGATCCAAAGGAGATCACCGTCGGTCAGTCCTCCGAAGCCGGCGGCAATTTCTCCCTGGTCAACTTCAGGATTGCGCTTCGTCTGGGTGCGGCCGGCATCGCCGATGCCGTCGCCTTCACACCCTTCAACAAGCCATCCATGCGCCTGGCCGAGGCCGACTATGTCGACGAAATCGGCTTCATCAGGCGCACCATCGGTGCCGACAAGGACGGCAGCGAATTCAACATCCTGGACGAGGTTTGGAACGCTCGCGTCACCTCCCATATTCCCCTTAGCGAGGTCGCCTCCCGCATTACCAAGGAGCGTATCGGAGAGAGCATCGAGCTCACCATCGAGAGCATGCGCGCCGTTGGCTATGAACGTCCCCGCCTCGCAGTGGCCGGGCTCAACCCTCATGCCGGCGACAGCGGCAATTTCGGCCGCGAAGATCTCGATATCATCGAACCCGCCGTGCGGGCAGCTGCCGCCAAGCAGCTTGCGGTCGAAGGGCCGTTTTCGCCGGACACCGTCTTCCTTCGCGCCAAGGCCGGGCTCCATGACGCGGTGCTCACCATGTATCACGACCAGGGTCAGATCGCGATGAAGCTCATGGGGTTCGATCGCGGTATCACGCTCATCGGCGGCTACCCTTTCCCCATCACCACGCCCGCCCACGGCACCGCTTTCGACATTGCAGGACAGGGGATTGCCAACCCGGGTGCCACCAAACGCGCCCTCGAAATCGGCGCCGCTATGGCCAGAAGGTTCAACAGCGACAAACCGTTTCCGGATCGCGCCACGAGGTTGGAAACCCTGCGCGGTTTTTTTCGAGGTGGCCGGGCTTAGCGGGCTAAGTGTTTCCGTTCCGCCAGGGTGCCAGCAGTGCTGCAACCGCCGCACTTGCAGGTGTCGGCACGCCCAGCTCGGCACCAAGCCGCACGGCCGCACCGGAGAGCCAGTCAACCTCGAGCGGCCTGCCCGCTTCCAGATCATGGGCTTGGGAGGCGCGCAATGCCGACGGAAAGTTCGCCGCCACCGCCATGACCCGATCGGCCGCACCGGCCAGCTCGATGCCCTTTGCAAGACCAACGGCGGCAGCTTCCTCGGCCAGGTTTCGAAAAAGCGACCAGGTTTCGGGATGGGCGCGGGCGGTCCCGATGTCGCACCGCGCCGCCGCGGTCACGCCGCTGATTGCGTTCATCATCACGAACTTTTCCCAAAGCTCGACCTCGACATCGGCGCAATCCGGCACATCGATCCCCGCGCGTTTGAACACCCCGCGGATGGCCTCGACCGCCGGCACCGCCTGACGACCTTCGCTGTCGCCGATGGTGAAATTCGCGAACCGGCTGACCTTCTCGACAAGACCGGGTGCGGCGATCGTTGCAAAGATGCGCGCGACGCCGATCAAGACATGCTCCCGGCCAAAGGCAGCCGCCAGCCGATCGGGCGCCTCCACACCATTTTGAAAGGGCAAGGCGAGGCCGGCGCCTGCCATGAGCGGCCTTGCATCGTCGATCGCTTTTGCGAGTTGTTGCGCCTTGACGCCAAAGACGACGAGATCCATCGACCCGATCTCGGCCGCTGAGCCAAAGACCGAAGGATGGGTCACCGTCTCGCCATCGGATTCACGAAGGCGGAGGCCATGCTGGTTGATCGCCTCCAGATGCGCGCCCCGCGCCAGAACGGCGACATCACTTCCGGCAGCAGCGAGCTTTGCCGCCAGAAAGCCGCCCACCCCTCCCGCACCAACAATCGCAATCCGCATGTCTTTTCCCCCCTGTTTGTTATCCAACCAAACACCTCCTGGTGCGACCGCAACGGAAGATCTCCGTTAGAAGTGCCTCAACCGGCTGATGTTGAGCGATTGTCTTTCCGGCGTTCGGAAACCAGATGTCCTGGTCATACCGCTAGAAAAACGTCAATTGCCGCCCGGCGATAGCCTCGAAGCTGGTTCCGACGAAGCCAAGAATGCCATCGGCCACGGGCGCCAGTTGTTTTTCCTGGTAGTGCTGATAATCCGGCCTCGGAATGTCGTCGACAACCGGCTCCGGGCCATTTCGAGTGATCACATAGCGGATCCAGCGCTCCGGTCGTTCGAGCTTTCGCGCTGCCTGGACATGAGGCGGCACGTTACGAATGTAGTCCTGCAAACCCCGGCGGAGCCGTTTTCGATAGACCAGCTCTTCGTCCAGCTTTCCGGCATGCATCTCTTCCACGATCTCGAGGACATAGGCTTCGAAGGGCTCATGGAGGAAGATGCGGCGGTAGAGTTCACGCTGGAAACGCTGCGCCAGCGGCGTCCAGTCGGTGCGCACGCTCTCCAGGCCCTTGAACACCAGCGACGCCGAACCATCCTGCCGCCGCACCAAGCCGGCATAGCGTTTCTTGCTGCCGGTGTCGGCGCCGCGAATCGTCGGCATCAGGAAACGGAGGAAATGAGTTTCATACTCGACCTCAAGAAAAGACGTGAGACGGTATTCCCGTTCGATGTACGCTTGCCACCAGGTATTGAGGCGCCTGGTCAATGCCCTGCCTGCAGCGTCGATCTCCGCTTCATCTTCGATCCCTCCCGGCAGGATAAACAACGAGTCGGTATCACCGTAGATCACCTCATGGCCTTGGCTTTCGATGACGGTCTTGCTTTGCTGAATGATCTCGTGGCCGCGTTTGGTGATGCTGCTGGCGAGCTTCGGGTCGAAGAAACGACATCCCGAAGCGCCGAGCACGCCGTAGAACGAGTTCATCAAGATCTTGACTGCCTGGGACAAGGCAGCGTCCCCATTGGCTTTGGCACGATCCCGAACCTGCCAAAGATCTCTGATGAGGTCTGGCAAGATGGCATTTTCACGGGAAAAGCTGGCACCAAGAAACCCCGGCACCGGATCATCGCCAGGCTCGGCAAGCGCCAGGGGATCGATCTGGAAGGTACGGATGATGCTCGGATAAAGGCTCTTGAAATCGAGCAGCAGGACGTGGTCGTACAGCCCGGGCTTCGAGTTCAAGACATAGCCGCCGGGACTGCTGGCACCGTTTGGCACCGATCTTACATCAGGGGCAACCCGCCCTGCCCGATGGAGCCGCGGCAAATAAAGATGATCGAACGCGGCCACCGACCCGCCATAGCGATCCATCGACAAACCGGTGACCTCGGCCCGCTCTCGAGCGAATTCCAGGAGGCCGGCCTTGGCGAAGATATCGAGCACCAAACGGCAATCTTCGAGATTGTAGGCTGCCAGGGCGGCGGGGTCGTTCCGATACATCCGGTTGATTTCGGCAACGCGATGGCTGGGGCTCTTGATCGCCTTGCCGCGTCCGAGAAGCTGTCTTGCAACGACCTCCAGTTCGAAACTCTCAAAGGACCAAAAACCCGCCCGCAAAAGCTCGATGCCATCCAGAATAACCCTCCCCGGAACGCGGGCAATGGCAATACCGCGGCCACCGTCAGGTTGCAGAATGGTCGCCCCTTCCAAGGCGCGGGCGATGGCAAAGGGTCGTCCCAGCGCCGTGCATTTTTTCTCGATGAAATCGAGATCGAAACCGGCAACGTTCCAGCCCAGTATGAGATCGGGATCGGATGTTGCAAGCCACCCGAAAAAGCGCTGAAGGACGCCCGCCTCATCGCCGCACCATGTGATCGGTGTGTCGCCTTGAAACGTCCTTGGCGGCGCTGCCACAAAAACCATGTCTTCGTCCGGCGAGGCAACGGCGATCGAATAGAGCGCACCATCGAGGCCGGCGGTTTCGATGTCGATCGCGACA
This sequence comes from uncultured Alphaproteobacteria bacterium, assembly GCA_963787265.1. GTDB lineage: Bacteria > Pseudomonadota > Alphaproteobacteria > Geminicoccales > Geminicoccaceae > JANQPX01. Next base: position 76,510 of record CAWBCX010000013.1, on the reverse strand, counting down.
TGCCGAAGCTTCGGCCGGTAATCGGCGCATGACAAACGCGGATTTCGGTAATCGACGAAGCCATCCCGATACTGGCCCTCGCCGGCGATGACACATCCGCCGGTGATGAAACGCTCCATCAGATAGCGGTCATTGGGCTTGATGTCGGACTCGTAGAGGCTGATGTCCTTCGCCGCCAGAGCCCGGCTCACCGCTCGAAGGTCACGCTGCTGCTTGAAATAAAGACCGTCGACGCGCTCTCCCGTCAATGTCTTGAGGTCAAGCGCTCGCCGTTCAAAGGATGAACCCCTGTGACCGAGATCGAAGGCGGCATCACGCTCGACGAAGCAGACCGGCTCATGATCATCGATGACGACGCGTGCCGGGCCTCTATCGGTGCTGAACCAAAAGGAAAGCTCGTTGCCGCCGTGACGATCCCGCCATTGCCGCGTCAGAAGAAAACCTTTCGTCGATGATGCATTCGTGTCCATGGCGGTCATTCTAGTGCATCCATCCCGACAGATCGATCCGACGAGGTCAGTTCGGAAAAGATGATGCGAAACCCATCTTGCCGTTCCACGGGAAAGGCCATGCTTCCTCCTTGACAGTGCCCATGGTCGGGCCGCGCCCCAGATGATTCGAGGCGATCAGCGCTTGGACTGAAGGGCAAAGGCGTGTTGGCCGTCTTTGGTCAGCGCCGGTCCGCAGATGTCCTTAAGATCCGCCCAGGTTGCCGGCGATCCATCGAAGCCTTGCTGAAAGAAAGCCATGAGACCTATTGTTGAATGATATCAACAAGAGCGTCGTTTGCACCAGGCATGGATCAAGTTGCGTGACGCAAGGCGGCATAATCTCGAAGGAAAAGGACGAGCCATGGGGAAGCACGCATTCGATCTCGGCGGTCGCGTTGCGCTGGTCACCGGCGGCAATGGCGGTATCGGGCTTGGCATGGCAGCTGGCCTGGCGAAGGCGGGCGCCTCGATCGCGATCGCGGCGCGTGATCAGGCGAAAATGGAGGCTGCCCGAGCAGCGCTCGAGCAAACCGGCGCCACCGTCATGACCGCCACCGTCGATGTCGCCGATCGGTCCAGCATCGACGATATGGTGGCTCTGGTGATCGAGCGTCTCGGCCGCGTCGATATCATGGTGGCCAATGCAGGAATCAACATTCGCAAAGCACCGCAAGATTACGCCCCGGACGAATGGCAGAAGATCCTGGACGTCAACCTGAACGGGCCCTTCTTTTGCGCCCAGGCGGTCTACCCCCACATGCTTGAGCAAGGTGGCGGGAAGATTATTACCATCGGCTCGATGGCGTCGATTTTCGGTCTGCCGTTTGCGAGCGCCTATGCCTCGACCAAAGGCGGCATCGTGCAGATGACCCGTGTCCTGGCGACCGCTTGGGCCAAGGACAACATCCAGGCCAACGCCATCCTTCCAGGCTGGATCGATACGGACCTGACCCGAAAGGCGCGCGCCGATATCGACGGCTTGCATGACCGCGTGGTTGCGCGCACACCGGCCGGTCGCTGGGGCGACCCTGAGGACTTCGCCGGGATCGCCGTTTTTCTCGCATCATCGGCGTCCGACTTCGTGACCGGCACGGCCATCCCCGTCGACGGCGGCTATTCGGTCAATGGCGGTTAAACAGGTATTGACCCTGTCCTGACAGGACTGAGTTCAAGAAAGATGACCTTCGCGCGCCTGCAAGAATGTCAACCTGATCTCACCTTGCTCTCATGGTGCGGCGTCAAAAATCGTCGTGGCCGCACCGCACGCATGCCACGCTCCTATGTTCCCGGATGAACGACGACGCGCCCCTCCAGCGGGTAGACCGTTACCCGATCGCCGGTCGCGATGAGTTGCGTGATGTCGCCATCCTCGAACCTGTCGCACATGGTCATGCCGGCAAGGGCGGCTCCTTGTGCGAGGATAGTGTTGGCCGTGTTGAACAGGATCGCCTTCGGCGCCATACCGCGAGATGCCATCTCATGCAGCATCCAGGCCGACGCCACGCCGCCCTTCGCGGTGTTCATCACCAGGATTTTGTCGACATAGCTCTCGCCTGCCAGTTTGTGCTGCGGCCGGGAGAAAATCCCCTTGATCCGATCGAGGTCATAGCGGGCCGAGAAATTGTCGTCGGTCACCAGCGCCACGCCCGTGACCTCGATGCCGATACCGATATGGCATTGAAGCTCTTTTGGCATCAAACGATCTCCCCGGCGACGGCGGAAGCCACGCAATCTTCCATGCTGGCAAGGGTGGGCTGATAGCCATAGCCGCCGATGATGTTCACAAGCTTCGCGGAGCTGGTGAGCAAACGCTTCCAGCCGTTCGCCTCCCCCATCTCGCGCGCATAGCTTTGATAGAAGCACATGCCCTGGAGCACGAGAGCGCCCGAGGCCTCGATGCGTCTGATCAGGCCTAAACGTTCGGCATCGGCCCCGACTTGCGGCGAGGTAACGACCAGCAAATCCGTCTTCGGGCTGACCTCCTTGCCGTCCAGCAGATCGGCCACCTGCTGCATTTCCACCAGAGACAATTGCGGCGCCGAAAACACCACGACATCGACTTTCTCGCCCTTGCCGCCGTAAAGGCCATAGAAGTCTGCTAGGTCCTCTGCGGTGATCTCGTCGACGGCGATCGCTGGATCGGAGACCGCACTCAGCGTCGGCGCCTCGGGCGTGATGCCGATCAGATGATAGAGTGGGGTCGAGCCGAAGCTCGCCATCGCCGCCCCCAAATGCTTAAGCTCATCGGACGTCGGCGAGGAGGTGATCCCCTCGATCACCGGCACCTCCCAATAGGACCCGGCCCGCTTACCGATGACGCCGCCAAGAGCCCCCCAATCCGACAGCCTCTCGGGCTGATCGATGACGCGAAACCGGCAGGTTCCACGGCGATATCGATCCAGATGCAGACCATAGCGCGGTGCTCTGCCGGTGAGCCCGGAAGCGAGCGCTGACGGGCCACCTTCGAAGTTCGAGCGGGCGCCCAGAACGCTGTTGCAATAGATCACCACGCCGGTGTCCCCATAGGCGAGATGCTCGCCTTGCACCGGCGGCATGATGGTCTGATAGTTGATGCAGGTATCGGTCATCAGAATACCGAGCGCCTGAAACGCATCGATCGCGCGCTGCTCGAGAGCGGCCATCGCGTCGGTCTGTTTCAGCGTTCGATAGTGATTGAAATCGATGCCGCGCGGATCGGTGATCATCGGAATTCTGACGCGCCGCTCGGCTTCGGGCAGAGCCGCCAGGCGCTCGACGAAGGCAACACCGGCTTCGCCCAGCGATTCAGTGTCCGCCATCATGTGCGCCTGGGCAACCTCGACGAAATCTTCCGCATCGAAGAACCTGCCGACCTGGATCATATGCTCCATCGCCCAGCGGCGCGCTTCACCCTGAGCGCCGTCGAGCATGTCTTGTTCTTCTGAGGTAAGCCGCATGGATAGAACCGCCGTGCTGAATGGTGGGATGACCACTTAAGAATGCGCAGTGCCAACTGTAAAGCTCAGCCGGCTGATCCATGACGCTTTGGCAAGCGATGGTTCAAATCAACCTGTCGTCAATCGTCAGGTTAATTGCGGGCACCCATGTCCTGGTAAAAACGTAGAAGATATCCATCAGGATCTTGAACCATGAACTGCCTGTTACAGAGCAAGTGATCGTTCTTTCGATACCATTACTCTTCCAGCTCCAGAAACGGCTTGTTACCTCTATCCAGTATCTCCTGATACAGCGTGACAACATCGCTCACTTCGATCTGCAGATTGATCCCTCTCCCCAATGGATAGTGCAAGTCCCCTGTGATCCAGGCCCGGCTTTCTCCGATCTGATCAAGCATGATCTCGGCATGCTCACGCCTGAGATAGGCGAAGTTGTTCTCTTCTCGCTGATAGAGAATGGTGAAATCCAGGCAATCCAGATAAAAAGCGAGCGACTGCTTGATATCTGTGACATAGATTTCCGGAACGAAACCGATTGTCTTCATGGCCGCAAAGCTTAGATCTCATCTTTGACGAAGACAGCGCGTCGAGGCTTGGCTACCAGCTTCGCAGTACGCCGAAATCTGGCGTTTCCATGCCAAGGACGACCTGTATTTCGAGATCAGCCCGGCGAGACAGCGCCCTGACCCGATCGATAGGGAAACGAAGCGATGGACCAGCAGACGACGACGGATACTCATCCTGGCTTCAGCCCGATCCATCCGGGCGTTCGCGTAGGACACGTGCATCTCAAGGTCTCCGATCTCGAGAGATCCTTGGATTTCTATTGCGGCATTCTCGGCTTTGACCTCATGCAACGTTACGGCAATGATGCTGCCTTTCTGTCGGCCGGTGGCTATCACCACCATCTGGGTCTGAACACGTGGCAAAGCAAAGGCGGTTCGCCACCACCCGAAGGATGCACGGGTTTGTTCCATGTCGCCTTGCTCTATCCCGATCGCCGATCCCTGGCCAAAGCACTGCGCCGCTTGCGCGATGCCGGCATCGCACTCGATGGGGCCACCGATCATGGCGTCAGCGAAGCGCTCTACCTCCGCGATCCTGACGGCAATGGCCTCGAACTCTACCGGGACCGTCCGCCCGAGGCCTGGCCACGCACACCCGATGGCGAGCTTGCCATGTACAACCGTGCCCTGAATGTCGAAGCGTTGTTGCAAACGATAGAACCTGAAGTCGACGATGCCCTGGAAAAAGAACGACCATAAGTTTAACGTCGATCAACTCCTTACTTCCAGCCCGCATGATCCGATTGTCTGTGCTACGGTAGAAGAGCAGGCACTTACTCGTTGAGGTGGATCATGACGGATTATTATGCACTTGGCTCATTTACGTGGCCCATCTCGACACAACACTCGTCGGCGCAACGCTGGTTCGATCGAGGCATCGTCTGGTGCTTCGGCTATAACCATGATGAGGCGATCGCCTGTTTCGAAAAAGCACTGGAGCATGATCCGGACTGTGCCATGGCGCGCTTTGGCATCGCCTATGCGATCGGGCCGAACTACAACCTCCCCTGGATCATGTTCGATCCCAAAGCCAAGGAAGAAGCGCTGGCGCGCGCCTTCGACGAAAGCCAAGCGGCCCTCGGCCATGCAGAAAACCTGACGGCCGTCGAGAAGGCCCTGGTCGAGGCACTGCCTTCGCGCTATCCGGCACACGATCCCATCGAGGATCAGAGCGGATGGGACCAGGCTTTTGCCGATGCCATGCGCGACGTCTATGCCCGGCATCCCGATGACCTGAACGTTCAAACGTTCCTGGTCGAGGCGATCATGAACCTCACGCCGTGGAAAATGTGGGACCTTGACATGGGCAAGGTTGCCGACGGTGCCGGCACGGCCGAAGCGATGGAGGTGCTGGAGAGCGCGTTTGCCACCAAGCCGGCCGCCTTCGACCATCCCGGCCTCCTTCACCTCTACGTCCATCTGATGGAGATGTCGCCTTTTCCCGAGCGTGCGCTTCGCGCCGGCGATCGTCTGCGCGAACTGGTGCCCGATGCCGGCCATCTGATCCACATGCCGACCCATATCGACGTGCAATGCGGTCACTACGGCGATGTGGTCCATTGGAACCAAAAGGCGATCGAGGCGGACCGGAAGTTCCTGGCACGTGAAGGGCCGATGAATTTCTACTCCGCCTACCGCATCCACAATTACCACTTCGCAATCTACGGGGCGATGTTTCTTGGCCAGTATGCGCCCGCAATCAGCGCTGCCGAAGAGCTGATCGCGACCATGCCGGAAGAGCTACTTCGGATCACCTCGCCGCCGATGGCCGATCATCTGGAGGGCTATCTCTCGATGAAGCAGCATGTGCTGGTGCGCTTCGGCAAATGGCAGGAGATCATCGATCAATCGCCGCCTGAAGATACCGACCTTTATCGCTGCACGACGACCATGATCCACTATGCCCAAGGTGTCGCCCATTCGGCCCTCGGCCAGATCGACGAAGCCGAAGCCGCGCGAGAGAAGTTCCGTGTCGCCAAGGCCTGGGTCCCGGACACGAGGCGCGTCCACAACAACATTGTCCCGGATCTACTGGCCATCGGCGAGGCGATGCTGGAGGGCGAGCTTGAGTATCGGCGTGACAATTTCGACGAAGCGTTCGCTCATCTCCGCCGCTCCGTCGAGCTCGATGACGCCCTCCCCTATGACGAGCCCTGGGGCTGGATGCAGCCGACCCGTCACGCGCTCGGCGCGCTGCTGCTGGAACAGGGCGAGGTCGAGGAGGCCGAAGCCGTCTACCGTGCCGATCTCGGCCTGGACGGCAAGCTCAGCCGCGCCTGCCAGCATCCCGACAATCCCTGGAGCCTGCACGGCCTGCACGAATGCCTGAAGCGACGCGGCGAGACCGTCGAGATCAAGCTGATCAAACAGCGCCTCGATCTCACATCCGCACGCGCCGATGTCCCGATCACGGCCTCATGCTTTTGCCGTACCGACCGCGCCGCCTGAGCGTCGCCGACATGACAGGCTCAGCCGGCGTTGTCACGCCACCAATGCTCGAAGGGGTTGGCAAGGTCAATGCGACAGCATTCCAAGGCATCAAGCGTAGCCATCGGGATGGGTCGAACTACATCTAAGTTAATGACCAAAAGCTGAGGGGCCGTCAGCGGCGATGATGGGCTGAAATGCAGCTTGGAAGGTTGTAGCGAACATCAAGGGAGGAGCGAGACGTGAAGTCATCGATTTTGGCCGTGGCTGCCATCGGACTGGCATTGCCGAGCTCAAGTAACGCCGAGGACGTTGTTCTCCAGTTCTGGGACAATCAGCAAACCGAATCGGGCCTCAGCGAGTATCAACAGGAAGCCGTCAGCAGCTTCGAGGCGGAAAACCCGGGTATCAAGGTCGAGGTGACGACCATTCCCTATCCGGAATATCAGCAAAGGCTGCTGACGGCGGTGCAAGGCGGCAACGCGCCCGACATTTCGACGGTTGACCAGATCTGGGTTGCCGCCTTTGCCGAAGCGGGCGCGATCGAGCCGCTTGATGATCTAGCCTCAAGTGCCGGCGTCAGTGCCGATGCGTTCTTTCCAGGTGCCTGGGCATCTGCCGTGTACAATGACGGCCTTTGGGGCATGCCGTTCAATGTCGATGTCTGGCAATTCAGTTTCTACAATAAAGACCTGGTCCAAGCAGCCGGCGTCGATCCGGCAAGTCTTGCCACGTTCGAGGGGCTGAAGGCTGCCGGCGCAGCGCTGACCGACGCTGCCAATGGCAAGTTCGGTATTGGCCTCTTCGCCCATAAAGGCGAGGATACCGTGGTCGTCATGGACAGTTTTATTTTCTCGAATGGTGGTACCGTGCTGAACGAAGACGGCACCTGCGGCCTCACCAGTGCCGAGAGCGTCGAGGCCTTGGCCTATCTTCAATCCCTCGCCCCCTACGCCCCGAAGGGGATCGCCAACGCGTCATCCGGCGACATGCGCGAACTTTTCCTGAACGGGTCGCTAGCGATCGAGTTCTGGCCGGCGCTCGAACAGCCGACCTTGCAGAAGTCCGGCCTGAATTGGGATTTCGTCAACGGCACGGCGCCCGAAGGCAAGCTGCCGATCGGCACGTTCGGCGGCTGGAACCTGGTCATCTACAAGGATTCGCCGAACAAGGAAGCGGCCTGGAAGTTCATCCAGTTCCTGACGCGCGAAGACGTCAACGGCAAGGTGGTCGATCTCATCCCGGCGAACGTCAAGGCGGCGGAGACTTTCCTCGCCGCCAACCGCAGCGGGCCGGATCGCATTATGGAGCACCTCAACAACGCCGCACCGCGCCCGTTGTCGCCACGCTATCTCGAGGTCTCGGACATCCAGGTGACGCTGGCGCAGGACGTGTTCGCCGGCATGGATGCGACGGACGCGGCCGCCAAGGCCTGCGCTGCCATCGATGCGCTGAATTAGGGTGTGACCACGGCATGAATTCCGGTGACAAATAGCCCGCCCGCCGGCTGAGCGGTGGGCGGGCTTAGAGCTTGGACATGACGAACGCGGGATGCTGAACCGACATCATTGGCTCACCTGGCTGTTCCTGCTGCCCGCATTTATTCTGGTCGGCGTGCTGATGTACTATCCGATGGTCGGAACGGTCATCGAGAGCTTCTATTCGGCCTCGTTCATCAACCCGAACCCGACCTTCGTCGGCGTTGAGCTGTACCAAAAGCTCTTCGCCAGCGGCGACTTTCAGACGATCGTCTGGAACTCCTGCATCTGGACGGTTTTCGTCGTCTTTTTTCAGAACCTTCTGGGCTTTGCAACAGCGCTGCTGCTCAATCAGAAACTACCGACCAGCGCCTTGGTGCGCTCGCTCATTCTGCTGCCCTGGGTGTTGCCGGGCGTGGTGGCGGCGATCCTCTGGCGCTTCATGTATGACCCGCAGCTCGGGCTGATCAATTCGTTTCTGATCCGTTTGCGGTTGAGCGACGTGGGCGTCGCGTGGCTTGCCGACGCGCAGACCGCGATGGCCGCCGCCATCATTGCCGCCATCTGGAAAGGTTTTCCATTCTCGACCGTCATTTATCTCGCAGCCTTGCAGAATGTCGATCGCGAGCAGATCGAAGCGGCGATCATCGATGGTGCTGGGGCATGGTGCCGCTTGCTCCATGTGGTCATTCCCTCGATGCGCGAGATCATCGGCATCAATCTCGTGCTGACCACGATCCTGACCTTCAACTACTTCGACATGATCTGGGTTCTGACCCGAGGCGGGCCGCAAAACGCCACCCACATCTTTCCGACCAAGATCTACGAGCTCGGTTTCGGCCAGTTCCGCTTCGGTGATGCCGCGACCTACGGCGTGTTCTCGATCATCGTGCTGGCGCTGCTCATCGCGCTCTATCTCCTCATCCAGGCCTCCAACCGGCAACGAACGTCGGTGCGGGCATGACAGGACCATCGCCGCAGGCGCGGTTTCTTCTCATGCTCGGTCAGATCGGTCTGGCGGTGATCATTCTGTTGCCGTTCTTTTGGATGCTGTCGGTTTCGTTCAAACCGGCTGATGAGCCCTTTGCCATTCCGGCGAAGCTTTGGCCGGACCGGCCGACCTTTGATAATTACGCGACCGCGTTCAGGCCCGAGTTCAATGTCTATTTCATCAACTCGATGATCGTCTCCCTGTCGACCGTGGTGATCTCGGTCACGCTGGCGCTGCTTGCCGCCTATAGCTTTACGCGCAGCCAGGCACGTCTGATCCTGATCTGTATGAGCTTGGTCATCATCGCCCAGATGTTTCCGACGAGTGCGATCATCATCCCGATCTACAAGATGATGAAAAGCGCCGATCTCTTGAACACGTACACCGCCCTCATTCTGGCCTATGTCACCATGACCTTGCCCGTCGCGATCTGGATGCTCAGAGGCTTTCTCGCGCGCCTGCCGGTAGAGCTCGACGAGGCAGCGGCCGTCGATGGTTGCGGCCCGCTGCGCACCTTCCTCTTCGTCATCCTCCCGCTTTGCAAACCCGGGATCATCGCAACCTCGGTCTTCATCCTGATCGTCACCTGGCAGGAGTTTCTGTTCGCTCTTTCCTTCACCTCGACCAAGGAAATGCGCACGCTCCCGGTCGGGATGAATGACTTCATCGGCCAATATGGCATTCGCTACGGCGAGTTGATGGCAAGCTCGGTGCTGATCTCCCTGCCGGTGGTCGCGATTTTCTTTTTGCTCCAGCGGCAGTTCGTTGCGGGGCTGACGGCAGGGGCCGTGAAAGGTTAGACTTCCGATAAGAGACGACGGCAGGTCGTCCGTCGGCAACATGCAAACGGAGGCAACAATGGCTGCTGGCGATCTTGATAGGCGCGTTGCGATCATCACCGGTGCCGCCATGGGCATCGGCCGCGCCTGTGCTTTAGGTATGGCGAAGGAAGGTGCTCGCGTCGTCCTTGCCGATATCGATGACCAGGCCGGGCAAGCCGCGACGAAGGAGATCACCAAGTCCGGCGGCACCGCCGTCTTTGTCAAAACCGACGTCAGCTCGATGAGCGACATGGAGGCGCTGGCGGCGGCCGCTCTCGATCAGTTCGGAACGATCGACATCCTGGTCAATAACGCAGCTCAGGCGATCGGCGGCGTTGTCGACGAGATCGATGAGGCGAGCTGGAACCGCGTGATCACGACCAACCTCTCAAGTGTCTGGCGCGGCATGAAGGTCTGTGTGCCGGTGATGCGCGCGAACAGAAAAGGTTCGGTCGTCAACATGTCGTCCGCGCAGGCTTTTGCGGGTTTTCAAGGATGGGCCGCTTATGCGGCGGCGAAAGGCGGCGTGAATGCGCTGACGCAACAAGCGGCGGTCGATCTGGCCCCCCATGGCATCCGCGTCAATGCGGTAGCCCCCGGCACGATCATGACACCCCTCAACGAAAAAATATTCCGCGAGCACCCGAATCCGGACGAACTGATCGCGACCTGGAACCGGGCGCATCCGATCGGGCGGTTTGGCCAGCCGGAAGAAGTCGCCGAAGCCGTTGCTTTCCTCGCCTCGGATCGTGCGTCCTTCATCACCGGCGAGATCCTGCGCGTTGACGGCGGTTTGATCATTCGAGGCGAATGACCCGAACGCGGGTCGACGAGGACAAGAGATGACAGATCGACTCCAACTCATCCAGGCCGGCGGCATCAAGGTCACGCTCGACCTTGCTGCCGGTCACATTCGCTCGTTCGAGATCGAAAGCGGCGGTCGACACTTACAGCCACTGCACACAGCCCCTTGGATCGACGATCCCTCAATCCAAGGCGATTTAGAAATTCCCGCGGTCCTAAAACATCTCTCCGGAGATTTTTTTTGCGCACCTTTCGGTGCCAGCGACATCGATGACGGACCACCCCATGGATGGTCTGCCAATTCGCGCTGGCGGTTCGACGGCCAAGTCACTCGGGCAGGCACCGTAACGGCACGTTTCGTTCTTGATCGCGAGGTCTTGGGCGCCCGGCTCGTGAAGGAGCTGACGCTGCGGGACGGTCATCCTTTTCTTTATGTGCGCCATCGTTTCGAAGGCGGCAACGGCGCGATCTCAGTGGCCAGCCATGCCATGACGCGCTTCGAAACCAGGGGGCGCCTGTCGTTCTCGGCCAAAGCCTTTGCGGACCTGCCGGACACCCAGCAGGAACCCGACCAGGTGCGCGGCCGCTCGGCGTTTGCCTGCTCCGCCCGCTTTACCGATTTTTCCGAGCTGCCTCTTGCCGACGGCGGGACGGCTGATCTCCATGATTACCCCATCGCCGAGCGTCATGAGGATTTCGTCATGCTGGTGGAGGCGGTTGATGTGCCGCTCGGCTGGACCGCTGCTGCCAGGCTCGATCAAGGCGACCTAGTGCTGAGCCTGAAGAACCCTGTTGATTTTCCGGTCACATTTCTCTGGTTCAGTCATGGAGGCCGTGACTATGCGCCCTGGAACGGGCGGCATCGCGGCGTGCTCGGCATCGAGGAGGGGCGGGCTAATTCGATCTACGGACATGCCGCCTCGATCAGGGCAAACCCGCTTTCGGATGCCGGCATTCCAACGTCGCTGACGCTCGATCCGAGCGGCTCGGTTTCCGTCAGCCATGTTCTCGGCTGTGTACCCTTGCCCGCAGGATGGCGGGACATCGCCTCTCTTCATGTCACTGATGGGAAACTCCATCTCACCAACCCGGACGGCGCCTCGGTCGACCATGCATTCGATGATGCCTTTCTCACGCCCGGGAGCTGAGGTCGATGCCCTACCGCTTTGCGACTGCCGAGAAACCGGTTCTGTCCATGGATTGCGCTAGCGTTTTCTTCGACGGCATCTTTAGCGATCCGCGTTTGCAGCACCCGGAAGGCGTTGCGATCGGGCCGGACGGATGGATCTGGTGTGGCTCGGAGAATGGTGAGATCTTGAGGATCGACCTGAACGGCCAGTCGATCGAACGCGTCGCGCGCACCGGCGGCTTCACGCTCGGTCTCGCTTTTCTCGGCAGCAAAGCGTTGTTCTTTTGTGATCTCAAGGCGGCTGCGCTGTTCCGGCTCGACCTTGCATCCAAGGAGCTCCGGCGGTTCACGCCTGAAGGAATAAGGATCCCAAATTATCCGGTCATCGATGTGGCGAGAAACCGCATCCTGGTGTCCGACAGTCATGATCCGGCCTCTTCGGGACCAGGGGTCTGGGCCTATGACCTCAGGACCGGGGCCGGCGGACTTTGGTATGATCAGCCCATGGCGTTTGCCAACGGCATGGCACTGGCACCGGACGGCCAAGGGCTCTATGTCTGCGAAACCTTTGCCCAGCGCATCCTGCATATTCCCATCCAGCCGGATGGCCGGGCCGGCCAGGCCGGGCCGTTTGCGATCGATCTTCCCGGCTTACCGGATGGGATTGCGTTCGATGAACGGGGACAACTGTTTTGCGGCTGTTACGAGCCGTCGCGCATCCTTCGAATTTCGGAAGACGGCAAGGTGATCGATGTCTACATCGAGGACCCGACCGCTCACCTTTTCGCTCATCCCACCAACATCGCGTTCGACGGCAAGAACCTCTATACCGCCAATCTCGGCCGCTGGCATATCACTCGCATCGAAACCGACACGGTCGCGACGCCGCTATGGCAGATCAGCGATGGGATCGCGCCTGGATAAGATAGCGCGCGTGCGGGCCGGAGCCGACAAAAAAAGCAGAAAGGAGGAAGGGCCGGCGGTCAATGCGGCGGTTAGAACGACATTGGTGCGGTGGAGGAATAGCTGCCCCTGAACACCTGCGGGGCGATCATGATGGAGCGCCCTTGACCCAGGTTGACGAGGACGGTGGAGAACAAAAGATCGCTCCAGATCCAGGTGAGCTGCAGCAGAAACGTCGCCGTCATCAGCCACCAGCACTTGGTCAGCACGATGCGCAGGAACACGGTCATCTCGCGTGCGCCATCGATGCGTGCCGCTTCGTCCACCTCGATGGAAAGGCCGCTCCTTTGGCATGACGACCACCTGAGTGTCAGCGTAACGGAGCATCACGGGATGATGTCAAGATGCGACAAGGAGACAAGCGGCGAGGACTTTCCTCGTGTCGTCGAAGACAGCGGGCTTCTCTCCCCGCCAGCGCGGGAAGAGCCGATGAGGTGGCGGCATCCCCTTGGAGAGCGCGGTGAGCGACTGGTCCGTCTCCTCGATGAACTTGCCCAGCCGCGTCTTCATGTTGCAGCGATAGGTGTCCCAGTGTTTCACCTCCATGCGGAGATGAAACAACGAGCTTCGCGCCCGCGGCTGGATGTTCAGCGTCTCCAGCATGGAAGGGGCTCTGGACCAAAGCGCCATCGCGGCGGCGTAGTTCTTCTGCGCCGAAATCTCCGAGCCTGAAAGCCTTAGAGCGAAGGCTGCATTGGCAAAGCCGGTCGCCCGCCTCGGATCGTCATGCGCAAAGCCGACGCGCGAGATCCAGTGAGCGAGGCGAAAGCGTCGAAGGGCATGTGACTTTCGCCCTTCGATGAGCGCGATGTTGGCCTGCTCCTGCAGGCGTTCCCACCAAAGATCGCGGCGCTTCCAGCCCGCAGCGAGCGCTGCGCGCATTTCGGTATCGTTGCGTTCAAATCCCCAGATACGCAGCGCGGACATGGTCGTTGTCATGCAGATCCTTCGCCTTTCCTTCCAGCGTCAGTGCGCCCGTTTCCAGCACGTAAGCATAGTCGGCAATATTGAGGGCCAGCTCGGCGTTCTGCTCGACCAGCACGACCGGCACCCCATCGGCACTGATCTCTCGAACGATCTTTGCAATCTCCTCGACGACCACCGGGGCCAGGCCCATGGAGGGTTCGTCCATCAGCAGCAAACGCGGCTTCGCCATGAGGGCACGGCCGATCGCCAGCATTTGCTGTTCACCGCCCGACATCGTCTTGGCCAATTGGCGGCGGCGCTCGCGCAGGCGAGGAAAGCGCGCGAACACCATCTCCAGATCGCTCGCGATCGCGACGCCGTCCCGGCGGAGGAAGGCGCCGGTGTTGAGATTTTCCTGCACCGTGAGATCGGGAAAAACGCGCCTGCCCTCAGGGACATGGGCGATGCCGCGCGCGACGATCTTGTCGGCGGGCAAATGGTCGATCCGCTCGCCGCTGAAATGGATTTCTCCGGCGGCGAGCCTGGCAAGGCCCGACATGGCTCGAAGTGTCGTCGTCTTGCCCGCCCCGTTGCCGCCGATGATGGTAACGATGCCGCCATCGGGCGCGTTGATCGAGACATCACGGAGGGCCGCAACCTTGCCGTAACGAACGGAGGCGTTGCGCATCTCAAGCAGCATGCGTGGTGGATCCGAGATAGGCCTCGATGACGGCCGGGTGGTTTCGAATATCCTCGGGCTTCCTTCAGCAAGGAGCTTGCCGAAGCTCATGCAGGTGATGCGGTCGCAAAGCCCCATGATCGCCTTCATGTCATGCTCGACGATCAGGATGGTCGTGCCGGCGTCGCGAAGCTTCTGTCATCAGGCCCATCATTTTCCCGGTTTCTCCTCCGGGTTCATGCCGGTGAAGGGCTCGTCGAGAACAACGTCGGGGTGGGCCGCATAGGCGACCGCCATGCCGAGCGCGCGCTGATGGCCGTGGGAGAGATCGCCGCGCGCGCTCGTCCTTCAACCCATCGAGCCCGAAGAACTCGAGCGCCTCGTCGGCGCGTGCCAGGGCACCTTGCCGGTTGCCCTGATCCCGGCCGACGATCGCGCGACCAGATGGTCCGGGCGAACGCCATGTGGGTGCCGACCAGCACGTTCTCCAGCACGGTCATTTCGGTAAACAGCGTCGAGTGCTGGAAGGTGCTGACGACCCGCGGCGCGCGACCTCGTGCATGTGAAGGCCGGAGATCACCTCGCCGCGCAGCCGTACCTCGCCGTCGGTCGGTTTGTAAAAGCCGGAGATGGCGTTGAAGGTCGTGGTCTTGCCGGCGCCGTTCGGGCCGATCAGCCCATGAATCGCCGCCATGATCGACGGTAGAAGCTGAGACTGTTCACCGCCGTGAGGCCACCGAAGCGCATGGTCAGACGGTCGACTCTCCAGAAACGCCGTCATGCCGGTTTTTTCCGGGGTTGAATGACCTTCGCTACCAGGCTTTCGAGGCCGTCCGGAAGGAACAGGATCGAGATGATCAGCACCAGCCCGTAGATCAGCGGGCGCATCTGCTCGAAGCCGAGTTCACGCAAGACGATTTCGTTCAGCACGGTCAGCACGACGCAGCCGACGATCGGCCCGTAGAAGGTCGAGGTGCCGCCGACGATCGCCCAGGTGAGCACGAAGACCATCACCTCGACGTCGAAGCTGTTCGGGTTGACGGTGCCGATATAGTGGGCGAGCAGGGCGCCGGCGAGACCTGCAAAACCGCTGGCGATGACGAAGGCCAATGTCCTGTAGGCGCGCACGTTCACGCCGGCCGACTCGGCCAGCTTGTCCTGCCAGTGGACGGCGTGGAAGGTCAGCCCGACGAGCGAGCGTTCGATGCGCCACATGATCCAGAGGCAGGTCGTAACGACGACGACGGCGATATAGTAGTAGCTCACCGGTTCGAAGAAATCGAAGTCGTAGAAGCCGATCGAAAAGTCCGGCATCGGGTCGATGCGCTTGATGCCCTTCGGTCCGCCAAAGGGATCGCGGAACCGTTTCCAGAGCAGGCGAATGATCTCGCCCGGCGGCGAAGCTGCCGATCAGGAAGTAAAAACCCTTCATGCGGAACAGCGGAAAGCTGAGCACCAGGGCGATCAGTGCTGCGGTGCAGGCCGCCGAGCGCATGGCGATCGGCACGTAGATCGCCGAGCTGCTTGCTGAAAAGGGCGGACGCATAGGCGCCGACCCCCATGATCACCACATGCCCAAGCGACCACTCGCCGGTGAGGGTCAGCAATCGGTAGGAGGCGACCAGCAGCACGTTGATGGTCAAAAAGACCAGGATCTCCTGCTGCGAGAAGCTCAGGCCGTGCGGGAGCAACAATCAGAGCGACAAGCAGACAGCAAGCCAGAGGGCGCGCCTAAGCACGGTCGGCCGCTCCGAACAGGCCGGTCGGTTTCACGATCAGCACCAGCAGCATCAGCGACAAGCCGACGATGTCGGCGATCACGCCGTCGCAAAAGGTGGTGACGATGGTGTGCACGAAGGCATATGCCACCGAGGCGATGATCGCCCCTTCGAGCGAGCCCACGCCGCCGACGATGATCACGATGAAGGCGGTCACGATCACCGAATGCCCCATATGCGGGTTGACCGAGACCAGGGGAGCGGTGAGCGCGCCGGCGACGCCCGCCAGAGCCGCCCCGATGAACATGGCGATCCGCGCGGTCTGGTTGATCGAGATGCCCTGCAGTGCTGCCGCCTCGGCGTCCTGGGCGGATGCCGCAAGCGCCCAGCCGAACCGCGTTTGTTTCAGGAAGTACCAAAGTGCGCCGAGCAGATAACGACCGCGGCGATCATGACGTACGGCGGGACACCGGCAGACGTACCTGTCTCGGAGAATTCGATGACCGTCCTGCGTTACCGGCGGGATATGCTCCATGCGCACCCCAAAACCCATCACGGCGAGCGCCTGCAGGATCATCAAGAATCCGATCGACGCGACCAGACCGCCGAGCGGGTTGTCGCGCAGCGGTCTGAACAGCGCCTGTTCCATGGCCAGACCCCAGCACGCCGACGAAGACCAGGCCGATCGCGACCGCGAGCAGAAACGGGATACCGGCATCGGCATAGAGCGCGACGACGCATAGGCGCCAGCCATGAACAACTCGCCATGGGCGAAGTTGATGACGCCCATCACGCCGAAAATCAGAACGAGACCGACCGCGATGAGAGAAATATAGCTCGCCGCGTAAAGGGCGTTCACCCCGGTCTGCGCCAGGAGATCGAGCATGCGATGCTCCCGGTGGCAAGATGGCCGTGGATCGAAGCGGCATCAACGCGCGCCCAGGACGATAGATCGTCAACGTCAACCGCGCTGGCTCCACATCTGGCCGTAAGCCTCCATGTGCTTCTTCAACAGATCGCCATGCTTGGCGTACCAGTCCGGGATCGACTTGAAGCCCTTGATCCGTGGCTTTGCCGTCCTCGATGACGACGACCGGCCAGTTGCCGACCAGAGCGTTGTCGATACCGAACAGATCTTTGCCCCACCAGTCGGCCTCGCCGAAGGCATGCGCGCCCCTGCCGCCCTTCGGTCATCGCGGCGAGCACCGCGTCGGGCTCGGCAGAACCGGCCTTTTCGGCGGCCGCTTTCCAGAGATCCATGATCGAGGCATATTCCCAGCTGACGGCACCCCATTCGCCGGGATGACGCTCGTTATAGGTCTCGAAGAACTTGTTGGGTTCGCGGAAGTTGATCATCTCGTCGTTAAGCGCCGGATCGTCGAAATCCGGGAACTGGAACACGAACCCTTCCATGAATTCCTTCGAGGTCTTCTCGATGATCTGGTCGTAGAAATCGGCGGTGCACGAGATGATCTGTCCGTTATAGCCCTGCTGGAAAAGCTGCTCGCAGATCGGGTGAACATAATCGGAATAGCAGGTATCCAGACAGACGATATCCGGGCGGTCCGCAATCAACTTGGTCACCACAGGGGCAAAATCGGTGGTGGCCGGATCGAAGAGCAGGGGCTCGGTTTGCATCTCAATGCCAGCCGCCTCGAACGCCGCGAGATAGGTGGCCACAGACGGCAGCCCGAGGGCATCGTCCTGGGCGCACATCACGGCCGTTTTCAGATCTGGTTTGTTCTCGGCAAGCCATTCGACGCCGGTCACATTATAGACCGGATGCACCTCGGCAGGCGCCACCAGCGTCGGCGTGTCGGGGGACAAATCGGACGGCAGCAGCGTCGAAAACAGCATGCCGGTCTTGTCCGCCACAGGCTGCACGCCGGGCCAGGTATCGCCGCCAAGCATCATGATGAACTTGACCCCATCTTCGCGGATGAGCTTGGTGGCGCCGGTACGGGCCTTGGCCGGATCATATTCATTGTCGTAGCCGACGAATTCAACCTTGCGCGCACCATCCGCAAGCTTGATGCCGCCTTCGGCATTGATGACTTCAGCCCAGATCTGGCAGCCATCCAGCCCGGGCTTGCCCCAGGCTGCAACCGGGCCGGTCAGCGGCGCAAGGAAGCCGATCTTCAGGGTTTCATCATCACCGAAGGCATGGCGCGATAATCCGGTGCTCAACGTTCCGGCACCAGCAACGGTCGCTGTGGAGGCCAGGAAACTGCGACGGCTAAGCCCCCCCTTGAAGAATTGTACGAGCATGACATTCCTCCCTCTCTTATTGTCCTGCATCTTCCTTATTGTCCCGCATCTTCGATGCTTTTTCTTGTTGTCGTTGCCGCTTTTGCGCTACGGAGAAATCAACCGGCACCGCGGAAACTTCAGGCTTGGTTCCGCACCAGCTCTGTTCATGTCGTGTCCCAATCAAACAACCGTTCGCCGCTTGCGGTTCAAGACACGACTGACATCATCGCCCCTCTTGATCATCAGTTTCGGTGAGTTCGTTTGAAACGGCGCAGCCTTTCAGCAAACGGCTGACCATACAGCCGCTAACGCTGGTGTTGCATCGTTCGGGTCTCACGCTGCAGCCTCCCGATCACGGCCCATTCGTTCTTTTGCGGCCATCCCAAAACAGGCCAATTTCAACCAATCCAGACTTTGTCGGCAACTGAACTGTTTATAAGAGTAACAATTGCGCCTTTCTGTGCAACAAAAAATGTGAAACCTTGGCAAGAAATAACGATCATGACAATTCCGGTCGAAAATTGGTTGAAACTGGCCCAATTCGAATGCAGAATTGCAACAAATTGGTCTGATTTGGCCTGGTCGACAGGCGCGGCGAAAGTAAGGCAGGGGAGGTGTTCATGACCAAGAAGATTGCGATTATCGGTGCAGGCCCGTCGGGGCTCGCTCAGCTGCGTGCCTTCCAGTCCGCCGGCGCAAAAGGTGCTGATACTCCCGAGATCGTCTGCTTCGAGAAGCAGGGCGATTGGGGGGGCCTCTGGAACTACACGTGGCGAACGGGGCTCGACGAATATGGCGAACCGGTTCATTGCTCGATGTATCGCTATCTCTGGTCCAATGGCCCGAAAGAAGGGCTGGAATTTGCCGACTATACGTTCGAGGAGCATTTCGGCCGCCCGATCGCCTCCTATCCACCGCGCGCGGTGCTGTTCGATTACATTAAAGGTCGCGTCGACAAAGCTGGCATCCGCGACATGATCAAGTTCCGCCACAGCTGCAGGCGCGTCGACTACGATGCGGCGCAAGACAAGTTCCGGGTGGTCGTGCAGGATCTCGCCAACGACAGGGAAGTCGTCGGCGACTACGATCACGTCATCTGCGCCAGCGGCCATTTTTCCACGCCCAATGTACCCTATTTTCCCGGTTTCGAGAGCTATCAGGGCCGTGTGCTGCATGCCCACGACTTCCGCGACGCGCTGGAGTTCAAGGACAAGAATATCCTCATTATCGGGACCAGCTACTCGGCGGAGGATATCGGTTCGCAATGCTGGAAATACGGCTGCAAGTCGGTGACGGTCAGTCATCGCACCGCTGCGATGGGATTCGATTGGCCGGACAACTGGAAGGAGGTGCCGCTGCTGCAAAAGGTCGAAGGTAAAACCGCCACCTTCAAGGATGGCTCGACCGCAGACGTGGACGCCATCATCCTCTGCACCGGCTATCTGCATCACTTCCCGTTCATGGCCGACGATCTGAAGCTGCGTACCGCCAACCGCCTAGCGACGGCCGATCTCTACAAAGGCGTTGCCTGGGTGAAGAACCCCAAGCTCTTTTATCTCGGCATGCAGGACCAGTGGTACACGTTCAACATGTTCGACGCGCAGGCATGGTGGGTGCGCGATGCGATCATGGGCAGGATCGACATGCCGAGCGAGCAGGACATGCGCGCGGATGTGGAGGATCGGGTTGCACGCGAAGATGCGGGCGAGGACGATTACGATGCGATCCGCTATCAAGGCGACTATGTTCGCGAACTGATCGCCGAGACCGACTATCCCAGTTTCGACATCGATGCTGCGAATGAAGCGTTCTTCCAATGGAAGAAGCATAAGAAGCAGTCGATCATGGGGTTCCGCAATCACGGTTATGTTTCGCCGATGACCGGCACCAAGGCTCCCCCCCATCACACGCCCTGGGTCGATGCGCTGGACGATTTCCTCGAAGCCTATCTCGAGACAAAAGCAATCTAGCAGTGCGACGACCATAGCGAACGGTCTGGCGATGATGGCATGGGCTAAGCTGGAAAACAGCGTTCTCTTTGAGTGATGAGTATGTCATGACCAGCGTCGTACGAGTGCCCTGGGAGGAGGACAATAGCGATCCACCCCTTGCAGGGCGTGCGCGCGATCTGGCCGACGAGATGTTCGCCAGGATCGCCAAGCAGCAATACCCCGTCGGGACCCGGTTGCCGGCGGAGCGCGATGTCGCGAAGGACTTCACGGTTTCGCGCGAAACCGTGCGTAAGGCCTTTGCGCTTCTCGAACGCCATGCCGTGATCGAACGGCGCCCCGGCAGCGGCTCGATCGTGCGCTATCGACCGGAACGACCGGCCGTCAATCAGAGCGGTCTTGCACAGCTGAATTTCAGCGAGCTGAAGGAGATCACCAGTCCGCTGGAATATTGTGTGGTCCGATCCATCGTCGAGCCGGAACTCATCCGCCTCGCCGTGCTCAACATGACCAGCCGCGACATCGAGCGCATGAGTGCCATCCAACAACGTTTCGATGTGATCGTGAGTGACGGCGAGGCTTTCGCACGGCTGGACGACGAATTACGGCTTCATCTGGCGGTGGGCGCGCGCAACCCGCTGCTGCTGGCGATTTTCAGCCTGGCCCTCAAGGTCGGGGAGGAGGCTGATTGGGCGCTCAAGCAGCGGCGCGCACTCTCCCCTGCCCGCATCCGCGAGAGAGCCGCCCGCAATCGGGCCCTATGCGCCGCCATCGGCCGCCGGCATATCGAAGCCGCCGTCGAACAGACCCGATTGGCGCTTGCTGATTTTCATCAGGAGCTGATGGGCAATTTTTGACGGTGCTGTGCCGCGCTGTCGTTTTAGCGGCCGGAGAGGCGTCGCTCCACGCGCTGATCCCACATCTGGCCGTAAGCGCGCATATGGCGCAGGAGGATATCGCCGTGGCGATCCCACCAATCGAGAACCGAGCGAAATTGCACGATCCGTGCCTTGCCACTCTCAATCCGGACCACCGGCCATGAGCCGACAAGCGCGTTGTCGATGCCGAACAACTCACGCCCCCACCAGCGCGCCTCACCAAAGGCGTTGAAGGCAAAACCGTCGGTTTTCATGGAGTTGAGCACCGCGACCGACGCCACCGTCTCGGTGTGTTCCACGGCATTTCGCCAGATCTCGAGGATGGAGAAATATTCCCACGGGACAGCACTCCATTCGCCCGGATAGTGATTGTTGAATTCGTCGTAAAAGGCCCTCGGATTCTCGAAACGAATGCGCGGATCATTCATGGCGGGATCATCCAGGTCGGGAAACTGAAAGACGAAACCTTCCATGAAAGCCCGGCTCGTCCGCTCCACCAATGCCGGATAATTGTCGCAGGTGCAGGAGAGAAGCTGCCCCTTGAACCCGGCACGAAAAGCGGCCGCAGTCAGCTCATGGACAAAGGGCTCATAGGCCGTGTCCCAGCAGAGAATATCGGGATCATTTTCCATGAGCACCTGGACCATGGCATCCACGTCCTTGAGATCGCCGGGAAAGAGCAGTTCCTTGATCACATCGATTCCGGCAGCCTCGAAGGCGGCGCGGTAAGTCGCGACCGATGGCAAGCCAAGCGCATCTTTCTGCGCGCAGATTGCCGCCGTCTTGAGCTCGGGCCTGGTCTCCGCCAACCAGTCCACACCGGTGACAACGTAGATCGGATGCACCTCGCAAGGCGCGATCAGATACGGAATGTCGGGCGTGAGATCGCTTGGCAGCAAGGTGGTCGCAAGGATCTTGTTCCGGGTCAGAAGATCGGCGATCACGGGAACCGTATCGCCGCCAAGCATCAGCAGCAGCTTGACCCCATCTTCATGGATAAGGCGACGCGCGCCGATCAAGGCACGGGCTGGATCATATTGATCGTCGAAGGCGGTGATCTCGACGCGATGCCGCATAGCACCCAAGCGCAGCCCGCCCGACGCATTCACCCGGTTGGCCCAGATCAGACAGGCATGAAAACCCGGCAGTCCCCAGGAGGATTGAACACCGGTAAACGGCGCAAGCACGCCGATCCTTATCGGTTCCCGGCTGGTTTCGTTGGTCCTCGGCATCGCGGCCGACACCATCAGATCAGCCCCGAACTTGTATTTGCTCATCAGCACCTGGTCCGATGTGGGCACGATCAAGGCCAACAGGCATATCAGTCATCGAAGGGACCTGCAAAACAACCTCGACATTGAACAGGGTCAGCGGCCTTCGAACGCGGGCTTCCGCTTTTCCATGAAGGCACGCCTGCCCTCGATATAGTCATCCGAAGCAAAACAATCGGCGACCAGCTGATCGCAGCGCTCGAAATCGCGCTTTGCCGGGTCCGGTTCCATCACCTGCGTCCCGATGAACTTCATGGCCTTGACGGTGAGCGGCGCGTTGCTCGCGATCATGGCGGCAATCTCGCCGACATGGGCTTCGAGGTCTTCGGTCGGAACGACCTCTTGCACCAGGCCCAAACGAAACGCGGTTGCGGCATCGATGCTTTTCGCGGTGAACATCAGCTGCTTGGCCGCGGCCGGACCAATGGCGGCCATGAGACGCCGTATCGCATGATAAGGATAACCGAGCGCCAGCTTGGCCGCCGGCATCGCGAATTTCGAGCTTTCCGTGCAAAAACGAAGATCGGAGCACACCGCAAGATTAAGCCCGCCGCCAATGCAATGGCCGTTGATCATGGCGATGGTCGGCTTCGAAAAATGCTCGATCCGCTCATAGATTTTTTTGACCCGCGCGTTGTAGTGCTCGGTCGCTTCCTTGGAGCCGCGCTCTTGTTCGAACCTCGAGATGTCGGCGCCCGAGACGAAGGCCTTGCCGCCGGCCCCCGACAGCACCAGGAGCCGAATGTCGGCGTCCTTTTCATAGGCTGCGAGAATGATGTCGAGGGCGTCCCACATTTCGAGCGACACCGCGTTGTGCCGTTCAGGATTGCTGAAGATGGCGTGGCCGATCGCACCGTCTTTTCGGCCGATCATCTTGTCGGTAGGGAGATCCAGCTTCATAATATTCCTTTCGGTGCCGTCAGACAATCGAGCGCTTTCGGAGGTCCGAGATCTCGTCTTCGGAAAGCCCAAGCTCCTGCAGCAGCTCATCGGCATGCTCGCCGCGACCGGGCGGCGGTGCCGCGAGACGGGCCGGGGTGCGTTCCATCCGCACCGGCTGGGCCATCGCCTTGGTCAGTCCGAAAGGCTCGGTATCAATCGCCTCGGCGATGCCCAGATGCTGCACCTGCGGATCATCGAACATCTCATCGATACGATAGATCGGCCCGCAAGGGACACCGTGCTCCAGCAGCAGTTCGACCCACTCGGCGCTGGTCCTAGTCTTGATGACAACCGCAATGGCCGCATTCAGCGCGTCGCGCCGCTCACGGCGATCGGCATTAGTGGCATTCGCCGGATCGTCGATCCAATCCTCCTTGCCCAGGGCTCTGCAAAAGCGCTGCCAGATGACTTCGCCGGCGACCGCGATGTTGATCGCGCCATCCGATGTTTCGTAGCGATTGGTCGGCACGCTGGTCGGATGCTCGTTGCCGACTTGCGCAGCCAGCTCGCCTTCCATCAGCCAGCGCGCCGCCTGGAAATCGAGCATGAAGGCCTGTGCCTGAAGAAGGGACGTGTGCAGCCATTGTCCTTCGCCGGATTTCTCCCGCTCCAGGAGGGCCGTCAGAATGCCAAGCGCCGCGAACAGGCCCGCGGTCAGATCGGCGATCGGGATGCCGACGCGCATCGGTCCCCTGCCCGGCTCGCCGGTGATCGACATCAGCCCGCCCATCCCCTGCGCGATCTGATCGAACCCCGGACGCTTGGCATAAGGACCGTCCTGGCCAAAGCCCGAGATGCTGGCGAGAATAATTCGCGGGTTGATCTTTTTCAGGCTCTCATAGTCGATGCCAAGGCGCTCTTTCACATCTGGCCGGAAGTTTTCGACCACCACGTCGGCGCTGCCGACCAACCGCATCAACACGGCCAGACCTGCCGGGTCTTTGAGGTTAAGGGTCAAGCTCCGCTTGTTGCGCTGCAGGTTCTGAAAGTCCGCGGTGTTGCGCCCTGCACCCAGCGCTCCATCCGCTTCCAGTGCCGCCGGCTGCTCGATCTTGATGACATCAGCCCCCCAATCGCCGAGCTGGCGAACCGCGGTCGGACCGGAGCGCACGCGGGTCAGATCCAGGACCCGAAAATGGGAGAGGGCATCGGAGGCCGGCAAATGGGGCATGATCTCGTCCTGTCAGTTCCGAAACTCTTTCAGGGAGGCGACCGCCTCCAGGGTGAACAGATCGTGGCAAAAGCGCTGATAGCCGTCGGCCAGCTCATCCGGCCAGCCGCCGAAGGCGGCATTGGCGCGGAATTTTCTGGTTATTTCCACATCTGAAAGCGGTTCCCGACGACCACCACGAAGATGTGGCTGGCGTACCGTTACCGTGTCGCCATTCACGAGCCGCGCGCTGATCTCGCCGACATAGCTGTCGGGGTAGGGATCGTCGGGGTCGATCCGGTAACGGACCTTGGCGGCCAGCGCCAGGAGTTGCGGATCGGCGATCGTTTCTGGCGTGAACTGGGCGAGCCCTGCAGCGCCTTCGACTAGAGCAAGTGCGATGCCGAACGGTACGCTGAACTTGGCGGAATAGGGGGTCGAGGGTGCGGTCTTTTCCGCCAGCGGCTCCCAAAGGCGATGCACGATCCCCTCCGCGGTCGGCGCAACGATCGCTGCAATGTCCTCGGGTCCAACGCCTCGTTGGCGAAGCTCGATCGCGGCATCGATAAACGGCTGCACCATCGTGCCGCAGGCATAGGCCTTGAAGGCCAGGCGTTCCAGCAGCCAGGTCTCGCCCAGGTCTTCAATCAGGCAACCGTAGTCGCGTGTAATTTCGTCGGCCGCAAACGCGTTGAAGAACCCATGTTCGCCCTCGAAGACCGTGCGAGGCCCGGTAAAGCCACGGCTCGCAAAGGCGACAGCGCGGAGACCGGACTGCGCCGCCCAGCCGGGATGGAGGCGTTTCGTCGATGTGCCTTCTGCCAGATATTCGATGATCCCCGATGCCATGCTGCCGGCAATCCCCAAGGCCGACGCGGCCTGCGTGGGATGAAGCCGAAGGGTGACGGCAACGCCGATGGCCGCAGCCATCGCGCCGATCACGGCGGTCGGGTGAAAGCCTCTGCGATGGATCGCGGTCGGGGCGACCACGGCCATGCGGCAGGCGAGCTCGCCACCGATTGCGAGGCCGCGCAGCACGTCGCCGCCGGAACGACCTGCTCTCTCCGCGGCTGCCAGCACGGCCGGCACGATCACCGCACCGACATGGACCGGCGTGCCCTCGAACGTGTCGTCATAATCTTCGCCGTGGATCGCCACGCCGGAGATCAACGCCGCATCCGATGACAAGAAACCGCCAGGATGGCCGATCGCCGTGCACGCGCCGGAAGCTTCGATGGAGCAGCGACAAGCCTCGACATAATCCCGGCCTCGCCCTGCCACCATCAAGCCGCCGGCGTCCAGCAGCAACCGGCGAAGGGTTGACTGCACCGGTGATGGGATCGCCTCCGCTTTCAGGCCAGCCGCAATGGTCGCAAGCCTTTCAGCAATCACCGTCGTGTCCCCCTCCCGGCGGTGCCGGGTCAGGCAAGATAGGCGCCGCCATTGACATGGATCGTCTGTCCCGTGGTGTAGCCGGCTTGGGGATGACAGAGCGACACGATCATATGCGCGACTTCATCAGGTTCGCCCTCGCGCCCCAGGAGATTGGGGTGGCCGCCATGGGGAGCAGTACCGGCAGCAGCGCCGCGCACCGTGTTGATGCTGCCGGGCACGATGCAGTTGGCGGTGACGCCAACCGCCGCGAACTCGGCAGCGAGTGCCCTGGTCATGCCGGTCAAGCCGGCCTTGGTGGTGGCGACATGCACGCGATCCTTGACACCCCGATGCGCCGACAACCCGCCCAGCATCACGATCCGCCCCCATCCCGCCGCCGCCATATGGGGAACGGCCGCCTGGGTGCAGAGAAAAGGCACATCCAGGTTGGCGCTGACCACGGCTTTCCAATCCTCGAAGGATGTGTCGGCGAGCGATGAGTTGCGGCGCATGGCAGCGTTGCTGACCAGTATATGGACACCGTCAAAACGTTTGATCGCGGTCTCGATCAGCGCCTGCGCACCTTCAGGCTTGCTGAGATCGCCGACATAGGTCGCGGCCCGCCCGCCCGCTTCGGTGATCAAGGCCGCGGTCTCCTCCGCCCCCTCCCGGTTTTCCTTGGCATGGGTGACGACCGCCGCCCCGAGCTTTGCCAGCTTCAGGCAGGTCTGGCGGCCGATATTCAAGGCGGACCCGGTCACAATGGCGACACGTCCTTGCAGATCCTTCGTCATCGCTACTCCCCTTCAGCCACCGCCAACAACTTTTTGTCGTTACGACGCGCGAGCAGCGCCGAATAGACCGGGCTGACCAGTGAGATGACGGTCAGCACGAAAAACAGCAAGACGATCGGGCGTTTCAGCAAGGAGAGGATGCTGTTGTCGTGAATGATCATCGCCTTCGAAAAATTCTCCTCGATGATCGAGCCCAGGATCAAGCCCATGATCAGCGGCGCCGGGCCGAAACCGAAACGCTTGAGGAAATAACCGAAAATGCCGGCGGTCAGCATCACCCAGACATCGAAGAACGAGGATGCCGCGGCGTAGGAGCCGACCACGGCGAGGATGAACACCGATGGCCAGAGAAACGTCCGCGGGATCAGCGTGACCTGACTGAACAGCTTGGCGCCGGCGAGACCCACCACCATGAACGCAAGGTTGGCGATGATCATCGCACCGAAGATGGCGTAGAGAAATTCCGGTTGGTTCTGCAGGAGGAACGGCCCGGGCTTCAGGCCGTGCATGATCATCGCGCCAAGAATGAGAGCGGTCGAGGTCGAGCCCGGAATGCCAAGCGCAAGCGTCGGCACCATGGCCCCGCCGGTCGCCGCGTTGTTGGCAGCTTCAGGGCCGGCAATGCCTTCGGGAATTCCGGTGCCGAAGTCCTCCTTGTGCTTCGACCAGCGGCGCGCCTCGTTGTAGCCCATGATCGCGGCCACGGTCGCACCTTCCGCCGGCAGGATGCCGACGAACGTCCCGATGCCGCTGGAGCGCAAAATGGTGTTCTTGATCCGGCGGAAATCGTCCATCGACGGCAGCCTCACCACATTGGCGCGGATGCGCTGATAGGCGATGTCACCGACGCGCGCCTGGCTCAGCATCTCGCCGATCGCGAACAGGCCGATCAGCACCGGCACGAAATTCAGCCCTTCCTGCAGCTCGCCTGCCCCGAATGTGAAACGCTCGATACCGGTGGTGAGATGCAGGCCGATGGTGCTCAACAGCACGCCGATGGCGCCGGCGAGCAGATTGCGGATCGATGATTTGCCGCTCACCGAGGCCAGCATCGACAAAGCGAACACCGCGAGGGCGAAATATTCCGCAGAGGTGAATTTCACCGCGAACCGGGCAAGCGTCGGGGCGGCGATCAGCAGGATCAGCAGCCCGATGATGCCGCCGACCACGCTCGAGAAAGTCGCAATGCCGAGCGCCCTACCCGCCTCGCCGCGCTTGGCCATCGGGTAGCCATCGAGGGCCGTTGCCGCGGCCGGCGGTGCCCCCGGCGCATTGATCAGGATCGCGGTGATCGAACCGCCGAAAGTGCCGGCGCAGTAGAGGGCGGCCAGCATGGCGATGGCGGCGGCGGGTTGCATCGAGATGGTGAAGGGGATCAGGAGTGCTATCGCCATCGGCGAACTCAGCCCCGGCAAGGCGCCGACCAGCACGCCGATCAGCACACCGAAGATGATGGCGCCGAAGGTCGAGAGGTCCATCAGCATCGAAAGGCCGGCGAGAACGGGTTCCATCTGCGTGCCTACCGATAGGTGATGCCGAAGGTGCCGGGCTCGAAATAAACGCTCAGCAGGCCTGCGAAGATATAGGTGACCAAGGCTGTGAACAGGATCGCATAGACGATCAGCAACAGCCAGCGGCGCTCGCCCCACAAGATCGGCAGGGCCAGGCTCGATACCAGGATGGTCAGAACCGTCCCAAGCATCGGCGCGAAGGCCAGGATGACCAGGAGCAAGGCGATGGTCGCCCAAGTGGTGAAACCGATCGGCGCGCGTCGCGCCTTTCGAATGAGCGGGTGACGCTTCTGCTCGAGCAGATGCTCGAACGGCAAGACCAGCGCCAGGCCCCCGATGATCCACAGCAGCATGCGCGGAAATTCTTCCGGCAGCACATTGTCGCCAAGAAACAGCGCGGGCTTATCGAAGCCGCCGGTCTCGTAATAAAGAAAGCAGCAGACCAGGATCAGCACCAGAGCGAGTCCGGCATCAACCCAATCGATCAGGCCGGATGGTGGTCCGACGTCCTCGACATCATGAGCGGGTTGGTCCTGGTCACCGGCGATGATGGCCCTCCTTAACCGGTAGGAAATCTAAACCCGGCGTTCAACACCTGCGCTCACTCGGCAGCGGCGAGCACTTCCAGAGCTTCCGTAGCCTTGGCGTATTCCTCTTTCAGCTGAGCATCCCACACCTCGGTGCCGGCCACCGAGGTCGCAGCATCGAGACCGGCGCTTTCCAGATAATTGGCGAAGGTCTCATGGTTCATCGCATCGACCAGGGCTTCGGAAAGCTTGTTGATGATCGCCGGCGGCGTGTCCGCACGCACCGCGTAGCCGCGGGTGGTGGACGTGCTCACCTCGTAGCCGAGTTCCCAGGTAGTCGGCACATCCGGGTAGCCTGCAAGGCGCTTCTTTGCCATCACGGCAAGCGGGCGGATGCTGCCGTCCTCGATCATCGACCCGCCTTCGGAAACGTTCGGCAAGGTTGCATCCAGCTCACCCGACACCAGGCCCTGGACCATTTGCAATCCGGAGCCCATGGCGACCGGCTTGTAGTTCATGCCTGACACCTTGGCGAGCTGGGCAAGGCCGATATGCTCGGTGCCGCCGATATTGGCGACGCCCCAGTTCAGCGCGCCATCCTTGCCGGCTGCAACCAGATCATCGAGTGTTTGATAGGGACTGTCCTTGCCGACAGCGATGAAGGTCGGGTCGTCCATCGCCCTGGCGACGCCGACGATGTCGTCGATCTTCATCTCGGACTTGCCCTGCGCCATCGTGTAGAGATGGGTCTGGGTCAGCGCCATGACGGTGTAGCCGTCTGCAGGCTTCGAGAGTACATAGCCTTGCGCCGTGGCACCGGAGCCGCCGCGCTTGGAGACGACGAACATGTCGGTTTCGAGATTGCTCCTGGAGCGGATCATCATCATGCGCGCCGTGGTGTCGGTGCCGCCGCCATAGCTCGAGTGAATGACCACTTCGATCGGCTTCGATGGAAACTCATCGGCGATCGCGCCCAGCGGTGCTGCCGCGATGACAGCGCCGACGAGAAGCTGCTTTAGACCCATCATAGGCCAAACTCCCTGATGATTTTCACCTATCCCGACACGAATGCCGGCGCACGTCAACTCAACATTGTGATAAAACCAAAAGCCGTCAGACAATCACCTTACATTCTTGTCTAGGAATATATTGATTGACTCCTGCAATCAGTCCGCTCATATCAGGTCATCGGTGCCATGAAAGAATGGCAAGCCTTGTTCGACAATGCGCAGCAACGCTGCGGCGATATGGCGAAAGTGGGGCAGGAAGACGATGGGCGAGCCGCCCTTGCCTCGCCGACCAAGAGCGGCCTGCAGCAATGCGACGTCATCCTGATCACAGACGAACGGAAGACAAGGCCCGTCAATACAGCCGGCTTGAGCGCGCCGCTTTCGGCAGCTTCGTCCGCAGCAAGGGCTTTTCTGCGGACGAGCGGTGTGATCACGTCATCGGCACATGATCACATCATATGACCCGACCTCAAACGACCTCGACCTCGAGATCACCGACCCCCTCGGCATGGCCATGCATCTTGTCACCCCTCTTCACCGCGGCAACGCCCGATGGCGTCCCGGACAGAATGAGATCGCCCGGTGCCAGGGTGAACAATTCCGAGAGATAGGCGATCATTTCCGGCACCTTCCAGATCATGTGGTCGATATCGCCCTCCTGGCGGCGCTCGCCGTTGACGTCGAGCCAGATCGCGCCGTGCTCGGGATGGCCGATCTCGTCGGCCTTGACCAGAGGCGTGCACGGGCATGACGCCTCGAACGCCTTGCCGATTTCCCAGGGACGGCCGAGCTTTTTCATCTCGCCCTGAAGGTCACGCCTGGTCATGTCCAGAGCAAGGGCGTAGCCATAGACGTGATCGAGCGCCTGATCCACCTCGATGTTCGTCCCGCCGCGTTTCAGCGCCACGGCCACCTCGATCTCGTGATGCACATCCTCGGATTTCGCGGGGTAGGGAAAGCGGCCGTCCAGCACCAGATTGTCCGGGTTCTTCTGGAAGAAAAAAGGCGGATCGCGATCCGGATCACCGCCCATCTCAACCGTATGCGCCGCATAATTCCGCCCAACACAGTAAATGCGGTGAATGGGGAAGACTGAGCCTTCACCCTTGACCGGGAGCGAAGCAACGGGAGGTGGGGTGATCACGAAGTTCATGATTTTCCTCAGCTTGTTAGTTTCATATCGATCACGTTAGCCAAGTGCCGGCGGCGTCGATGCGGCGTTCAAGATAGCCCAAGCCGACGATCGAAACCAGGAGTTGCCGATCACCACGCGTTCGACCGGGCTCGCCGTTCAGATCCTGCAAGAGCGCCTGGGGTTGCCGCCACCTTGGTGCAGCTTCATGCCGATGGGGCACGCGCGCTCGATGGACGCTTGCAGCAAGGCACCGCTGCCAGTCATGGTCAAGCGAAGAGGCCGGCAGCAATAGAGCGAACCTCATGCCGTGACGATCGACCGCGCGCGTTCAGGCGTGGGGACGGCGCTGCCTGTCTTTATTCAATCGTCGTCGGATCCGTGCTTCGCCACCGAATCGACCTGGCGGGCGATATACAGCTTGTCGCCCAGCATCTCCATCAAACCGAGCTGCTCTTCGACGAAGTCGACATGCTCTTCTTCGTCCTTGAGGATGGTCATGAACAGCTCGAACGACCCGACATCGCCGGCTTCCTGGCATTCGCGCGCCGCCTTGTCATAATAGGCGCGCGCTTCCAGCTCCATGTCGAGCTGTTTGGTGAAAATCGAGCGGACATCGTCCGGCCGGGCGATGTCGTCGACTTTTTGCATATCCGGATCGCCTTCCAGGAAAATTATGCGCTCCAGGAAGCGATCGGCATGACCTCGCTCCTCGTCGATTTCCTCAACCATCCGCTCCGCCAGGCGATGGACACCCCAGTCTGCCAGCAGATGGGCCTGCAGCAGATACTGATTGACGGTGGTCAGCTCCATGGTCAGGGCGGTCTGCAAATGTTTGAGCGACGTTTCCGAGCCTTTCATGTCGAGATCCCTTGGTTCGATACAATGTTTGCATGGAGCTGCGGCGATCCACAGCGCAGCCGAGGGCCACATCGCTGCCGCAGCTCCATGCAGGAAACACCGTTCACAATGGAAAGTTCCTCAGCAGCCGCCTCGGCGGAAAGTTCCTCGGCAGCTGCCTCGGCCATCATCCGACCCGGTTGTGCAGCAGAAAGCTCAGCTGACCAGCGCGAACTGCTCTTTCACATGCTCCCAGTTGACCAGATGCTCGAGAAACGCTGTCAGATAGTCCGGGCGACGATTGCGATAGTCGATGTAGTAGGAGTGCTCCCAGACATCGCAGCCAAGGAGAGGGATGCCGCCATGAACAAGAGGGTTCTCGGCATTGGGCGTGCCCATGATCGTCAACCCGTCGTCCTTCCATGCAAGCCAGACCCAGCCCGATCCGAACTGGCCGGCCCCCGTACTGACGAACGCCTTCTTGAAATCGTCGAAGGATCCAAAACGGTTGTTGATGGCGTCGCCAATCGCCGCTGGAGGTTCGCCACCGCCATCAGGTGTCATCCATTGCCAAAAATGCTGATGATTGAAATGCTGCGCGGCATTGTTGAAGAGCAATTTGTTGTTCTCGAAGGATTGCTTTACGACCTCCTCGAGACTGTCGCCTTTTGCATCGGAATCTTTAATCAGATCATTCGCTTTGTCGACATAGGTCTGATGGTGCTTGTCATGATGATACTCGAGCGTTTCCGCCGACATATGGGGCTCAAGAGCGTCGTAAGCATAGGGCAGATCCGGGAGTGTGAATTGTGGCATGGAAACCTCCATTGCTGATGTGTGTTCGTACCGTTGGTGGCGGCTTATCATGATCAACCACAGCCGAGGCTGCTGGTTCCCGGCGCTTTATCGAGATATCACTGTTGGTGCGTATTTGTTTCGTGTGCCCGCTCGTTTCGGTGATCAGATCCGCTGTCCGATGGCCGAACGAAGGCTGAGGATTGGTGCTGTTGTTTGGCTTTCCTAGCTTGAAAAAACTGCCAAAGGCCATAGGCCAAGGCGGCGATCAGCGTGATCATGGCGAGATAGAACACCATCGAGGGATCGGGCATGAGGTCGACTCCTGCTTTTCAATAGTGAACGACGTTCAGCAGCAACGACGATCCAGTTCGATGGTTCCACCTGAGCAGCTCAAAGTGATGGGTTTTCGTCGCTCGGGCATGGGTGATCACGGATTGACATCGCCGGCGCCGAGGGCGGCAAGGCCGTCACGCCTGATCTAGTTCGGCGCTCGATGTTGCTGGCCTTGACGGCCGGGCATAGGATGGCGCCGGCACCTGACGTCGCGTGTCGTGAGGTTGTCGTTAGGGCGAGGGGGGGGGGAGATCATCGCAACGTTGGATCAAGACCGGCCGGTCGTCGCTGTCGGCATCGGCTCGTCTGCGGGCGGTCTCGAGGCGCTGAAGGCGCTTTTGCCTGGGCTGCCCAGGGGCAAGGGGTTCACCTATGTCGCGGCGCAGCATCTCGACCCGACCCATCCGAGCATGCTCGCGGAGATCCTGGGCCAAGCTTCCGACCTGCCGGTGATCATCGCCGCCGACGGCGACGTTCTCCTCGCCGACCGGCTCTATCTTCTGCCGCCGGCGCATGATTGCATTGCCGTTCGGGACGGGACGCTGCGGCTGCGCGAGGATGTGCCGTCGACGGCGCCGAGGCATACGATCGACATCCTCCTGGCGGCCCTCGCCCAGGCTTATGGCGCGCAGGCGGCAGGCATCATCTTGTCGGGAAGCGGCACCGATGGTCTGAATGGTGCGCGCGCGATCAAGGCCGCAGGCGGTGTGGTGATCGCCGAGGACCCGACCGCGGCCGCCCATCCCGGCATGCCGGAAGCCGTCATCAATGCGCATCTGGCCGATCTGGTGCGGCCGCCGACCGAGATCGGGGTGGCCCTCGGTGACATCGGCGAACGGTCGCTGGCCAGAGGTCCTGCCAATATTGCAGTAGCGCCGAAGGACGAGCTGCAAGCCTTGCTGGATGTTCTGGTCAAGAAAACCGGGTTCGATTTTCACCAGTATAAAGAAGGCACCGTGACCCGGCGGATCCAGCGGCGGATGGCCGTGCACAAGCTCGGGCAGCTTGGTGACTATCGGGCCTTGGTGGCGCGTTCGGAAACCGAAGGCGAGTTGCTGTTGAAGGACATTTTCATCTCGGTGACGGGATTTTTCCGGGACGAGGCCATGTTCAGGGCCTTGCCCGCCGTCCTGACATCGATCATCGAGCGGAAGCCGGCGGACGAGCCGGTCCGCATGTGGATCGCCGGCTGCGCGACCGGCGAGGAGGCGTTCTCGATCGCCATGCTCCTGGCTGAGACCGACGGCAAGCGCCTGGCCGGCAGGCAGGTGCAGATCTTTGCCACCGACATCGATGACAGCGCGATCGCTGCTGCGCGCAAGAGCATCTATGTCGCCCAGGACGTCAAGGACATCCCCGAAGCGTTGCTCGCCAAATATTTCATCAGGATCGATGGCGTCTATCAGGTCGGCAAATCGCTCCGCGACAAGGTGATTTTCACGCGGCACGATCTGATGCGGGACCCGCCCTTCAGACATGTCGATCTGATCAGCTGCCGCAATGTCCTGATCTATTTCAAGCGGCCGCTGCAGGAGCGGCTGATCAGGCTGTTCCACTACGGCCTGAACCCCGGCGGCGTTCTCGTTCTCGGCCAGTCCGAAAGCATCGGCTCATCGACCGAGCTGTTCGAGGTGGTCGACCAAGGGGCCAAGATCTTTTCGCGCGACGGTGAAGCGCCCACCCTGCCCGCGGCCGTGCCCGTCCCCGATCTTGCCGCCCGTGTGCAGGACGCGCGATCACCGGCTTTGGTCAGTTCCCTATCCTTGGAGCGGCTTTTTGCCGATCTTCTCATGGGCGGCTACGCGCCGGCGGGCGTTCTGGTGAACGGCCGCATGCAGATCGAGCACATCCGGGGCGACGTGTCGCGGTTCCTTCGCCTGCCCCAGGGGGACGCCAATCTCAGCGTCATGGACATGTTGGTGCCGGCACTTCGTCTCGAGGTTCGCCTCGTGCTGCAGAAAGCGCAACGGGAGAAGGTGACGATCCGCGGCCATGGCATCGAGATCGAGGCGCCGGCAGGGATCTGTCGCATCACCCCGGTCGCGATCCCGACCCCGGCAAGTGCCGTGCAGCCGCCGCTGACGCTGTTGCTGTTCGAGCAGCAGGCCCTCGCCGACATCGGGCAGAAGCCAGCCTCTCCGGAGGATGATGAGCCGGCCATAAGACTGCGCGAGCTGGAGCAGGAGCTGGCGGCGACCCGTGATCATCTCCAGACCAGCATTCAGGAGCTGGAGACCTCGAACGAGGAGCTGCAGTCGATCAATGAGGAGTTTCAGTCGACCAGCGAGGAGCTGCAATCCTCGAACGAGGAATTGCAAACCACCAACGAGGAGCTGCAATCGACCAATGAGGAATTGCAGACCGTCAATGACGAGCTGAAGGCCAAGACCGAGGAGCTGGGAGCGGCCAATGTCGATCTGCAGAATATTCTCAACACCGCGCTCTCCGGCATCGTGGTCCTGGATCGCGAGCTGCGGGTGACACGCTATTCGGCCGCGAGCAAGGATGTCTTCAAACTCTGGCCGACCAGCATCGGCAAGCCGCTTGCCACCACCGAAAGCACCTTCGATCTTTCGATCCTCTCGGCCGAGATCGATCAGGCGATGAAAACCAGCCGCCAGGTGGACCGGGATCTGCAGCTCGGCGATCGGCTGTTCGCGATCCGGCTGATCCCGTTCAGGGAAGACGGCGACAAGGCCAGCGGGCTGATCATCGTCTTCCAGGACGAGACCGAGAAGCGGCTGGCCGAGGCCGATGCCCGTCGGCTGGCAGCCGTGGTGCGCGATTCCAACGATGCGGTCACCCTGCAGACCCTGGATGGCCAGATCTTGAGCTGGAACCGGGGGGCAGAGCGGATGTACGGCTATGACGAGGCCGAAGCGCTGGCCATGAACATTCGAAAGATCATCCCCGAGGATCGGCGGGACGAGGCAGAGGCGAGGGTCGAGGCGACCGTTCGGGGTGAGGACAGCGGATCGTTCGAAACGGTGCGCCTGACCAGGGACGGACAGCGGATCGACGTGTCCCTGGCGTTCACCCTTTTGCGCGATGACCGCGGCCAACCGCAGGCGATCGCAACCACCGAGCGCGACATTTCCAAGCGCAAGCATGAGGAACAGCGGTTTCGGGCGCTGTTGGATTCAGCCCCGGATGCCACCATCGTGGTCAATGGCAAAGGCGAGATCGAGCTTGCCAATGCGCAGATGGTCGAGCTGTTCGGCTACAGCCGCGACGAGCTTCTCGGCATGCCGGTGCGCCGTCTGGTGCCGAAGCGCTATCAGGCGGCGCATGAGGTCCATGTCGAGGAGTATTTTGCCCATCCTCACGTCAGACCGGCGGGACAGGGGTTGGAGATCTATGGCCGGGCGAGGGATGGCCGCGAGTTCCCGATCGACGTGAGCCTCAGCCCGATCAAACCCAACGGCGAGATGCTGGTGTCGGCGGCGATCCGGGATATCACCGGGCAGAAGGAGATCGAGGAGCAGCTCAGGCGGAGCCGGGACGAGCTTGAGCAGCGGGTGGCGGAGCGCACCCGGGAACTGGAGGCCAAGCAGGAGCAATTGGTCCAGGCGCAGAAGATGGAGGTCGTGGGCCAGCTCACCGGCGGCATCGCCCATGATTTCAACAATCTGCTGACCGCGATCATCGGCAATCTGGAACGGCTCGGAGCCTGGCATGAGGGCGACGAGCGGTCCGCCAAGGCGATCAGCCAGGCAGAGGAGGCCGCCGAGCTGGGCGCGCAGCTGACCAGCCGGCTGCTGGCATTCTCGAGGCGCCAGCCGCTCGATCCCGAGGTGGTCGATCTGAACGCGCTGGTGCTGGAGATGGGCGACCTGCTGCAGCGGACGCTGGGCGAAACGATCCATATCAACACCACGCTTGACCCGGAACTGCAGAAGACCCGGACCGACCCCGGGCAGCTGCAGAATGCCTTGCTCAATCTCTGCCTGAACGCCCGCGATGCCATGCCCGAGGGCGGCGAGATGACCATCGAGACGGCGGGCAAGCTGACCATCGAGACCGCGAATGTCGAGATCGATCGCAACGCCGCCGAAAGCCATCGCGATGTCATGCCGGGCTCCTATGTCAGACTGTCGGTCACCGACACGGGCATCGGCATGCCGCCCGACGTGCGCGACCGGGTGTTCGAACCCTTTTTCACGACCAAGGAGGCAGGCGCCGGCACCGGCTTGGGGCTGAGCATGGTCTACGGTTTCGCCAAGCAGTCCGGTGGTCACGTGCTGATCGACAGTGAACCTGGCCTGGGCACGACGGTCAGCTTGTATCTGCCTCGAATTGACGATGACCCGTGCGCCGTCGATGCCGATGAGGAAGACGAGGCCTCGCCGCCCGCCCGAGGCGAAACCGTGCTGGTGGTCGAAGATGACGCACGGGTGCGCCGGGTGACGGTCAATCGTCTGCGTGAGCTCGGCTATCAGGTGCTGGAGGCAAAAGACGGCCCGGCAGCGCTGCAACGGCTGCAGCAGTCGCCGGGGATCGATCTGCTGTTCACGGATCTGGTCATGCCCGGCGGCATGACCGGACGGCAGCTCGCGGGCGAGGTGCGGCAGCGCCGGCCGGAGATCAAGATCCTGTATACCTCGGGCTATGCCGGGCCGACCGGCGGCCAAGCCCAGGCCGACCTGCCCGATGAGGAGGATGCGCCGTTGCTGCGCAAGCCCTATCGGCGCGAGGAGCTCGCCCGGAAGCTGCGCGACATTCCTTGATCGCTGACAATAGGCTCGATCGCTGAGAATGCCCGGCGCTCAGTGCCGCTCGACCTTGGCGGTGAAGACGTAGCCAGCACCGCGCACGGTCTTGATCAGGTCAGGATCAGCGGGATCGCGCTCGATCTTCTTTCTCAGCCGGCCGATCTGATTGTCGATGCTGCGATCGAAGGGCGACCAGTCCCGGCCGCGGGTCAGGTCCATGAGCTGATCGCGGCTGAGAACGCTCTGCGGATGACGAACGAACGCGGCGAGCAGGTCGAAGTCGCTGGTGGTCAGCGACACCTCTTCGCCGTCCGGACGACGCAGCTCCCGTTTCATTAGATCGAGCGTCCAGCCGGCGAACGTGACATGTTCGGCCGCCCCGTCAGGCGCCACTTCGCTGATTTCGTAGGGCCTTGCTGCCGTCCTGCGCAGCACTGCGCGCACCCTGGCCAGGACCTCGCGCAGATGGAACGGCTTGGTGATGTAGTCGTCGGCGCCCACTTCCAGACCGATGGTCCGGTCGATCGGATCGCCTTTGCCGGTGATCATGATGATCGATGAGCCCTACTGGCTGAACGACGACTGGCCGGAGCAGTTCAAGCGGCCGCCCGACGTCGAGGACGGGGCGCCCTATGACGATCTTTGAGGGATGTTGAGATGCCGTTCTGCGACCTGGATTTCGCTCGCGAATGCGCGCGTCGTCGTCGACGATAAGAATGTTTTGAGCTGCCGCCATGTCATCAGCTTAGGTCGAAGCGGCACGGCGACCAAGAGCTGGAACGCGGGGTTTGAGACAAAAGGCGACAATCGATGACCTATTGATGCGCGAAGGGGCGATCTCTGCCATCTCCGCGCGACATGCAGGTGGCTAGTCTCGTTGGAAGGATAAGGACAGAGCCTGACGATCAGGCCTACGGGGGAAACGATCATGTCAGCCACGGATGCCCTTGCCCGCCAGCCGCGCGGCGCCCTCTCGACTTCCATCATGTGCCGGGGGCTCGACCAACAGCATCGAGAGCAGCTGTTTTGCATCAGCTCGATGCAGTCATGCCGCGCCAAAGCGGCGATCTTTCACCAGGGCGACCCGTCCAGATATCTGTTCGAGGTGCTCGAAGGCGTGGTCAAGCTCTATCAGCTCATGCCGGATGGCCGTCGGCAGATCATGGGCTTTGTCTATCCCGGGCAGGTGTTCGGTCTGGACCGCAACGGCATCTGTCCGACCACCGCCGAGGCCGTGGTCGACGCCAAGATATGCGGCTATCCCCTGGCCCAGCTCGAGCGGATCACCGACGAGCAGCCGGAATTCGCTCTGGGCTTGCTCAGGATGATCACCAACGAGCTGGTCATCGCTCAGGGTCACATGCTGCTTCTTGGCCGGAAATCCGCGGTCGAGAAGATCGCTTCCTTTCTCTCGAGCTTGTCCGAACGCTATCGGGAGCAGGGTCTTGATCCGGCCCTGCTGCACCTGCCGATGAGCCGGGCCGACATCGGCGACTATCTTGGCCTGACGATCGAAACCGTGAGCCGCACCATCACCCGGCTGCGGCAGGCGGGCGTCATTGCGCATCAACGCCATGGCCTCCGCATTCTGGATCATGATCTTTCGGCGACGCTGGCCGACGAAGACCGCAGCGGTCTGGCGGCTTGATCAGTTCAACGCCGAGTGACGCGCATGAACGTTGGGGCGGCCTGTCTTGGCTGCAAGCAGAGATGACGGCAGCTTCAGGGCGTCAGAAACTTCGTCAAGCGGTCGGGGTGTTTCACCATGCCGATCGGCTGCAGCAGGCCCTCGAGGACCTCGTCGTCGCCGGGGTGAAGATGTCGGATCTCAGTCTGCTCGGCCGAAAGGACGCCATCGGCACCAAGCTGGAGGGCCGTCCGAGGATGGCCGGGGACGGCATGATAGCTCACCTGCTGAAGGGCATGGTCGAATTCGACCGTCATGGGTGTCCTGCGCGTCGGCTGCCCTTACGACGCTCTGGTCATCACGGCACACCCGCCTATGCTAGTGCACTGACGCATTCATAGGATTCACATTTGTGGTGGGATATGCGATACCATCGGCATGTCCCAGAATGTATGCCCCCTTGTCTCGGCTGAGGATCGTGTTCGCTTGGAAGCGATCATCGCCGATCGTAACCGAACCCAGAAACATGTCGCCCGCGCCCGGATCATTCTGCATTCGTCGGACCGGCTGAACGTCGCCGAGATTGCCAGGCTCTCCGGTGTCAGCCGCCCCGCGGTCTGGCGCTGGCAGCGGCGGTTCGCCGACGCGGGCGTTGACGGTCTTCTGCGCGAAGGCAGCAGAAAGCCCGGCAAGCCGCCGATGGCTGATGCCGACGTTCAGCGGCTGATCGCGCTGACCTGCAGCGAACCGCCGGGCGAGGTCACGCACTGGACCGGCCGCGCCATGGCCAAGGTCATGGGTGTGTCGCTGCGCACGGTGCAACGGATCTGGCAGGCTCACAAGCTGCAGCCTCATCGCCTCAGGACATTCAAGCGCTCGAACGATCCCGACTTCGTCGCCAAGCTCGAAGACATCGTCGGCCTCTACATGGCGCCGCCCGCTCATGCCCTCGTGCTTTCGATCGACGAGAAGTCTCAGATCCAGGCGCTCGATCGCACCCAGCCCGGCCTGCCGATCAAGCCCGGCAAATGCGCAACCATGACCCACGACTACAAACGCAACGGCACCACCACGCTGTTCGCCGCTCTCAACATTCTCGACGGCACGGTGATCGGCCGTTGTATGCAAAAGCATCGTCATCAGGAGTTCATCCGCTTTCTCAACACCGTTGAGCGCGAGGTGCCGGCCGGCAAGGTGATCCATGTCATCCTCGACAACTACGGCACCCACAAGCACCCCAAGGTCATGGCCTGGCTTGAACGACACCCCCGCTGGATCTTTCATTTCACGCCGACATCAGGGTCCTGGCTCAATGCCGTCGAAAACTTCTTCTCTACCCTGACCAGACAACGCTTGAAACGCGGCGTCTTTCATTCCGTCGTCGACCTGCAAGCCGCCATCAAGCGCTACATCGAAGACCACAACGATGATCCCAAGCCGTTCACATGGACCAAATCAGCGAAAACGATCATCGATAAACTGAATCCTATGAATGCGTCAGTGCACTAGGACTTTCGCGCTGACTGGGACGTTCGCTTATTGTCCGCAACAATTAGAAAGCAAAACGCTCGATGTCGCGCCCCAAAATCGGCCTTGCACTCGGTAGCGGCTCAGCTCGCGGCTGGTCCCACATCGGCGTTCTTGAAAGTCTGCAGAAATACGCAATCACGCCCGACATCATCTGCGGCTGCTCCATCGGCGCCTTGGTCGGTGCGGCCTTCGTCGCCGGCAAGATAGCCCCGTTGAAGGACTGGGTTCTTGCCTTGACATGGCGAAACGTCGCCAGGCTGGTCGGCGTGGGATTTCCCAATGGCGGGCTGATCGACGGCGACCTGTTCAAGGATCTGATGGTCAAGCTCGACATCGATGCGCCGATAGAGAGCTTTGCAACATCGTTTGCCGCTGTGGCCACCGATCTGGCAACCGGGCGCGAGATCTGGCTGCGCGAAGGCCCCGTGCATGAAGCCGTGCGGGCGTCGATGGCCATGCCCGGCGTCTTCAGCCCGGCACGGCACGGCGAGCAATGGTTGATTGATGGTGGGTTGGTGAACCCTGTTCCGGTCTCGACCTGCCGGGCGCTGGGTGCCGATGTGATCATCGCGGTGAACCTCAACGCCAACCTTGTCGGCAGGCGCCTCGTGCCCGAGGTGGTCGCCCAGGACCTGAACGAGCATGACATCCCCCAACCGGCCATACTTGAAGGCTTGTTGCAGAAAATGCCGCGAAACATCCAGCAGAGCCTGTCGCGCTCAACCCCGAAACTATTGCCGACGATGCCGTCCAGGCCCCGATATTTCGATGTGCTGGCCAGCTCGATCAATATCGTGCAGGACCGGATCACGCGCAGCCGTCTGGCCGGTGAGCCGCCTCACGTGATGCTCCTACCGCGTCTTGCCCATGTGGGCTTGTTCGAGTTCCAACGGGCGCAGGAGGCCATTGCCGAGGGGGCGGCCTGCGTCGATCGGGCACTGCCCGATCTGAAAACACTCGTCTGAATAGAAACACCCGTCTGAATAGTCTGTGTGCTCGGTCGCGTGCAGGAGGCAAAGTTGAACAAGGCCGGATCTCCGCCAGAAGAACCAACCCATGCCGGGCTGCGAGCGATTCCGAGAAGCATATGGGCCTTGGGTCTGGTCAGCCTGTTCATGGACACCTCCTCGGAACTGATCCACAGCCTGCTGCCTGTATTCCTGGTGTCGGTCTTGGGGGCAAGCATGCTGTCCGTCGGCCTGATTGAAGGGATAGCAGAAGCGACGGCCTCGATCACCAAGGTCTTTTCCGGAGCGCTCAGTGACTATCTGGGCAAGCGTAAGCTGCTGACGGTCGTCGGCTATGGTCTCGCGGCTGTCACCAAACCGTTCTTTCCACTCGCCGGGTCCGCAGGGCTGGTGTTCACCGCCCGCTTCATCGATCGAATTGGAAAGGGCATACGAGGGGCACCCCGCGATGCGCTTATACGCGATATCGCGCCTCCGCATTTGCGCGGGGCCAGCTATGGTGTGCGACAATCTCTCGATACCGTCGGTGCCTTCGCCGGCCCGCTGTTCGCGGTCGCTTTCATGGCTCTGTTGGCGGATGATATCCGTGCGGTGTTCTGGGTCGCAACGATCCCGGCGTTCATGGCGGTTGCCATCTTGATCATCGGCGTGAAAGAACCTGAATCCGGGCCGGCGAAGGATCATGCTCGCTCGCCGATCCATCTCGCCGACTTGCTACGTGTC
Organism: uncultured Alphaproteobacteria bacterium; assembly: GCA_963787265.1. Lineage (GTDB taxonomy): Bacteria > Pseudomonadota > Alphaproteobacteria > Geminicoccales > Geminicoccaceae > JANQPX01. Next base: position 34,282 of record CAWBCX010000013.1, on the reverse strand, counting down.
GACACGAGATATTGGTGGTTGGTCTTGTTCGGCGCGGTGCTGACCCTTGCGCGTTTCAGTGAAGCCTTCCTGGTGCTGCGCGCCGAGAATGTTGGCCTCGCCATCAAATTCGTGCCGCTTGTCATGGTGGTGATGAACGTCGTTTACGCGCTCTCTGCCTATCCGGCTGGAGCCCTGTCCGACCGAATGGATCGGCGGGGCGTCATCGGAATTGGATGTGCGGCCTTGATCGTGGCAGACATCATTCTCGCGTTCGCCAGTGATGTCTGGGCCATCATGGCCGGCGTTGTTTTCTGGGGGCTGCACATGGGCCTGACCCAAGGTTTGCTCGCGGCCATGGTGGCGGACACGTCACCACCAGAACTAGGAGGGACCGCATTCGGCATCTTCCACCTGGTAAGCGGGGTTACGATGCTCTTCGCGAGCCTGATTGCCGGTTTGTTGTGGGATCAGTACGGGCCAGCGGCCACCTTCTTGGGCGGCGCAGGCTTCACCATCATCGCGCTGGTCGGGCTGGTCGTCATAGGAAAGTCAAATCCGGCAACACCTTGAGGTGCACAAAAGTAGCCCTTGCGCCAACCATCCGCGATCCAGCCTGCAACCCGCGCCCGAGCGGCCAGCACCCAGCTCCCGCTGAGCACGATCATCACGCCAACATCGATCGCGTTGTCATCGTCACGTCAAGACGGCTTCCGCTCCGATCACGACGTCGAGCAGTTCCTCCGTGATGGCTGCCTGCCGCAGGCTTTGCTCCTGGTGGCGCAACAGGTCCAGCTTGTCGCCGATATTGTGATCCGCGGCTTCCATGACCCGCAATCGCGCGGCGTTCTCGCTCGCCATCGATTTCGTGACCGCCCGCGTGATTTCCGCGAAGAGGTACTCGTCGGCGAGCCGTTCCAGCAGCACTTCCGGGGCAAGGTGGTAAAGGGGCGCTGCGCGCCGCCGCGAGCGCGCCAGAAGCGCGGGATCGAGAGGCAGGATCGTCCTGGTTTCCACGGAAAAATGTCCGCCTTTCCGATAGCTGCCAAAGACGATTCCGGCGGCACTCGCACCAGCAACGTTTTCAGCGATCTGCCGGGCGATGCCAGCCACGCCGCTGATATGCGTCACCATCGGCAAGCTCCAGGAAGGCTCCAGCCTTCTCTCTTCGGCAAGGAGCGCGCCGCGCCTGCCGATGATGGCCAGCTGCTGCCCCGGCAGGCCTTCGGTTGCCACTCGATCAAGCAATTGCTCGTTGAAGGTTCCGGCAAAACCATGTTCCGAGCAGATGACGATCAGCACGTCCGGCCCAAGGCTTTCCGGCGGTGCCGGGCGCCCATCGGTATCCTGCAACAGCCCGGCGCCCTCGGCGATGGCATCCTCGATCGCTTCGACATAGCGACGCACGCCGGCAAGAGCGCTCTGGGCCTCTTGAACGTGGGATGCGGCCATCGCCCTGAGGGCCCGGACCAGGCCGCGGAACTCATGAAGGCTGGAAATCCTGGCTTTCAGCCGTGGCAGATCCTCCATGTCACCCTGCCTCATCAGGAGGTTCGATGAGATCGGACAGATGATGATCGAGTGCCGCAAGCAGGTCCCGGCGATCGTCGTCGGACAGCGCGCCGGTCCGGTTGATGCGGGCCGCCGCCCTCGGGCAACGCTCGTCGAGCCATGCCCCGAGGTCGGACTTGAAGCGCTCGACGACAGGGAGCGGCAGCGCGTCGAGCTTGCCCTCGGCCAGGGAAAGCAGCAGGGCGGCCTGAACGGCCAGGGGCAGTGGCTGGTGCTCCGGCTGGGCGAGAATCGCACGGATGCGCCGGCCATGCTCGATGACGCGGCTTGTCCGCTCGTCGACCATCGCGCCGAACCGGGTGAAGACCTCGAGCTCGAGGAACTGCGCGTAGTCGAGCCGAAGCGTCTGGGCGAGATCCTTGATCGCCGGCGCCTGGGTCTGGCCGCCCACCCGCGAAACACTCATGCCGACATTCACCGCGGGTTTCTGTCCCTCATAGAACAGTTTTGGCTCGAGATAGACCTGGCCGTCGGTGATCGAGATCAGGTTGGTGGGAATGTAGGCCGTGAGGTTGCCGGCTTGGGTCTCGGCGATCGGCAGGGCCGTCAGCGAACCGCCGCCTTGCTCCGCCGAAAGCTTCGCGGACCGCTCGAGGAGCCTCGCGTGAATATAGAACACGTCGCCCGGATAGGCTTCGCGCCCCGGCGGCTTCCTCAGCAGCAAGGAAAGCTGGCGATAGATGATGGCATGTTTGGTCAGGTCATCGATGACCAGAAGCGCGTCCTGGCCCCGGTCGCGAAAATACTCGGCCATGGTGCAGGCGGCATAAGGCGTGATCCATTGCGCACCGGGCGGCGCTCCGGCCTCGCCGACGACGACGATGCAACGCTCGAAGGCGCCGTGCTCGCGCACCGCGGCAACCACCTCGCTCACCGTCGACGCCTTCTGGCCGATCGCCGCATAGACCGAGATCACCTCGGATGAGCGTTGATTGATGATGCTGTCGACCGCCACCGACGTCTTGCCGGTCTTGCGGTCGCCGATGATCAGCTCGCGCTGACCGCGGCCGAGCGGGATCATGCTGTCGACCACGGTGAGGCCGGTCATCAACGGCTCGGTGACCAGATCGCGATCGACGATCGCCGGCGCCGGTCGCTCGATGGGATCCCGCCGCTCGGCCGCGATCGGCGGGCCACCGTCCAACGGGGCACCGGTCGGATCGACGACCCGGCCGAGCAGCGCCGGGCCGACCGGAACACGGATGACGTCCCCGGTCCCCCGGACCTTGGTGCCGGCGCCGATCTGCTCGCCGCTGCCGAGCAGGACGCAGCCCACCTGTTTCTGGTCGACGTGGAAGGCGAGCCCCAGCGTGCCGTCCTCGAAGCGCAGCAGTTCGTCCAGTCGGGTGCCGGGAAGGCCGGAGATCATCGCCACCCCGTCACCGATCTGCTCGACGATGCCGACATGATCCAGCCTTGGCGCCGCCTCGACCTCCCGCAGCCGCCGACGGGCCTCCGGCAGCCAGGCCTGAAGATCCTCACGAAGCGATGTCGTCACGGCGCAACAGCTCCTCGGCCACCTTCAGTTGATCCGCCAAGGTGTAGGTCAGGACCGCATGCGGAAAGCGAAGCTCGGCACCGCCGACCAGCGCGGACTCCGTCTCGAAGCGGGTTTGGCCATCGTTGCCTAGAATATGTCCCAGCCGTCCTTGCCAGATGCGCTCGGCCTCGTCGGAGAGCGGGGCGGCCGTGACCACGGTCAGCGGTGCCTTGGCGTCCAGAAGATCCTTCTTCAGACGGTCGACCTCGTCGGGTGCCATGGTCTCGAGCTGATCGTAGAGCCGTCCCAGGCAGGCATCGTCGAGCGCCCCTGATCCGACCTTGCGCAGGAGCTCGGCCGCAACCTCGACGGCAAGCCCCGCCGTCTGGCGGCGCAGCTCGCTCGATGCCGCTTGCCGCTCCTCCGCGATCGCCTGCCCTGCCGTCTCGATCAGCTTGCCGGCGTCGCCCTGCGCCTTGGCCAGAACCTTCTCCCGCTCGGCCTCAAGCTCCTTGTGCATCGACGTCAGCATCGCCCGGCGCTCATCCGCCAGCTGCGCTCGCGCCTGCTCGAATGTCTCCTTCGCGGCGACGGCTTCAGCTTCCTTGCTGCCCGCCTCGGCAAGAGCCTCCTCGGCGAGCTGCCTGCGCTTCTCGATGACGTCCTTGACCGGATGATAAAGAAATCGCTGGAGCAGCCAGACCAGCACCAGGAAGTTGATCGTCTGCAGCCCGAGCGTCCACCAGTCGATCTGCATGGTCAGGCGACGAACGGGTTCGCGTAGAGCAGCAGCAACGCGATCACCAGGCAGTAGATCGCCATGGTCTCGATCATGGCGAGGCCGACGAACAGGGTGCGCGACAGGACGCCGGCCGATTCCGGCTGACGCGCGATCGCCTCCATCGCTGCTGCGATGGCACGACCTTCGGCGAAGGCCGGGCCGATGGCGCCGAACGAGACGGCGACAACCGCGCCGATGATGCTCCACATTTCGAGGTTCATGTCAAATGGATCTCCTTAGTCGATCGCGACGCTGCCGACCGCAGCGCCGATGAACACGGCGGCGAGCACCGTGAAGATGTAGGCTTGAATGATGCCGATCAGGATGCCGAGCAACATGAAGGGGATCGGCAGAAACAGCCCGGCCAGGAAGACGATGATGGCGATCACCAGTTCGTGGCTCATGATGTTGCCGAACAGACGGATCATCAGCGAAAAGATCCGGGTGGTCTCGGACAGCAGGTTGAGCGGCAGAAGCAATGGATTTGGCTTGGTGTAGTGGCGCAGATAATCGCGCAGCCCGCGCGACCGGATACCGAAGACATGGATCGAGAAGAAAACGATCGCCGCAAGCGCTGCGGGCGTCTCCAGATGCCCGGTCGGCGGTCGCGTGCCTGGCAGGGTGGCGGAGAGATTGGCGACCACCAGGAAGATGAAGAGCGTGCCGAGCAGCGGCAGATAGGGCCAGGGATTCCGTTGGATGATCTCTTCGATCTGACGGTTCAGCGTCTCGACGACGATCTCCAGAACCGTCTGGGCTGTCCCTGCCTGAACACGGTGTCGCCGCAGCACAAGCCAGGCAACCGTTGTCAGGATCGCCATGATGGCCCAGGTGGTCACGACGGCGCGGCTGATCGGGACAGGCCCGAGGCTGAACAGGATGTCGGGGACAAGCGGGCTCGTCTCCATGGTCAGGAGAATCCGATCCGGCGCTGGATCACCGACCGGGCAGCCAGAAAACCCAGCAAGGCGAGAACCAGCGGCAATGCGCCTTCCTGCGCGATCACCCAGAAGGCCAAAACCACCACGCCGAGACGCAGCAGGTAGAACGGCAGGATCACGCCCGCCCGGACCCCCGCTGCGTGCCAGCGGATCGTCCGCAGCAGGAGGAGAAAGTAGGCAAGGCCGGCCACGGCACCGATGACCGGAGGCCAGAGGACGTCGATCGGGCTGAGCGCGGTCATTCCTTGCTCACCTTCTGCCAGGCGAAATAGCAGCCGAAGACAAGGCCGAGGAAGATGAGTGAACCGGTGAAGAAGATCCCGCGGTCCAGCGTTTGATCGAGCCAGCGACCGATGAAAACGCCCAGCAAAGTTGGTGTGACGATCAGCCAGCCAAGCGCGCCGATCATGGAAAGGTTTCGCCAGACGGGGCGTTCGCCCTCCTTTTTCCAGCGCTCGCTCCGCTGTTCTCGAACGCGCACGGCGCGATGCATGTTGTTCGGTCCTCGTGGGCGCGGCGCGGTCATTCCGATGTCGCCTCGTCACCCGCTCCGCCGTCGGCAAGCGGCGGGAACGATGCTTGAGGAACCGGCCGCCGGCCGGCCTGCAGATAGCGCTGCAGCTGCCTGATCGTGGCCAGATGCAGGCGCGTGGCGACGGTGCGTGCCTGTTCCTCCACCTGCTCCTCCTCCCGAAATCGGATCAAGACGGCATCACCCAACTGGCGGAGCGTGTCCTCGCCGACCGCATCCCTGGTCGCCACCTGGATCAGCCTGCCGTCACAGACCGTCAGCATCCCGCCGCGGACCGCCACATGGTGTTCGCGATCGTCACCGTTTCGCCAGGTGACCACCGACACCGCAAGCACGGTGATGAAGTCCGCGTGGCCGGGCTGGATGCCAAAGGCGCCGGTCTCATCTTCCGCCCTGACGTGATGGACGTCGTCGGCATCGACGACGATCGACAGCGGCGTCGTCACCAGCAATCTCATGAAGCGACCGGGGCGACGTGCCCCTCCTTTCTTCGAGCATCCTCCAGCGTGCCGACCATGTAGAGCGAGGTTTCGGCAAAGGAGTTGGCCTCACCGTCGAGAATGGCCCGGCAGCCGCGCAACGTGTCTTCGAGCGAGACCGAAGCGCCTTCATGCCCGGTGAACTGGGAAGTGACCGCGAACGGCTGGGTCAAAAAGCGCATCAGCCGCCGCGCCCGACCGACAGCCGCACGGTCGGCAGCGCTCAGCTCTTCCATGCCGAGCAGCGAGATGATTTCCTGCAGTTCGCGATAGTGCTCGATCAACCGCCTGACCTCCTCCGCCGTGTCGTAATGCTCGTTGCCGACCCGGCGCGGATCGAGCATCGAGGAGGTCGATGCCAGAGGATCGATCGCCGGATAGAGCCCCTGGCTCGCCATGTCGCGGCTGAGCACGATCGAGGAGTCGAGGTGGGTGAAGGTCTCGGCAACGGCGGGATCGGTGAAGTCGTCTGCCGGCACGTAGACGGCCTGGATCGAGGTGACCGAGGCGCCCCTGACCGAGGCGATGCGCTCCTCGAGTTCGGCAATCTCGGTGGCCAGGGTCGGCTGGTAGCCGACCCGCGACGGCAGCCGGCCGAGCAGCCCGGAGACCTCGCCGCCGGCCTGCACGAATCGGAAGACATTGTCGATCAGAAGGAGGACGTTCTGATGCATCACGTCCCTGAAATATTCGGCGATGGTTAAGGCGGTCATGCCGACGCGCCAGCGCGCACCCGGCGGCTCGTTCATCTGGCCGAAGACCAGCGCGGTGCGCTCCAGCACATCGAACTTCCGGAGCTGCAGCCATAGCTCATGGCCTTCGCGCGAGCGCTCGCCGATCCCGGCAAAGACGGAGATACCGGCGTATTTTTCCGCCGTCGTGCGAATGAGCTCCATGACCAGGACCGTCTTGCCGACGCCGGCACCGCCGAACATGGCCGCCTTGCCGCCCCGCGCCAGCGGCGCCAGGAGGTCGATGATCTTGATGCCGGTGAGAAAGATGTCGCGGCCGCCCTGCTGCTCGCTGAGCTTCGGCGGTTTGCGATGGATCGGCTGCCGGGGCACCTCGTCGCCGAACCGCCCCTTGCGATCGATCGGCACGCCCAGCACATTGACCATCCGGCCGAGGACGGCCCGGCCAGCCGGCGCCATGATCGGGCCGCCGGTGTCCCGAGCAACGGCACCACCCCGAAGTCCCGCCGTCTCCTGCATGGCCACACCCCGGGCCGTTTGCGCATCGACATGCTGCTGGATCTCGATGACCAGAGGATCCTGCCCCGGTCGCTCGATCTCGAGGGCGTTGTTGATCGCCGGGAGATGACCCGAAGAGAAACCGATGTCCACCACGGAGCCGCTGATGGCGACGACGCGGCCTAGCCGCGGCGTTTCGTCATCTTCTAGATCACGGGGTTTGGTTTGCTGCGAGCTGTCGGCGGGAAAAGCCGTCGCCGTTGCCATCGCGCTGGCGGCTGTGGGATCCGATGGGCTGTCGTCACGTTGCATCGACTCCCTCCGGCTACCCTGAACACAAGGACGCCACTCATGGCTCTCCGACTGAAGATTTCGAGCAAGTCAAGGTCGCTCAAACCTTGGTCCATCAGCGACCGCCCAACCTTGATTTGGATCAAACGTCGTGATCGGGAATGGGCCGAATATTCCGCTCCAGAACACCAGACATCGAACGGGACCAGGCGGGGGTCCTGTCGTCGTCTTCGACAATTATGCTTTGCATGTTGTTCGCATGGGCTGGGATCTTGCAAGCCGGTTGCCAGACTTGACTTCCGGTCGTCTTATGGTCTCTTGACTATTCAGTCGCCTCAACATGCTGGATCGCCTGGTGATGGGAAGCACAAGGTCATGTCGCCTATCAAGCCTGTCATGAACGAGAACGAAGCGCCGCTGGCGGTCGATGCTGTGGATGTGCACAAGAGCTTCGGCGCCCTGGAAGTGCTGAAGGGAATTTCGCTGTCGGCGGCGCGCGGTGATGTGCTCTCGATCATCGGCGCCTCGGGTTCCGGCAAGAGCACGTTTCTGCGCTGCCTCAACTTTCTGGAAATGCCCGATCGCGGGCAGATCAGGATCGGCGGCGAAGACATTGCAGCCGACGGTTCGAAGATCGAAGGGCGCCGCATCCGCGCCCTTCGCCGCCACGTCGCCATGGTCTTCCAGAGCTTCAACCTCTGGCCGCATCGGACGGTGCTGGAAAACGTCATTGAGGTGCCGATCCATGTCCAGTCCGTGCCCAAGGCCGAGGCGGTTTCCCGCGCGGAGCGCTATCTGGAGCGGGTCGGCCTCGCCGATAAGCGGGACGTCTATCCCTCCTTTCTGTCCGGCGGTCAGCAGCAGCGGGTGGCCATTGCCCGAGCGCTCGCGACGGAGCCTGACGTGATGCTGTTCGACGAGCCGACCTCGGCGCTCGATCCGGAGCTGGTGGGTGAGGTGCTCGCGGTCATGCGCGGCCTCGCCGACGAGGGGCGGACCATGCTGGTGGTCACCCACGAGATGGAGTTCGCACGGGAAGTCTCGTCCAAGGTGGTGTTTCTGCACCAGGGCATGATCGCCGAGGAGGGGCCGCCGAAGCAGGTGTTTTCCACGCCGACCACCGAGGCCTGCCAGAAATTCCTCGAACGCGTTCTTTGAACCGGAACCGCAACCAACAGGGAGACCAACGATGAACCCTCTGAAAATCCTCGTCATGGCGGCGGCGATCAGCCTCGGCGGCGGTGCCGTCTCGGCGGAGACGCTGAAGATTGCCACCGAGGGTGCCTACCCGCCGTTCAACAACACCACGGCCGACGGCGAGCTGGTCGGCTTCGATGTCGACATCGCCAAGGCGCTGTGTGAGGCGATGCAGCGCGACTGCGAGGTCGTCGCCCAGGACTGGGACGGGATCATCCCGGGCCTGATGGAAGGAAAATACGACGCGATCGTCGCCTCGATGTCGATCACCGAGGAACGAAAGCAGAGCATTGACTTCACCAATCCCTACTATTCGAACTACCTGGCCCTGGTCGCCAAGAACGGTGGCTCGATGACCATGGACGATATCGAAGGCAAGTCGGTCGGCGCGCAGCGCTCGACGGTCGCTTCCCAATGGGCCGAGGACGAGTTCGGCCGGCGTGGCGACGTCAAGCTGTACGACACCCAGACCGCCGCCTACAGCGACCTGACCGCCGGTCGGATCGACGTGCTGGTGAGCGACTATCTGCCTGTCGCCCAATGGCTGAAAGACAATCCCGACTACGCCCTGATCGGCGACAAGATCGACATCGGCGACAAGATCGGCATCGGCATCCGCCAGGGTGAGGACGCATTGAAGGAAGCCTTCAACGCCGCCCTCGAGACCATCCGCGCGGACGGCACCTACAAGGTGATCAACGACAAATATTTTCCGGTCGATATTTTTTGAACGTCGGCCGGCGAAATCGGTGGGGACGGGTCGCATCGTGAGCGTTGATTGATGGAGACGCTCTCGGCCCTGCTGTCCACGGGTCAGGGTGGCTGGGGCGACGATCTGCTGCGCGGTGCGCTGGTCACCGTGCAGCTCGCCTTGAGCGCGCTGGCGCTCGGCCTTCTGATCGGCCTTCTTCTGGCGGGCGCCAAGCTTGCCCGGAACAAGCCGCTCAACTGGTTGGGTGCCGTCTATACCGGCTTCGTCCGCGGCACGCCGGAGTTTCTGATCCTCCTTTTGATCTATTTCGGCTCCGAGGCGGCAGTGAAGGCCGTCCTCGCGGCGCTCGGCATCGATGTTGCCTTCGACATGCCGAAGTTCCTTGCCGCCGTGCTCGGCCTTGCCTTCATCTTCGGCGCCTATGCCTGCGAGGTGTTCCGCGGCGCCTTTCTCGCCGTGCCCAAGGGGCTGGTGGAGGCCGCCGAGGCTTCCGGCATGTCCGGCTTGATGGCGTTTCGCCGGGTGCGCATGCCGTTGATGTGGCGCTATGCCATTCCCGGCCTCGGCAATCTATGGATGGTCATGCTGAAAGACACGTCGCTCGCCGCGGTGATCGCCCTCGACGAGCTGTTGCGCATCGCCAAGATCGCCGGCGAGACCACCCGCGAGCCGCTCTTGTTCTTCCTGGCCGCCGGCGTCCTCTACCTGATCATGACCGCCCTGTCCGACTACGGCCGCCATCTGGTCGAGCGCCGCGCCCGGCGCGGCATGCCGGAGCCGTCGTCGTGAGCGTCTATCAGGATCTCAAGATCGCCGCCTCGGACGGCGTGTGCGCCGCGGTCGGCCCGATCACGCCCGCCCTGTTCGAGAAATCCTGTGCGCGCTTCTTCGACGGCTTCTGGGTCACGGTCGAGCTTTTGGCGCTTGCCTCGGTCATCGGGCTCGGGATCGCGCTGCTCGCCGTTCTGGCGCGCCTGTCCGGCAGCCGCATCCTCGGCGCGATCGCCTATGCCTACACCTACGTGTTCCGCGGCACCCCGCTTCTGGTGCAGCTCTGGATCTTCTATTTCGGCATCGGCGGCCTCGGCGAGGAGCGGCTCGGCCCGCTGCTCTGGGCCTTCTTCAAGGACGGCTGGAATGTCGGACTCCTGGTGCTCACCCTCAACACCGGCGCCTATGTCGCCGAGATCCTGCGCGGCGGCATCGTCAATGTTCCGCACGGTCAGATGGAATTCAGCGCTCGCCTACGGCATGACCTGGCTGCAGGCGATGCGCCGGATCGTGCTCCCGCAGGCCTTCAAGATCGCCTGGCCCGCCTACGGCAACGAGGTCATTCTGCTGCTGAAAGGCAGCGCCTTGATCTCGACCATCACCGTGCTCGATCTGATGGGGCAGACCCGCACCGTGTTCGCCCGCAGCTACAATCTTGAAATCTACCTCTACGCCGCCATCCTCTACCTGGCGCTCGCCGGCCTGATCACCTTCGCCTTCAAGCGCATCGAGAACCGCCTCGCCGGATAGCACCCCTGAAACGGAACAAGAAGATCAGCCCTCGGCATGGCGCCGCCGCTGCTGCTTTGCCGAGTATGCCGCAGGTCACGTGCGGGACGAGGGCGGCAGATGGTCACCCTTTTCTTCCAGCATGTTGCGTGTGGACAACAAAGCGAACAACCGCTGCCCCCGCGCGCCGGCCTCGATCAAAGCTTCGGGGTCAAAAAAATAGCCTCGTCGGTGACCCCAGATGCGATTTGATGTATCTGGACATCAAAGTGATCGTCATCTGGACCAGCGGCTCTCAACCGGAGAATCTCCAGAAATGGCTCAAGAACAAGGAACAAGAACGAGAGGCGCGAAGCGTCTGACCGAGGCCGGTATTCAGCGAATCAATCCACCAGCTAAGGGGCGGATCGAGATTGCCGATGCCATCGTGCCGGGTTTGCGTTTTCGCATCACCGATCGCGATAAGCGAAGCTGGTCGCTTATCTATCGCATCGCCGGCGCCAGCAGGCTCCAACAACGGGTGACGATTGGAAGCTGGCCGGCCGTTGGCGTAGCCGAGGCACGCAAACGCGCAAAAGACGCCTTGTTCGAGGCCATGACTGGCAGCGACCCGGCCGCTGGAAAAAAGAAGCAGGAAGAGCGAACGCCCGATCTATTCGAGGACGTCACCGCCGAGTTCGTACTCCGTTTTCTGAAACCCAGACAGAAGCGATGGCAAGCGACTGAGGCGATCATCAACAACAAGCTCGTCTCGCGATGGCGAGGCCGGCCCATCCGGCAGATCACAAAGCCAGATGTGCTGAAGCTCCTCGACCGCGAGATGGACGCTGGTCGCCAACCTCACGTTATCGAGGCTGTCGTCAACCATGTGAGCGGCCACAAGGCCGGCGTTGCGGGCATCTACAATCGCGCGACCTACGCCGTTGAAAAGCGTGAAGCGCTCGAACGCTGGTCAATCCATGTCGCAACGATCGTGGACTTGGACGCTGACCCAGTGCAACCCGAAACGTAAGGGACACCCGCCTCATGACTCAGGCAGATCGACTTATACTTACGAGGTCGAGCTGGAGTCATGGTGTTCGGATCAAACCGTCTTCGCCAACGCCGCCGCTCGCTGCTCGATCCGACGCACATGATCTTGCAGTGCGGGCTCATAGGCAGGAGAATGCACCAGTTCTTCCGCAACTTCGGTTCGACATTCCAGCGCTGCATCCGCAAGCTCGGCGACACGTCGGCGCACGAACGGCGGTGCTAGGCCCGCATCCTTGGCAAAGCTGACCCAGTCTCCTGGTTTCAGATCGGCCAGCGTCCCACGGCGGGCGATCTTCATGGCGAACGTTGGCGACAGGTCGGGATAGGCGACCGTGCATAGGATATCGTAGAGTGGCGCAAGGATGATGCCATCGTCTCGATGCAGAAGGCTGTAGTTCTTGCCATGGGCGTCGGCGTTGCCGATCAAGACCTGGACGATCGCCGCATCGAGGAGCTTCAGCAGCTCGGCCGCGGGTCGTGTGCAGGCGCGGCGCACGAGATCGAAGCTGGTTTTGAACGTCGGGCCGCCTTCGCTAGCATACTTGCGTTCGGTGAAGACGCCGAGGGCTTGGCAAAAATCCTCCTGATGGAGACGTCGAACCTGACCATCGCTGTCGACGGCGCGGTCATAGCGCTCAACCAGCAGATAGGGACGGTCTGCGACGGCGCGGATTTCGACGGCAGCAACGTCCAAGCCGAGCCTGGACGCCAGGCGCATGGCAAACGCCTCGTTTTCCGTCGTGCTTTCGAAGCGAGCGATGGGAGGCTTGAGAATATGGGTCGTCGGCTGGCCCGGCGCCGGCAGGGCGATCTGATCGTCGACCAGCACGACCGGCAGCTTGGACTGCGCGCCGGCCAGCGACAATCTGAGACCGCGTTCGCCGGCGAGGAACGGGCGCTTGGGCAGGCGATCAAGTAAGGCGATGAGCTCAGTCTCTGAAAGAGGCGTGTTGGCTTTCGCATCCAGCGTGTCTGGCAACACGTCACCTGTCGGCCAAAGTGTCAGCGCGCCGGCGACCTCTCCGCCCAGATTTTCAAGAAGTCTGAACTCGTTGCCCTTTGAGATACCGAGCGCCGCCGCGATCGCTTCACGCTGCTCCTCTTCCGGCAGCAGGCCTTCGAAGAACGGCCTAGCTTCTCGCCGGCTGAAGGGTTGCTGACGTTTTGGCAGGGAGAACGAGACAGGTGGTGCGGTCTCATCCGCCAGCCACGTTTCGCTGTAGGCAAAACGCATCTCGCCATGGCGGTCGAGCGAAAGAAGCCCGACATCTCGACCATCCCACCAGACCGTCAATGAGGAGGTCATGGGCTCGTCCCCGGCGACTGATGGGGTGCGCTGATGGCAAGTCTACAGCCAAGCGAATCGAGGACGGCCAAAGCTTTCCCGATTTGCGCCGTCGGCTTTCCCGCTTCGAGCTCGGCGAGAAACCGGACGCCAACGCCCGCAGCCGCTGCAAGCTGATCCTGCCGCAACCCCTGTGCCTTTCGCTCGGCACGAACGATTTGACCGATATCCTTAGGTGTCATGTCATTTTCTTCCCGTTCGGGAAGATAAGCTTTAAACCTACCGATATCAATGTCTAACTTCCCGATCGGGAAGATTGAATCTCAGATCGATGCAGATCGGACACACCATCCCGTTCGGGAAGTTGGGTCGGTCAGGGCAGAAGTTCGAAATTTATCGGCTAACAGCTCGCATCTCCATCCCATACCCCTGCAAAGCTAGCCATCGCGCTGGTCGTGGCGACGTCGCTGAAGCTCGAACCAAGCTTCGATTTCCGATGCATCGTAGACACTTATGTTCGGCGAAAGACGTATCGCCTTCGGAAAGCCGGTTCGCACATCACGGCTCCAGCGCCAGGCCGTCACGCGATCGATGCCGTATTGTGCCTTCAATTCCTTCGGACGAATGTATCGAACCTTGCCCAACTCAGACATCAGCCTACTCCGGCTTGATGAATTCATACCGACGCCATCTTCACCGCGTCGCGTCAATCCCTAGATGATCAAAACTGCAAAATTATTCCCTGAGGGCAGAATTTTTTTTGGCTGTTTGCTGCGAGATTCATGGATTGAGGAGCACCAATGCAGCGGCGGCTTGCTCCATGGTGTCTGCGGTATGTCGCGTAAACATGCTGCCTTTGCCGCGCGCTCGAACGGTAAAATTTCAGGAAAAACCGGCTTAAACGCCGAGTTTCAACGCTGTTGGTATAACAGCGTGCTTGTTGTAAATATTCGTTCTATTGATGTTTCTTGGTGAGCATTGACTGGATCGGACCATGCCATTCATCGATGCGATCAGCGCGCTTCTCGAGGACTGGATCTTTCCGCTCTTCAAGGAAAAAGCCGTCGCATACAGCCTGACACTGACCATGTTGACGGTCTTGATTGCGACAATCTTATGGTTCCTGAGCATCGAGATCAGGCGGCGAAAACTCCAACTGGACGGAATCAGCAATTCACTCAGGTCGCTGAGCGGGGAACGCGAGCTTACATCGGCTTATGGTGACCTCAAGCAGCGCGTCGAGACAATCCCCTGGCTGAAACATGCCTGGGGGGAGTTCGACGAGACTCTGATAAAGCCGACGGAAGGCGCAGGTCCGATCAGGCTGACACTGCGGCCGGCTGACTATCTCAGCCGTGAAATCTGCAGCTTGACCTTTCCAATCTGGCGCTCCTTGCCGAACTACTTCGTGGGATTTGGTCTTTTATGTACGTTTCTCGGTCTCGTTTCGGCGCTGTACTTCGCGAGCGAGGCTGTCGGCGGCGACGTCGATAAGGCGCAAGATGCGCTCGGCGGGCTGCTGAAGGCCGCCACGTTCAAGTTTCTTACCTCGATCGCTGGCCTTTTCTCGTCGATTGTCTTCTCGCTCGTTTATCACAGCGGTGTCCGCTCGCTCGACCGCGCCTTCGAGCGATTCTGTGAACAGATCGAGCGGCTGACACAGTTTGCCACGCCTGAATCCATTGCGGAGGCGCAGCTCGGCGAACTCAAACAGCAGACGACCGAGATCAAGCGGTTCAACAGCAATCTCGCGATGGAGATTGCAGATGCCCTTGGAAGTAAGCTCGATGCCACCATCGCCGAAGGACTGAGGCGCGCGATTGAGCCGCTCTCGCAGTCAGTCGACAGGCTCGCTGATGGCATGGCGAACGACAATCTTGGCGCCCTCAAGGAGATGGTCCAAGGCTTCCAGCAGCATCTCCAGGCAGGCGCCGGACAGGAGTTCAACGCTATTGCCAGCGCCCTAGGCGAGCTCCGTGGCGTCCTCCGCCAGGCAGGGGACGAGGTTGCAAAGCGCACAGAAGGCTTCAACAGCAACATCGGCGAGGCCGCCCGGACCCTGAACGAGGTCGCGACCCACTTCGAGACGACCTTTGCAAGGTTCAATGAGCAGATCGATGGGCAGACATCAGCCTTTGCCGATATCGCCGCAAATGCCAGGGGGGCTGCCGGCGAGCTGACCACGGCGGCCCGTCAGATGGGGGAGGCTGGCCAGCCGGTTGCGGCGGCGGCTAACAGAATCGAAGCCGCGTTCAGAGAGATCAGCGACCTTTCCGCTTCCCAGAAAGCGACCCTGGAATTGATGGTCGAAATCGGCAATCAACTTGCCGCCAGCAATGACGCGGTGCAGGCGAGCTGGCAGCACTACACCGATCGTTTCGACCAGGTGGACGCGGAGCTCGCCCGGATCTTCCAGCAGTTCGCCGACAACGCCAACGCCTATCACGAGACGGTCCGCAGCTTCATGGTCGAGCTCGATCAGAACCTCGACAAAGCCGTCAAGACCTTGGGCGGCGGAATCGAGGAGATGACCGGCAGCATCGAGGAGCTGAAGGACACCCTCCGCAGCGATCAGCCGCATCAGACGGCCGCCGAGTAGGCCCCGCCATGGCCGTTCGCCGCGCCCGCCCCGAAGACGATCAGGAAAGCTATTTCGTCTCCATGACCGATCTGATGATCGGTCTTCTGTTCATCTTCATCATCATGCTGATGTCCTTCGCCATCAATTATCGGGAGGCGGAAGAAGAGCGGCAGCAACACACCGAAAAGCTGGAAGAAAACGTCCAGAAGCTGACCGACAATCGACGGACGGTCGCGCATATTTTGCGCGAGCTCGAACAAAGTCTCGAACAACAAGGAATCGACGTTCGCGTTTTCCCCGAGACCGGCGTGCTGCGCTTACCTGAGAATATTCTGTTCGAAAGCGGCCAGGCCGAGCTTAGTGCCCGCGGCGAACAGGCGGTCGGTGTGCTTGCGATGGCGCTCGCGCCGCTCATCCCCTGCTTCGCCAAAGCCGACGGCTTCGGCTGGCGGGCGCCGGGCGAGGCAGTCTGCGATGATCAGTATCACGGTCGGCT
Organism: uncultured Alphaproteobacteria bacterium; assembly: GCA_963787265.1. GTDB lineage: Bacteria > Pseudomonadota > Alphaproteobacteria > Geminicoccales > Geminicoccaceae > JANQPX01. Next base: position 18,234 of record CAWBCX010000013.1, on the reverse strand, counting down.
GGAAGCCGTCTTGATCGAGGGCCATACCGACGACCGGCCCATCCACGGCGGGCGCTATCGCAGCAATTGGGACCTGTCGACAGCGCGCGCGATCGCGACCTTCACGGCGTTGGAACAGGCGGCGCCGATCATGGGACTCGCCGAGAACGATCGCTCGGAAAAGCTGGTCGGTGTGAGCGGCTATGGCGAGCATCGCCCTGTCGCCAGCAATGACCATGCGGCAGGTCGGCGGGCTAACCGCCGGATCGATCTGCGTTTCCTGATGGCGGCGCCAAGTGCGGCCAAGGCCGATGGCTGACCGGGCGTCTCTCAGCCTTCGGGATGTCATCGGCACAGCAGAGCGCCGCTCGCTACCGCCGACGCCGTTCGCAGCACCGCGCCTCGCGACGACCGCCACCGAGCTTGCCAAGACCTGGAGCGGCGTCGAGCAGATGCCGACGCTGTTGACGATCGAGGAGGTCGTTGAGGCGTTCGAGACCGCCTTCGCCGAGCGCCGCTTCGATGACCTGCAGGCCAGGCACTGGCGTTGGCTGCCTTTCGCGCTCTGGCATAGCGACCCGCCGCTTGCCGCCAAGGCGTCCCTGCTCGATGACTATGAGCATCGCCTGCGCAGCCGGCGCTCACGCCGCGACCTCAAGGTGCTGATCGGCGCCTATCTCCGCGACTTCGCGCCGGCACGTCCCGGCTTCATGCGCCTCGCCAATCTGCTCGCCGAGCAGGTTCCGGCCATTGACTGGCCCTGGCGTGACAGGCATCGCGATCTGAAGATATTCGACCCACGGCAGGCGCCGGATCGTCTGGGCGACTACGGCCTGAACCATGCGGACGGCCCCATCGCCGCGCTTGATGAGCTTGGCCTTTCTGTACTCGCAGCACGCGGCCTGCCGCTCGCCGCCCTGCAGGCAGTGCTGCACGATCTCCAAGAAAGCTTGAGCATTCATGGTGAGGTCGAGGACGAGAAGCTCGCGGCGGTGCTCGACTGGGCGCTGGCAGAGGAACTCGGCCTCGCCCCGCCGATCCGCGTTCCGCTGGCCCATGCCCTTCTCATGCCTTGGGGGGGAACGGCCGCCAAACAGCCACCGCCCGATCTGCTGAAACGATTGCGCAGCGTCCTGCTGAAGCACTATGGCGACCCACGGGTCCATCCAAAGAGCTGGCTCGGTGTCGATGATGAGGCGCTCAAGGTGTTCAAGCGCTGGCTGGTCGAGGTCGCGATCGAGCAATTCCTAGAGGTGATCGACCGCCTCGCATTTGAGAAGCACTGGATATATCGGCGCGCCTTCTGGACGGCCTATCTCAAGCGCGACTGGATCCATGAGGCGGACGTCATGTTCGGCAAACAGGGCTACGCCCTTGCGCACGACCTATTCGGCAAGGACGCCCCTTGCGCCCAATTGACAGCAGGCAGAAGGCAGGTCGAGCCCGGTCACGCCGTCCTGCTCCTTCGGATTGGCCGATTGGTTATCGCCGATTGGAGCCATAACGGGCGGTGCGCGATTTGGAACGAACGCGATCCCAAAGCGCCGTCCTCTGGTCAATTGCGCTACAGCAGCGACAACGTCGATGCTTTTCTTGCCGAGTCGAGCTGGCGGCATGACGGCGCCGCCAACTACAGCTGGCAGAAAAAAGTCCGCAACTCTATCGCTGATCACACCGGGCTACGCTTGAACGATCACGAATTCCATGTGGAGGCCTCGCGATGAAACACTATCAGCCGAGCGCGACCCCCTGCCCCGAGGGCGTCCAATTCGCGCTATCACGTAAAAAGGTGTTCGGCCGAGGCGAGCCTTTGCCTGTCGCCGCATGGGCGGCGATCGACGACGATGCGCTGGCGCTGGCGCTTGGCCGCCTCACCGCCTTGCGCGACGAGAGCGCTGCGATCGAGATTGACGGCAAGCTACTGGTTGAGCACGGCAAGGTCGCGTCTCTCGGCGATGTCGAGGCCGGACGCCTGCGCCTGCCGCCACGCCCGAACTTCGCGCTCCATGTGCAGCATGACGGCACCATCGATCAGCCGGAATTCCGTCTCCGCCACGCCTGGCGAAGCGTCGGCGGCCAGCCACTACTCGGCGTCGAGCGAACCGGCTGCTGGTTGAAGGCGGAAGGCCGGGACTACTTGCTGCCCGAGCATCTCTTCACCTTGATCGAAGCGCTCGATCACTTCGACGTCGAGCGCGAAAAGGGAGATGCCGCGCGCTGGCGCGCGTGGGCGGCCGTTCGAGACCTTTTGCCTGATGCGCCGGAGGATGGGACCAGCGTCGATTCCTACCTGACCAGCTTCGAGATCCTCCATGCCGGCGCCTTCAGCATCACGCCGAAACAGACCCGGCATGGGCTCGATTTCGATCCTGTGCTGTACGCGCCACCAAGAAAGCACGAGCCCGAGGGCGACGGGAGCCCGGCGACCGCCGCTGACGAGCCAAGACCGTTACTCGTGCCCGCCCATCAAGCGAAATTTGCCGAAGAGCGCTTTCGCCGGGATGACCGCTGCCGTCCGCGCTATGCTCTCGATGACGGCGTCTACCTGGTGCTCGATCCTGCGGTGGAGCAGGCACTCACGGTAGCCAGACGCGCCCAGCTTGGCGACGCGGCGACCCGACAGGCTTTCGCGCGCAATCCGCGGGCGGCGTTGGAGCGGACGCTTGGCGACCAGTTCGACGAAACGGCTCTGGAGCAGCTGTTCGTCGAAACCAGCGACTATTCGGATCGTGTAACGGAGCTTGGTCTCTGGCAAAAGCCGGTCTTGCCCTGGGTGCAGATGAAGGGCGCCAACTGGCTGCCGGACGACGATTCGACGCTGCCGAAAGTGGGGCTGAGGATCGAAGGCAGGCCAGTCGAGATCGCGCCTGACGAAGCGGAGCGTCTGCATGGCGCCGTCGCGGATGCGATTCAGGCTGGTGAGGCCAGCGTCCAAGGACGAAGCGCCGATGGTGCGCCGATCGAGATTCCGGCGACACCAGAGACGCTCGATGCGCTCGCCAGCCTGCCCGGCGCCCGTCCCCCCAAGGTGGATCGGCAGGAGAGCGCCGAAGCCGATGCGACGGGCAAGGCGGAGCCAGAAGTCCTGCTGATCGAGGACAATCTGGAGGCGCTCGGCTATGCGCGCGCCTTGAAGCCACGTGTCGATCCGAGCGCCGATGCCCTCCCATCGATGGTGAAGGCGAAACTCAAACCCCACCAAGAATCGGGCCTTGCCTGGATGAAGGAGGCTTGGCGGAAGGGTGAGCCCGGCGTGCTGCTCGCCGACGATATGGGCCTCGGCAAGACACTCCAATGTCTTGCCTTTCTCGAATGGATCAAGCGCTGCCAACAGCTTTCCGGGCAGCGGAGGCCGATGTTGGTTGTCGCGCCCACCAGCCTTCTTCGCAACTGGGAGCAGGAAGACGAAACGCATCTGCGCCGTCCCGGCCTTGGGACCGCTCTCAGGCTTTCGGGGAGGGCGCTGCGCGATCTTCAACGGCGCGGCTCAGACGACATGGGCCTAGACATCGATCGACTACGCGATGCCGACTGGGTTCTTACCACCTACGAAACTATGCGTAACCATGAGATGAGCCTGGCCGGCCTGCGCTTTGCGGTCGTGGTCTTCGATGAGATTCAGAAGATCAAGAATCCGGCAAGCCTGGTGACCAAAGCCGCGAAAACGCTGAATGCGGATTTCGTCCTCGGCCTCACCGGGACGCCGATCGAGAACCGCCTGGCCGACCTATGGTCCATCGCCGACCGTGTGCAGGAGGGTCTGCTGGGCGATCTGAAATCCTTCAGCCAGCGCTATGAACGCGAAGACACGCCGCCCGAAACGTTGGGAGAGCTACGCCAAAAGGTAATCGAACCGAGAGGAGGTCAGCCTGCCTTCATGGTCAGAAGAATGAAGGAAGAGCAGCTGGAAGGCCTGCCCGACAAACGCATTGAGCCTCTGTCCGCCGAGATGCCGCCGGTCCAGGCTGACGCTTATCGCGCGGTGCTGGCCGGCGCTCGGGACGGCCAGAAAGGCAAAATGCTGGAGGCGCTTCAGGCGATGCGTCGGGTTTCATTGCATCCCCATGCCGGCGATCTGGCCGAAACGCCTGCCGACGAGATCATCCAGGCGTCAGCGCGTTGGCGACAGGCCTTCGCCGCCCTCGATCGGATTGCGAGCGCAGGCGAAAAAGCGTTGATTTTCCTTGAGACCATTGCCCTTCAAAAAGATCTGGCCACACTAATCCAACGCCGTTTCGGTCTCTCTGATCAGCCGATGATCATCAATGGCGGCGTCAGCGGCGATCGCCGCCAGCAGCGGGTCAACGCCTTCCAGAACGCGGCCCCCGGCTTCGACGTCATGATCCTCGGCCCCAGGGCGGCCGGCGTCGGACTGACGCTCACGGCGGCCAACCATGTGATCCATCTCACCAGATGGTGGAATCCCGCTGTCGAAGATCAGTGCACCGATCGCGTGTTCCGGATCGGCCAGCAAAAGCCGGTCACTGTGTGGCTGCCACAAGCCATCTACCCTGACGATCCTGAAAGAAGCTTCGACGTCCAGCTCGACAAGCTCCTGCAGCGCAAGCGATCCGTGGCCCGCGACATGCTTGTGCCGCCCGCCGGGACTGACCAGGATGCAGCTGATCTTTTCAGAGCCACGGTAGGTTAGGGCGGGCTGGCAGCGCCACGGCGACTGGAGGTGCTTCTCGCCTACAAGAGTATTGCTCTTGCGGGCATGGTCTGGTGTGTATAAATTTGTCGTTCTTACACATTGGTGAACGCCATGCGAACGAATGTCGACATTGATGATAAGCTGATGGACGAAGCACTGAAGGCGTCTGGCTTCCGTACAAAGCGCCAGGCGATCGAGGAGGGCTTGCGACTGCTGGTTCGCGTCCATGGCCAAGAGCGTATTCGTAAGCTGCGCGGTGCGCTGAAGTGGGAAGGTTCTCTGGACGATATGCGGCGCGACCAGTGATTCTGGTCGATTCATCGGTCTGGATCGACTACTTCAATGGCACGGAAACGCGAGAGACCGATTTGCTAGACGGTCTGCTCGGCGTCGAGCCGCTGTTGATCGGCGACTTGATCCTGGTCGAAGTGCTTCAGGGCTTTCGCGACAATCGCGATTATCGACGCGCGAAAACTGCGCTTGATCGACTGATCTTCGAAGCGATGCTTGGGCGCGACATGGCGCTGGAGAGCGCACAGAACTATCGAAAGCTGCGTGCTCTCGGCGTCACGGTGCGAAAGACCATCGACGTCATCATCGCCACCTTCTGCTTGCGCGGTCGCCATCGCCTGCTGCACAGCGATCGCGATTTTGCCTTGATGCAGGAGCCTCTTGGCTTGCTGGTCGTCTGAGCGGTCGCGTTATCCAGCTTGCCCAATCACAGAATCCGACGCCGGAATCGGCCCCGGCACGTAAATCCGCTTCAGCGGCAGAAGCGTCTGATAGCGCGGCTCGAATTGGTGGTAGTGGGCGTAGATCAGGGCGATGAGGGCGTCGGCGTCGAGGAGGCGGAGGTTGGGTTTGGTGCGCTCGAAGGCGCGGGCGTCGGCGGAGTAGTTGCCGAGGGTGACGAACAGGCCGTGCTCGCCGTGTTCGATCGCGCCGTGGAGCTGCTGGACGACGGGGCGGCCGACGGTCTCCAGCGTCTGCTTGCACTGGACCTTGATGATCGGCGGCTCGAAGCCGAGTTCGTCCCGGTGCGCGATGACGTCGATGCCGCCGTCGCCGGCCGCCTGGGTCACCGTGGCGTGGTAGCCCATGCAGCGCAGCAGATGGGCGGTGAAATGCTCGAACTGGTAGGGCGTCTGGCCGGACTTCAGGCGCTTGATGATGAAGTCTTCGGTGCTTTCCTCGACCTGCGCCGACACCTCGCCCGCGGTGCTCTCGTCGACCTCGTCGGCATCGAAGGCCTCGCCCTCCATGGCGGCCAGAAATTCCTCGGCGTGGTTGGTCACCTGGAACAGGGTGACGGCCGAACCGATCTCGTGCAGAGCGGACTGCGAGAACTGGGCGCGCGGGACGTGGCGCAGCCAGCGGACCCGGCGGCGATGGGGATAGTTGGGATCGGCCTCGGGCTCATAGCGATAGTCGCTGTCGATCACGCCGATATTGACCATGCGGTCCGGCTTCGAGGGGAAGACGACGTAGTCACCGAGCGCGATGTCGACGGCGAAACGGTAGAGCACGCCGGCATGGACCGGAAGCGCTCCCGCCTTATGGCCGGGATAGGCCTCGGCGAAGGCGAGCTTATAGGCGCTTCGATCCTCATCCAAGCGGCCGAGATCGCCGATCCGCTCCCAGCCGAGCGCGATGAAGCCTTCCTCGACCGGCCGCATGCCGTGATGCCGCTCCATATGCATGCCCCAGATGATCGGCGCGCCCGTCATGCCGACGCCTCCGTCTTGCGCCGCCGACCGCGTTTCGGCTTCGGCGCTGCAGCACGGCTTTCGGGAATGCGGGCGAGGAGCACTTTGACGGGTTCGTCTGACGGGTCTTGGGGGACGAGGTCGCCGCGAAAGGCTTTGGCGAGGAGCTGCTCGTCGAGCCGTTCAACCAAATCGCCGGCACGTTGAACCTTTTCAGTCAATTGACTGATGCGACTGAGAGCACGGTCGACTCGTAGAACGATTTCGGCCTGTTCATTCTTGGGAGGGAGAGGTATAGGGCACCTGCGCACATCACGTAGGTTCAGGCCTGGCATATCAATGCCTCGGTAGTGAGAATGTAGCCAACCTTGGGCGACTGGGCCTTCAAGCCATCTCGCTAGGAACTTTGTCGCTATCGCATCCGATGGCCGAAATCTCGCAGTACCCTGCGTTATGTTTGCACCCGCAATCTCGTCCGGAACGATCGCAACTTTAGTGGCGCGAATAATACCCAAGAGTACATCGCCACCCTGCAGCGCTGCTCTCGAATACTTATCTGCGATTTCTGGGCTGGTCTTCAGAAGCTGCGACGTTTGAATGACGCCGTCGACGATATCCATCCCACGAACATACGGAATGCCATCATCAAGCTGTGGGCCTGGTTGCACTATGCCGTAAACAATTTCAGCTCCTGGGGCGACAATCTCCTCGGCAACCGCCCAACACCACGTCTTGGGCACCTCATACGGTTGGACTTCCTCGCCGATTGGGAGCGGTGCTTTGTATCGCGCCTGCCACTTTATATTGTTGGGACGTTTCCCATTCGCTCGGAACTTGTCCTCCTCGGACTTAATCCACTGATCTCGTCTGAGAACACGCAATTCATCAAGAAGAGTTTCTGTGCTTTTGTCAGGCCCATTGTTCTCGCGCCAATCCTCGGTCAACTCCCCCCGAAAGGCGGCGGCGAGGAGGGCTTGTTTGGCGCGGGCGGCGAGTTTGGGGATGCGGGAGAGATGGTCCCTCGCCGCGGTCGAGCGGGCCGAGAGCCGGTCCAGCTTCGCCACAATCCGCCGCTGCTCTGCGAGGGGGGGAAGGCAAATGTGAAAAGCTTTGACTTCGGGGAAGTAGATTGTTGTATGCGTTGAGCCTTTGCCAAACCGCCGAATGTCATCGCCCTCGGCTATCAGAGCTTTCATCAAGAAGGTCGGATCGAGCCCCTCGTTGCAGCTCCACGTCACAAAATCCTGACTGGTTGCCATTGGACGGCCGAGCATGAAAACGTAACCAACCGACGCGGTTCGCGAGAGGCATACCGTGTCCTCAGGCAGCCAGCGGGCCGCGGAATTCTCAAGCCCAAGTTCGCTGACATGTTGCAGTGTGTCGTTGATCGTCCCGCCATGATGCAGGGAGGCATCGCGTATTCCGACCCATGGGACGTCGCCATTCCAGTATTCAGGATGCTTTCGGCTAGGGGTATGCCCAGTCCCCAATTCAGCTACGTCGTACAGTGAAGTCCATTGCCATCCTGGGGGAGCCGCCTTGCCCGGATCGCCAACTGAAATCGCCGCGCGTCCAGGAATTACGGACTTTGTCGCGGCACGACCGCTCACTCTGCCGCCTCCACGATTGGCGGTTCTTCCTCCGGCTCACCTTCCAGCTCAACCGTCAGCGCCTCAACTTCGCGCAGCGCCTCGCGAAGGTGCCCGAGAATCGCCGCGGTGATGTCCTCCGGGTCGGACAGGCCGTCCTCAGCCTCCTCCTCGCCATCGCGCAGCCAAGCGATATCAAGATTGTCACCGCGGGCGGCGACCGCCTCGCGGGTGAAGCAGCGGAAACGGCCGGTCTCACCCTGGTCCTGGCGCTCGGCGGCGCCGAGCGGATCGTCACCGAACGCCAGCTCAAAGTCCGAAAAATCTGCGGGGCGGAGGGGGCGGGTCTTGCCGTAGGAAGGCTGGCCGGCGCGCATGTCGTAGACCCAGATGGCCTTTGTGACATTTTGCGCCTTTCTCTTCTTTTCATCTCCTTCCGGTTCCGCACCCTTGGTGAAGAAAATGACGTTGGTCTTGACGCCTTGAGCGTAAAAAATACCGGTGGGCAGGCGAAGGATGGTGTGCAGGTCGCAGAGGTCCATCAGCCAGTGGCGGAGCCTACGGCCGATGCCGTCCTCGAATAGGACGTTATCCGGCACGACCATGGCGCAACGTCCGCCGGGCTTGAGGGCGCGGACGATATGCTCCACGAAGGCGAGCTGCTTGTTTGACGTTTCCGCCGTCACCGAAAAGTCATCTCGCGCGGGGCGTCCCCCGCCCTTCTTGGTGCCGAAGGGCGGGTTGGTCAGGATCAGGTCGGCCTTGGACAAGCTTTGGCCGTCGGGGCTGAGCGTATCGATGTTCCTTGCGGTGCCCTCGATGCCGTGCAGCATCAGGTTCATCATCAACAGGCGATGAGTATCCGGCACCAGCTCGGCGGCGTGATAGCAATCCTGGAGCTGACGGCTGGCGACCTTCGCCTCGAGGCCGTAGAGATCGTTGTTCTCCGCTATTATGCGGGTATGAGCGGCGACGATGAAGCCGGCGGTGCCAGCGGCTGGGTCCTGGATAGTCTCACCGAGACGGGGTTTCATCAGGCGGATCAGGCAGTCGATGAGCGGTCGCGGGGTGAAATATTGTCCAGCACCCGATTTCTTGTCTGAGGCGTTCTTTTCGAGGAGGCCTTCATAGAGATCACCAAGGCCTTCCTCGCGAGCGGAGAACCAGTCGAGGCCGTCGATCTCGGTGGTCAGCGATTTGAGGTTGGCGGGTTTTCGAAGCTTGGTCTGGGCGTCGGCGAAGATGGCGAGCACGGTGCCATCCGCCATCTTCTCGGGATCGCCGAGATTGAGGAGCGCTTCCTTGTAGAGAGTGAGCTGTTCCATGCCAGTGGCACCGGCGATCCGCCGCCAAGGATAGGCAGCGGTCCTCTGCTCTCCGTCATCGTCAGTCCAGCACACGGTGAGGCGCTCCTCCCGGCCGGTCTCCTCCATCATCTTCAGGAACAGAAGAAACGTCAGCTCGGTGACGTAGTCGGAATAGGTGATGCCATCATCCCGCAGCACGTTGCAGAGGGACCAGAGCTTGGCGACGATATCGGTGGTCTTGGTCATGCGGCCGGATTCCAGGCTTCGTCTTGAATGTCGATCAAGAGCTGTTCAAGTTCTCCATTAAAGATTTTGTTAAATCGGCGATAGCCTCCGTCCTTGGCGAAGGGCTGCTCATCGAAGGCCTCGGCGTCTAAAAGCGTCTGGCGTTTCAGCTCCTCGGCGATGCGCTCCAGCCAGCGGCGCTGGAGGCTGGACAGGTTGCGGCGTGCAGCGATGGCGCGGGTCGCGCGATCGATGCGCTCGGCATAGGGTACCAACGGATCGCCGATCGCCGCCTGGCGGATGAAGCCGATGATTGAGGCGGCGACGTCGTCATTGGTGCTCTCGCGCCAGGCGCTTCGCAGGTTGGGCTCGGTGAAGTGCAGCCGGTCGAGTTCGGTGCGCAGCTCCTTCAAGGCGCTTCGGGTGAGATCGCGTGGCCTGGTCAGGACAGTGCTGAGCGCTGCGATCTTGTTCCAATTCTCGCGGACAAAGGTCGAAAAACTTTCGATGAAGTCTTCGGGCTTGGCGCCGTCGCCATAGCCGCGGGTGACGGCGATGACCCTGTCATCATGTTCGGCGATCGGCAGGATCGGCGGTGCGCCGCCGTCGCCGGTGAAGTCGAAAAAGGCGCCAATGCCAGGTTTTTCGCGCGCCCATTCGCGAACCTCGGCGGCCGAAGCGCTTCGGATGCGGGCTAGCGTCTCTTCAGGCGTCTCGCCGGTCTCGGCCTCATATTGCCGGCGCTGCTCCTCGCCGATTTTTCTGACTTTTCGAGATAGCTTGACGGCGATCTGTTCGCGGATCTGCTCCTGGTGACCCTCCTCGTCGACGCGCTCCAGACCGTCGAACAGCTCCTCGAAGGTGACCGTGGGGCTGACGACCACCGGGCGCATCTCAGTGAGGTTCTGAAGTTGGGGATAGAGGTCGACCGCGTCATAGATCTGGAAGACCTCCTTGCCGATCTCGTCGCACGGCCTGGTCGCGCGGCCGATCATCTGGTCGTAAAGGATGCGCGAATTGACCCGGCGTAGGAACACCAGGTTGGTGATCTTCGGCACGTCGATGCCGGTTGTCAGAAGATCGACGGTCACGGCGATATTGGGAAAACGGTCGTTCTTGTAGCTGCGGATCACATCGGAAACCTTGTCGACCGAGCCGGTGATCTTCCGGATCATGTCGTCCTCGGTCTCCCAGCCCGCGTCGCGATAGGCTTTCAAGAGCGCGTCGACCACCTGGTCGGCGTGGCGATCGGAGGCGGCGAAGATCAGGGTCTTGCCGTCGAAAAAGGGATCGATCCGACACGCCAGCTCCTCGGCGACCACCTTGTTGAAGGTTGGCGTCATGACCTTTCGATTGAAGTGCTGCACCTGAAAGCCGAGATCGTCCTCCATCTCGGCAAGATCGATCTCGCCGGTCTCGGTGTTGAAGACCTGGACGGTCTCGCCCTTCTCGAAGGTGATGCCGGCGGCGCTCAGCGCCGTCTTGATCTGGTGCGGCGGGTCATGGTCGATCAGCCAGCCGTCGACCACCGCTTCCCGGTAGCCATAGCGATAGATGGGCTGACCGAAGATCTCGCTGGTGTGCAGCGCGGGCGTCGCGGTCAGACCGATCTTGGTGGCGTCGAAATGCTCCAGGACGCGACGATATTTGGAGATGTAGTCCGCCTCGTCCCGGAAGGCCGCCTCGGCCTCCGACATTTCCCGGTCGAGCAGGTAGCCGCGGTGGCACTCGTCGATGATCATCAGGTCGTATTGATCCACCGGCGGCCGATCCTCCGGCGCCGAGGCAAGCACCCGGCGGACGAGGCTCTGGATGGTGCAGATATGCACCTTGACGTCCCGGCCGATGTTACGGTCGCCGAGCCCTTTGAGGCCGAAGATCTCGGCGAAAGTCTTGGCGCCGATCATCCGGGTGGTGTCGAAGGCCTGGAAGGCCTGCTCGCCAAGCGCGCTGCGGTCGACGATGAAGCAAAGCCGGAGGAAGCACTTGGAGTCGAGCATGCGATAGGCGAGCGCGATCGCAAGCTTGGTCTTGCCCGTGCCGGTCGCCATGGCCAGCAGCATCAAGCGCTGGTCATCGGTGAGCCCCTTTTCGACCGCCTTGATTGCGTTGATCTGATAGGGCCGGAGCTTGAAGCCGAAATTGAAGTTACGCTTTTCGAGATCGGCTTCGGCGGCCGCGCGGTCGACCTCCAGCTTTTCCGTCAGCCCTTCGGGCGTGTGCCAGTCGGTGAGCGCCGTCTTCGCATTCTGCGGCCGTCGCAGATCCCGAAACCAGATGCCGCTCTCGGTCTTGATCTGAGCGTTATAGTCCCGGCCGTTCGCCGCATAGGCAAAGGGGGCCTGAAACTCCTCCCACGGCCCGCCGGCCGGCTTGCCGCCGTTCTCCCACTGAACGCCGCGCGCATAGCGCTCGGCCTGACCGACGGCGCTATGAACGTTCTTGTTCTTGCGCTTAGCCTCGACCAGCGCCATCAGCGTCTCGCCGACGAAAAAAGCGTAGTCCGCCGGCCCCGACGCCGTCGGCCATTCGGCGATGGCAAGGTTGCGCCCCTTCTCGGGCCGGGTACCCAGTCCATGACGCAAAGTCTGGCTGTCGACCTGCCAGCCACGCAATCGAAGCTGTTCGTCGATCAGGATGCGGGTGTCCGTCTCGTCAAGGGCAAGATGGCGACCGGCTTCGCGCGCAGCGTGCTTGAACCGCTCAGCCTCTTGCGGCTTTTGCGCCGCTTCCGCGCGCAGACGCTCGGCCTCCTCGGCCTGATTCGCCTCAACTTCGGCCGCCAGCGCTTCCCAAATCTCCCGCTCTTCCCTGTCCTTCGCCGCCTGCTCCTCGGCCGTCAGTTGATGAGCGGCAGCCTCGTCAGCCTCGCGGCGAGCCCGCTCCGCAGCGCTTTCCGCCTCCCGCAAACTCTGCTCCAAGACAGCGATCTGCGCCTTAAGCTCGTCTGTGTCGTCCTTCTTCGGCGCCGGCGGCGTGAACTTGCGCTGCTTCGGATACTTGCCGGTAACCGTCAGCCTGAACCAGACGCCCAGCACATGGCATATCTTCAACGCCTCGAAGGCATCGCGCCTTTCGCCAGCTAGCTCGTGATTGGCGACATTGCCAATCTTCCGAAGCTTATGCAGGTAGTCCGCGATCTCGCGTGAAATCACGCCGTCGTATTGAAGCCGCCGCACATTGTCGAAAAACGGGTCTCGGCCGTCGGTAGTTATTGAGCTTCGCGCAGCAACCACGATCGTGAGCCGTTCCGCAAATTGGCGTACCTTTAATAGGGTCGTGTTGGCGTCGAGGTTGAAGAATTGTTCCGCAAGCACACCCAGCCTGGCGAGCTGGTCGTCCAGCTCGACAAGGTGACCGAAATTCGGTGATCCCGATGCCTTTGTATGCAAGCCAAAACCAAAATCTGAATTGCCAAGATTGGAGGGATGCTAAACCACAATTTCATGAATGTTGAAAGGTTCGGGGCGGCCGGCACGCACAAATGGCGGATTTTTGGGAAAGCCCGGTGCAAGGCAACAACAATTTTTTGTGCATTTAGTCATGCTCTAGGTCGGTAGGGCCTGCGGCCCCCACGGCGTCAAGCCCAAGCCCGCTTTGCGGGCGGTCCCGGCGGTTTCCCCATCTTTCGGCCCTGACAGGCCTGCAAGACGGCTCGTTCGAGCCGCCCTCCTCTTACGCTCCGGGTGGGTGATCCCCCTCGGCCGGGACCGGACTTGACCCCGTTCCCCCGCTCATTGGCGCGCGCCTAGTCGGCTGCATGTGCAGCCGATTTTCAACGCGAAAGGAAACGCCATGAGCAGCAAGCCCGATGTCTACAGCCGTGTCACCGACAAGATCGTCGCCGACCTGGAGAAGGGTGTCCGTCCGTGGATGAAGCCCTGGAGCGCCGAGCACGCCGCTGGCCGGATCACGCGACCACTTCGGCACAATGGCGAGGCCTATCGCGGCATAAATATCATCATGCTCTGGGCATCCGCCATGGAGCAGGGTTTCGCCGCCCCGATCTGGATGACCTATCGACAGGCGCAGGAGCTAGGCGGCCAGGTGCGCAAGGGCTCGAAGGGATCGCTGGTGGTCTACGCCAACACCATCAAGAAGACCGAGACCGACGACGCGACGGGCGAAGAGGTGGAGCAGGAGATCCCGTTCATGAAGGGCTACACGGCGTTCAACATCGAGCAGATTGAAGGCCTCGCAAAGGAATACTACGCGCTTGCCGAGCCGATGCTCGATCCGGTCGAGCGCATCGACCATGCCGAGCAATTCTTTGCCTCGCTTCGTGCAGACATCCGCCACGGCGGCAACCGGGCTTTCTATGCGCTGCAGCCCGACTATGTGCAGATGCCGCCCTTCGAGAGCTTCAAAGACGCCGAAAGCTACTACGCCACCTTAGGCCATGAATCCTGCCATAATGTCGATGTTCGGATTATGCCGCGCTGGCGTCCAAGGTGCCTTATCCATGTTGGGCAGGCGTCTCATTTTACGACATAAAAATCGACTACGGTAGGCAACGGAGTGAATGGTGTCGCCGACGTCAGATATCAGTCTTGGCCCGGCGCGTCTTCCAACTTCTCAAGCCAAATCGCGCCGGCGCGCTTGAACGCGCAGGACCGGAAATAGCGGCTGTCGAGATCGTCGACGACACCGCGTTCATACGGCCCTTCTTTGGTCTTGGCGATCAGGTCCAGCAAGGCCTTCGGCGGCTCAACTTGGGTGCGTCCAGCGCCATGGCCCTTCGACAAAGCCCAAATATACTTCCACTCAAAATTGTTGAAAAACTCGTATTGATTCGGAAAAAGATCAGTGCCGCCTGCGGTAGAATCTCTGGAGATGTAGATATCGTCATCTTCTTCACGAAAATAGAAATCTTCCTTTGCCAGTCCCTCTTTGAGGAGTTCTTTATATTCTGGCCTAAGCGGTCCTTCGATGTAGTGTATTTTTCCGTCTACTTTACAGAAAGGCCGATATTTTACATCTGGCATGACCAAATGATACAAAACTAATGCCAGAGCTATGAAGAATATGACGAAGGAAAGCCACAAAAATAGCTTCAGAATTCTTTTCGCTAATCGAAGCAAGAATTGACCTAACGATCTCACCTAACGTCGCCCCATGTCACCTTCTCAAGGACCAGACCATCATCGGTTTTTCGGGCGATGGCTTCGACATTCTGTTCCCGATTGAACTGAAAACGGAAGGGTGCCGCCGCGGATTCGCCTGTTCTCGCTTGATGATCTTCAAGAATCCGTGCACTGGCAGCGCCGGGCTGTGAGCCATGGAAATCGAAGGCATTGCTGTCGGTGTCAAAGCCGTTGCTAACGGCACCTCGGATCGTTATGCGGCCGCCTTCATTGACCGCCTCGAAGCCCCCTCTCGAGAGAACTTTATCACGTCCAAAAGCGAGATAGGTGGACGGGTTCAGGGCTGCGTCGCCGGTGGTCGTGACGACATCCAGAACGTCATTGATGCCGGGAAAGATATCAAAATTCTCACCGAAAATCCGTCGGTTGAAAGTATCCTCGAACGTAATTGACTCTCCATCCTCGAGATCAAGGAGGGCTTCTGATCTAGGAGACTGTCCGGTGAATGTCCGGCTTTCGAAGCGCGTGCGGTTGGTGTCCTCCGCATCCAGCACGGGATCGTGATCTTCCATGTCGGCATCGCTGAAATTTTGCGGTGTGCCCAGGCCGCTGCGGAAATGCCGCAGGTTCCGCGCCGCATCGGCAAAGCCGAGAAAGTCAAAGCTGTTTGCGAATCCATCCAATATGTTCTTAGAGGCTTCTACTGGATCAGGGCGGTTACGGCGCATCATCTCACTCCTTGTCCAAACGGATCAGCTCGATGCGGATCATGCATTCGGTCGGACCCAACGGTATCAAATAGCCGTCTTACCGCAGGCCTCTGTCACGCTGATATCGTTCGATCGCGTGGTGCAAATCGTGGTCGATATAGCCATGGGGCTCGCCGTGCCGAGGATAGCGCCCGAGGCGACACATGGCGTTCTTCAACCAGACAACATCCGCCTTATGGTTAAATCGTCCATTTCCTACCTCATTTGCAAGTGCAAAGTCACAGTTTGATTCTCTTTCTTTGCTGGAACACCGCTCCTTGACCGGCCTTTCAGCTAAACGACCATCGACAGAGATTTTGGCGGCTGTGCAGCCGGAGGTGTCGCCATCGACAACGCGGTCAGCGTGCTCTTTCATCGGCATGGCAAATTCCAAAGAAGATAAGGGAGCGGGGAGATTGAATTAAGGGAATATATACCTATGAGCCTATAACGGCAAGGTTTCTCGTATTGGATTTTAGGAACGTTTGATTTTGGAGCAGACTGCCACATCATCACCCGTTATGGCTGCCGCCCGGAAGCGGCATATCTCTGCCTGCCATAGTGGCCTCCTTCAATCACGATGAAGGAGATCACAATGACTGCAAAAAGTTCCAAGCAATCAAAGAGCGATGACAGCCACTCATACGCTGACTTGGTTGTTGCCTTCGACGATCAGATCCGCAGCCAAGGTTATGGGCGCGGGACGATTCTGAAATACCGCCAGAGCGCAGAAGCCATATGCGATCTCATGAGCGCTAAAGAGGTCAAGCCAGCCGAACTTGATAGCAACGTCGCGGCCGGTCTGATCGATCAAATCAGCGCGTCAGCCTCGTCCAAAGACAGGAAGTATGCGCGTTATCGCCTCGAACAATTCCGTGACTTCCTGATCAATCATGAGGGAGCGCCAGCTCGGACGATCCCGCCGATGGACATGTCACCGCGAGCGCGCCTGCGTCGAGAATATCAGGGGCATTTGAAAGATCAGCGCGGTCTTGCGGATGGCTCGATCTACCAGTGCATGTGTTTCTATGATCGGTTTTTGACCTACAAGTTCGATGGGGGTCTTGGCGATTTGAACGCCATCGAGCCCGATGACATCACCTCGTTCATGCTCTTTCTTCGCGAGGCGCGAAACGCGCCTCGCGACAAGACCGTTCCGACGCATCTGCGCAACTTCTTCAAATTCCTGTTCTGGAGCGGGCGGACCAAGCGAGATCTGAGCAAGGCGGTGCCGAAACCGCGCCACGCAAGACCGACGGGCATCCCGAGATATCTGGCGCCGGAGCATGTTGATTTTCGCTGAGAGTTGACCCGTGATGCGCAAGAATTTTCACTGAGAACTGACCCATGTTCTGATCTTCTCCCTGACTGTTTGGTTGGGGGATTATGGAGTGATCGACATGGCGTTATTGAGCGTAATCCGGCGCTGGCATTTTCGAGATGGGATGCCAATTCGGGAGATAGAGCGACGTACAGGACTGTCGCGCAACACGATCCGTAAATACCTACGTGCAGGAACGGTGGAACCGAAGTTCAAGGTTCCCGAGCGTCCGAGTAAGCTGGACCCGTTTTCGGAGAAGCTGTCAGTCTGGCTGGTCGTCGAGGCGGGCAAGTCGCGCAAGCAGCGTCGTACATTGAAGCAGATGCATAGGGATCTTGTCGCCCTGGGCTTTGACGGTTCCTACGGCCGTGTTGCTGCTTTTGCGCGCAAGTGGAAGGTGGAACGGCAACGCGAGCAGGAGACCAGCGGTCGCGGCACTTTCGTGCCGCTGGTTTTTGCGCCGGGCGAGGCCTTCCAGTTCGATTGGAGCGAAGACTACGCCATCATTGCTGGCGAGCGCACCAAGCTCCAGGTGGCGCACACTAAGCTGTCGCACAGCCGTGTGTTCGTCGTCCGGGCCTATCTACTGCAGACGCACGAGATGCTATTCGACGGCCTAACCCAAGCGTTCCGGGTGCTGGGCGGCGTACCTCGGCGTGGGATCTTCGATAACATGAGAACTGCGGTTGACCGGATCGGCGTTGGCAAGGCCCGAAAGGTCAATGCCCGCTTTGCCGCTTTGGCCAGCCATTACCTGTTCGAGCCCGAATTCTGTAATCCGGCGTCGGGATGGGAGAAGGGTCAGGTCGAGAAGAACGTTCAGGATGCGCGTCGTCGGCTGTGGCAACCGCTGCCGAGCTTCCCTGATATCGATACTCTGAACGCATGGCTCGAGGAACGCTGCATCGAGCAATGGAGCCAGATCCAGCATGGCGTCTTGCCTGGCACGATCGCCGAAGCGCATGCCGAAGAAGTGAGCAATCTGATGCCGCTGGGCCGCCCTTTCGATGGCTTTGTTGAGCACACCAAGCGTGTATCCCCGACCTGCCTCGTTCAGTTCGAGCGCAATCGCTACAGTGTGCCTGCTTCTTTCGCCAACCAGCCGGTCAGCCTGCGGATCTACCCAAAGCGGATCGTCATTGCCGCCGAGGGGCGGATCCTGTGCGAGCATGGCCGGATCATCACGCGATCCCATCATCTGCCGGGGCGGACGATCTATGACTGGCGGCATTACCTCGCAGTCATCCAGCGCAAGCCAGGCGCCTTGCGCAACGGCGCGCCTTTTGCCGAGATGCCTGACGGCTTCCGGCAGATGCAGGGGCACCTGCTCAAGCACCCTGGCGGGGACAGAGAGATGGTGGAGATCCTCTCGCTTACTCTGCAACATGATGAGCAGGCGGTGCTCTGTGCCGTCGAACTGGCATTGGAAGCCGGTGTTCCCACCAAGATACATGTCCTCAACCTCCTGCACCGGCTGATCGACGGTAAGACAGACAAGGCCAAAAGGGTCGAATCCCAGAGACGCTGGCTCTAAAACGCGAGCCGAAGGCCAACGTTGCCCGCTACGACACACTGCGCAGGAAGGAGGCAACCCGTGCGTCATGACCCCGCCAGCGCCGC
>CAWBCX010000012.1:0-61786 GCA_963787265.1 uncultured Alphaproteobacteria bacterium | reverse complement strand
GATGGCGGTGATCGAGGCCGCAAGAAATCTTGCCGGCATCGAGAACGCCTGCTCGACCGAATTCGGCCCCTGCGAAGAGCCGGTCGTCGGGCTGCTGACCGAGTGGGAGAGAGACGGCCGGGTCGAGACAAGAAGCGCCGGTGACGATCTCGGCGGTACCATGCGCCTCGGCGCCTACCCCTGCGTCCTCGCCGACGGCAGCCTCGCGCGGGAAATCTACGGTGCGGCCGAGATCAGCGAGCGCCATCGCCATCGCTACGAGGTCAACATCAACTACATGAACCGTCTCTCGTCGGCCGGGCTTTCCTTTTCCGGCATGTCGCCCGACGGTCGTTTGCCGGAGATCATCGAGCTTCCTGGGCCATCCCTGGTTCGTCGGGGTCCAGTTCCACCCCGAGCTCAAATCGAAGCCGTTCGAGCCTCATCCCGTTGTTCGCGTCGTTCGTCAAGGCCGCCCTTGATCAATCGCGTCTGGTCTAGAGACAAACGTGATGACAGATCCGAGCTCCAAGAGCGAGGCTGGCACCCGACGTGTGAAAGTGTCTGATCTCGAAATCGGACAAGACCTTCCCTTCGTGCTGATCGCTGGACCCTGCCAGATCGAAAGCCGCGATCATGCGCTGGAGACCGCTGGCGCGCTGACCGACATCTGCGGCGAGCGCGAAATCGGCCTGATCTACAAGAGCTCCTTCGACAAAGCCAACCGCACCAGTGCGGGCAGCGCCCGTGGCGTCGGCTTGAGAAGGGCGTCGAGATCCTGGCGGAGGTTCGGGAGACCTTCGGCTGTCCGGTGATCACCGACGTTCACGAGAGCCAGCAATGCGCGCCGGTCGCTGAAGCGGTCGATGTCCTGCAGATCCCGGCGTTTCTTTGCCGGCAAACCGATCTTCTCGAAGCCGCCGCTGCGACCGGTGCGGCCATTCATGTGAAGAAAGGCCAGTTCCTCGCCCCTTGGGACATGGTTCACGTGGTCAGCAAGCTCGAACAGTTCGGGGCCGATCGCATCATGCTCGGCGAGCGCGGCACGTCCTTCGGCTACAACACGCTGGTCTCCGACTTCCGGGGCCTGCCGGCGATGGCGGCCACCGGCTGGCCCGTGGTGTTCGATGCCACCCATTCGGTGCAGCAGCCGGGCGGACAAGGCGGCACCAGCGGCGGCCAGCGGGCTTTCGTCCCGGTTCTCGCCCGAGCCGCGCTCGCGGTCGGGGTTGCCGCCCTCTTCATCGAAACCCACGAGAACCCGGATGCAGCGCCGAGCGATGGCCCGAACATGGTGCCGCTGCGTGAGCTTTCCCGGATGCTTTCCATCTTTCAGGACTTCGACAAGCTCGCCAAGAGCTACCCCCTCAACGTGACCCTTCGTCAGGATTAAGACATGATCGACACCGAAATTACGGCCATTACCGGCCGCCAGGTTCTGGATAGCCGCGGCAACCCGACCGTCGAAGTCGACGTGACCCTTGAAGGCGGCGCTGTCGGCCGGGCCGCCGTGCCGTCAGGGGCGTCGACCGGATCGAAGGAAGCGATCGAGCTTCGAGACGGCGACAAGTCGGTCTACCTCGGCAAATCGGTCACCAAGGCGATCGAGGCCGTGAACGGCGAAATCACCGACGCGCTGTTCGGCCGGGATGCCACCGAGCAGGCGGCCCTCGACCACGTGATGATCGACCTTGACGGCACCAAGAACAAGAGCCGGCTAGGCGCGAACGCCATCCTCGGAGTGAGCCTGGCGATCGCCAAGGCATCGGCGAACGCAACTCGGTCTGCCGCTTTATCGCTATGTCGGCGGCGTCAACGCCAAGATCCTGCCGGTGCCGATGATGAACGTCATCAATGGCGGCGCCCATGCCGACAACCCGATCGACGTTCAGGAATTCATGATCATGCCGATCGGAGCACCGACCTTTTCCGAAGGGCTGCGCATGGGTACTGAAATTTTTCATGCGCTCAAGACCGGCCTGAAGGACGCCGGCCACAACACCAATGTCGGCGATGAGGGCGGCTTTGCGCCCAATCTTGCCAGCACCGACGACGCCCTCGGTTTTCTCGCGAAAGCGGTGGAAGCGGCCGGCTACAAGCTCGAAGACGATGTCGTCTTTGCGCTCGATGCCGCGGCCAGCGAGTTCGGCAAGGAAGGCCGTTACGAGCTTGCCGGCGAAGGCAAGACCCTCGATGGCGACGGCATGGTCCGCTATTACGAGGAGCTCTGCGGACGCTATCCGATCAAGTCGATCGAAGACGGCATGGGCGAGGACGACTGGAACGGCTGGGCGGCGCTCACCGCAGGCGATCGGCGACAAGGTGCAGCTGGTGGGCGACGATCTGTTCGTCACCAACCCGAAGATCGTGAGCGAAGGCATCCAGCTCGGCGTTGCCAACGCCCTGCTGGTCAAGGTCAACCAGATCGGCAGCTTGACCGAAACCCTCGATGCGGTGGAGCTGGCACATCGCGCCGCGTATCGCTCGGTCATGAGCCACCGCTCCGGCGAGACCGAGGATGCCACGATTGCCGATCTTGCCGTGGCCACCAATTGCGGGCAGATCAAGACTGGATCCTTGTCACGTTCTGATCGACTTGCGAAATATAATCAGTTACTTAGGATTGAAGAGGGATTGGGGTCATCGGCGCGCTATGCCGGTCGGGCCGCCTTTGGGGTATGAGAAGCTGATGGATGAGGAGCGATGGTGAGCAGACGGCCCTTCAATGTGAGACGCCACCTGAGATGGCAGTCCTGGCTGGTAATCGTCGGTTTCGGCTTGGCTGTGTACTTTGGTTATCATGCCGTGAATGGCAGCCGCGGCTTGCTCGCGTCCCAGCAGCTTCAACCAGGAACTCAGAGTTGCTGAAAGGAAACTGGCTGCAGATTGAGAAGGAGCGCCAAACCCTGGAGCGGCGGGTCAAGCGTCTTCGATCCAGCACCCTCGATCCCGATCTCATCGATGAGCTGGCGAGAGAAACGCTCAGCATGCTGGAACCGGACGATGTCATCATTCTTCTGGAGCCCGATATGCCGAACGACATCAAAAAGTTAACGAGTACGCTGACCTTTATGGCTCGCCGTAACACCTTCGGGATGACGACCACCAACCGTTGAATGGCTGTTCTCACGAGACGTTTTTCTTGCAGGGCAGCAATGGCCATGTCGAAGCCGTGGTCATCGACCGAAATGTTTTAAATGGGCCCCGACGTGATGATCGTCCGGGGCTGATTGGAGACCAGAGCATGGCGACGGCGACAGGTCGTAAACCAGCAGCAAGGAAAAGCAGCGAGTGCTAGCGCTGCCAAATCGAAGGCGCTCCGCGAGAATCCCGAGCAACTTCTCAGCTATTATCGCGACATGCTCCTGATCCGCCGCTTCGAGGAGAAGGCGGGCCAGCTCTACGGCATGGGGCTGATCGGCGGCTTCTGTCATCTCTATATCGGCCAGGAAGCCGTGGCCGTCGGTATTCAGCACGCTTTGGAAGAAGGCGATTCGGTGATCACCGGCTACCGCGATCACGGACATATGCTGGTGTGCAAGATGGACCCGTCCAAGGTGATGGCCGAACTCACCGGGCGCGCCGGCGGCTATTCCAAGGGCAAGGGCGGCTCGATGCACATGTTCGCCCGCGACAAGCATTTCTATGGCGGTCACGGCATCGTCGGCGCCCAGGTGCCGCTCGGCACCGGCCTCGCCTTTGCCCACAAATACCGGGACGATGGCGGCGTCTGCGGTCGTTTATCTCGGCGACGGTGCGGTCAATCAGGGCCAGGTCTACGAAGCCTTCAACATGGCAAGCCTGTGGAAGCTGCCGGTGGTCTACGTGATCGAGAACAACCAGTACGGCATGGGCACCTCGGTCAAGCGCGCCTCGGCCAACCCTGATCTGTCACCTGCGCGGCTCGGCCTACAACATCCCCGGCGAGCAGATCGACGGCATGGATGTGGTCGCCGTGAAAGCAGCCGCGGAGGAGGCGGTCGCTCATGCGCGGAAAG
This sequence comes from uncultured Alphaproteobacteria bacterium, assembly GCA_963787265.1. GTDB lineage: Bacteria > Pseudomonadota > Alphaproteobacteria > Geminicoccales > Geminicoccaceae > JANQPX01. The sequence goes on along the minus strand of CAWBCX010000012.1, from coordinate 57,809 downwards.
AAGGGCCGATCCTTTTGGAGGCGATGACCTATCGCTATCGCGGCCATTCCATGTCGGATCCCGCCAAATACCGCACGCGCGAAGAAGTGCAGGAGACCCGCGCCGAGCGCGATCCGATCGATCGCCTGCGTGAGCGAATGCTGGCGGAAAAGATGGCGGATGAGGACCAATTCAAGGCGATCGACAAAGAGATCCGGGCGATCGTCAACGAGGCCGCCGCCTTTGCCCAGGACAGCCCGGAGCCGAAGCCCGAAGAGTTGTATACCGACGTCTATGTCGATGCCTGAGGACTGCGGGTCCCGCGTTTACTAAGGGCCAAGGGCCCTGCGTTTAGGAAATGACGAATGCCGACTGAGATTCTGATGCCCGCCCTCTCGCCGACCATGACCGAGGGCAATCTCGCCAAATGGCTGAAACAGGTCGGCGACAAGGTCGAGCCCGGCGACGTCATCGCCGAGATCGAAACCGACAAGGCGACCATGGAGGTCGAGGCGGTCGACGAAGGCAAGCTCGGCAAGATCCTGATCGAGGAGGGCACCGAAGGGGTTGCGGTCAACACGCCGATCGCCGTGCTGCTTGGTGACGGCGAGGTCGAGGGCGATATTTCCGACAGCCGGCTGCCGCGACGAACGCGAATGACGACGATAAGCCTTGAAGACCAACGGCGCGACCGCAAAGGACGAGACGAACGGTCCCGCCTAAAAGCCGGCCGATCTCGTCCGGCCCGACCGCTGACCATCTGCCCGCGTCGCCGACGATCCCGAGCTGCCCGAAGGCACCGAGATGGTCAAGCAGACCGTGCGCGAGGCCCTGCGCGATGCCATGGCCGAGGAGATGCGCGGCGATGATCGCGTGTTCCTGATGGGCGAGGAGGTCGCCGAATATCAAGGGCGCCTACAAGGTCAGCCAGGGCCTTCTCGAGGAGTTCGGCGCCAAGCGCGTCATCGACACGCCGATCACCGAACACGGCTTTGCCGGCATCGGCGTCGGCGCCGCCATGGCCGGGCTGCGGCCGATCGTCGAGTTCATGACCTGGAACTTCGCGATGCAGGCGATCGACCACATCATCAACTCGGCGGCCAAGACCCTCTACATGGCCGGCGGGGAACTTGGCTCCCCCATAGTGTTCAGAGGACCGAATGGGGCGGCCGCGCGCGTCGGCGCGCAGCACAGCCAGGAATATTCGACCTGGTACGCCCATTGCCCCGGCCTCAAGGTCATCGCTCCCTACAGTGCTGCCGACGCCAAAGGGCTTGCTCAAGGCCGCGATCCGCGATCCCAATCCGGTGGTCTTTCTGGAGAACGAGATCCTCTACGGTCAGAGCTTCGAGGTGCCGCAAGCTCGACGACTTCGTCCTGCCGATCGGCAAGGCGAAGGTCGCTGCGTGCGGGCGATCACGTCACCATCGTCGCCTTCTCCCTGATGGTGGAGCGCGCCCTCCAGGCAGCCGAGAAGCTTGCCGAGGACGACATCGAGGCCGAGGTCATCGACCTCCGCACCATCCGACCGCTCGACATCGAGACCATCGTCAAGTCCGTCAAGAAGACCAACCGCCTGGTGACGCGTCGAGGAGGGCTGGCCGCGCTTCGGCCTCGGCGCGGAGATGTCCGCCATCATGATGGAGCACGCCTTCGACTATCTGGATGCGCCGGTCATCCGGGTCACCGGCGAGGACGTGCCCATGCCCTATGCCGCCAATCTCGAGCAGCTTGCGCTGCCGCAAGTCGCCGATGTCGTGAAGGCGGCCAAGGACGTCTGCTACCGCTGACCTCGATCAGCCCTGAAGATCCGAGTAGAAAAAAATGCCGATCGAAATCAAAATGCCGGCGCTTTCGCCCACCATGACCGAGGGCAACCTCGCGAAATGGCTGAAGCAGGAAGGCGACGAGGTCGCCGCCGGCGACATCATCGCCGAGATCGAGACCGACAAGGCGACCATGGAGGTGGAAGCGGTCGACGAGGGCAGGCTCGGCAAGATCCTGGTGAACGAAGGCACCGAAGGCGTCGCCGTCAACGCGCCGATCGCCCTGCTGCTGGAAGAGGGCGAGGACGCGGGCGAGCTCGACGGCTATCCAGCCGGCGCCTGACGGTGATGTCAAGAAAGACGAAGGCCGAGCCGCGGAAGAAACCGAGCCCAAGCAGGCAGAAGCGCGAGCCTAAGGCCGAACCCTCGAAGCAGCTCGCAAAATCCAACGGCCAAGTCAAGCCGGCAGCCGGCGGCGGCCGGATATTTCGCAAGTCCGCTGGCCAAGACGCATGGCCGAGCAGGCGGGGCTCGATCTCGCGAGCGCTCACCGGCAGCGGCCCCCATGGCCGGATCGTCAAGGCCGACATCGAGCGCGCGCTGAAGGACGGCACTGGCCGGCACAGCCGCCGTGAAGCAGCCGCAGCGACGGCGCCACCGCCAGTGACCGGTCTGGCCGAGCCGAGGTCGAGGAAATCCCGCTTTCCAACATGCGCAAGGTCATCGCGCGCCGCCTGACCGAGGCCAAGCAGACGCATCCCGCATTTCTACCTGACCATCGACTGCGAGCTGGATGCGCTGCTGGCGCTGCGCAAGCAGCTGAATGGCAGGGAAGGGGCGGACTACAAGCTCTCGGTCAACGACTTCGTGATCAAGGCCGTCGGCGCTGGCGCTCAAGAAGGTGCCGATGGCGAATGTCTCCTTCGGTGGCGACAAGCTCCTTCAATACAAGAACTATCGATATCTCGGTGGCGGTCGCCATCCCCGACGGCCTGATCACGCCGATCATCAGAGAGGCCGACAAGAAGGGCCTCGGCCAGATCTCCGAAGAGATGAAGGATCTGGCCGGCCGCGCCAAGGACGGCAAGCTGAAGCCCGAGGAGTTCCAGGGCGGCAGCTTTTCGATCTCCAATCTCGGCATGTTCGGCGTCAAGGATTTTCAGGCGGTGATCAACCCGCCGCAGGCCTGCATCCTCGCGGTCGGTGCCGGGCTTGCTGCAGCCGGTCATCAGGAACGGTGCGGTCGCCAGCGCCACGATCATGTCGTGCACGCTTTCGGTCGATCATCGTGCGGTCGACGGCGCGCTCGGTGCCGTGCTGCTTCAGGCTTTCAAGGGCTATATCGAAGAGCCGCTCTCGATGTTGCTTTAGGCTTTTTCCGTTCCGGCCCGGTCCCCCTTCCAACCGCCCGATATTGTTCCGGTACGTTGTCGGGTGGTGCGATCACTGCGCTTGGTCGGACGGACTGAGAGGCCTAAACGGAATCACGTTAAACAAGGACGTCCTCTATGGCAGAGCATCAATTCGATCTGGTCATTGTCGGCGGCGGACCTGGCGGCTATGTGGCTGCCATCCGCGCGGCCCAGCTCAAGATGAAGGTCGCCCTGGTCGAGCGCGAGCATCTCGGCGGCATCTGCCTGAACTGGGGCTGCATCCCGACCAAGGCCCTGCTGCGCTCGGGCGAAGTGTTCGACATGATGCATCATCTGAAGGACTTCGGCTTTTCCGCCGAGAAACTTACCTACGACGTCGGCGCCGTGGTCAAGCGCTCGCGCAAGATTGCAGGCCAGCTCTCCAGAGGCGTCGCCCATCTCCTCAAGAAAAACAAGGTCACCGTCTTCGACGGCCAGGGGGCCCTGGCAGGGTCGGGCATTGTCAAGGTTGAGACCAAGTCCGGGACGGAGACGATCAAGTCGAACAACATCATTCTTGCGACCGGGGCGCGGGCGCGGCAGCTTCCCGGGTCTGGAAGCGGACGGCAAGCTGATCTGGACCTACAAGGAAGCGATGGTGCCGGAGACCATGCCGAAGAGCCTGCTGGTGGTCGGCTCCGGCGCCATCGGCATCGAATTTGCGAGCTTTTACAACGCGATGGGAGTCGACGTCACCGTGGTCGAAGTGCTGGACCGCGTGCTGCCGGTGGAGGACGAGGAGATTTCCGCCTTTGCCCACAAACAGTTCGAAAAGCGCGGCATCAAGCTGATCACGTCGGCCCAGGTGAAGGCGCTGGAGAAGGGCAAGGACAGCGTCACCGCCACCATCGAGGCCGGCGGCAAGATCGCAAAAGCTCACGGTCGATCGGGCCATCATGGCGGTCGGCATCGTCGGCAATGTCGAGGATCTCGGCCTTGAAGGCACCAAGGTCGAAGGTCCGGCAATACCCACGTGATCATCGATGAGTGGTGCCGCACCGGCGAGCCCGGCGTCTATGCGATCGGCGATCTCTGCGGTGCCCCCTGGCTTGCCCACAAGGCCAGCCATGAGGGTGTGCTCTGCGTCGAGAAGATCGCGGGTCTGAACGACACGCATCCCCTCGATCGCCTCGAAAATCCCGGGCTGCACCTATTGCACGCCCGCAGATTGCCAGCGTCGGCTACTCAGAGGCGGCGGCCAAGAAGGCAGGCTTTGAGATCAAGGTCGGCCGCTTCCCGTTCATCGGCAACGGCAAGGCGATCGCCCTCGGTGAGCCGGAAGGCATGGTCAAGACCGTGTTCGACGCCAAGACCGGCGAGCTGCTTGGGCGCCCATATGGTCGGCGCCGAGGTCACCGAGATGATCCAGGGCTACGTCATCGCCCGCCAGGTCGAGGCCACCGAACTCGACCTCATGCACACCGTCTTCCCGCATCCGACACTCTCGGAGATGATGCACGAGAGCACACTGGACGCCTACGGCCGCGCCATTCACTTTTGATTGCTGATTCGGCGCCGGCTCCCGCCGAAATCATCTGACAACTACGTTAGCTCGTCCTGATGGGCTTCGGCTTCATCGGCATGAAAGTCGATGTGGATGTGGTTGCCGTCTGGATCCCAGACGTTAACCTGGACAATCGGAAAGTCCGGGACCTTGCCCATCTTATAGGTGATGTTGCCCTGCTTGAGACGTTCCAGAAACTTGGTGAGCCCGCTCGCGTTGATGGCAAAATGCTCAAGCCTCAGATCTTCCTGATGAGCAGGCAGTGAGCGCTCGACGCCTACCAGGTGAACGATCGGCTTGTCGTCGATATAGAGCCAGGCGCCCGGAAAGCTGAAGGACGGCCGGGCACCGGTTTTCAGGCCCAGAACCCGTTGATACCATTCGCTCATCTTGTCCAGATTGCGTGTCCGCACATTGACATGATCGAGTGTGCCCAGTTGCATGATCGCCTCCCGTGGGTCGATTTGTTGTCATCGCCCTTTGAGTTTTTCCGGGGTTGGCAATTTATGCAACTCATCTGAGGGATGTGTTGTTCGAGATCGGTCAGATCAGGACTTCTTCCCACCATCGAGTGGTAAGACGACGTCAGCCCCCCTTGACGATCGTTCCCTCGTCGCGCAGGGAGCCGCTGGCGTTGAAAGAACGGTACTTGTCGCCCTTGATGGCGATGATGGAGAGATCGCCACAGTCCCATTGGTCGCTGCGATAGAGCTCCTGGCAAAACTTGCCGTCTCGAGCCTCCCAGCGGAGCTCCCGGACCCCTTGCTGTGAGTTGACGATCTTTCGCCCGTCTTCGGTCCAGGTCGCCGTCCAACCCGGTCCTTCGACAACGAGGCCTTGCGCGTGCAGCTCGATGGCTTCGGCGCCGGTAAGTTGTCTCCAGCCATCCTGCTTGGCGCGCTCCAAAGGCGTCGCGCAGGCTGCTAGACCGAAAAGAACAGTCGTTAAGGCAATGATGCGAAACATGATTCTTCCTCAAATGGTGCAGATGAAACATTGACGCTTGATGGAAATACCTGATCAGATAATCCCTGGATTCGATCAGGTCGCCAAGGCGAAGAAGAAGTGAAACTCTCGTCGCCCTGTCGCCCGTAGATCGCCAAAGGGCTTCTTACCCTGCCGGCGGGGGCCCGTTTTTGCCATCTTCCGCCTGATAGCCCTGACTTGCCCGAAACAGCTGCTCGGCATAGCCGGTTTCGAACCGCCCCTCGGCGAGGGCCTCGGCGTCGGCGGTCTCCAGAATCTTCCCGCCCTGCATGACGACAAGCCGGTCGCACATATGGCTGATAACGCCGAGATTGTGGCTCACCAGCAAAAACGTCAGGTCGAGATCCCGACGAAGGTCGTTCAAGAGGTTCAGGATTTCCGCCTGTATCGAGACATCGAGCGCCGAGGTCGGTTCATCCAGGAGCAACGTTTCAGGTTCCAGGATGAGCGCCCTTGCGATAGCGACGCGCTGGCGCTGGCCGCCTGAAAGCTGGTGGGGGAAGCGAAAGCGGAATTCCGGACCGAGCCGGACCATGTCGAGCATGTTCAGGATGCGCGCCTCGCGCGCGTCGAGACGGTGAATGGCCAACGGTTCGCGCAGGATCTGATCCACGGTCTGGCGCGGATGCAGGGAGCCGAACGGGTCCTGGAAGACCATCTGCACCCGCTTGTGGTAAGCGAGCGCAATTTTTTTCGACAAGGACTGGCCTCCATAGCGGATCTGGCCATACCAGTCGGTATTCAAGCCGGCGATCGCGCGCAGAACAGTCGATTTCCCAGATCCGCTTTCACCGACCAGACCAAAGCTTTCCTTGGCCTCGACTTTGAAACTGATATCCGCGCACTGCCTCGACGCGCGACAGCACCTCGACCGAAGCTGATCTCGAGATTATCGATGTCGATCATGGCGGCAGCCCGGCGGCATCGGGTTCCAGCCATGCCGGATCGCGCACCATCACCGAAAGGGGCTGGCCGCGGGTTGCAGGGCCAGGCAGGCAGGACATCAGACCCTGCGTATAGGGGTGCTTTGCCTGTGCAGGGCATCGGCGCGCAGCTCTTCGATCACGCGGCCGGCATACATCACCAGGATGCGATCGCAAAACGAGGCGACCAGCTCCAGATCGTGGCTGATGAAGATCAGTCCCATGCCGCGATCCTGCACCAGCTTGTCCAGGATGCGCAACACACTCTGCTGGACCGTGACGTCGAGGGCGGAGGTCGGCTCGTCCGCGATCAGCAGCTTCGGGTCCGGGAGCAGCATCATCGCGATCATGGCGCGCTGGCCCATACCGCCGGAAAGCTCGTGGGCATAGGCGCGCAAGACCCGCTCCGGATCGTCGATCTGCACCGCTTCGAGCATCTGAAGCGCCGGCCGCCTGGCCTCTTTCTCTGGTTACGCGCTCGTGGGCGCGTAACGCCTCGATCAGCTGCTTGCCGATCGGCATCACCGGGTTCAGCGAGAATTTCGGGTCCTGCATGATCATGCCGATCTTGCCGCCGCGCAGATCACGCCGTTCGCGCCGGCCGAGGGTCATCAGATCCAGACCCTCGAAGCGGAGCTTCGTTGCGTCGACGTCACCGCTGGTGAGGCCGAGGATGGCCCGTCCCGTCTGGGATTTGCCGGAGCCGCTCTCGCCGACGATGCCGAGTTTTTCCTTGTGCATCGAAAAACTGACGCTGCGCACGGCTTCGATCAACCGGCTTCGCGTCTGAAAACGAACAGACAGATCCTGGACCTCCAGCAGGGGGGTGCCCTCGGCACTCATCGCTCGGTGCTTCTTGGATCGAGCACGTCGCGCAGACCGTCGCCCAGCAGGTTAAAGCCGAGCGAGACAATGAAGATCGCAAGTCCAGGCATGGTCGCAACCCACCATTGCTCCAGGAGATATTGCCGCCCGGCCGAGATCATCGCCCCCCATTCGGGCAGCGGCGGCTGGGCGCCGAGGCCGAGAAAACCAAGGCCTGCTGCGGTCAAGATGATGCCTGCCATATCGAGCGTCAGGCGGACGATCAGGGAGGAGAGGCACATCGGCACGATATGATTGCCGATAATGCGCGTGGTCGAAGCTCCCTGAAGGCGGACGGCAGCGATATAATCGGCGTTGCGGATCGTCAGCGTTTCCGCGCGCGCCATTCTGGCATAGGGCGGCCAGACCGTGATCGCGATCGCCATCACGGCATTTTCGATACCGGGACCGAGGGCTGCGACGAAGGCAAGAGCCAGAATAAGCCTTGGAAAAGCCAAAAAGATATCGGTGATCCGCATCAGCATGCGATCGACCCAGCCGCCGAGATAGCCGGCAACGGTGCCGACCAGGAGGCCGACCGGTGCGACCACGATCGCCACGATGCCGATGATGTAGAGGGTCAGTCTCGAGCCGTAGACGATCCTCGAATAGATGTCGCGGCCGAGTTCGTCGGTGCCCAGCCAGTGGGCGGCCGAGGGTGGCTGCAGCCGGTCGGTCAGCGTTTGGCCGACAGGCGAGTGCGTGGCGAGAAGCGGGGCGAAGAGGGCGGTCAGAACGAGCATGACGATGATGCCTAGGCCGACCATGGCCAGTTTGTTGGCGCGCAGTTCGAGCCAGCCGACATAGAACCTGTCCAAGACGTGCCTGCCTTGGCGAACTCGGGCGTTTCCGAAAGCAGCCAGTCGCGCAAGGTGCCTGTCCTGGTATCGGGTGCTGCCATCATCGTGATCTCGGATCGAGGCTGCCGATAGAGCAGGTCGGAGAGCAGGTTCAAGCCGATGAACACCATGCCGACGACGATCGTCCCGCCGAGCACGGCGTTCATGTCGGCATTCAGGAGCGAATTGGTGATATAGAGGCCGAGCCCCGGCCAGGCGAAGACCGTCTCGGTCAGCACCGAGCCTTCGAGCAGGCTTGGCATAGGAAAGGGCAACCACTGTCACCAGCGGAATGGCAGTGTTGCCGAACGCATGACGCCAGATGACCGCGGTCTCGGAGAGCCCTTTGACCCGGGCAGTGGTGATATATTCCTGGCCCAATTGCTCCAGCATCAGGCTTCGGGTCATCCGGCTGATATAGGCAAGGCTGTAATAGCCGAGGATCGCGGCCGGCAGGACGAGGTGCGACAACCCGTTCCACCAGACCTCCCAGTCGCCGGCGAGGGCCGCATCGATCAGGATGACGCCGGTCACAGGCTCGACCAGATCGTCGTAGAAGACATCGAGCCGGCCGGGGCCTGGCACCCAGTCCAGCCTTGCGTAAAACAGAAGAAGGCCTAACAGGCCCAGCCAGAAGATCGGCATGGAATAGCCGATCAGACCCAAAAATCGTACCAGATGATCCGGCCATTTCCCCTGATAAACCGCAGCGGCGACGCCGGCTGGAATGCCGACGATCAAGCCGATCACGGTGGCGATCGTGGCGAGTTCGAGGGTCGCCGGAAACACCCGCTTGATGTCCGAGAGCACGGGCTTTGCGGTCAGCACGCTCTTGCCGAAATCACCGCTGAGCACATTGCCGACATAGATCAAAAACTGTTGCCAAAGAGGGCGATGCAGCCCCATCTCGATCCTGACCTGTTCATAAACATCAGGAGGTGCCCGGTCGCCGACGGCCGCGAGTACCGGATCGACCGGCACGACACGGCCGATCAGGAAGGTCACCACCAGAAGGCCCAGGAACGTCAGCGCCAGCGTGGCAATAAGGGTGCTCAGTTGAAGAACATGGCGGGACAAAGCGGTTTTCTGACGGCGCAGCACACGAAGTAGCGAGTTCTGCGCTTTGTCCTCCTTCTTCAAAGCCACCAATAACTTGCTTCTGCGTGTCGGTAATAGTGTTGGGAGTCAAGTGGCGAAATGCCGAAATTTTGAGCTGCCGTGCTCATTCGAGAGGCTCAAAGGAGCTCATGATGTCGACCGGGGGCCGTTAACGCTCGAAAGAACCGCTTTTGCACTTTGGCACGCTGCTTGCAAATCTAAAGTCACGATCGCGGCGAATGGGCCGCGATCGACCAGGTTTAGAGCGCGTTGGTCCGCCAAGCTTCCGCAGCGCTAAGCCAGGTCATCTCCCTTAAGTCGGTTTCTGCCGGCTTTTCAAGCCTCCCTGATGATTTGAGCCCGGCTATAGCCGGGCTCATTTTTCGCACGCGGTGTTGGCTGGTGAAGAGGCCATCCTTGATATCTTGCCGCCGGCCGAGGCCATTGGGGATCGACTTTGTGGCAAACCTCCTCGTTTAGAACGCCGACTTCGACGATGCGGTGAAGGCGGTAAAGAATATGGTAACGATTGACTGCTAGGGTGTCGGAATTGAAGCCGATCATCAACCAGCAGCGGCTAGATGTTTGCATGACCCAAATCCAAACCGAGACCATCGACAAGACGGTAAAGATAACCCTGCCGCCGATACTGGATGTCACTAGTTCTGAAGCCCTTCGCGACCGCGTTTTGGAAGTCATCGCAACCAGCGTGGCCCTTACACTTGATTCCAAGCCGGTCGAGCAGCTTACAACACCTAGTCTTCAGATGTTACTTGCCGTGGCCGAATACGCCAAACGTAAGGAGATGGCCTTCAAGATAGCCAATCCTTCGGAAGCGCTGATCGAGGCATTCAAGGAGGCCGGCTTATTCTCGCAACTCATGGCATGGGACCTCGAATAATGGCCAAGAAAATTTTGACCGTCGATGATTCTAAGACGATGCGAGACATGCTGCTGATGACGCTCAAGCGAGCAGGTTATGACGTGATCCAGGCCGAGGATGGGCGCGACGGTCTCGATAAGCTTGAGGCCAATGGCGCTGATGTCATCATCACTGACATCAACATGCCGGTCATGGATGGCATCACCTTCATCAAGGAGTGCCGGATGCGATCCGCCTTCTCTTCGACGCCGATTTTGACGCTCACGACCGAAAACTCAGATGCGAAAAAGGCTGAAGGACGCCATGCCGGGGCTACCGGGTGGATCGTCAAGCCCTTCAATCCGGACAAGCTGCTTCGCGTTGTCGAAAAAGTCTGTCCCTAGTGGTGCAACCTCAACGCAACAGTCCTCTCACCGAACGACAAGCACTCGACGACTTCATCGACTTAGGTGGACTCTCTTATCGGAAACCTTGGCAACCAAGCGCTACGAGCAAATTACGAGAGCATGATCGTCACCATGCCAACAAGAACAATCGGCAAGAATTGAAGCAGATTCAGACGATCAATGGGCCTGGATATGAACCAAACCAATGCGTCAATGCACAAGATCAGGCTTTCCTGTGGAATGTCCGACAGATGATGCGGCTGATGCCGGTGAACGGAAGAATTTGGGCTTCTCCGCGGCGCTTGGGAAATTCTTCGTCATTGGCGCCGCGTTGGGCGGATGCCGATGACATGGATCGAGGATTTCTTTGATGGACGATCTGGCAGAATTTAAACAGACCTATTTCCAGGAGTGCGATGAACTTCTGGCTGATCTTGAAGGCCAGCTGACCGCCCTGCAGGCAGGGAATGTCGACGACGAGGTTCTCAATGCTGCCTTCCGCGCCATTCACTCGATCAAGGGGGGAGCCGGCGCTTTTGGTTTTACCGAACTTGTCGCGTTCGCCCATGTATTCGAGACCGTCCTGGACCGGATGCGCGGCCATGAGCTCGAAATTAGCAGCGCCAATGTCGCGCTGATGATCCGTGCTGCTGATGCCCTCGCCGATCTGGTGTTGTCAGCGCAAGACGACACGGAAGTTCCAGCAGATTTTGGCCAGGAAATTTTGAGCGGCCTAGCAGCGCTAGCTGGGCCCGACACAGGTGAGAACGGAGAGGATGACGATGATGACATCGACTTCGAACCTGTCACCGTAAGCGTCGCTGGTACCGGTGAGACCAACACCGAGCAGGCTCCGGACGACCATGTCTTTCGCATTCAATTCTCTCCCCATCCCAGACTGTTCGAGCGAGCCAATGAGCCACTTCTCCTCATCCGTGAGCTCAAGCGGCTAGGCTCCCTTAGGACTGAGATCAACGTAACAAAACTGCCTGAATTGGAAGAAATCGACGCCGAGGGCAGCTATTTCTCATGGGATATCCAACTTGAGACCAGCTTGCCACGATCTGCGATTGAGGAGGTTTTCGAGTTCGTCAACGAAGATTGTATGCTGACGATCGAAGATGTCGTCAGGACGAATAACGAGCCTTTGGCGATGATCGAAGAGGCTGTAGAAGGGCCGATTGCCGAACCCCTGCGGTCATCACCATGTGCGCCCGCCCTGGTGAAGCCAGCAGGGGTGGCAAAGGGGGGAAGCACTGAAAAGAAGGCGCCGGCCACCATCCGCGTCGATCTCGAGCGGATCGATCGTCTGGTTAACATGGTCGGCGAACTGGTCATCACCCAAGCCATGCTTGGCGAGCAGGCCAATCATCTGGCGGTCGATCAGCATGCCGGTTTGCTCCATGGCATCGAAGTTCTGGCTCAGCAAATGCGGGAACTTCAGGAAAGCGTGATGGCCATCCGCGCTCAGCCGGTGAAATCGGTTTTCTCGCGTATGCCGCGGTTGGTCCGCGAGTTGGCGGTATCCCTCAAGAAAGAAGCACGCATTGTCATTTCCGGTGAGCACACGGAAGTCGACAAAACGGTGATCGAAGAATTATCCGACCCCTTGACGCATATGATCCGGAACTCAATGGATCATGGTCTTGAAATGCCGGCGGAACGGGCGGCTTCCGGAAAGTCGCGAGAAGGTACGATCTATCTGTCGGCGGCACATAGCAGCGGTCGGATCGTTATTTCGGTGAGCGATGACGGCCGCGGAATCAATCGGGAAAAAGTACTGCAGAAAGCAAGAGATAAAGGTCTGGTGACGTCCGAAACCCGCCCCTCCGACGAAGAGATCGACAATATGATACTATTACCCGGCTTCTCGACCGCCGACCAGATTTCCAATGTGTCCGGTCGCGGTGTGGGGATGGATGTCGTGGTCAGCAAAATCCAGAATATGGGGGGACGAATTGGTATTTCGTCCGATCCCGGCCGCGGCTCGAAGTTTAATTTGACGCTGCCACTGACACTTGCCGTTCTCGATGGCATGGTGGTTCGTGTCGGCGACGAAAACTACATCATCCCCATCGCGAGTATTGTCGAAACTCTTCGTCCTGATGAGCAGCGTATCAGTCGGCTTGCAACGGGTGGCAAAGTCCTTAGGCATTGTGATGACTATATCAAATTGATCCATCTCTCAGCGCTCTTCGGTTCGGTCGATATGAACGTGAAGGATAGCCTCGTGGTAATCGTCGAGACGGGAGGGGGCAGGATCGGTCTCGTCGTCAGTGAGCTTGTCGGGCAGCAACAGGTCGTCATTAAAAGCCTCGAGTTCGAACTATCGCCGCATCGATGGCATTGCTGGTGCGACAATCTTGGGCAATGGCCTGGTCGCCCTCATTCTCGACGTTGACGGGTTGCGTGCAATGGCGATGCATCAGCCTGAAAAAAACTCAGCTTACCACCAATTGAAAGAGATGCATTGACATGACCGATACAGCATCTGAAGCCATCCCCAAATCCCATCTGCCTGCCATGACAACAGCAGCCGATGCCATCGATATGGATATGGAAGCGGCACAATTCATTACGTTCAGTATTGGCGATGAGGAGTTTGGCGTCGATATCGTCACGGTTCAAGAAATCAAGGGTTGGACGGAAACCACAAACCTGCCGAGCGCGCCTTCCTACATGCGGGGTGTCCTCAACCTTCGAGGCATCATCGTGCCGATCTATGATCTCCGGGCAAGGTTTGGCCTAGGCGATACGATACCGAGCAAAAACCATGTGATCGTGATCATCATGGTCAGCAACCGAATTATCGGAATTTTGGTCGACGCTGTTTCTGACATTCTGACCGTGGGGACAACCAAGATTAGAGCCGTGCCGGAAATGGGAGGAAATATCGATCAGCGCTTTCTTTCGGGCTTGGTCGCCGTTGATAATCGAATGGTCGCTCTGCTCGAACTCAAGCTCTTGTTTGACCTCGATACCTCTCTCGATGACGGAACCGATCTTCCGAATTCCAAGGTGACTTCATCGAACTCTTAAGGGCAAAGCACGAGCTGTGCATTATTCCAGGTTCAGTGGTCAACGATGAGGCGCAGGCATCATGGCCATGCATGGTTCAAGAAGGGCGATTTAGGGTGTCAACTGCAATTTCGTCGAAGAACGAATTCGATCTTACGGAGAACGATTTTAAGTTCATCGCTGGGGTCATCTATGACCATGCCGGGATTGTCCTGAGCGATAAGAAGCGTGACCTCGTCCATAGTCGTCTCGGTCGACGACTACGGGCTCTCCAACTGGAAAGCTTCAAGGAATATTGCCAGTACATCATTAGCCCGAAAGGCTCTGATGAGTTGATGGCTATGACCAACGCGCTGACCACCAATCTCACGTCTTTTTATCGAGAAGCCCACCACTTCGAACATCTAAAAAACATCGCTCTTCCTGAAATCAAGACATTGGCAAGCCAGAATGGCCGGCGTTTGCGACTTTGGTCGTCTGCTTGTTCAACGGGCGAAGAACCCTACAGCATCGCGATGACGTTACTTGAAAGCGGCATCGATCGGCGTCACTGGGATGCACGTATTCTGGCGACGGACCTGAACACCGAGGTGCTCTCCGCCGCAAGCGCTGGCCTTTACAGTGCGGAGGTTTGTGAAAAACTTCCGTCCGACTTACGCCAATGCTTTATTGATGCTCGGCCTCAAAACGGCAAATTTTCGATCAAGTCGGAAGTGAAGGGCTTCATCACATTCAAACAGCTTAACCTTCTTGGTCCATGGCCGATGCGTCAACTTTTTGATGTGGTTTTTTGCCGTAATGTCCTGATTTATTTCGACAATGAGACAAAGAGCAAATTGATCGACCGTTTCATTCGTTTGCTTCGCCCTGGCGGTTGGCTTTATCTCGGTCATTCCGAAACGCTGAACGGGCATCACGAGGGGCTGACGTTAACCGGCAGAACGATTTATCGGAGAGAGATGTGACCAAAAGCCGATCAGGTCAACTCTTTCGACATCGCACCAGCAAAGACTTATATGGGCCGAGTGACGAGGTCAAGCGTTTCTATGATCCACGCTTCAAAGCCACATCGGTGATGGTCTTGCCTGGCCGGCACTATGTCAGCGCGGCACCGGAAGAAATGATCGTTACCCTGCTCGGCTCCTGCGTCGCGGCATGTATTCGAGATCCGATTGCTGCTGTCGGCGGCCTCAATCACTTTCTCTTGCCAGAAAGCGAGACCGGTCAGTGGGGACAAGCAGACGCAGCCATGCGCTACGGCAATCATGCCATGGAAACGCTGATCAATGACATTATAAAACGAGGCGGCGAACGCTCGAGGCTCGAGATTAAGGTCTTTGGTGGTGCTCAAGTCATCGACAGCCAATCAACGCTAGCCATAGGCCGGAAGAATGCGGAGTTCGTAGGAAAGTACCTGCAAAATGAAGGTTTTAGAATCGTGGCCGAGCACTTGGGTGGTCCATTGCCGCGTCGGATTCACTATTTTCCGGTTACGGGCAAGGTCAACATGCTTCTGCTTCGCAGAGCGCCCGATAACGATTTATTTAAGAAAGAGCGAGACTATCAGAGCTCCATCAAGACTGATGAGGAATCTGGTGATGTGGAACTTTTTGGATAAGGATTTGGCGTGACTGGTAAAGTTCGTGTTCTCATTGTTGACGATTCGGCGTTTATTCGGGAGGTCTTAAGCTCCGTCCTGCAAAGCGATGCAGGCCTTGAGGTTGTTGGTACGGCGGCCGATCCACTCGTAGCGAGACAGATGATCAAGGATCTTGATCCCGACGTACTGACGCTTGATGTCGAAATGCCGCGTATGGATGGCATAGCCTTTCTCGAAAAGGTCATGACCTTGCGCCCAATGCCGGTCATCATGGTATCAACCCTTACGCATAAAGGCACGACGACGACATTACGGGCACTTGAACTTGGCGCCGTCGATTTTGTTGCCAAGCCAAGGGGCGATTTAAGAACCGGGCTGGGCCAATTAGCGGACGAACTGATCCCAAAGATCAAGGCCGCAGCACGGATCAAGATGCCTAATGGCAGTCGGTTAAACCATGAAGTAACAAGGCCCGTTGCTTCTCCAAAAGGTGGCTACGCTTCTGAATGCATGGCGATTGCCATCGGTGCCTCGACCGGCGGTGTTGTTGCATTGCGTTCCGTTCTTTGCCATGTGCCCACCGATAGTCCGCCGGTTCTGATCGCACAGCACATGCCGCCCAGATACACAAGCTCTCTGGCTGAGCGCTTAAATCAATTCTGCACAATTACGGTGGTCGAGGCGCAGAATGGTCAGCCAGCACGACCAGGTTTTGCCTATATTGCACCCGGCGGCCAACATCTTGAGTTGAGACGTGGCCGGGATGGTTATCTCTGCAAGGTGTATGACGCGCCCCCGGTATCCGGCCATTGCCCATCGGTTGATGTACTTTTCAGCTCTTTTGCCGAACATGCCGGCGACCAGGCGGTGGGCGCCATCCTTACCGGTATGGGGCGCGACGGTGCGGTCGGACTCCTGCAAATGCGGCGAGCTGGTGCTACTACCTTCGGTCAGAATGAAGCCAGCTGCGTCGTGTACGGCATGCCCAAAGCTGCTTTCGAGATGGGGGCTGTAGTTTCGGAATTATCCATTAATCAGATCGCGCCCGCCATCCTGCAAGCTTGCACTCAACCAACCTTACGTCGGCAACGAGCATCTTGACATTTCCTTATCAAAGCAGCCGCCAATACGGAGATCTTTTTCATGCCTTCCGCTAACTCCATGCAAGTTCTGATCGTTGATGACCAGCAGAGTATGCGTGAATTGCTTCGACATTGTCTAAAGGAGATTGGCGTCACGAAGGTCACCTCGACTAAGAGTGGAGAGGATGCCCTCGAAACAGTCACCAAAGATAGCTTTGATCTCGTTATTTCTGACTGGAATATGGACGGTATGAGCGGGCTCGATCTGCTCAAAAACATAAGAAGTAATCCAGTGATCAAAGGTTTACCATTCATCATGGCAACAGGCACTCAAGACAAAAAACAGGTGATTGCCGCAAAGGAGGCGGGAGCTAACAATTATATTGTTAAGCCGTTCAGCACCGGCGATTTGAGGAAGCGTGTTGAGGCGGTCTTCGGTGCACTGAGTTGATTCCTACGTAGTAGGGCTATCCAGAGCGTTGTCAGGATCACCAATGGCAAATAATAAAGAACTCTCTCCCATGTAAATTAGCTGAAGAATAGAACTTACTGGAGAAATTTTCATGGTGATATTTTTTTTAATCGGAATATCGTGAGATTGTCCAATTTCTTTCGTATTGCAGGTTTTTTCTCGCAAATATTTTCGTTTGAAGTTTTTGCTTCGATACTTCATCGATGATCACTGAGGAAGGCCTCGCATCGTATGTTCCGGCAGCTCGGTTGAGCGTTGCAAGCAGGGTCCCGATGCGTTGGACGATGTCTAGTACAGTGGAGTCTTCAGAGGATTCAGTCAACGGCAGCCTGTTTTTTTGGATTTGCATCAACTTTTCCGACGTGCTCGGATCGATCTGTTTGTGTCGATACACCGGACGGATAAGCGAATTGGATAAAGGCAGAGAACTCCTGCCCGATAAAGGCGAATTAAAATGGGACCGAACCCCGACTATCTAGCATTTCTATTGATCAGTTGGCGAAGGTAATCGTTCATGTGTCATGATGTTGATCCACCGTTAGCATTAAGGGCGACGTGTGCTAAGAGCCTGAATGCAGCCGAGCTCTTGGCGCAGGTGCGACCAGTTGTTCATTTCCTCAAGGAAGAAATTGAACAATCATCCGAGCTTCTTCGTCAGCTTGCAGTTAAGCTGACAGCGGAACTTCGCGTCTTATCTGAAGCCAATGATCTCCACATGGTGGAAGCCAGCGTCTTCCGTATGAGTGAAGTGCTCCAAAATGAAGACCGGATTCAGCAACGCTTGTCAGACATTAATTCGGCCTTAGGCATCGTGGATCGATCTTTTCATCCTGCACATGCTGCTGATCATCAACATTTGTCAGTTTCCATTATGGAACAGCTAAAACTTGACGAGATGCAATTTTCCCTTGCTATCAAGGCCGATATTCATGATTCCGGGGTGACATCACGCTCCATGCCAACGCCTAGCCTTGGGGAGGTTGATTTGTTCTAATACCGACCCGGTGAAATTTTGACCCAACTTGCGGACAGCACCCGCCGTCGGCGTGGTCGGGTCGTGGGCGAGTTTCTGCTTGCCCATTTCGGCGACCGGCCGATCACGATGTCGACGATCAGCATCGCCTCCGTCCGGCGCTTCGTTCTCGGCGAGCATGGACGCAACGCTGGCTCCATCGCCGTGATCGGCGGTGCCATCCGCTGCTATCTTCGGTTCCGCAGCATGTTCGGCGACCGGATCAGCGAACTGGCGGCTGCCATTCCACGGGTGGCGCACTGGCGATTGGCGTCCCGCCTGCAGCCGCATCGCGGCGAAGGTCGGGTCTGCCACGCCGGATCTTCGGAGCTTCGCTCCTGCAGACCGGGACATCCTTGCCGGAGGTTCTCACCGACGCTGAGATCGACCAGCTGTTGCGATCGTTCGATCAGCCTTTTCCGTCGCGCCGGCGAGCTTACGCGATGGTGCGGTGTTTGATCGACCTCGGGCTGCGATCCAGCGAGGTCGTCGGCCTGCGCCTCGAAGACATCAACTGGACCGACGGGACGCTCTGCCTTGTCGGAACCAAGGGCAGGCGCGCCGATATCCTGCCCTTGCCCGATGCGACCGGCAGCGCGATCGCCGCCTATCTCCGCGAGGAGCGGCCCCAGACATCGAACCGGGCCATCTTTGTCCGCCACGTCGCCCCGTACGACGAACCCATCGAGAAGGGCGTCGTCAAGCGCGCCGTTCTGGAAGGCTATCGAAGATGCGGATGGACCCGCACGAGCGTCCATATTCTGCGGCACAGCGTGGCCAGCCGACTTCTGCGCGCCGGCGCGCCGATGAAGGATATAGCCGACGTCCTGCGGCACCGCAGCTTCGATACGTCGGCGATCTACGCCAAGGTCGATCTGACCAAGCTCGCCGCGGTAGCCTTGCCCTGGCCGGGGAGCGCGTCATGACCGAGGCCCGCACCATGCTCTCGCTGGCCGAGGATTACCTGGCCGAGCGCCGTGCCTTGGGATTCGACCTGCGCATCCCTGGCGATCAGATCGGCGCCTTCGCCCGCTTCGTCGACGCGGCGGGCCATACCGGATCGTTGACGACCCGCATCACCCTGGATTGGGTGCAGGGTCAAGCCAAGCACGCCAAGCCCTTTTCCTGGGCCCGCCGCCTGAAGGTCCTTCGTCCATTCGCAAGGTATCTGGCGCGGCTCGATCCTGCGACCGAGTTCCCGCAGACCGCAATCTTTGGCCGCTCGCATCGTCGCCTGGCGCCGCACATCTACTCAGAACAGGAGATCTGCGATCTGCTCACCGCCGCCCGGCGCCTTGCCCCGCATGGTGGATTGCGACCGGCGACCTACGAGACGCTCTTCGGATTGATCGCCGCCACTGGCCTGCGCCTCTCGGAAGCCCTCCACCTGCGATGCGGCGATGTCGATCTCGATCAGGGCGTCCTCACGGTCCGGAACACAAAGTTTCGCAAATCCAGACATGTGCCGGTGCATCCGACCGTGGCGGCGGCGTTGAACCGCTACATGGCGGTGCGGGCGCGGCACGGCGCTACCGACCGGGATACGCTGTTATTCCTGTCGTCATCCGGTGGGTTGCTGCCGAAGCGGACCGTCCATGGGTCGCCGCCTGCAGGCCTGGAAGGCCGAAGGTCGGGCTTGCCATGCCGGATCTTCGCCGCGATGCGGCTGCAGACCGGGGTGGTGTTCCAGCGGCTGCGAGGCGAACTCGGGTGGACGGCGCGTGGCGCCTACACCCAGACACGCATTCACGATCTTCGCCATAATGCCGAGTCCCGGATTATTCCGAGTCGCATGCTATTGAGCATGTAATTCTCGTTTGATATCAGCTAGTTGCTGTCGAATCAGCTGGGTAGCGATTCGGCATTATAAGCTGCCGCTCCTGCTGGGATTTCCCATAGCATAGAGGAGACGGACAGTGATTGATCGGAATGGTGCCGTAACGCCACGAGCCACGCGCCCATGCATTGGCCCCCTTGCATCCCATCTCGACGGATTTGTGGCACGGCTTGTCCGCGAGGGGTACGCCTCGTCGTCGCTGCAAGCCAAGTACGACATGCTGGCGCAGCTCAGTGGCTGGCTCGAAGACCTAAAGATTCCTCTGATCCAGCTCGACGAGGAACGCCTCGAGCAGTTTCTCGTTAGCTATCGTCGGCGTGGTCATGCGACCACAGGACGGCAGATGCTCGCCTATTTACGCGACATTGGTTGCTTGCCTGTGCCGGTAGAACAGGTCGATCAGACCGCAATGGGTTGCTTGCTGCGAGACTTCGAACGCTTCCTGATTTCGGAGCGCGGTCTCTCACGCTGCTCGGTGACCAACTATCTGCCGATCGCACGATGCTTTCTGATCGACCGTTTTGGCAACCAGGCTCTGCGGCTCGATGTGCTGTGCCAGCGGGACATCTATCGCTTCGTTCTTCGTCACGCCCAAATGGGGACGCGCAGCCAGGCCAAAGGAATGGTCACAGCCCTGCGGTCCTTCCTACGCTTTTTGCACCAGCGTGGCGCCACCTCGATCAACCTCGCCGCCGCGGTACCGGGTGTTGCCGACTGGCGCTTGTCTCACCTGCCGAAGTCGCTTCCCCCCAAGCAGGTCGCGCAGATGCTAACTGCCTGCGACCTTAGCGCGGCGAGTGGCCAGCGTGATTACGCGATCTTACTGCTCTTGGCCCGGCTCGGTTTGCGTGCCGGTGAAGTCGTTGCCCTGACTTTAGATGATCTGGACTGGGAGAACGGTGAGATCATCATTCGTGGCAAGGGTCAACGGCTGGCACGATTGCCCATGCCAACGGAGGTCGGCGCAGCACTCGCTCACTATCTGCGACATGTCCGTCCAACCTGCGCAACGCGTCGGGTCTTCATTCGCATGGTCGCACCATGCCACGGCCTAGCCGGCCCCTCCGCCATCTGCTGCATCGTGTATCGCGTGCTCAAGCGAGCCGGCTTGGAACCCGAGTTCAAGGGATCCCACTTGTTGCGGCACTCGTTCGCGTCTGACCTGCTGCGGCGGGGCGCCTCGCTCACTGAGATTGGCCAGCTCCTGCGCCACAGTGAGCTGAAGACAACGCAGATCTATGCCAAGGTTGATATCGCAGCCTTGCGCAACATCGCGCTGCCATGGCCGGGAGAGGCGCCATGAATAGGCTGCAGAGCATGCTCGATGATTATTTGACGATGCGTCGCGCTCTCGGGCACAAGCTGGTTCTGTCGGGGCGCTTATTGCAACGCTTTGTCGCGTTCGCCGAACACGCGGGCGCTGATGTCATCACCACCGAGCTTGCCTTGAACTGGGCGATGCAGCCGGTCGAGGCTCAACCGGCTCAGTGGACGAACCGCCTGGGTATAGTCCGTCTCTTTGCCCAATATTGCAGCGCGATCGATCCGCGCACCATTGTGCCGGCGCCCGACCTCCTTCCCCATCGGTACCGTCGACCAGCGCCTTACATCTATCGCGACGACCAGATCATCCACCTACTTCAAGCGGCCGGGCGGCTGCCATCCACAACCGGTCTTCGTTCCCACACCTATGCCACACTCTTTGGCTTGTATGCAGCCACCGGCATGCGATGTAGCGAACCCTTGCAGCTCGACCGCGATGACGTTGACCTCGTCCAAGGCGTGCTCACGGTTCGCGGCACGAAGTTCGGCAAATCGCGCTATGTGCCGCTCCATCCCTCAACCCAACGTGCTTTGCAGGGTTACGCCGCGCATCGTGATCGTCTCTGTCGCGCGCCTGGGACTCCAAGCTTTTTCCTCTCTGAACGCGGCATACGCCTGACCGAGTGGGCCGTCCGCTGGACCTTTGTCAAACTATCCCAAGAGATCGGCCTGCGCCGCCCCGGTGATTCACGAGGGCCTCGCCTGCATGATCTCCGCCACCGACTGGCGATCACCACACTCGTTAATTGGTATCGCCAAGGCATCGATGTCGAGCAACGGTTGCCCGAGCTGTCGACCTATCTCGGCCACGCCCATGTCACTGACACTTATTGGTATTTGACCGCAACGCCAGAGCTTTTGCGCCACGCTCTGCAACGGGTCGAGCGCTCGGAGCGGGGGTGTCAATCATGACGGGAGCAACGTCCTTTCAGGTCCTTCTCGAAGGATTCTTCATGGACCGACTGCTGCGCCAGCGCCAGGTGAGCCCGCACACGCTCGTCAGTTACCGGGACACCTTTCGTCTGTTGTTGCTGTACGCGCAGCAACGCCTGCACAAAGCGCCCTCGACCTTGGTGTTCGCGGATTTGGATACGCCGCTGCTCGGCGCTTTTCTCGATCATCTCGAGCAGGAGCGGGGCAACAGTGCCCGCAGTCGCAATGTCCGTCTTGCCGCCATCCACTCATTCTTCCGTTACGTCGCTCTGCAGGCTCCCGAGCATAGCGCCTTGGCACAGCGCATACTCGCCATGCCGAGCAAGCGCTACCTGCGCCGACCCATCGCCTTCCTTACCCGCGTTGAGATGGACGCCCTCTTGGCCGCGCCGGATCTCAAGACTTGGGGCGGCCGCCGTGATCGCGCCCTACTCCTCCTGGCCGTGCAGACCGGGCTTCGTGCCTCAGAAATCCTCTCGCTTTGCTGTCAGGATATCGTGTTGGGACCCGCTGCCCACGTATGGTGCCAGGGCAAGGGACGTAAGCGCCGCTGCACACCACTACGCCGCGATGCTGTCGCCGTGCTGCGCAGCTGGCTCCGAGAACGTCGGGGCGCACCGTCCGATCCCCTCTTCCCGACAGTGCGGGGTACAGCCATGAGCCATGATGCGCTGCAATGTTTGCTGACCAAGCATCTCGTCGTAGCGCGTCGTGACTGTCCGTCGCTGACCGACAAGCATGTGACTCCCCATGTATTGCGGCACAGTCTTGCGATGGATCTCCTGCAGAATGGCGTTGACCGTGCTGTCATTGCCCTCTGGCTTGGCCACGAATCCGTGGAGACCACATCGATCTACCTGCAAGCTGACATGACCATCAAAGAAAAGGCACTCGACAAAACCGCCACCAGCTCAGCCAACGCCCAGCGCTATCGCCCCGACGATCAGCTCTTAGCCTTTCTTAGGAGCCTCTGATTATGCCGATACATCGACCGGATTAGACCCGCAATCCTGCGCCAAACCATCCGAACTCGGAATAATCCGGAACTCGGCATTATGTCGGAGATCATGGATGCGAGGCCCCTTGCGCTCGCCGGAATGTCTGATTCCGATCTGTCGTGACAAGCGCCAGAACACGCGGTGGACATATTGGTGCAGCAGCCGACCACCGCGTTCGGCAACGAAAAAATACTCGCTGCATTGCGATCGCAGATGGGCGTCCCGCCGTTCGGCGTAGTTGATCAGGACGTCGATCGTGGTCGGATGCAGCGGCACGAAGCGGGACTTGCCGAACTTGGTCTCCCGAACCGTCAGAATTCCTTCAGTCGAGATCGACGTCCGTGCTGACGCAGATCGAGAGCCTCGGCATGTCGAAGACCGGTCACCGCGATCAGGCCGAAGAAACAATGATAGGTCCACCGGCGCAGCCCATGCGTCGGCGGCAGCTGCAATGCTGCGGCCAGAAGCGCGCCGATCTCCGTCTCGCTGTAGATATAGGGCTTGGCGCGCCGGATCGGCGGAAGCAGCTTGACTGGCGGCACCTCCGTGCGCGGATCGATATGGACGACATGACGCGCGAAACAACGCACGTCCGTCAATCGTATCGACCATGACGGTTGCCGATCGGGCGGCAATGTCGCCCAAGCCAACGCCAACTTGGTCGTGATGATGTCGGTGCCCTGTTGCTCCATGAAGGTGACGAAATCCGAGAGCCTTCGGGCTGGCTGATCGTACTTGTATCCCAGCCCCTGTCGGATGCTGACATAGCGCTCGAGCGCAGATCGCAGGCTGGTCATTGCACGCCTCCCGGCCAAGGGAGGCTCAGTTGGCGAAGCGCATCGATATCGACTTTCGCGTAGATCCGTGTGCTGTCTATGCTCTCGTGCCGGAGCAACTGGCCGATCTCCGACAACGAGGCTCCAGACCGGAGCAAATCTGTCGCAAGGCTATGACGAAACAGGTGGGCGCCTCGGTGCGCGTAACCGTGAATACCGGCTCGATCGAGCGCCTGCTTTGCGATCATGGTAATCGCGCAGCCCGAGGCGAAGCCGACGTGAGGCGCCAGCATGCGTAGGAACAACCGCCGGCAACTCGAGTGTGGGCGACCATCGCGCAGATAGGCGACGATGGCGGCGCCAACATCGGGCGGGATCGGCATCATGGATCGTCGCCGGCCCTTCGCGTGAAGAAGCATCTCCCCGGCCCGCCAATCGATATCGTCCAAGGTGAGGACCGCGACCTCGCTGGCCCGAAGGCCGAGCTTGGCCAGGATCATGAGAACGGCGTAATCTCGTCGTCCCATGGCGGTCGTCCGATCGCAGCTGTCGAGCACGCTCCGAACCTGCTGCGCGGACATGTAGGTTGGCAGGCTCGCGAACTTCCATCGCCTGATCGAGGGAACGCAATCGGCGAGTGCTAGGGAAATCAGGCCCTTGAAATAGAGATATCGGAGAAACGCGCGGAGCGCCCAACACATCGCCCTGCCAGTGCGCGGGCTCCAATCCGAAGCATGGCGCTCAATGTATCGGATGATGTCTTCCTGATCGAGCTTGCCGAGGTCAGCGGCACCCGAGGGGCAGAGCTCCGCCAGAAACTGACGGACCACCGGCCAAGTGCCTCACCACCGAGGTGCGCACCAAGCCGCGCTCCTTCTCCAGATAGTCGCTGAACGCCTGGAAGATCGCCTCGTGTTCGGTTGGCTGCGGGATCTCCGCCGGCGCAATCAACGCCGCCTCTCGAAGTGCCGACAACAAACGAGCCATGGCCGCACGATCGCCCGGCTGAATGCTTTGTCGCTCTGCCCTGAACCCGAGAAAGGCTTCGATAACGCGCTCGTTTAGATCCTCAGCCGTCACATTGCTGGCTGCTGCCCAGCGCATGAGATCGCGAAACAGGTTCAGCGATCGCCAGGTGCTGTGTCGACAGAGCCCGTCCCTGATCAATCGTGATGCGAAATGACGGGCATACTGCCCATGTGGTCCACTGCTCAGCTGCCGGAAAAGGCGGCTTCTGTTCAGATAGTCTGCTGCGGTCATCATCCTCTCCTTCGCACTGATGTGCGAGAAGAGAGACCAGACTATGCCGATCGGCGTGCATCCAACTCACCATGAATACTCGAAAATCTTCTTCCGTTCGGCATAGTTCGGGGCTCGGCATAAACGGCCAAGGTCAATGTCCAGGATTGTTGGAACTCGTCCATGGCCGCACGAGGAGCCCATTGATGAGCCGCCGTCGAAAGCAACCGATTTCGATAGGATGAAACGACTTCCTGCCGGCGCTTTTGATGAGTAGGCGGCGGTTCCGGCGCGAGACGACCTCAACAATGAGGACAAGCTCGATCTTCGGCAAAAAATCGAAAATGGATGGCCGTGATCGTCAAACAGCCATGGAGGCGAACATGGGAAACGGCGAAGACAGCTAGCTCTTTGACGTTCCGCTGACCATGGAGCAATTCCAGGGCGACGCTGCCTTCAATCCTGAAAAACCGAGGAGTATGCGTTCAACGGCAGGCTTCCGACCGGCGGGCTGAACTGCGGTTTGTCGAGAGGCTTAGGGCCTTTCGCCATGAGCGCCGGCGGCCGCGTCAACGGGTTTGTCCACCACATCAGAGGTCTTGTCGTGACCGACAGCTTCGCGTAGCGCCTGCCGCGCGCGCGACGCCCGAGATCGGACCGTGCCGATGGGCACCCCCAGGACAGCCGACGCCTCTTCATAGGATAATCCCTCGATCGCCACCAGCGCCAGGACATCACGGTGTTCGTCCGAAAGGTTGAGAAAGGCGCGGCGCATTTCAAGGAGCTCCATATGCGCTTCCTGGTTGCTCGGCGTCATACCCGCAGGTTCGTCGTCGCCATGATTGATGGGCGACCGCTTCTCGCGTCGAACTTCGTTGAAAAAACAGTTCCGAAGGATGACGAACAGCCAGGCACGCAGGTTGGTACCGGGCTGCCAGCTGTTGATCTTGGCAATGGCGCGGGCCAGAGATTCCTGCACCAGGTCGTCAGCACGATCAAGATCGCCCGTAAGAAAACGTGCATAGCGTCGAAGCCTGGGTATTTCGGCTTCGATCAACTTGATCGTCGAATCCATCAAATCAGCTCCCCGGAAGGTCTAGAGCTTACCATCCGAGCCGGCCCATTGGATAGAGGCTAGCTATTTGAATGATGCAGCACTTGTTAACAGCCTCTACTCTTTGATTTTCTTGGTGGTTTTGACATCAGTAACCTTTTAACACCGCGGCTCGGCCTATTGAGTGACGGCCTTCGGTATGAACACCTCAAGCACTTTCGGCAGCACCTTGAAGACGGCTGGGGTCTCGGTCGTCATCTCCCCATCTGTATTGATCGGAAGTGGTACCGAGGTTGTTACCTCTATATGGTGTCCGCGCAGATGACTGACCTGGTCGATCAGATCATGGCGACCCCAGCGAAACGCCGGCAGACGACGCACCAGACGCCAGAGATCCTGAGGTGCCATGATCACCAGATCCAATGTGCCATCGTCGATCCGGGCGTCGGAAGCGATGGCCATGCCGCCGCCATAGAAGTGACCATTACCGACCGAGATCTGAATGGCGCGGATGGGAAACGATGCTTCATCGCATCGGATCGTTCCCTTAACCACCCGACGCCGCGTCGCCGCTCGCCATAGACTGAGCGGATAGCCCAGGATGCCGAGGCGAGCTTTGAGATCGCGGTCCAGCGCCCGCGCCACATCGCCACTGATCCCCATGCTGGCCACGTTGAAGAACGGTTTGCCGTTGACGTCACCAAGATCGATACGTTGGCTATGACCAGAGACAATGACGCGGGCCGCTTCCGACAAATCAGTCGGCAGCTGGAGTGTTCGAGCAAGATCATTGGCGGTGCCGAGTGGTAAGATGCCGAGAGGCCGATCGATCTGCAAGATCCCCTCGACGGCAGCATTCAGCGTACCATCGCCACCACCAACGACGACGATGTCCGTGTCCAGGCCATAATCCAGGATCTTGTCGCGCATGCTGCGGTTGTCGCCGCTGCTGGGCTCGACGGGCTCGATGCCGCTTTGCCGCAACATTTCCAGTGCTGGCGCGAGATCAGTCCGTCCATTTCCGCTGTTCGGATTAATCAGCAACAAAGCGCGTGTCATGATAATTCGGCTTTAGACATTGCGCCTTGCCGCCGGCCGCTTGGTCGTTAATTCGGCGACGGCGCCCAAGGCGATCGACGTCGCTAAGGCCGACCATGAATGTCGCTCGACCAACCGCTTGAAGGCCGGCATAAGATCCCCGGGACCGGCGTTGATTGGCTGCTGCTTTCGGACACGCCGGGCGACCAGACGAACGACGAAGGCGCCGAGCGCAACCGTCATGGCGGTAAGCAACGTCGCTGCCGGTGCGGGGACCAGGTCGAGCAGGAAAAGAAGCAAGGTTGCGATCAAAAAGCCGATCGCAGCAAGTCCCAGGACGACGACCAGTCCCGTCAAGACGACTCGAAGCATGATCAAGTGGAGCAGGTCGGTGCTCGACATCTTCGATGTACTCGACGAAGGCTGATGCGCCCTCATCGCTGGGCCAGAATCCGTGTTACCAGCATGCCCACACCGAACGCGGCGAGCATGCTGAGGATAGGGCGGTCTTGGATTGTCCTTTCGACCTCGGCGACCGAGGCGTCGCCATGCTGCTTCAGCATTTCGCCTGCCCGCACGAGCTCTGCGCGTAACTCATCGATCTTGTCGCTGCCCGCTCTTTGCGTCTCAGCCACGGTCTCAATGCCAAACTCCCGGAAATGTCTCGACAGCGAAGACAAATCCTGGCGAAGCTTATCGATATCATCCTTCAGATCAGCGATGTCCGCCGGTCCGTTTTGTTTCGATGTGGTCTGTCGTGCCATGTGTCGATTTCCTTGATGAGCTTCGATGGATTTAAAACCCGATCGCCAAAAGAGTTCCACTCGATGATGGGCGCAGGCATCGCCGGCCAAGCTTTAGAGGTGTTGATGTCGATATAAATGCAGCTGCTGAATGGGATCGTCCGGAACCATTCCCACCCTCGAACGTTGCATCATGACAATCGAACAGCGGTTCTTCGCCCGAAGGAGCGAGCTTTCATTGATCAAAAGATGCAACGGTTGCTTTAGGGTGGCGACCTTGTCATGCCGCCACCCTTCTCGGACAATCAATCCTGAACGTCTTCAGCAGAGTTGCTCAGTGTATCGCCGGCGGATTCAACATCTTCTCCAAGGCCGGAGACCGTGTTGCAGGCGGAAAGCGCCGACAGCGCCGTCAGCATCAAAACAACAAAGCATCCCCGCATCCCGATCAGTCGAAGGTGTTCCAAGACCATAACGTTTTCCTTTCCCAAGCGGTTCGTGAAGGTAACATCGACATGGCAACACCTGCTTTGCCGTTTGGTTCCCGAATAGGTGCAGCTGGCATCGAAGGGGTTGAGGATGCTGGATCATAGGGAGGCTACGTTCATGACGAAGACTGGCAGGCGGGTATCTGCCGACGATCAAAGTCGACGCCAGGCGGAACGCGGCGAAGATGACGCTGGCCTCAACCTAAAGGATCGACATGATGTCGAGGATCATCAGCGGCTGCGGGCGCCGGTGGTCTATGAGATCATTCGCCAGGAAGGGGCAGAGGAGCTGGAGCGTCCGGCCGCCTCGCTTTGGTGGTCGGGGATCGCGGCCGGTCTCGCGATCAGCACGTCGGTGTATTGCGAAGCTTTCATCCATAACCATCTGCCGGACACGACATGGCGTCCTCTGATCGAGAACTTCGGCTATTGCGTCGGCTTCGTGATCGTTATTCTCGGCGGGTTCCAGCTGTTCACGGAACAAACGGTAACCGCCGTGCTGCCGCTGCTCGCCAAACCGACAGCTCACAATCTGGCATGCACAGCGCGGCTCTGGGTGATCGTCTTCCTGGCGAATATGGTCGGAACCTTCTTCTCGGCCGGTCTCGGGCTGGTTGTCGGCCTCGTCGATCCTGAAAAACTCGCCGCGGTGTTGGAGGTCTCGCGGCATTTCGCCGACCAACATCCGTTGAAAATCCTGCTGCTTGGCATGCCGGCAGGCTTTTTTATCGCGGCGCTGGTCTGGGTTATGCCGAGCTGCGAAGGTAACGAGTTTTGGGTCATCACCATGTTGACCTACATGATTGCGCTTGGCGATCTTACCCATGTGGTTGCAGGGTCCACCGAAGTTTTTCTCCTGCTGCTGACCGGCGAAGAAAGTATCTTGAATGCCCTCTTCGGCATTATTCTACCCGCGCTGATCGGTAACATCGTCGGTGGCACCCTGCTGTTTTCCCTCATTGCTTATGGTCAGGTTCGAAAGGAGCTCGATCACACATAATCTAACGATCGCGCAACGCCTGGATCAGTTCCATCTTGTTCATCGATGAACGACCGTCGATTTCGAGCTCGGCGGCTCGATCGTAAAGTTGCTTTTTCGTCCAATCTTCATAAGGCGAAGCCTTGCCACCTTTTTTTGAAGGTTGCTGTTTTCGATTGGCCTGAGCATTAGCGATGCGCGCGGCTTTTTCCTTGCTGGCTCCCTTTTGCCTCAACTCCTCGTAGGTATCGTCCTTCTTGACGCTTGGTCCATGCTGGCTCGGCATGTTCAGGCTCCTTCGGATGATGGTTGATATGCCGGCAACGCCCGGCAGACCAAATTCGTTCCCTGGCATGGCATGAAGGAGGAGAGGGAACTGGTTGGGCGCGTCCGAGTTGTAGCCAGTATGAGACATGTCATCTTCATCCTGTTCCTGCTAACCGGATGTGGCCCGATGTTTGAGCCCGCCGGCGCTGCGACTGCAACGCCGCATCTTACCAACGAGGCGCTGATTGTGCGGGACGGTGCTCGCCTGCCGCTGCGCCGCTGGCCGACACCGATGACGCCAAAGGGTGTGGTCATCGCCTTGCATGGTTTCAGCGATTATAGTGCTGCGTTTGAACAGCTTGGTCCCTGGTTGGCAACGCAAGGATTTGACACCTTTGCTTATGACCAGCGCGGCTTCGGCGCTGCGCCGCATCCGGGTATCTGGGCAGGTTCTGACGCTTTGGTTGGTGACCTCATGGATGCCATCGAGGCGGTGCGCCGAGACATCGAGAGCGCCGCCCTTCCCCTCTATGTTCTCGGCGAAAGCATGGGCGGTTCGGTGGCGATCATCGGCGCGACCCGCATGCAGGAAGACGGCCCCGACGGCCTTATCCTCGCCGCGCCCGGCTTGCGCAACCAGCTCCCGTTTCGACCCATGTGGGATGCTTTGTTCTGGACCGCGGCACACATTGCGCCCAGCCTCACATTTTCGCCTACCCCCGATCCGGATCGCCAGCTCGTTCCAGCCTCAACCAAGCGCTTGCAGGACGATCCGCTCGTCATTCGCGATATTCGCGCCGACTATTATTACGGCGTGGTACAGCTTGCGGATCGAGCCAGCCTTGCCGTCGGCGACGTCGGTGTGCCAACGCTGATGCTCCATGGCGGCGGGGATAGCTTGATCCGCCGCGTCTCCATCTGCGCAGCTTACGACCTACTTCCCTCATCGAAGACGCTCCTCGTTTATCCGGCGGCGCCGCATCTGCTCCTGCATTGGCAACGACGCGATCGCGTGCTGAACGACATCGAAACATGGCTGAAGGGCAATCGGTGGAAGATCGACACGAACGCTGACTGCTGAACAACAACTGAAGAGGCGAGAACCATGAGCGACGCTTATGCGGTCAACACCGAGGTCGAGTGGAATTGGGGCCAAGGCATCGGTCGGGGCAAGGTTTCCAAAGTTTACCAACAGAAGGTCACCAAGACGATCAAGGGCAGCGAGATTACGCGCAATGCCGACGACAAGAACCCCGCCTATCTGATCGAGCAGGACGACGGCAATCAAGTCCTGAAGTCTCATTCGGAGCTGAAGAAAGCATCATCGTAAGCGCTTCCATCCTTGCCGGGTTCCCGAACCGGGCGGGAACCAGTTCGGTTGTGTCTTGTTTCACGTCGCATTGCGAATGTGATTTCTTTTACGCGGGAGGTGCTGACAGCTGATGACGTCAACCATCAAGATGATCGAGGCGGAGATCCCGAGGCTTCGTCGCTATGCCCGTTTTCTCGCGGGCAGCCCAGACCGTGCCGACGATTTGGTTCAGGAATGCCTCACCCGGGCGATCGCCAAGATCGATAGTTGGAAACCAGGCACTAATCTTCGCGCTTGGTTGTTCGTCATTCTGCGCAACTGCTTCTTCACTGAAATACGTCGTCAAAGCCGCTCACCGTTGGTCGAAGAGAGCGATAGCCACCAAGCCTCATCACTCGCCAATCAAGAATCGCACATGAGTCTGCTCGAAGTTCGCCGGGCTTTCCAGGCGTTGTCCGAAGAGCATAAGGAAGTGCTTATTCTCGTTGCGATGGAAGGCCTGCCGTATGAGGAAGCCGCTTCGATCATGAATGTCCCCATCGGCACGGTGCGATCACGTGCGTCTCGCGCCCGGCAAACCTTGCGCGAGGCGGTCGGTCGCGACGAAGTCGAGGTAAAAACTGTGCTGTCGTCCGCCAAATAACGGGGCAACGTCAAAGTGCCTCCACCAAGACTGCCGAAGGGAACTAAAGCGACCTCTTGTCGTTCTACCCACAGCAAGCCGGGACAAAAGACAATGCATAGCCTGATCGGAAACCCAGAGGCTCACTCCCCAGGCTGCAAAGGAGGGAACGTTGACAGATTTTGCTGTGGATTACGGGAAGCAATTTTCGACAACGAGCCAATCCATGCTTCAAGCTCATGATCGTTGGACCCTGATGCGACGCTTGCGTGCTAAGGGCTGGCGGGTTCGTCTGAAGCCTCACCTCACCAAAGCCGACCAGCTTCCGCTTCAGTCGGATGATAAGGTGAAACCATGTCAGACCGCCAGCGACGCAATCTGTGCCGCTTTGATGGCCTACCGGCGAACGTTGGTTGCTTTCGGAGATCGTGGCGAGCCGTGCCGTGCGGCGGTCCGGGCCTATCGAAATATTGTCCAGATGACCAAAAAGCCAGCGAGCGCGTTGTCGCCGCCCTGGTTTTGGCCATCAGACACTATCCGAGAACATTTGCCGGTTCACATCATCTGCCAGCTTAAGCGACAAAGGCGCGATTTCGAAAAACGACGCCGATAATGCGTCGTCCTCTTGAGTTGGTTGGCCGATCATCGCAGGTTCAGCCTCTTATCATGGCCATTTGGACAGGCTATTAACGTCTGACCTAGCCCATGGAGGAGGCAAGCTTGGCGGAAACGGAACCGACATCGACAGCACCAGCGACCGATCCACGAGAGGAAACACAGGCGCTGGTGCCGCCGCTGGTGATCGGCATCGGCGCGTCGGCCGGCGGGCTGGACGCGCTGCGCGAGTTGCTCGCCAACCTTGCCGATCTCACCGATGCTGCCGTGATCGTCACCCAGCATGGCGGTGATCCCGAGAAGCCGCTTTTGCCCGAGCTTTTGCAGGCGGTCACCGAGATGCAGGTGGTTGCCATCGAGGACGGCCAGCGCCTGGAGCGCGGCCGCATCCACGTCGCGCTGCCGGGCACTCTCGCAGCCCTCGAAGGACGGAATTTTCAAATCAAGCCGATCAAACGCGGCGGCAGCCGGCATGGCCTGACCTCGATCGATCATCTGCTCAACTCCATCGCCAGCTCGGTGCGCCAACGCTCGGTCGGCATCGTGTTGTCCGGCCATGGCACCGACGGCACCCTGGGCCTGCAGTCGATCACCCAGGCGGGCGGCATCACCATGGTGCAGGATCCGGCAGATGCCGCCCATGACAGCATGCCAATGAGCGCCATGGCCGGCGGCCTGGTCGACCATGTCGGCACACCGACCCAGCTGGCCCAACGATTTGCTGGCCTACATCGAAAGTCTGGTCCGAAACCCGCCAAACCCATCCCAAAGTCGACGCGAGACGGCCAAGCGTCGATTCGCGAAATCTGCCAGATCCTTCAGAAACAGACCGGCCACGATTTTCTGCACTACAAGACCTCGACACTGCTGCGTCGGATACAGCGCCGGATGCAGGTGCTGCACCTCGCGCGGCCGGACGATTATGTCGAGCATCTGCGCTCGAACTCGGTCGAAGCGCAGGCCCTCTTCAGGGAACTGCTGATCGGCGTCACCGGTTTCTTTCGCGACGCGACGCCTTCGAAAGGCTGTCCGAGACCGTCATCGACGGCTCGTCGAGACCATGGAGCCCGACCAGACCTTGCGCGTCTGGGTGGCGGGCTGCGGCACCGGCGAGGAAGCCTATTCGATCGGCATGCTGGTGCTTGAAGCATTCGATCACATCGACAACCCGCCAGGCTTTCAGATTTTTGCAACCGACATCGACGGACGTGCCCTCACCTTCGCGCGCCGCGGGCTCTACCCGGCGAGCATCGGCGAGCAGGTCGGTCAAGGAACGGCTGGCGCGGTTTTTCACCAAGGTCGGCCGGCGCTTATCAGGTCACCAAGGAATTGCGCGAGCATTGCCTGTTCTCGCTGCACTCGCTGATCAGCGATCCGCCCTTTTCGCGCGTCGATCTGGTTTCCTGCCGCAACGTGATGATCTATTTCGGCCCGCATCTGCAAAAGAAGCTGGTGCCGATGTTCCACTATGCGCTTCGGCCGGGCGGCTATCTATTCCTCGGCTCATCCGAGAATTTCGGCCAGCACAGCGACCTGTTCCGCACGATCGACGTTAAAGCCAGGATTGCGCAGCGCAAAATGTCGCGTCTCGCGCCTGCCGGCAGTGTCGATGTGAAGCCGAGCCAGGCGACGGTCGAGGGCTGGCATCAACCGATGAGAGCGCAGGAAGCCGAGCTCGGCGCCATCAGCCAGCGTATCGTGACGGAAGAGTTTGCCCCGCCCTACGCGATTGTCGATGAGGAGGGGCAGATCGTTTTTCTGGCACCCGACCTTGATCAATATCTTCAACCTCCGTCCGGCCATTTTACCAACAATATCATCCGCATGGCGCGGGGCGGCCTGCGCAGCGCGCTGCGCAGCCTTTGGGCCAAAGCGTTGAAGGTGCGCCGGACCATGCAGCCGGGATGGTGTTGTTTTCGAAGCGCCGAATGGCAAGCGACGGGTTCGTTTGACCATTCAACCCATGCCGGAACTTGGCCACGACCAGGGTCTCTATATGGTCGTGTTCCACGATCAGGGCGAGGTGGTCAGCGAAGTCAAGGGGACGGCGTCGGGGTCCGATACGGAACACCAGCTGGAGCAGCTTGAAGCAGATCTCGCACGCGCGCGAGAAGAGCTGGAGCGCACGGTTCAGGATCTGGAGGCGGCCAACGAGGAACTGAAATCCTCTAATGAGGAGCTTCTCTCGATGAACGAGGAGCTGCAATCGGCCAATGAGGAGCTTGAGACCTCGAAGGACGAAGTGCAGGCCGCCAATGCCGCCCTTGCGAGCGCCAATAACGATTTGCGCAACCTCTTGCGCAGCATGCGGCTGGCAACCTTGTTCCTTGACGTCGAGAACCGCATCAGGAGCTTCACGCCGGTTACATCTGAGCTTTACAACATCACCTCTCAGGATATCGGCCGTCCGTTCGACCACTTTACCCACCATTTCGACCATCTGCCGGCGATGCCGGACGCCGAGCGACTGGCGGACGGTCGTGTCGTCGAAGATGAGGCCTGCCATCGGGATGGACGCTGGTTCTTAAGACGGGTCGTCGCCTATCATTCCGGCGCTGACCGGTTTGAAGGCAGCATCGTGACCTTCGTCGACATCTCAGCGCAAAAGGCCATGCAGGGTCAGCTCGCCGAGGCCGAACGGCAGGTCAAGGAACAGCTTGTCGAACTCGATACATTGTACCAGACCGCGCCGATTGGCATGGCGTTAATTGACCGCGAACTGCGCTTTCAACGGATCAACGATCTGCTGGCGAACATCAACGGCCTGCCAGCCGCTGATCACATTGGCCGCTCGATCTACGATGTCGTACCGGACCTTGCCCCCCAAGCCGAACCTCTCTTCCGTCGCGTGCTCGACGATGGCGAAACCATCGGTCCGTTCGAGCTGGCAGGCGAGACACAGGGTACAGCGGGCGAACAGCATGTTTGGCAGGAGACTTTTGTTCCGGTGCGCGATCGTGAAGGCAACATCACGTCAGCCAGCGTTACCGCGCTCGACATTACCGGACGCAAGCAAATCGAAGACAAAATCCGCGATAGCCAGAGCCGTCTTGCCAAGGTGCTGGACGGGCTTGCGGCGCTGGTCGGTTTGCTGGAGCTCGACGGCACGCTGATCGAAGCCAACCGCACCGCGCTGAAACTCGCGGGCCTTCAACGCGATGCGGTGATCGGCAAGAAGTTCTGGGACGCCTATTGGTGGAGCTACGATCCGGATGTTCAGGCCAGGCTGAAGCAGTCGATCGAGCGTGCGACCAAGGGTGAACTCGTGCGTTACGACGTTGATGTGCGCATTGGAGACAATCAGTTCGCCACCATCGATTTTCAGCTCTCGCCGCTGAAGGACGACGCCGGACGGGTGACCCATATCGTGCCTTCGGCGCTGGATATTTCCGAACGCAAGCGTTTCGAAGAGACCCAAAATCTCTTGATCGACGAGTTGAACCACCGGGTGCGCAATACGCTCGACCGTGGTGAAGTCGATCGCCTCCCAGACCCGACGTCATAGCCCATCTTTGGATGCGTTCGGCCAGGCGTTCGACGGTCGCATTCAAGCCCTGGCAGCAACCCACACCCTGCTCGCCGAAAGCAAATGGCAGCCGTCGCAATTACAGGATCTTATCACCAAGCAGTTGGTGGCGTACGCCTTCCGGGCCGATGCCTACACGCTTTCAGGGACCGGCGGTCTCCTTTGGCGCGAAAGCGGCGCTGGGGCTCAGTCTGGTCTTTCACGAGCTGGCGACCAACGCTTCGAAATATGGCGCGCTGACCACGCCCGAGGGAACGATCGAGGTCACCTGGAAGATCGTTGATGGCGAGGAGGGCAAGCAGCTTCATTTGACCTGGCATGAGTGCGGCGGACCTGCGGTCGACACCCCGACACGCACCGGCTTTGGCTCGACCCTGATCGACTTCAACATCACGCATGAATTTGACGGACGGATCAACCGCGACTTCCGTGAGGACGGCCTTGTCTGCGAGTTGGTTTTTCCTCTACCAACCCAACCCGCTGACGCCAGGTCCTTGGCCGTCTAAGCCGGTCGCTTGTCCTGTGCTTGAAGCTCGCGAGCGGTGATAAGACGCAGCTTGGCCAGAAGCTTGGCGCGATGCTCCACTGCTTCGGCGGGCTCCGCATAGGTGGAAAGCGCTTGCGCGATCGTCACCTTGAGGCCGTCCTCGTTGAACGGTTTGGCGACGACGAAGGCCGGCTCCAATCCCTCGCCCGTGAGCAGACGCTCGGGAAAACCGGTAACGAACACGATCGGCACGTCGTAGCGCTGCAGGATATCCCTGGCTGCCTGGATGCCGCTGCCATCGTCCTGCAACTGGATGTCGGAGAGGACCAGACCGGGTTTTTCCTCATCGGCGGCGGCAACCGCCTGCTCTTGTCTGGCGGCGATCTTGGTCACCGACAGACCCATCGCCTCGACCAGCGCCTTGAGCTCCATCGCGATCATCGGCTCGTCCTCGATGATCAGCACCGGCACCATGACATGCTGCTTCAGTCCTTGCTGCGCCATCTTAAGCTGCTCGCGCACCTTGTCTGGATCCAGGCCGAGAATACGGCCTGCCTGTTCCACGGTGAAATCCTCCACCACCGACAACAGGAGCACGCGGCGCTCGACGGGCTGCAGGGCCGCCAGGCCTTCTTGCAGACGTTCCTGCTCGTCGAGGGCTGCCGCCGTTCTTTTCGTCGCCTCGTTGATCGCTGTCCAGCAGGCATGAAAGGCAGTGAACAGCTGTACGCGCAGATGATCACCTTCCAGTCGCTTCGGCTCGGCCGTGATCAGCTCCAGACACAATCGGACGTACTCGTCGCCAACGTCCTTCGAACCCGTCAGCAGACGGGCGTGCCGGCGGAGATAGGGGATATGGGGCATCAAATCTTCGGGGGTTACCGGCATGAGGCTCGATCTCTCTTGGGATATTGTCTATAGTGCACGTGATTGACCTCGGAAACTTTCGACCAGCGCGCAAGGAACTTTGATCTAGAGAAGGCATTATACAGTTAGTCGACGATTCTGGAACCACCAGATCGTGTAGCCTGTTTAATCGCAATTAGGATGGAACGTGCGGCAAAAACACCATCAAATGGCCAGTGCATCCGGCGGCGACGGCGACAAATCCAAGGCCGACGATGCTCTGGACGAAAAGCTCAAAGAGCTGGGCGCCGAGTTTTTGGACGATGAAGTGCCGGACTCGCTGCTTGACGTTCTGCGCCGCGGCATGACGTCAGGCGGAGCGAAGAAGCCTGCTGGCGATCATGATCAGCACGGCGAGGACGGTGACAAGCAGCAGAACGGAGACAGCTGAGGTGGCCGCCGGGCTTATTTTCTAGCAATATTTCCTGGACTTGGGAACCGGTCGGCTCGTTTAGGGTTTCTACATCGATAGCAGCCCAACAACGATAGAGAGCCTCAAGTGTCGTCAGCGCGTCCATGTCCGTCACGCATCGGCATATCAATGCCCGAGGGCTGCCTGTGCGCTACCTGAGCGTGGACAACGTTCATAAAGGCGTTTCCGCGTTATCAGGCATAGCAATTCTTACGGGTTGCAGCGGCCCGCAATCCACCCTCGATCCTGCCGGCTACGAAGCCCACCAAGTCGCCGATTTATTTTGGGCGATGCTGCTCGGGGGCGGGATGATCTGGGTAATTGTGGTCGGGCTCACGATCTATGCGACAAAAGTGAATCCCAAGCGCCATGGCGAAGGGGTCGGCAAGGGCTTGATTATCGGCGGTGGTGTGGTTTTGCCTAGCATCGTCCTGGCCATTCTTCTGATCACGGGCTTGGCGCTGATGCCTGATTTGCGGGCCGGCGGCGAAGGCTTGCGCCTCAAGGTATCCGGCGAACAATGGTGGTGGCGGGTTCACTATCTGCCGGAAGATGGCGGCGAACCTATCGAGACCGCTAACGAAATCCGCCTGCCGGTGGGCGAGCGGATCGAGCTTGAGCTCTCCAGCCCGGACGTCATCCACTCCTTCTGGATTCCATCCCTCGCCGGCAAGCTAGACTTGATCCCGGGGCGGACCAACCGACTGGTGCTGGAACCGACCGAGATCGGCACCTTTCGGGGCGTGTGCGCCGAGTTCTGCGGCGCATCGCACGCGCTCATGGCGTTCTCTGTCGTCGTCATGTCGAAAGAGGCATTCAAGGCTTGGCTTGCCAAGGAGGCGGCGCCCGCCGACGAGTTCGATCATCCGCTTCTGAGCGACGGACAACGGCTGTTCATCGAGACGGGCTGCGGCGCCTGTCATGCGATACGCGGCACGAGCGCTGCCGGCAAGCTTGGCCCTGACCTCACCCATGTCGGAGGCCGCGAGACACTCGGAGCCGGCACTTTGCCCAACAATGCGGGCACGCTCGCCGGCTGGATCGCAAACGTGCAAACGCTCAAGCCCGACGCGCGGATGCCTTCCTTCGGCATATTGAACGGCGATGAGCTTCGCGCCATTGCCGCCTATCTGGACCACCTCGAATGAGCGCGGCTGACAGCGCTGACCTCGCCCGGCAGAAAGCGCAGGCCGAGCGGCTGCTGACCGCCTGGAAAACGCCCACCGGCTGGCGCTACTGGACGGCAGTCAACAATAGCGAGGTCGGCCTTTGGTACACGTCGACCGCCTTTCTGTTCATGCTGTTCGCGGGCGTTTTAGGCCTCCTCATTCGGGCCCAGTTGGCCGTGCCGGAGAACGATCTGCTCTCGGCGGATCTCTATAATCAGGTGTTCACGCTCCATGGCTCGATGATGATGTTCCTGTTCGCCGTGCCGATGTTCGAGGCGGTGGCAATCATGCTGCTGCCGGAAATGATGGGTGCGCGCGATCTGCCATTTCCTAGGCTTTCCGCCTATGGCTTTTGGTGCTTCGTGATCGGCGGCGTGTTCGTCACCGGTTCGATCTTCTTCAATGCCGCGCCCAAAGGCGGCTGGTTCATGTACCCGCCGCTCACCACCGATACCGAGCAAAGCGGCATTGGCGCCGATATCTGGCTGCTTGGCTTGTCGTTCATCGAGATCGCCTCGATCGCCGCTGCGGTCGAGCTGATCGTCGGTGTCTTGAAATGCCGCCCGCCCGGCATGCGCATCAACCTCATGCCGCTTTACGCCTGGTACGTGCTGGTGGTCGGCGTGATGATCCTGTTTGCCTTTCCGCCGCTGATCGCCGGCGACATTCTGTTCGAAATGGAGCGGGCGTTCGACTGGCCATTCTTCGATCCCGAACGCGGCGGGGACCCGCTGCTCTGGCAGCATCTCTTCTGGATCTTCGGCCATCCGGAAGTCTACATCATCTTCCTCCCGGCGATCGCGCTGGTCGCGATGATCGTACCGACCTTCGCCCGCCATCCGATCGTTGGCTACAACTATATCGTGCTGGCCGCCGTCGGTACCGGCTTCTTGAGCTTCGGCCTTTGGGTGCATCACATGTTCACCACGGGTCTGCCGGCGATCTCGCTCGGTTTTTTCTCTGCCGCTTCCGAAGCGGTGGCGATCCCGACCGGGATTCAAATCTTCGTGTTCATCGCAACCCTGCTCGCCGGCCGCGTCATCTTCTCGCTGCCGATGTTGTTCGTCGCCGGCGCCCTTGCGATCTTCGTCATCGGCGGCCTGACCGGCGTCATGGTGGCGGTGGTACCGTTCAACTGGCAGGCGCATGATACCTATTTCATCGTCGCTCATCTGCACTACGTGCTGATCGGCGGCATGTTGTTTCCCGTGGTCGCCGGCATCTACTACTACTTCCCGGCCGTGACCGCCAAGATGCTCTCCGAGCGTCTCGGGCGCTGGGCTTTCTGGTTGATGTTCATCGGCTTCAACCTGGCTTTCTTTCCGATGCATCTCACCGGCCTTAGAGGCATGCCGCGCCGCATCTTCACCTATCCCGAGGGTTTGGGTTGGGACTGGCTGAACCTTCTCTCGACCATCGGTGCCTTCGTTTTCGCCGCCGGCATCCTGATGGTTTTCGTCGACGTTCTACGACCCAAGAAATATGCCGGCAACGCACCGCGTAATCCCTGGAACGCAGGTACGCTGGAGTGGCTGACCGAGATGCCGGGCAAGCCCTGGGGCACGCGTTCGATCCCCCTGATCAAAAGTCGCTATCCGCTCTGGCAGCAAAAGAATTTCATGCGCGATGTCGACGAGGGCCGCTTCTTTCTCGCCGACGCCGAGGAACTCCGCCGGGAGACGATCGTCACCACCGTGATCGACGCGCATCCAATTCAATGCCTGCGCGTCCCGGGGCCAGCGATCGTGACGATCCTCGCAGCCTTTCTTACTGGGGGCGTGTTCATTTTTGGCACGTTCCACATGTATGCCGCTGCACTGACAAGCGGTGTTCTGGCTCTAGCCGCTATCCTCTACTGGCTATGGACCGGGACCGGCGAGATTCCCGAGAGGACCGAAAAGAATATTGGCCTCGGCGTAACCCTGCCGATCTATGTCGCCGGCCCGAGCTCGGTGGGCTGGTGGGCCATGTTCATTACCATGACTGGCGACTTCGTTGCATTTCTAAGTCTCAATTTCGGCTATTTGTTCTACTGGACGATCCATCCCGAGTTCCCGCCATCGGATGCGCCTATGCTGGATCTCATCTGGCCGGCGCTTGCCGCAGCACTGCTGCTGGCATCCTGGCTCCTCACGGTCATCGCACGCCGCTGGAACCAGGATCATGGCGCATTCAGCCTACGTCTGGCGGTGGCGCTTGCCGCCATGCTCGCAGCTGCAGGCGGCGCTTCGATGGTTGCCGGACCATGGCTCGCCGGCTTTGATCCGACGGCGCATGTCTATCCGGCGATCGTCTGGGTTCTGCTCCTCTGGACCGCGGGTCATGTCGCGGTCGGCGTGATCATGCAGCTCTACTGTCTGGCTCGAAGCCTCGCCGGCCGTTTGACGCCTGATTTCGATACCGACATCTGGAACACGGCGCTTTATTGGCATTTTCTTGCTTTGACCGTGGCCATTACGCTTGCTGTGACCGCGCTGTTGCCGTTGATGGCGTAGAGGAAGCCTTATGACGACCTATTCGGAGCGTGGCAGCCTTTGGAATCTGATCATCGGTCCAACGATCTGGGCAGGCCATTTTCTTGCCTGCTACCTCTATGCTGCAGTTTACTGCGCCAAAATCGCTTCATCGTCAGGCGAATTCGGCACCCTATCGATTGTGGTCGCCGGTATCACTCTTTTAGCGCTGGTTCTGATCGCTATCACTGCAGTCGATGCCTGGCGACGCAGGCCAGGAGCGGGCCAGACAACCAGCGATGAACTCGATACCCCGGAAAGCAGCCGCCGCCTCCTGAGCAATGCTTCCTTGATGTTATGTGCTTTGAGCGCCGTCTCGGTCCTCTATGTGGCGCTGGCTGCACTTTTCATCACGAGCTGCCGCTGACCTGTTTTTTACCGCCTCCTCCAGCAGCGAACCTTGAAGCTTCGTCATCCTCGAATGCATTGTACGCGAGCAATTCGGGGCGTTGATCGTAATGACGGCGACCAAGCGAAGCTCACGGCGGCCATTCGAGAGGCCAAGGACGTGCCCAGCGATACCTTCGACAACCCGGCCGATCCTGACGCCAGCTTCAACACGCATAAGGGCCAAGGCTACCTCGCGCGGACTGTCGAAACCTGCTTGGAGAATGACGCTTGTCGTGACGGTGATGCCTTGATGCCGCCCGCCGCCTTCTCCATGCCAGATGGCATCCATCCCATAATCACATGCTGTCAGAGATCTGAATCGAGATAAGATTCATCTTTGCCACCCATTCTGCGCCGATTGGATAAGGAGGCCATAACAGATTGTTTTCGATCAACTTCTTCTAAAACGGGTTCTAAGCTCCAAATCATCCGTACCGGCTCGATTTTCCCGATCGAGCAAATCAAGATCTTCATCTTCAAGCCATTCCATCATCAACCTCCGATAGGCTTTAATCTCTTCTGGAGACGGGATATGAAATTCGTCATTGGTCGAGTGGCGGGCGACAACAACCATCCCATGCATTCCCATCGGGAGGTGTGGAATGCAATGATATTCGTAGGTACCGGAAACCTCGAACTGGTAAGACCATTGCTCGCCTGCACGGGTCATAATCTGGCTTTGGAAGGGCTTTGCCCCCTTGGGAAAGCCATCCGGGAAGGTGATCACATTATGCTCTTCGTTGGCCTCGTTGATCCATGTCACCCGATCACCCGGATCAATCTGAAGAAACTTGGGAACAAAAATCATTCTCAGATTGTCATAGTCGCTCACAATTCGGACAATATGCTCCTCCGCGCCGACCGCGCCTGACCAAAGCAAGATGGATAAGGCGATGCCCAGCCTGCTCTTCCAGATTAGCATCACGTCACGCCTCATTCGACGTTGACCGTCAACTTCATGCGTGGATGGATCGCACAGCGGACCTTGACCTTGCCAGGATCCGAAAATGTATGAGATGCCGATGTGGCGGGACGCTGAGCGCCGATATCGAACTTATGCCCCTTGGATCTCGAATAAACATTGTGCGTGGTCTCGTCGTCATTCGTGAAGACGATCGTGCTGCCGGCTTTGATCACCACCTCCTTCTCGGAGAAGGTTTTGCCTTTTTGCCTGATCGTGATGTCTTCAGCCTTGGCTGCAGTCGCCAAGAGCAATGCGGTACAAAGCGCTACTGGCATGAGTTTGCCGAACATTGACCTTCCCTTCGCTTGGTCTGCATCTAACGCGGAAGTTGAACAAACGTGACAGGAGCATCTTCGCTGGTCAAGACCTCCATGAACGCTA
Organism: uncultured Alphaproteobacteria bacterium; assembly: GCA_963787265.1. Lineage (GTDB taxonomy): Bacteria > Pseudomonadota > Alphaproteobacteria > Geminicoccales > Geminicoccaceae > JANQPX01. The sequence continues at coordinate 15,012 of CAWBCX010000012.1, read as the reverse complement.
CGAGGTCGTGCTTTTCCTGTTCCGTCAGGCCGAGAGGTTTCATCTCGTCGGACAAGCTCGGACGCTTGATGCCGCCTTCGTCATAGTGGTCGATAACCTCCTGGAGCGTGGTCAAGGAACCGTCATGCATATAGGGACCGCGCTGGTCGATATTGCGAAGACCCGGTGTCTTGAAGGCATGCTGCATCGAGACGATGCCTGGCAGATGCTCGCCCCGGCCGACATCGCTATCTGCAAGCCCGATGTCATGGAAGCTATCGTCGGTGAAACGCCACCCCGAATGGCAGGAGGCACAATTGGCCTTGCCGTTGAACAGATGGAAGCCCCGTTCGGCGGAAGCCGAGATCGCTGCTTCGTCGCCTTTGATCCACCGATCAAAAGGCGCCTCACCTGACACCACGGTACGCTCGTAGGTGGCAATGGCCAAGGCGATCTTGTCGCCGCTAATGGCGTCCTCGCCATCGAAGGCCGCAGCAAAGAGATCGCGATATTCTTGTATCTTGCCAAGCTTGGCGATGAGATCGTCGAGAGGCATGTTCATTTCGACGCCGGCCTCGATCGGGCCGAGTGCCTGCTCTTCCAACGTGTCGAACCGACCATCCCACATCAGCGCTTCGGACCAAGCGGCATTGAGGATCGTGGGGCTACGTCGACCCAGCTCCTTCATGTGATCGCCGACTCCCTTGGGCAAGCCGTCCCCCCAGGCGAAGCTCGGATTATGACAAGAAGCGCAGGATTGCATGTTGGATCGCGACAGGCGCGGGTCGAAGTAAAGCGTCTGGCCAAGCTTGGCTTTGGCCTCGGTGAACGGATTATCCTCCGGAAAGGGGATTTCACTCGGCCGATCGTAGCTCGCCTTGAGCACGACCAGATGGTTCGGTTCCTCTCCAGCAAGCTGCTGATCCATCGCCGGGGAACAGCTGACCAAGAGTACCGACCCGACCCCGACCGTTAGCAAGAATTTGACCGCGGTCTTGTTATAAAAGTTTTTCATCGTGTCGCCTTATATCATCTGATGGTTGATGAATTGCCTTGATCATAATTCCATTTTGCAAACAAACTCTTAAGCTACGGACCTCCCATCATCATGCTGTACACATAACGAAAGGCGCTGAGCGAGGCGGGCAAGGTGGTGGTCGATGCGGTGATCGCGACCGCACCGCTGGCGCTTTGCCCGAACGGTGCCATCGCGCGCGCGTTCAAGGACAGCCTCGCCCTCTCGAACCTGCCGGCTTTCGATCTCCTGGCCCTCTATGACGGCTGGCGCACCCGGATCAAAGCGCTCGCCACTGCGCGCTGACCGGGCGTTTCGACCTCGACGACGATCCCGATGCCGCGGCGCGCCGGCGCCGGGCGCTGGAAGACCGCGAAAAGCTGATGCGCGCCGTCAAGAAAGTTCGCACCGAGGCCAAGAAAGAAAAATAAATAAACCGGCGGGTCGAGCTGAACCTCGAAATCCGCCGTTTGGAGAGCTCAGCAAGTCGGACCCTTTAAATCGCTGAACGTCGGTCAGGACCCACCTCAAATGATCAAGATCACCTCGGTCACCGACATGATGCAGCGAAGTTGATCATGATCGGCAACCACGGGCACCCATGTTTCTCATGGTTTGATAGTTCTACGCGCTTGGTCCTTCGCGCCTCATATGTCGCAAGAGCCCGACGCGAGGCTCCTATCGATCGCGCGCATAGGGTGTGCCGAGCATGGCTGGCGCTTTGGCACTCCGGCGCATCAAAGCGAGCGACAGAATGGCGACGATGTAAGGAAGTGCCAGCAGGATCTGGTGGGGGAGATTGATGCCCACACCCTGGATTTGCAGCTGCAGGGCGTCGAGGAAGGAGAAGAACAGGGCAGCCGTCAGAACGTAGCCCGGCCGCCAGACGCCGGCGATGACGATCACCAGGGCCAGCCAGCCGCGGCCTGCGGTCATGTCGGGCACGAAGCGGGCGGACGAGCCGACGGTGAGAAAAGCGCCGCCGAGCCCGGCCATGGCGCCACCGAAGATGACCGCGGCGTAACGGCGAAGGTGGACGCTCAGGCCTTTGGTGTCGAGCGCTTTCGGGTTCTCGCCGATGCAGCGAAGCTCGAGCCCGAAGCGCGTGCGGAAGAGGAAGAACCAGACCATCGGCACCGCCAAGAGGGCGATATAAGTCAGCATGCCCTGCTGGAAAAGGATCGGGCCAACGTAAGGAAGATCCCGAAGGTAAGGGATCGGGGCAGCCCCCATGAACGCGATCGTCGGCGTGACTTTCTGGTCGGCAAAGGCCGTGCGCAGCCAGAAGGTGGAAAGGCCCGAGCCCAGAAGGTTGAGGCTGAGCCCGGTCACGATCTGCTCCACCCGAAGGGTGATGACCATGAAGGCGAAGATCGTCGACATTGCGGCCCCCATGCCGGCACCGGCCATCAGGCCGGTCCACTGTGAGCCTGTCTGGTAGGTCGCGATGAAGGCGGCGAAGGCGCCCATCAGCATGGTGCCTTCCAGACCCATGTTGTAGACGCCGCTTTGCTGCGCCACGGTCTCGCCGAGGGCGGCAAGAAGGATCGGCGTGGCGATGCGGACGGTCGCCGCCAGCACCGAGACGATGATGGTCGCCTGAAACAGATCCTCAACCATGGCCAATGCGCCTGATGCTGCCCGCTCGCCTGATGCTGAAGGAGGCCGCGGCCCAGGCGATGAGGTAGCAGATCAGGATGATCGCCTCGATCGCGTAGACCAGGGTCGAGGGTACGCCGGTTTTGATCTGCATCAGGGTCGAGCCGTTGACCAGACCGCCGAACAGGATGGCGCTGACGACGACGCCGAGCGGCTGGAGCCGGCCGAGAATGGCGATGACGATGCCGGTATAACCGTAGCCGACGATGGCCGCAGCTTTGAGGCGATGATGGACGCCGTAGACCTCGCTCACCCCGGCAAGAGCGGCGATCGCGCCTGAGGCCGCCATGACCACGAGCACCAGACGCGTGGTGTCGGTGCCTTGAAAGGCAAGGGCGCGCAGGTTCGAGCCTGCTGCCCGGATCTCGTAGCCGAGCGGGGTGTAGGCGAGGATCATGTGCATCAGGCCTGCGGTGAGAAGGGCGAGGAGAAAGCCCAGATGAAGGCGCGTCTTCTCGATGAGGATCGGCAGCTCGGCGTTGACCGCGATCTTGGCGGTCTGCTCGAAGAAACCGCCCGCTTCGCTCCAAGGGCCTTTCAGCAGCAGCATCGAAAGGCCGAAAGCGATGATGTAGTTGAGCATCACCGTCGAGATCACTTCGTCGACCTTGAAATGGGTCTTCAAGGCACCGGCAAGGCCGCCGAAGAGGGCGCCACCGATCATCGCGGTGACGACGATCAGCGGGAGCTGCGCTGCTGCCGGTGCCGCATCGAGGGCGTGGGTGCACCAATAGGCAAACATGGCGCCCGCGAACACCTGCCCCTCGGCGCCGATATTCCAAAGCCGGGCGCGAAAGGCGAGCGCCGTTGCAAGGCCGGTGAAGATCAAGGGGGTCGCCTTCACCGCCGTGTTGGCAAGCGCCCGAGCGCTGCCGAAGCCGCCCTTGGCGAGGCTGGCGAAAGCGGCCGACGGGCTGGCGCCGGCGGTCGCGAGGAGAAGACTGCAGAGGATGAAAGCCGCAAGGGCTGCCAGCACCAGCGCCACCAGCCAGCCGACGGCCGTCGGTTCGGCCCTTCGTTCGATGCGCCAGCCGAGGTGGACGGGCGCCGTCACGACGCCACGACGTCAGGGTGACCCGCCATCAGCTGACCGATCGTCTGGATATCGGCGTCCGTTCTTGGAAAGACCCCGAGCAGGGTTCCATCGAAGATCACGGCGATCCGATCGGCGAGTGCAAACAGTTCGTCCAATTCCTCGCTCGCCAGAAGGATGGCCACACCCTCCGCGCGAAGGCGCCTGAGCTCGCCATGCACGTAGTCGATGACGCCGATATCCAGTCCGCGGGTCGGCTGATGGCAAAGGAGGCACTTTTCGGCTTTGGCGAACTCGCGTGCCAGAATGACTTTTTGAGCGTTGCCGCCCGAGAGTTTTCGGACAACCGTCGCCGGTCCTGGTGCTGCAATCGCATAGTCGGCGATCACCCGCTCGGCGCGTGTATCGATGCCCGCTCGATCGAGAAACGGGCCACGGCGAAACACCGCATCCCACTGATGGCCGAGGATCAGATTGTCGGCGATGGAAAAATCCCCGACCAGCCCGTCTCTCCATCGATCGTTCGGCACATGGCCGAGGCCCAGATCGGCAATCGCCTTCGCCGAGAGAGAGCGGATCGATCGATCCCCCAAGCGGATATCGCCTTTGGTTGCGTGTCGCACGCCGGCGATGACTTCGAAAAGCTCGTTCTGTCCGTTGCCGGCAACGCCGGCGATCCCGAGGATTTCGCCCTCATGCAGATCGAAACTGATGCGATCGAGCAGCGGATGGCCGTCGCGATCGTCGAGCGTGACCTCGGCGAGGCGGAGAACCACAGCGCCACGCTTCGATCCCTCGGCCGCAGCCCGGCTGCCGATGTCCCGGCCAATCATCATGCCGGTCAGCGCTGCACGGGATGTTTCACTCGTCCCGACCGTGCCGATCAGCTTGCCTTTGCGCAGCACGGTGACGCGGTCCGATTGCAGCACCTCGTTCATCTTATGACTGATGAGAATGATCGCGAGGCCGCTTGCCGCCATCTTGCGGATCATGCGGAACAGCCGTTGCGATTCATCCGGCGTCAGGGTCGCGGTCGGCTCGTCCAGGATCAGCAGGCGAACGTCCAGATAAAGCGCCTTCGCGATTTCGACCCATTGCTGCTCGCCGACTGCGAGATCACCGACCAGGCGATCGAGGTCGAGGTCGATCTCATGCAGGCGGCAGATTGTTTCGACTTTGGCCCGTGCCCGATCGGCACCGAGCCGCCAGCCTCTGGACGTGCCGACCATGATGTTTTCGAGCACGGTAAAGGTCGGCACCAGGACGAAATGCTGATGCACCATGCCGATGCCGGCAGCAAGCGCGTCAGCCGGCGAACGCAGCTCGATCGGTCTGCCGTCGATCCGGATCACACCGGCGTCCGGTCGATAGAGGCCATAGAGACAGGACGACAAAGTCGACTTGCCGGCACCGTTCTCGCCGAGCAGACAATGAACCTCGCCGGGCAAGACCTCGAACCAAACGTCATCGACCGCGACCAGAGGCCCGAACGACTTTGGTGAGACCCTCGACCGAAAGCAGCGGCGTCATATCAGCCATGAGAACGGGCCGGGCACCCGCCACGGGCGTGGCGACGTGGTGCCCGGCCATAGAATGTCAAGACGCGCAAGGTCAGTCGGATTGCGCCTCGCTGAGATCAAGCTCGACCTCCTTCTCGCCGCTCTTGATCGCGGCCGCGGCTTGTTCGACCTCTGCCTGAACGTCTTCGGGAATACCCCCTTTCCAGTCCGGGTTCAGAACCAGGTCGCCCGAGCCGTCCTGCCAGCTGAACCATTTAGGCTCCATCGGCGCGGCGAACGTGGCGTCGGTGGTCTGCACGTTCCACCACTCATCGACGATCCAGTTGATGTGGGGTACCCAGCTGATGGTGGTCGAGGCGACGATCGTCTCCGGCGCGTAGGGCGCCATGTCGACGTAGTTGCCGAAGCAGCCGATCTGCTTTTCCTGACAGACCTCGAAGGCGCCGGACATCTGATAGATCATGTCGGCGCCCGCTGCGATCTGCGCCGTGGTCGCTTCGTTCGATTTCGCCGGGTCGTACCATGACTGGATGTAGGTGATCTTCTGCTTGACCTCGGGATTGGCCTCCTTGGCGCCGGCGAAGAAGGCGTTGATCTGGTCGTTGGTATCCTCGGCCGGGAAGGTCGAAACGGCGCCGATGACGTTGGAGTCCGTGAGCTTGCCTGCAAGCATGCCCATGGCATAGGCCGGCTCATGGCCGTGGATGAAGACCCAATAGGCATTGCCGCCAAGACCGCGATTGCCGGAACCGGACATCACGAACAGGATCTCGGGGAACTCGTCTTTCAAGGTCTCGATGGCGTCGGCATAGGCGGTGTTGCCGAAGATGATGTCGTACTCTCCGGTCTCGGCATAGGTACGAAAAACCTGCTCGGCATTCTCGTAGACGTTCTCGGTGTAGTCGAACTGGATCTCGAGGCCGTGCGGCTTGGCTGCGATCACCTCCTCCATCGAAGCGACGAACGAGCCGTCCCATGGCGCTTCCGTGCCGGCCGACAGCACGCCGGCGATGGCAAGGCTGGTTGGATCTTCGGCGATGGCCGGACCACTGGCGGCGAGCGCCGAAAAGCCGAGGATCGTTATCAAGCGTTTCGATTGTTTCATGAGTTTTTAGCTCCTGTTTTGTTTGGACGTTTCCAGATTTTTTCGTTTAGCGAAGAAGGCGCTGCCGGGACGACGTTGCTCATGGCGAGATGACCTCCAGAATCGGGTCGAAGACATTGAGCGCAACGCAATCGACGGCACCGAGATCGGTGATGGCGTAGTCGGGAATTGCCGTGATCGACAGAACGAACATGGCCATCATCGGCCAGGGCAGCTTGCAGCCGAGTTCGACCGCGGCAGCATCCAGCTCTTGTTCGAGCCTGGCCATCTCGTACGGGTCGATATCGGCAACGATGCCGCCGATCGGCAATTCGAGACCCGCCATGACCTCGCCGCCCTGGATCACGACCTGGCCGCCGCCTTTCTCGATGATCCAGTTGATCGCGGCCGCCATGTCCTCGCTGCTGGCGCCGATGCAGACGATGTTGTTGTCATCGGGGGCGGCCGACGTCGCGATCGCACCGGTTTTGAGGCCGAAGCCCGAAACGAACGCCACCGGTCGGTTCCTGGTCTTGCCGTAGCGCTCGACCACGGTGACGTAGAGGGCATCCTGGTTGGTGTCGGGCGGGATGACGCCATCGCTCCGGACATCGAGGACGACGTCCCGCCGCTTGCGCACGAAGATGATTTCCGAGGCCGCCATGGTCAGCACCTTGGCGCGCTTGGTTCCAGGGTCGGTCCTGACCTTCAGCTCGTCGGGGTCGACCGGATCGACAACAAAGGTTCGGGTCAACTCAAGGGGCCTCGCCGGCGGAACCAGATCGACACTCATACGACCGTCTTTAGCGACCAGCCTGCCCTTGGCCAGCACCTTCTCGACGTTGAACGAGGCCGGGTCGTCGATGATCAGGATGTCGGCCTGGCGCCCGGGCGCCACCAGCCCCACGGTCTGGTCGATCCGATAGGCAACGGCGCTGTTGATCGTGGCCATCTGGATCGCCGCCATCGGCTCGACCCCTTCAGCAATCGCCATCCGCACCATGTTGTCGACATGGCCGCGCTTCAACACGTCGGAAGCGACCACATCGTCGGTGCAAAAGCTGATCCGATGCGCCGCCTTCGGTGCCAGTTTGGTGGCGAGCTGGATGTTCTCCTCGAGAAAGTGGGAGATCGACGATTCGCGGATGATCACGAACATGCCGTTGCGCAATTTCTCCAGCGCCTCCTCGACATCGTAGCTCTCGTGATCGAGGCGGATCCCGGCGCTGGCATAGCTTGCAAGCTTTTGCCCGCGGCACATCGGGGCACAGCCGAAGACAGGGAGCTTGTTCCTGGTGGCGATCTCCAGGGCCGCCAGCACATCGTCATCTTCTTCCTGGATGAATTCTCGCACCGTCTCCCACACACCGATGCATTCCGGCCAGTCATGGGTGGCCTTGTGATCGTCGGGGCCGAAATAATGCCCGACGGTCGACGTCGGTACGGTATAGGGCGTCTTGCAGGGTGCACCCCAGAAGATGGTGAGCGGGCTTGCCTTGGCCTCATCGAGAAAATGACGCACACCGTCCAGGCCCGCGACCACCAGGATTTGATCGAGGCCAGACACGATAGTGGTCGTGCCGACCGGCACCACGAGCTTGGCAAAGCCGGTCACCGAAAGCTTGCTGCATTCCACGTGAAGATGACCATCGATCAGGCCGGGACAGAGGTAACGACCGGTGGCATCGATGATCTCGGTATCCTGGCCGACATGAGCGTCGACGTCACCGATCGCAACGATCCGATCCTCGTAGATCGCGACGTCCGCCGGGTAGATCTCCGCCGAAGCGACGTTGATCAGCTGACCGCCACGGATGGCCGCGGTTGCCTTGACGTCGCCCCTGCCGGCCCTGATCAACATCCTTATGTCCGTCAATCCGCTCTCCCTCGCCATCGACAGGCGATCTTCGTTCCCTCGTCCAAGGCCCACACGGCAATCACCTCAATCGGCCGATGCATCGGGCGGCGTTTCGGGCATCGCCGGAATGTCACCGATAACACCGCGCACGAAATAGTCCATGGACAGGAGATCAGCATCGGACATCACGCTCCGTGCCGGAACCCGGATCTCACCATCGGCGTCCTGGATCGGTCCTTCGAAGACGCGAAGGCTTCCCTCGATGATCTGCGCCTTTTCCGACTCGATCAGGTCTCTGACCGCTTGCGGCACGGCCGCCGCCATGGGGGCGAGGCCGACGGCGCCCTCCTTCAGCCCCCACCATATGTTCTCGGATTGCCACGTTCCCTCATGCAATTGCTCCGCAATCTTAAGGTAGATCGGCGCCCACTCATAGACAGCGGAGGTCAAGGTTAACTCAGGGGCGAACAGGCTCATGTCGCTCTGATAGCCGATCGCATATTTGCCGCGTCTGGCGGCTGCCTGGATCACCGCCGGCGAGTCCTGTTCCATCGCCAGCACGTCGGCGCCACGATCAAGCAAGGCATCGGCTTTTTCGGCCTCGATATCCGGGCCATACCAGGTATTGGTCCATTCGACCCGGACATCAACATCCTTGTTGACGCTTTGGGCACCAAGCGTGAAGGCGTTGATGCCGTGCACGACGTCCGGCGTCGGCAGGGCGGCGACGTAGCCGAGCTGGTTCGACTGGCTCATGATGCCGGCCAACAGTCCGGTGAGGTACCGGGCCTGGTACATCCGGCCGAAATAGGTGCCGGCGTTGCGTTCGGTCTTGTAGCCCGAGCAGTTCATGAAGACCACATCCGGGTAGCGGCGCGCCGCTTCGATCGTCGGGTCCATGTGGTCGAAGCTGGTGGTGAAGATCACGTTGTGGCCGTCGGCGACCAGCTTGTCGATCGCTTCCAGGACCAGGTCCGGATCACCCGGCACGGATTCGATGTAGGTCGCTGCCTTGACGTAAGGCAGCGCCGCCATGGCCTGGCGCCCTTTCTCGTGGGCGTAGGTCCATCCAGCGTCGCCAATCGGTCCGACATAAAGAAAGCCGGCTCTGATTTCATCCATCGCCGGCAGCGTGGCGGAGGCGACCGTTGGCGATCCCAGACGATCGGCGAACTTCACCGCGCCCTCGACCAGCCAGAGTACGTCGCTCATCGGCATCAGATATTCGGAGGCAACCCAGCCCTCTTGCCCGTCTTTCTGGACAACGTGGTACCAGGTCCGACGCTCGACACTGTTGATGGTCTCGTCGAGCTTCTTCAAGAAGGCACCTTTGGCAAATGACCTCAGCGCCGTACTGTCCACGGAGGGCTCGCCTCGAAAATTCAAGGCGCGGGTATTGACCACGTAGATCTGCTCAAGCTCTGATTTCTCGATCTTGCCGGTCTGATCAGATTGCAGCCAACCGGTTGCCTGGGCGCTGGCCCTATCAGCCTCGCCCAGGGTGATGGCAACCATCAGCAAGAATATGACGGACGATCCGATTCGGATCATGAGATGCCTCCCTCGACATTATTAAGTCGGCTTTGCCACCAGGCGAAAGCCCGTATGGGGTACGGCAAGGTCGCCCAGATAGTAGTCACGTGCGGCGCAGCGCGACTGCGCCTTGGAACTGCTCCAGCTCCCACCCCGGCGGACGCGCAAGGGTGTCGTCTCTATCTCGATCCGCGGATCGTCCCGATTGTCGCCGTAACGATTGACATTTTCGACGTAAGAGTTCGAGCACCCATTCCGACGCATTGCCATGCATGTCGTAGGTGCCTTGAGGCTCGGCCGGGTAGCTGCCGACGGCAACGGTTGCATCGGTTTTCGCCCCGCCCTCGTCATCGCTTTCGCGCAAATTGCCGAACCTGCCCACGTTCTCCGTCGAATCCTCTTTTAGCCCATGCCCGCAGGCATATTCCCATTCGGCCTCCGTGGCCAGTCGAACCGGCGTATCGGTCTCCTTGCTGAGCCAGGCAGCAAACGCCATGGCATCGCGCCAACTCACATTGACAACGGGTTGATCGTCGTCATCCAGGGTATGACCAAGGTGGCTGCCACTCTTGTGTGTTGAGCGGAAGCGGCGGAACTGTGCATTGGTAATTTCGTGCTGGCTGAGGAAAAAATCGTCGACACAAACCTTGCCAACGATGCCGGCCGCGCTGTCACCCATATCGAAGCAGCCTGCAGGCACGAAGACAAATCCTATCTCTAGAAGGGGATCGGTCCAGCTTTTCCCCGTTTGTTCGGAAGCGGTCTGGCGCTCCGGTATCTTGTCCTCGAAATAACGACGTTCGATTGGCCAGGCTACGGCGAGTGCGGGCGTCGGCATGTGCAGCAGCAACATGAGAATGACGGCAGAGGCCACTTCACTTTTGATCCGCCAGACAACATGGGACGCCTTTGACACCAGATCCCATCGGAACCTGACGCGGGGTATATCTGGCATCGGTACATAGCTTGCGCTCAATGTTCTTGACGGTCTTGGCACCCGATTGCTGTGTAATGCTGCCTTACCAGATGATAATGCGCCAGCAAGTTGTGCATTGAAAAGTTTGCAATTTGTGAGTGATCTCTGGACGTTAGTAGACAACAGGGGCTCATGTACTGCAAGATCAATTCGCATTTTTTTTTCTGGCGGGCGTCATGATTCGAAAGCGGGGCGTGATCTGATGGTCAATCGTGACTTTAAGGTGTATTTTTGTTTGAGTTTACATATTGTTTCGGTTGCTTTTTAGGCGCGCCTCAGAAAGGAGAGCATCACCTCGACGCCGAATAGGGCAAGCCTGAACTCGTCTGTTCGGATCGACGTGTGCGAGTGATGAAAAGCTTGTATGCAGCGGTGATCTGTATCGCCGTTTGCACCTTCCTGGCTCGGGCGTCGTCGGGTGCCTCTGCCCAAGCGGCGAGTGAGACCTCTTACGAGCTGATCGTCTGCGACGATCCCGGCTCACCTGCGCACGCCGTCGGCGTCGGCCTGGAATTGCTCATCAAGCTCGAACTTCAGCCATCCAACGGCGTGAATGTTGCTTCGTCGACGAGCTCAAGCAGCGATGGCTGCATCATGGAGATGAGGGACAAGGCTTCGACGTTTGCAATCATGGATCGCGCGGTCGTGGCAAGCACGCAGGAAAGCTTGCGCTCTTCAGGAGACGCGCCCGACGTTCGACCGTTACTTATTGCCGGTTTGTGGCGGCAGGCAGCGCATTTCGTTATCGCCAAGGATCACCTGCTGAGCGGCACGATCGGCGACTTTGCTCTGCTGTCGAGCGATCAGCTCATGATCGATCCTGCCTTGCGTAAAGGCGCCTCGCAGCTACTGGCGAAGGCCGGCATCCCGATCGATCACCGGGCCGACAACCTGCGTCTGGCGCCGCCGGAGGCAATGGCTGAGGACTTTAATCGAGGCGCTATGATCGGCCTTGCGGTGCTGGAGCCGGTGCCATCTCCGACGGTCACCGATTTTCTCGCGAGAACTGGGGGTAGAGCCGTCATGCTCGAGCTCAGCGAGCGTTACGTCCTGGCCGACGGCCGAGGATGGCGCCCCCTACGGATCCCTGCCGCCAGCTATCCTGATATTGATCGGTCGATCGAGACGTTCGGCGATATGGTGATGCTGGTCGCGGAGGCCGACGTAACGGACGAGACGGTCTATCAGGTCACCAAGATCATGTTCGATAATCTGCCAAAGCTCGGCCAACTTCACGAAGTCGTGGCGCAAATCACGATCGATCATGCGCTCGTGGATGCCGATCTGCCCCTCCACCCTGGGGCTGCACGCTATTATCGCGAAATCGGTGTTCTCCCTTACGAGGCTGGCGCATCGAAGGCCGATAGGGCGAACCATTGATCGCCTGTCATCGCGGGGGCTTATTTTTTTGGACAAGCCGCCATTTTTTCCAATCGACCTGAAGGAAGCTGCAGATCGAGGCTTGATCGGCTCAGCTTTCGAAGGCGACGGGGCCAGGAATGGATTGACCTGCTGGAATTGCCGCTCTGGGCTTGGGACACCGGGGCCGACAGTGGGGATACCTATCTGGCGCCGAACCAGGACGTGCAACCGCAGCAATCGGCCCGCCTCCTGGCGACACCTCATTTCCTGACCCGCCATGACCTTTCGAAGATTGGCGGTATCGCGATCGAACGGATCAACATATTTTGGCGGATGGGGTGTCCGCCTTGTCTGTGTTTCTTGTCACTTCATATACCTTCCTATATTTCAACTTTATCAGTATGTTAAACGTATTTCTTGTTTCGCATAGTTCCTCACGATATCCTGCCATTGCAGATTTTTTGGTGGGTAAAATGGTGGGTAAAATGGTGGGTAAAATGGTGGGTAAAATGGTGGGCAAATTGGTGGGCAAATTGGTGGGCAAATATGGGAAGGTCTGGCAAGCATCCCGATAAGGCGCTATCCGCCGTCAGGGTTCGAACGGTCAGCAAGCCAGGGCGCTATGCCGATGGTAGCGGGCTCTATCTCGAAGTCGATCCATCAGGCGCCAAGCGCTGGTTTTTGCGAACGATGGTGCAGGGTCGTCGATGCCATATCGGTCTCGGCGGTTTGTCGGTGGTGTCGCTTGCCGAGGCGCGCGAGGCGGCATTGGCCATGCGCAAGATCGCCAAGGCCGGTGGCGATCCGCTGGCCGAGCGACGCAAGGCGAAAAGAGTGGTTCCTACCTTCGAAGTGGCGGCGAAGAAAGTTCACGAGGAGCATGCACCCGCCTGGAAGAACGCCAAGCATGGCCAGCAGTGGATCAACACGCTCAAGGACTACGCCTTTCCCATAATCGGCAACCGGCGGGTCGATAAGATCGATAGCGCCGATATCCTGAAGGTCCTGTCGCCAATCTGGCTAAGCAAACCAGAAACGGCAAGACGTGTCCGCCAGCGCGTGAAGACAGTTTTGGATTGGTGTCGAGCCAATCACTTTCGGTCCGGCGAGAATCCGATCGAGGGCATTGCCAAGGCTCTGCCCAGACAGCCCAAGAAGGACGGACATCATGCGGCAATGCCCTATGCCGATGTAGCAGGTTTCGTTGGTCGATTACGGGAGGGCGACGCCGGTGAGATCGTGAAGCTTGCCTTCGAATTCGCCATTCTGACGGCAGCCCGCACCGGCGAAGTTCTGGGTGCGCGTTGGGATGAGATCGACGGCGACGTCTGGACGGTGCCTGCCGAGCGTATGAAAGCCGGCCGTGAGCATCGTGTGCCCTTATCACCTCGCTGCATTGAAATCCTGGAAAAGGCCAGATCTTGGGGCGGCGAGGAAGGGTACGTGTTTCCTGGAAGGTCTGCTGGCAAGCCGCTAAGCAACATGGCGTTTTTGATGACGCTTCGCCGGATGGATCTGAAAATCACAAGTCACGGATTTCGATCTGCCTTCCGTGACTGGGCAGCCGAACGGACCAATTTTTCTCGTGAGGTCTGCGAGATGGCGCTTGCCCATACGATCAGAGATAAGGCCGAGGCGGCTTATCGGCGAGGCGATCTGTTCGATAAGCGTCGTCAGCTCATGGACGCCTGGTCGATCTATGCGACGGCGTCGAACGGCGCGGTCATCGAATTGCCTGCCTGAGGCTCTTCCTTGATGGACTGCGACGGTTCCTATGATCGTCGGGGCGATCGTTGTTCTTGGCCGTCACAACGGACTGTCGTTCTTTCTTGCCTCGAACCACGCATCGATCTCCGCCCTGTCGTAGACGCTGACATTGGCGGCGAGACGAATGGCTTTCGGGAACCCTTTGGAGCGATCTTTGCTCCAACGCCAAGCCGTGATGCGATCGATGCCATAGCGTTCCTCGAGCTGCTTGGCCCTGATGTATCTGATGTCCTGATCCTGGCTCATGATCGTCTTATTCTCCCAGCTCGCGCGATTGGTCGTGACGACCCGCGGCGTGCGATCCAGGCTTGTCAGTTTGCCAGCGACAGGGCGTGAGGTCGCGCCCGCACGGTCGAGTGATTACTGGACCGTGCGGGCGCAGTGCCGTCTTCTCTTCGGATGGCAAACGTTCCAATTCCTGGGATCTGCGGCTGTGCAATTCTGTGCAGCCAGTGGAAACCGATTCTCGCAGCGTGCAGATCTGTGCAATGACTAGGTCGTTGAAAACGCTGAAAAAAATCTGTCCGCTGTGTTGCAGCGTGCAGACGCCGAGTGCCATCATCGTCGATGTCGATGTGACCGAGTAGCGATGGGCATCGAGCTCTACATCTACTACAAGCTGGCGCCGACCGAGGCCGATGCCGTCCTCGCATCGTTCGAGGGCTTGCGCGCCGCCTTGCAGGCTCGATTGCCCGGGCTGCAAAGCCGTCTGCTCAAGCGCCCTGCCCGAGCGCAGGCGCAGCAGACATGGATGGAGGTTCACACCTGGCCCCATGGCATTGAGCCGCCACCCGACTGGCAGGCGCTGATCGAGCACCTGGCGCAACCGATGGCCTTGTTGCTGAGCGGACCCCGCCAGTGCGAACTGTTCGAGTCGTTGCGATAGATCGTCGGGCGGTCGTCTAAGGCTTGCGTGTCATCACGACATGCGCAAGGCCCGCCTCTTCGAAGACGGCGCCACGCTCGGAAAACCCGGCGCGCGCATAAAAAGGCCGCACCGCCAGTTGCGCGTCCAGCGCCACTTCGCGATAGCCCCGCTCAAGGGCGACCTTCATCAAGGCGTCCAACACGGCGCGACCCAGCTTGCCGCCGCGCAGGCTACGCAATACCGCCATGCGGCCGATCTTGCCCACGCCGGGCGCATGCTCGATGAGCCGGCCGGTGGCCAGCGCCACCCCAAGGCGGTTGAGTGCAAGAGCATGCACAGCCGTGGCAACAAATCGTCG
>CAWBCX010000011.1:0-23701 GCA_963787265.1 uncultured Alphaproteobacteria bacterium | reverse complement strand
CGACAAAAACCTCATGTGAGCTATCCACGCGTCATCGCGAGGTTCCAGCACGTGCGACGAGCTGCCGGTATTAACGGCCCCATCGGCGAACCGCACCCGCCGCGCTTGCATGATCTTCGCCATACAGCCGCCGTGCACCGCGTCATCGCATGGTATCGCACCGGCCAGGACGTCCAGCGATTGCTTCCGCAGCTTGCCACCTATCTCGGCCGCCTCGATATCCGATCCACCCAGCGTTACCTCCAAATGACGCCCGAACTCTTGCACGCAGCCAGTCAGCGCTTCGCCCGGTACGCAACGGAGGACGATCATGAAGGATGAGACACTCCTGGGGCCATGGGTTCGGCGGCTCCTCCTCGAACATTTGGTGGCAGAACGCAATCTGGCTCGAAACACCCAGGTCAGCTACCGCGATACCCTGGCGCTCTTACTGCCGTTTGCCAGCAAGCACGGAGGGCATGCCATCGATCGCATGGCTGTCGAGGATCTGACGCCGCCCATAGTCCGCAAGTTCCTCGACCACTTGGAACACGATCGCCAATGCAGCGGTGTCACCCGCAACCAAAGGCTCGCGACTATCCGATCATTGGCGCGGTTCATTGGCATGCGCTCACCGGCCCATGTGGCCTGGTGCGCCGAAATACGGGCGACGCCATTCAAAAAGACTGCGAAGACCGGGATCGGGTATCTCGAAAAGGCCGAGATGGACGCCCTTCTGGCCCAACCGGATCGGCGTACGCCTCTCGGAAACCGCGACCATGCTCTCCTCCGGTTCCTGTACAACAGCGGTGCTCGCGCCAACGAGGCGGCGAGTTTGACCATCGACAGCCTAAAGCTGGGAACACAATCGTCTGCGCGGCTACACGGGAAGGGAAACAAGTTCCGGACTTGTCCGCTGTGGCCGGCGACAGCGACGTCGCTGTCGCGGCTGGTCGTCAATCGGGACAAGAGTGATGCGGTCTTCTTGAACCGGAGCAACCAGCCATTGACGCGGTTCGGCATCCACCGGCTCGTGACGCAATATGCCGAACGAGCCAGCAAGACTGTACTGTCGATGGCCACGAAGCGGGTGAGCCCACACACGATCCGGCACACAACCGCGGTCCATCTGCTACGTGCCGGGGTTGACATCAACACGATCCGCGCCTGGCTCGGTCATGTGTCTCTGGACACGACGCATATCTACGCCGAGGTCGACATGGAAATGAAGGCGAAGGCGCTGGCCCGGGTCGATATCTCCGACCTGCAAACCAAACCGTGGCGACGATCGCTACCATCGCTAATGACGTTTCTGAAAGCCTTGTAGTCGCTCGCGCCGCCGCTCAAATATATGTTGCGGCTCATGCCAGAGGAACCAACCCGCTTCCTGGCTGGCCCACATAAGCCGGGCCGCAACATAACGAGAAAGGCTGTAGCCGTTCGGCTCGGTCGCCCGGTATTCCTCCCAGAGCAGCCGCTGGGTGACGCCCGGACGCTTCAGCTCGCGATGCGCCAACGCCCAGTCGGGCTCAACGCGATCGCCCTTGGTCGCGGGCTCCTCGAACAGGCGCGCCTCGAGCGCGGCGTCGTCGAGCTCGTCGGGCACCGGCCAGCCGATCCCGACAAAGGCAAGACGGCGGAGATAGTCGCCGACCGTGGTGCGCCCCATGCCAAGCGCATCGCCGATCTGGCGATTGCTCATTCCGCAGGCGTGCTTGAGCCGCAATAGCTCTCGGATTTGACGCATCGGCACTCTCTTGGCTGGCATGGCGCTCCCCACATCGTCGACGTGGCGAGCAACCCTACCGACGGTTCAAAAAGTGCCAGCATCAGGGCCGTTCAGATTTTCCTTGGAGGGTGTCCGGCTTCGTCGATCCGGTGGCCGCCTTCGAATTCAGTGGCCGGCTTCAATCGAATTCTAGTGGCCGCTTTCGCTCGAATCGCGCATTGAGAAATCGCTCAAGCATGAAGGTGCCCGGTTTCAGGCCGATGCTGATCTCTTTCCAGATTGTCGCGGCAAGGCCAGGTCAAGCGCGCTGGCGAAGGCGTAAGGTTCATGACCAGTGCCGTCTTTGACCCGGTGACGACAGCTCGTACCGTCTGGCCATCGCTGATCAGGATGGCGCAGCAGCATTGAAGGTTGTCATTTTCGGTATCGTCATTCTCTTGATTTCGATGCTGTTGGGCGCCTAACCTCCGCCTATGGAAACAACTGTTGCCACACAAGAACTCATACCCGCTCCGCCGCTCGCAGAGGTGACGGTTGAACCGGCAGCTTTTCGTCCCTCGCTGGAGCGCGCGCTCGCCGATATCGATGTGGCCGACAGCGGCGCTTTGTTGGTGGTGTTGAAAGACTGGTTACGCAGGCATCAAGGCGCGCTGGAACGTCGATTTGTTGCAACCAACGATGCCGAGACGACCGTTTATGACCGTTGTCGGCTCATTGATGCCCTGATCTTATGTCTGTTGGACTTTGCCGCCGACAAGCTCTTTCCCCTGCCCAACCCCACGGAAGGACAGCGTTTGGCGCTTCTGGCGGTCGGCGGTTATGGGCGGGGTGAATTGGCACCACATTCCGATGTCGATCTCTTGTTCCTGCATCCTTACAAGGTCACGCCGCATACCGAGAAAATCGTCGAGTTCTTGCTTTACAAGCTTTGGGATCTGGGTCTCAAGGTGGGGCAGGCAACGCGCTCGATCGGTGACTGTATCAGGCTTTCCAAGGATGACTGCGCGGTTGCCACAAGCCTGCTGGAAGCCCGGTTTCTTTGGGGCGATCGCAGCCTGATGACCGATCTCGGTGACAAGTTCGAGCGCGAGGTCCGGGGTAACAAGCATGTCGGCTTTGTCGAGGCCAAGCTCAAGGAGCGCGATGAGCGACATCGCCGAACCGGTGACAGCCGCTATATGCTGGAGCCAAACGTCAAGGAAGGCAAAGGGGGGCTTCGCGATCTTCATACGCTTTTCTGGCTCGGGCGCTTTCTCTACCGGATCGACGGGGTCAATGATTTTGTTCGGCACGAGGTTCTCACCAGTCAGGCACTGGAGAAATTCATGCGCGCCCGTCGGTTTCTCTGGGTTGTGCGCTGCCATCTCCATTATCTGACCGGGCGGGCCGAGGAGCGGCTTACCTATGACGTGCAGCCTGATATCGCCAAGCGCATGGGCTATCGCGACCGGAAGTCGACCCTGGCGGTCGAGCGCTTCATGAAGCACTATTATCTCTACGCCAAGGAAGTGGGCGCATTGACCTTGATTTTCTGCGCCGCTCTCGAAGAAAAGCATCGCCAACGGTTTCGATTTCGCCTTGATCGGTTCGGCTTTGGCCGGCGTCAGGTCGAGGGTATGGTCATCCGGGGCGGACGTATCGCGCCGGCCAAAGCCGATCTTTTCGAGCACGAACCGGTTGCGATGCTGCGCATGTTTCATCTGGCGCAAGAACGTCAGGTCAATATTCACCCGGAAGCGCTGCGCGCCGTAACTCAGAATTTGCATCGTATCGGCCGGAAAGTCAGAGGTAATGCCGAAGCCAATCGGATGTTTCTGGCCATTTTGACCAGCCCGACAGAGCCGGCAAAAACACTCCGGCGCATGAACGAGGCCGGCCTTCTCGGACGCTTCATTCCGGAATTTGGTCGCGTCGTTGCCCTGATGGAACATAGCCTCTATCACACCTATACGGTCGATGAGCACACCATCCAGGCGATTGGTACGCTTCACGAAATCGAAATCGGCAAGCTTGGCGACGAACTGCCTCTATCGACCGGTCTTATTCCACATGTTCTCTCTCGGGCCGAACTCTATCTTGCCCTCTTCTTCCATGATCTGGGCAAGGGGCGAGGTGGGCATCATTCCGAGGTTGGTGCGGAACTGGTTGTTCAGGCAGGCCCAAGACTGGGCCTGAGCCAGGACCAGATCGAGACGGTATCCTGGCTGGTTCGTCATCACCTGCTGTTCAGCGTCACTGCATTTCGCCGCGATCTGGATGATCCCAAGACCATTGCCGACTTCGCTGAGATCATTCAATCACCCGAGCGCCTTCGACTCCTGCTTCTCCTCACCGTCGCTGATATCCGAGCCGTCGGCCCCAATGTCTGGAATGGCTGGAAAGGGCAATTGCTGCGCACGCTCTATCATGAAGCCCTTGCGCTGATCGAAGGCGTAGAGGTTGGTCCTCTTCGCCAAGCGCGCGTGGATGCCGCTCAGGATGACTTCAGGAAAGCCGTCAGCGGGTGGGACGAGACCGAGCTCTCGGCCTATCTTGATCGCCATGACCCTCGGTACTGGACCAGCTTCGATACGCCGGCGCACCTTCGTCACGCCGAAATCGTTCGACGCGCGGAACTCGATAAGACGCCCGTCGATCTCGACTTCTACATCGACCGGTTCCGTGCGCGCACGGAGATGGTCATCTATACCGCCGATCATCCGGGCCTGTTCATGAAAATCGCCGGTGCCTTGGCGCTTGCGGGTGCGAGCATCGTCGATGCGCGCATCTTCACCACCGCTGACGGCATGGCGATCGATAGCTTCGGCCTTCAGAACGCAGAAGATGACAGCGCTGTCGAAGACGATGCGCGACTGGCCCGCATCCGCAGACAGGTCGAAAAGGCGATGGCCGGCGAGGTCTGGCCGGATCGCATTCTTGCCAAGCGTCGATCATTGCCGGAGCGGACTGAAGTTTTTGCCGTGGAGCCCAGGGTTCTCATCAACAATCAGGCGAGCCGCACCCACACGGTTATGGAGGTCAATGGCCGAGATCGGCCAGGGTTGCTTTACGATGTGACCAAGGCGCTGAAAGATCTGGGGCTCATCGTTTCCAGCGCCCATATCGCCACTTATGGCGAGCGCGTGGTCGACGTCTTCTATGTCAAGGATATCTTCGGTCACAAAATTCGCCAATCCGCAAAAATCCGCCAGGTTCAGCGTCATCTGGTGAAAGCACTGACCGAGGGCGAAAGTGCTGTCGGCAGCGACAAAGACGAAACTTTGAAAAAACAGACGGCGGCAAGCCATGACGACTAAGGGCACGACGAAGGACCTGCCCGCTAAGGCTAACGATGCCCGTCCAAGCCTCGTCAGCTCGGTGGCAACGGTGGGGTCCTACACCATGATGTCCCGGCTTCTTGGCTTTCTTCGGGACATGTTGATGGCAGCCATGTTGGGCGCTGGGCCTCTTGCGGATGCTTTTCTGGTCGCCTTCAAGCTTCCGAACTTTTTGCGGCGGCTCTTCGCAGAAGGTGCCTTCAACGCCGGGTTTGTTCCCCTTTTCGCGCGTACCCTCGAAGGCGATGGCAAGGTGATGGCAAGGGAGTTTGCCGCCCAAGCGCAAGCCGTGCTGGTGGCGGTTCTCGTGCCGCTGGTGATCGTTGCCATCATCTTTATGCCCTGGATCATTCGGGCGATGGCGCCCGGTTTCGAGGTGGGGAGTGAGCGCTATGAAGGTGCCGTCAGCCTCTCCCGGATCACCTTTTGTTATATTCTCTTTATTTCCCTGGTCGCTCTTTACAGCGGCATTTTGAACTCGATGAACCAGTTTGCCGTCGCGGCCGCGGCACCGATTGTCCTGAATATTTGCCTGATTGGCGGCCTTCTCCTCAGTCATGTAGGGCTGGGAGCCCCTGCTTATGCGTTGGCTTGGAGCCTGGCGGCAGCAGGGCTTGGTCAGTTTCTATGGGTTGCGCTCGCGGTCAGGCAGCAAAGGATGAGCCTTAGCATCCGCCTGCCGCGTCTTAGCCCCGAGATCAAACGCCTGTTTGCTCTCATCGTGCCGGGTGTGTTCGGCGCAGGTGTGGCCCAGTTCAGCCTGTTCGCCGATGTGATCTTCGCCTCGTTCCTGGCGGAAGGAGCGGTTTCCTACCTTTACTATGCCGACCGCATCGGTCAGCTGCCGCTCGGCGTTATCGGCGTCGCCGTCGGCACGGCGTTGCTGCCGTTGATGTCGAGGCAACTCCGAGCAGGCGAGACCAGCGATGCGATCCGAAGCCAAAACCGCGGGATCGAGCTCGCCCTTCTCCTGACCATACCGGCCGCCATTGGCATTGCCGTGTTGAGCCTGCCGATCGTCACCGTTCTGTTTCAACGGGGCGCCTTCGGTGAGGCCGAGAGCCTTGCCACAAGCGCTGCTCTCGCGGCCTATGCGCTCGGCCTTCCGGCTTATGTGCTGATCAAGGTTCTCTCACCTGGCTTCTTCGCCCGCGAGGACACCAAGACACCTGTGAAGATCGCAATCGCCTGCCTTGTCGCCAATATCGTCTTCGTGCTGCTGCTGATCGTCCCGCTGCAGCATGTCGGGATCGCTCTGGCGACCGTACTTTCTTCCTGGCTGAACGCCGGCCTTTTGGGTTTTCTCCTCTATCGAAGAGACCTTTTTCACCCCGATGATCGGTTGCGTCATCGCCTGCCGCGTATTCTGGCTGCGGGCTTGGTGATGGCCGTCATGATCTGGGGGATGATGCCGCTTCTAGCTGGTCTTTTGCCGATGGCGCTGGCGCTCGGTTTTACGATCCTGGCTGGCACGCTTTCGTTCTTCGTCACCGCTCAGGTGACTGGTGCCTTTCAATGGAACGAAGTCAAAGCCATGCTTCGAAGGCGATGAGTTTGCCGACGTGGCGGACCCTCTGCATTCAGTTGCAAATTAATAATCTGCGTAGGATTTTTCTTCGACGATCTCGGAACCGAGGTACATATTGATGTCCCGTTTCAAGGCGGCGCGCTCGTCGTTGGCACGATAGATGTTCCGCGCCACGTCGATAAAATCGGCTCCAAAATCGTTGTTGCGCTCGTAATCACGGATTTGATCTTCCAAGTCCCAAAGGCGCTCGTTAACCGTCTTCAGGCTCTTGCCAAGGCGGATCGTTTCTTCCGTGCCGATGCGGTGGTGTTGTTGCTTTGCGCGCAAAATCGCCAGCTCGCGCCGAACATTCTCAAGCTTGCCCGGGTCCTTGATGCGCTCGGTCTTGATCTCGAGAATGGTGATCTTGTCGACCAGTTCCCCGGGGGCGACGGGCACTTCAATCAAATGTTCGGTCATGCTCGCTCCTTTTGATCAGCATCATGCAGCCGCGCTTTCCGGATCATACCCATAGAAGGTCATGCAATCGGCGAAATAGTCGGTAAGATCCCTGATTGTCTCCGGGGTCAGTTTTTTCGCGTAATTGCCGGGATGCACCTGGCGGACATGCTGGGTGTCATCTTCCGCTTTGGGAATGACGTCGTGGCGTTTGGCGATCTTTTTCTGGACAGAGCGGTCGACCGGCCAATCGAAGTACCGGCAAATGTCTTCGACCCAAGCGGCCTTGTCGTAGATGATGTCCTCATAACGATAGATTTTGACGACGTCGGTCTCGCAGAGATGTTGATAATGATCGAGGAAGATCTTGAACCTTTTCCTCATGCGCAAAACGTACTCATCGATTGGTGTCTCGAGCGCTAGATCGCGGGATTTCATGCGCGTATCGGAACTTTGCAGTTTTTTGCCCCGCTCCGGATGGCTCTTCAACATCGAGAAATAATGGGACACCAGCATGTCGCGCGGGTCGCGGATAAGGAGGATTTTCTTGACCTCAGGCAGAATGGGGATCTCGAAGCTTTTCGGTAAATAGCGAAAACCGCCGTAGCAATAGCCGCGGGACTTGAAGATGACGCTGGTTTCCTTGGGAAACAGATTATCCGGTATGCCGAGCTTGAAAAATTCCTCCATGATCGAGACATAGGGCAATTCCAGCGTCGCCGTCAGATCACGCAGAAGCCGGTCCAGGAGCACCGAGCCGGATTTGGGCATGGCGAACGCCAGAACGCTCGGCAGATCGGGCCGGGCAGTTTTGGGCAAGGTGTAGATCACCTTTTCCTTGCCGCAATCGAGATAGCGGATTTCGGCTTCGGACCTGGTGCGGAAGAGCTTTTGCAACATCGCTGGGCATTGCCTAAAGTTTGAGGCGAATGAGTTGCTGGCTAACGTGATTGACTGCCATTTGTCAACCGATTGCGCGCTGAACGGCGCGCAGGATTTGCATCACCGGCCTCGCCGGTCTGATCGCCCGGACAGGGTTGTTGCTCGGCGTTGCCGGTTTGCGCCATGTTGCTCTGGTTTCGCCAGACCGGTCGAAAACTATTGGCATGCATCCGTGCCCTACAAGCCTTCGGCAGGTTTGCGTTCAGGAGCATTTGTGTCAAAACAACAACGATTGACACGGGCATGGCTGTCAATCGCGATGGTGGCGCCTTGCCGCTTCACCCGACGGCCTCTTTAGTCCATCGCCCCTGCAGGAGGGCCACGAATTGATGCAGTTCATTCCAAGGCTGCGCCGGAAACTCTTGACGACAATTCGCCGGCACCAAGAACTTCCGGACCATTATCGGACTAATCTTGTGGATCACGACGTCAAGATGGCCGAGCCGACCTGGCTTGCCGACGTCGATGCGACCGCTCTTCTCGTGTTCGTCCATGTTCCGAAGGCCGCCGGCACGTCGCTGAACACCATTCTATGGCAAGTCTATGGCCGACGTTACGTCAATTACCACCCAACACTCTCGTCGCGATCCACCCGGAAAATGATCGAGAAGAGGCCTCATCAGATCCTGGCCCTTGGTGCCCATATGCCTTTTGGCTTTCACCTATCCTTCACGCGTGCCTCCCGGCGTGGCCAACCGAAGAAGATGTTTGCCGACCGGACCTGTCGCTACGTCACCGTGCTTCGTGATCCGGTGGAGCGGATGAAAAGCTATTACCGCTTCGTCACCACTTTTCCGGCGCATCGTCTTCATCGGGAAACCAAGGGGATGTCGCCCGATGTTTTCTTTCGGCATATGCGCAACATCGACAACCGCGAGTGTTGCAATCTGCAATGCGACTTGGTCGGGTTGAGCCGGAATTTTGAAACGGCACGCGACCATCTCCTCGCCCATTATCACGCCGTCGGCGTGGTCGAGCGCATGGATGACTTCGTTTGTCATTTGAAGACGACGATGAACTGGCCTGATGTTTTCGAGGTCAAACACCGGAACGCCAGCCCAACCCATATCCACGACGATGATTTCGGTCAGGACGTCATCGATTGGATCACCGAGAACAATGCCGAGGACATCAAGCTTTACCAGTATGCCAAAGCGCATCTGGCGCCGGACGGCAAGCGGCAGGGGCAAGGGCAAGGGCAGGACCCCATGGTCAAGGAACCGCTCCATGTTTGAGAAACTCACCCATAAGATCAGCGGCCGCATCGATCAAATTCAAGCGACCTTCTCTTACAGCACCCAGGTCAATCGTGCCCTTCTCGAGCGCCAGCTGCTGCTTTCCGGCCAGATCGCCAGCCAGAACGTTCGTCGCATGGAACGGGTCGGCACGCTCGCTGATGTCGAGTTTCGGGTGACCTCCCAGTGGGGCGAGGACGGGATCATCGAGTGGCTTTGCCACAAGCTGCCGGGCATCGACCGCTCCTTCGTCGAATTCGGCGTCGAGAACTACGGAGAGGCCAACACTCGATTTCTGCTGCAGAACCGGGGCTGGCGCGGGTTGATCATCGACGGCAGCGCTGCCCATATGGCGCATGTGCGTTCTGAAGCCCTGCATTGGATGTTCGATCTGGTTGCGGTCGACAGCTTCGTCACCGCCGAGAACATCAACGATCTGATCGAAAGAAACGGCTTTGCCGGCGAGCTCGGCATCTTGAGCGTCGATATCGACGGCAACGACTATTGGGTCTTGAAGGCGATCGACTGTGTTCGGCCCGCCATCCTGATTACCGAATTCAACGGCGTGTTCGGCGACCTTCACGGGATCACAGTACCTTATGAACCCGATTTCGAGCGGCTGGCGGCCCACCATTCCGGGCAATATTTCGGCGCGTCGATCAAGGCGATGATCGAGCTTGCCGAGGACAAGGGTTTTCGTTTTCTCGGCACCAATTCCAATGGGGTCAACGCCTTCTTCGTGCGCGATGACCTGGCACCACCTCTCCTAGAGCTTATTCAGGAAGTAAAGGCCTGGCCGCCAAGACATCGCGACTCGCGCGATGCTCAAGGGCAGCTCTCTTTTACCCGCGGCAGAACCAAGGCCAGGCTTATCGAAGAAATGCCGGTTGAGCGAGTGGGCCAAGAGGGCAGCGGGATGGTGCTGGTTCGCGACCTTCAGCCGCTCTACAGCGAGGCCTGGGCCAAGGATATCTGAACGTCAAGCTGCATCTTCGGCCGCTTCAATTCCTTCGAAATAAACGTCCAGCAGTTTGCTGGCCTTGTCGTCGGCGACGATTTCACCCTTTTCCAGCCAGATGATGCGGTTGCAGCTTTGCTGGATGATCGCTCTGGAATGGCTGGCCAGGATGAGGATGCTGGTCTGGGTCATGAAGGTTTTTCGCCGCTCGGCTGCCTTGGCGATGAAGGCCCTGTCACCGACACCGATCGCTTCGTCCATGATCAGGATATCGGGATGGGCCGAGGTGGCGATCGCGAAAGTCAGGCGCATGCGCATGCCGGCGGAATAGGTTCGGACCGGCAGATGGAGAAAATCGCCGAGATCGCAGAACTCGATGATCGAAGGCCGGGCGGCGATGATTTCATCAGGTCTCATGCCGTGGAAGAGCCCTGCCAGCATGATGTTGTCATAACCACTCGCTTCCGGTGCGATGCCGAGACCCGGCTGGAACATGACCGCCATGGTGCCCTGGCTTTCGACCTTGCCCCGGATCGGTGGGTAGATGCCGCAAAGGGTGCGCAGCAGTGTCGACTTGCCGGCACCGTTCGGACCGACCAGGGCGATGCGGTCGCCAGCACGCGCCTCGAACGACACGTCGTGGAGCGCCTGAACAACGACGTTTCTTCCGCCCGCACCGCGCTGGATCCGGCTTGTCGTTCCCTTAGCATTCGACCCCTCGTCGCTGGGAACCTTACTTCCTTGCATCGCAAAGTCGACCGAGACGTTCTTGGCTGAGAGAAAAGCGTCCATGTCAAAGCCAATAGCTGATTTTTAGCCGAAAGGCACGATAGAGCAGAAGGGCACCACACCAGGCAAAGGCTGTGATGGCAAGGGCCACTGCTACCGAGACTGGATCGGGCCAGTGGCCTTGCAGCGGCAGGCGCACGAGCTGCACAAAATGATGGAAAGGGTTGAACCAGACGAGATAGGCGTAAGGGCCGAGCCTTTCCGGCAGCCAGAAAATCGGGGTGGCGTAAAAGCTGATGCGGATCAGGACGGCAAGAAGCTGGCCGAGATCGGCGAAGCGAAGGCCGGCGAGGCCCACCAGCAAGCCGACGGCCGGTGCCGTCAAGAGAAGGATCGGAAAGCTCGCCAGAAGAAACAGCAATTCTGGCCCGGGTGCCCGCCAGAACAGCAGAAAAATGAGCGGCAGCAGGGTGAGATTGAGGAGGAGCTGGATGATATGGCGTTGCACCAGCCTGAAGACGAACAGGCTCCTCGGCACGATCGAGTTGCGCAGCATCGGCTCCGCCCGGACGAAAAGACGTGTGCCCTCCAGCATCAGCTCCGACATGAACCGCCAGATGATGTAGCCCGCCCCCACATGAAGGGCGAATTCCTCGGCATCGGCATCGTTGATGAAGCTGAAAATGAATGTCAGGACCGCGATATGGATGCCGGTGAGAAGTGGCGCCCAGAAAAAACCCAGCCTGGAGCGCTTGAACTGCTGCTTGACGTCATTCCAGGCAAGACTATGCCAAAGCCGCCAAGAGCTTGCCGCCTGGCGGAGGTCCTCGAAGGTGGTCGCCGGCACACCCGTTGAGATCGTGCTCATGTCAGGTCTATCCTGAATTTCACTGCCATCAGCATATCAGGCCGCGGCTGCGGTCTCTCCGATCGCCTGCCGGAAACGGTCGATGGTCATTCTTCGATTTGGAAACACGGCCCGGTCGTCCAGATCCAGAAAGGGCAGGATAAACGCCTGGCCAAAGCCCAGGAGATCGTCACGCCAGCCATAACGCTCAGCTGTCACCAGGAGCGAGCTGGCGGCATCGATATAACGCCGTTCGCGCAAGAGCATGCGATCGATCAGCTCGAAATACCAAATGAAATCAAGGGCCAAGGTGTCGGCAAAACGGGACTTGCGCGGCCGCCAGCCCCTCATTCAGGCTGGTTTTGATGGTCAGAGCCAGCTGGTCGATATCGTTTCTGGTGGTCTCGAGGAAATGGTCCGATGGCTTGTTGAAATACTCGAAATCATGTTTGAACGAGGCGAAGACCGAGGTGTCTTTCTCCAGCACCTGAATATTCGGCAAGGCCTGCTTGGCCGATTCGCTGGTCGCGACCACGGTCACACCGCTGCCGCAGCCGACGAAGAGATCGACATGGTGGGTAAGCGCTACGGTTTCGCGCAAGGAGAGCTTGCCGCCATGGATGATCTGAGGATGGTCGAGCTTCATC
Source organism: uncultured Alphaproteobacteria bacterium (assembly GCA_963787265.1). Classification (GTDB taxonomy): domain Bacteria; phylum Pseudomonadota; class Alphaproteobacteria; order Geminicoccales; family Geminicoccaceae; genus JANQPX01. The sequence continues at coordinate 11,352 of CAWBCX010000011.1, read as the reverse complement.
GGCTCATGGGTGGAGAGGATGAAGCAGATATCCGGCTCGCTCTCGATCACCTTCTTGGCGATCTTGAGCGCCATCGCCGGCGTCATGAAAGATTGTCCGGATTTCGACGAGCATTCGAATAGAACCGCCTTGCCGAAAGCGTCGACATTATGGGTCCACAGCCACTCATCCACCCGCTGCTGCTCATCAAGGGTGACCTTGATGACCGTTTCGACCGGCACGGTGATCGGCTTCGGGTAGTTTCTGAACTGGCTCGGCCGGATGGTTCCGTCATAGTTCTGGAAATAATTCGGGCAGATCTGGGTCATGAAGGCATGGTCGAAATCGCCCTTGGCGACCCGCCGCCAGCCTTCCGCCTCGAACGCCATCCATTGCCGGTCCATATCCTGCCATTGATCCACCGGCAACTCCCAGACGTCGTCGACATCGGGATTGTTCAAGATGACGCGGCGGCAAAGCGAGGAGATAGCCCATGTGAGATGGCAGCCTGGGAAATCATGCTTGATCTGGCGGGCAATCGTGGTCGCGTAGAGACAGTCGCCGTTGGAGCCGAGCTGGCCCAAGAGAATGCGGGTCGTCATGCAAGTCCAACTTTCAGCGTCGTGTTGGGTTGATCGCCAAGGATCAGGCCGTGATTTTCGGCGAGAATCCATCTTGCGACATCAAGGGCGGTAACCCTGGGACCCGCGCCGAGAGTGGCCTCAAGCCGCCCGATGTCGGCGCGAAATCGATGGATCGGTGCGCTGCCCGGCAGCTTCTCCAGATCCACATGATCCCGCCACTCGAGATTAGCGGCGGCAAACAGCGCCTCGGTGATTTCGAGCCCGGTCCAGGTTTTTCCCGTGCCGAGCACATAGTCCTGATGATCGCCCTGATCCAGCAACCGCGTTGCGATCGTCATGAACTCGGCGCTGCTGCCCCAGTCGCAGGCAAAATCCAGGCTTTTCAACGGTTCGCCTCTGGCTTCCCCTTTAAGGGCAGCGGCAAGCATCGCCGTCAGGCGCGGCAGGAAAAAATGAGCGGGCCGCCTTGGCGATTCATGGTTCAGGAGAAACAGGACCGTCGCTTGAACGCCATGCTGCCTGCGATAGTAATCGATCAGATCGAAGGCGCCGTTTTTGGTGATAGAATAAAGGCATGAGGACAGGCGTGGTGACGTTTCGCTGACGATGGCAGGCGGCCGGTCACCGAAAGCCTTCAAGGAGCTGGCATAGAGAAGCCGGGCCGGCTCGGCCGCGTTGCGCAGATACTCCAGGCAGATCTGCACCGCGCCGAGGTTAACCTTGAGCGCTGCCTGCCAGATTTCTTCATAAATAAAGTCCGCTGCACCGTGGACGGCAGCGAGATAGTAGATTCTTGCCGGCTGGATGTCGGTCAGAAGGGCAGCCAGGGCCTCGCCGTCAGTGAGGTCGAGGGCCCGATACGTGAAATGCTGATCAAACCCGACGTGACGCGCCGCCACCTGTCGTCCAAGGCCGACGACCTCCTGGCCGCGCGCCAAAAGGTGCTCTGCGAGATAAGATCCGTCCTGTCCGTTGACACCGATGACCAGGCTCGGCCCCATGGGTTCGATCACTTTCTTGATTGATTGTCGGATCAGCCGGCACCAGCCCGCTTCTTCAGGCGGAAAGCATATACTAAATGCCCAAAATCTGCTCTAGCCTGGCGGTGCTCGTTTCCGCTGTTTCCAGATGCCGGTTCAAATTTTCGGCTGAGACGACTTCGATTTCGGGCAGCGGGAACAGCATTTTCGTGCCATTTAGGATGGTCTCCGCCTCGCGCTCCAGGAACTCGCGTTTGAAATGCCAGGGCAGCACCAGATAGTAATCCGGGCGCATGGCCCGGCTTTCTTCCTCGGAGATGATCTTGATATTGGTGCCCAGCGTCCGAGCACCCACCTTCAAGGGGTTCCGATCGGCCGCATACTCGATCTTGTAACAGTCGATATTGTACCACTGCAGCAGCACATTGCCCTTGGTCGAGGCACCATAGACATGAACCGTTTCGTCATTGACCCGGATCTTCGCCATCAGATCGGCCATCTGGCTGCGTAGCTTTTCGATCCGCTCCTGAAAGGCGAGATAAGGGGCATCCGTGTCCAGCTGCATCTCGAATTCCATGACCTGCAGCTTGCGGATATAGTCGTCATCCTCGCGCGTATCGTAGGCGATGCAATCCTCGTGGCAGAGGAAGCACTGCACGCTGCCGCCGTTGATCGAATTCAGAGCCACCTTGAACATTCTTAGCCCCGCCTTCTTCGCAATGTAGTTGAGCGTGCCGAGGCTGTAATATTCAAGATGCTCGTGGCAGATGGTGTCGAACGAGTTCAACTTCAGCATCAGCGGCATATAGGACATTTCCATGACCCAGATGCCTTTGGGCGCAAGATATCGCTTCACGCTGCTGGCGAAGTCGATCGGCGCTTCGAGATCGTAGAACATCGCGATCGAGGTGATGATGTCGAACTTGCGCTCGCCAAGGCGGGCATGGCCCTGAGAACTCGGAAACACCGTGCCGACCACCTCGATCGGCGCAGTGATTTCCTGGGCGATATCGGAGGGATCGAAGCCCCAGCGCTCCATATCGTCGCTGTAGTGCTTCAACAAGGTGCCGTCATTACAACCGATGTCCATGACCCTGCGCTCGACCGGATCGACGATCGTGGTGGCTGTCTCCACGATACTCTTCAGATGATCGCGCATGGTCCGGTTGGTGCCTGAGCGATACCAGTAATTGGCATACGAGAATCTCAGGCGGGATGGTATGCGCCAGCTGCAGAAGACCGCAGGCTTCCTCATTGGCAGCGACGTCGCAGCGTACCAGTTCGGTCGGCAGCTTGCGCAATGGCGGCACCACCGTACCTTCCTTGACGAAGGAGCCCTGAAGGTATTGTGGTTCAAGATTGATCGTCGACTTGAGGCCTGCGCATTTGCAGACGCGGCAGGTTTTCTTGTGGAGAATATGCATCATTGCTCCGTAAGGCGTTGGATCATTTTCCGCCCTAGCTCGCGGTATTATCAGCTAACCCTACATGTGACAATCGGCTGGAACCCTCTGATTTTAACACAATCGCCGGTCATTTATTCGGAGGAACCGAGTATTTTTCCAGAGCTTTACGCTTCTGGTCGCTCGATGATAAGCACAGCCCTATGCTCGATGATAAAACGCCTTTCGGAAGCTGGCCGTAGATCATGCTGCAGAACCAACACCGAGATCGCAATGGCAAGACTTGGTTCGAGGTGACCGGGTGGCACGCCGAACGTGCCACCAAGCTCTGCCTTGAGAGTAAGGCAGAGCTGAATTTCTGGCAGCGCGTGATTGCCCATGAGCGAAAGGTGATCGAAAACAGGCTTCCCCGTGTCGAGGCGCGCGCCGATCGGCAGTCGACCAATTACCAAAAAGTGCAAAAGCTGAAGTCGCCAAAGCCATTCGCTTTGACTGTCCGGCGCATCGACCCGATCCCTGGCGATGACCGGCCTCGGGGTGATGATAAGACAATCAGTGCTCATTCGCCGGTAACGCTTGATGGCCCGTGGCTGGAAAAGCTTCGAGAAGATCACCCAAGACCAGGTTCGTTGCTGGCGATTGGCTGTTCTGGACACCAGCCGATGCTGGCGCTTTTGAGCCGGCAAGGCTGGCGGATCGAGCGCTTGGCCGCGGGTGAAGGCACGGTCGAGACGGCCCGTTGCGGCCTCGACGACAGATATCGCCCGGAAGCTGCCTCTTTTGCAGGCTGGTTGGCATCGACACCTCCTTCGGAGCGCGAGACCATCGATGCCGTGATCCTGGGCGCTGGGGCCGGGGCGCTCGACATCGAAGGCCTGCGCCATCGCTTGTTTCCTCATCAGCAGGTCATCACGGATGGTGCGAAAACGATCTCGAAATCATTGGCGGAGACCTGGGACGGCGAGATCGAAATCTTCGACGACGGCCTGATCTTCTCAGGCCCAGGGTCTGACTTTCTCGACCCGATGCTAGGCATGCGCACGATTGATTGGCCGAAGATCTCGGTCGTCACGGTCAGCTACAACCAAGCGGAGTTTCTGGAGGATTGTCTCCGTTCGGTCCTCGATCAGGACTATCCCAGTCTCGAATATATCGTGGTCGATGCCGTGTCGACCGACGGCAGTATCGATATTCTCCGCCGCTACGAGCATCGCTTGGCGAGATTGATCATCGAACCGGATGGTGGGCAGTCCGAAGGTCTCAACAAGGGCTTCGACATGGCAACCGGCGACATTCTGACCTGGATCAACAGCGACGATATGCTGGCGCCCGGCGCATTACGCCGCGCTGCGCTTGCCTTTCGACGCTACGGTGCGGATCTGGTGACCGGCGGCTGCGAGCGTATCTCGGAAACAAGCGATCACGTGCTGTTCCGTCACCATGCCGCTCTGCCGTTCATGCGGAAGATCCCGCTTGGACTTGGTGAGAACTATATGTGGACCGAGTGCTTGGGAGCAGGGTGATTATGTCTTCCAGCCGGAAATTCTGTTCAGCGCCGAGATCTGGCGCCGATCCGGCGGCTATTTGAAGCAGCATCTTTACTGGGCCATGGATTGGGAGCTCTGGCTGCGTATGGCGATGGCGGGCGCCACCATCGTCAATATACCTGAAACCCTTGGTCGCTCGCGGCAGCAGCACAATCAAAAAACGACCGAGGATGAGCTTTATCTCTTTCAGATACGGAATATTCTGTTAGAGCATAGCGAGGCTTTGACTACCCTGAAGAAGCAAACGGCGGATTTGCCAATGGGTAGGCCTCGAACCTGGAAGCCTAATCAACCAATGAAGCGACCATTTCGGTGAATGCCGATCGACTGAAAAGGCTTTGGCGCCTGCGCGACCCAAGGCGCCTCTGGCAAGCGATGAGCAAGCGTTTGCCGGCAGCGGTCACGCGCCGCATCCTGAGCACGAGACGTCGCTTTCTTTACAGGTTGGGCCGACCACGATTGGTCAGTGGCGTTACCTATGCGCGCTGGACAAGGTTGAATCAGGTTTTAGCCGATATGGAGGCCGAAACCAGGCATGCCCGCCGCGATCATCAAGCCTTGCTTGCGGAGCGCGACGTGCTGAAACAACACTGCAGTGATCTGAAGGCCGTCATCAAAGGCCAGTTCGCCAAGTACCAGGAGAAGGTGACGCCGAACGGCGCTGATCCCTTGGCTGATTTCCTGATGGCGTTCATGTTCGATGCAGAAGCGTCGCCAGCCGATCGCACGATGGTCGAGACACTCCTTGCGCGCGGTCAGTCGGTTCAGGTGATCGCACGGACGCTGGCCATCCAGCATTTCAGCCAACAGAGTGCGCCAAGCTTCGAACTCGCACGGCCTTTCCTTTGCATCCATCATCCGTTCCCGGCATCGGAGGATCTTTCGGAAAAGCTCGGCAGTTTCAAGATTGTCGATGTCGGCTCCGAAGCCCTGGCTTTTGAACGCGACAGCTATGCACCGCTGGTCAAGAACTGGCCGGCGGTCATCCTCGGCTTCGATCCGTTCGACGAAAGCGAGCCTTCAAGCGAGGGACAGGCCGCTGATCATCGTGGCGTGCGCATGCGCACCATCAAGTCATTTGTGGGTTCGGGTAAGCCCGCCACGTTCCATGTTAACCGAATGCGAGCGACCTCCTCCCTGCTTCCGAGCAACCTGGATCTTGCCGACAAGTTCTCACTCCTCGGTGAAGCGTTGGAAACCGTCGAGCACCTATCGGTCGACACCGCAAGGCTGGATGACCTGTTGGGTGATGATCCTGATTTCAAGGGCGGGATTGATTTCCTGAAAGTCGACGTCCAGGGCGGTAGCCTGCAGGTTCTCGAAGGCGCTTCAGCCTGTCTCGCCAAGACGCTGGTTTGTCATGTCGAAGCCGAGTTCTCGGAAGTTTATCAACATGAAAATCTTTTCACCGAGATCGATGGCTTCATGCGTCAAAAAGGCTTTGTCCTCTTGGATTTTGCCAGGCTCGGGCGCCAGCGTTATAAGAGCTTTGACAGTTCTTCGACCTATTTTTTCCAAGCAAGCCGGCTGCTCTGGGCCGATTGCATCTATGTTCGTCAATTGGATCGCATGCATGAGCTTGGTGACGAAGAACTGTTGAAATTAGCCATTATCTGCCATGAAATTTATCAGAAACCCGACTGTGCCGCCGAAGCTCTGAGCATCTATGACATCAGGACGAAGAGCACGCTCCACGATGATTTCATCGACAGCCAGGATCCTGGCAAGGCGATCGAAGAGGCGCCCAACTTTTCCTCCAGACAAAGCGCATAGCCGTTTTCTTTATGAAAGCAACCGGCTCAGGCTCGACACCATCGACCTTCTCGAGCATCAAGGCGGCAAAGGTGCTGTCTTGGCTGCCATGTTCCGACGATAGTCCGTATCGAGGCGCTGCAGGCCGGTGAAACGAGCGCGCTGGTAAATCCTTAATATTTTGTCGGTAAAGTCGTTGAGGTTGTCCTGCCAAGTGCTGGACCTTTGCCAAGCGAACGGGCGGGATACTCGCCGCTGCAGGAGTAACAATTTGAGACGCCGGCATTTTCTCCGCTTGTCGATCCTCATCGCGGCGACCGGAAGCCTAGGCCGGATCGTCTCGGGCGCATCAGCTCATGCTTTAGCCGAAACGACGGCCATGGCGGACCAGCTCTTGCGCGTTCACCATGAGCCGCAAGGTGCCGCCGTCATCGGAAACGCCCTGATCCACGAACTATCCCATCAGCCCGAGCTCGATCACGTCGTCCAGAGCTTGATGCGCCGCCTCGCCCTTTCAGCCCAACGGATGACAGCACTCTCGCCTCACGATCTTCGTATCCTGCTCAAGGAAAAAACATCGGAAGAATTCGATCTTGGCCAGGTCACGCGGGTGCAAGGCTGGGTGTTGGGTGAGACCGAAGCTTGGTTTTGCGGGCTCGCTGCCTTAAGAGCGGGATGACCGTTTCATTGCCTTTGGACCTTCATCACTGGGGGATGATGGCTGCTCGCCTTTGCTCGATGGATCGGAAGGTGCAGGATCCGATGATGGAACATGACCGGTCGTCATAGCTGGGATCTCTGGCCCTTCAGTCCGAATGGTGACCTCGTCAGCGCTATCGTCTCGTTTTCCTAGCCGAAGGCGCGCCATACGCTGCGTCACCTGGCGCCTCGGGCCTATGACCCGGCGGCGCATGCGCATCTTCAGGCGTTGCCACCACGCATCGAACCGGTGCTGGGCAGGCTCCGGCGTTTTCCACCAGATCAGATCGATCAACTGGTCCACCGTCTTATTGACGACGATTCCGGCGCCCAGGCGCTCAAGCACAAACAGACCAAGGCGGGCAAGTGCGCGCCGGGAATAGACGACGGCCGCAAGCGGCAGTCCACCGATCCAGGGAACGATAAAGCTCACGCCAAAGAGGCCGGCGAGCAGCATGCCGCTGCCGATGAAAAAGGCTGCGGCAACGATGATCGCCGGACCGAGTGTCAGGACTTTGAGCCAAAGCGCCTGACGTCGCCAGCGCACCCATCTCAGACGAGCCTGCCTTCGAAGTTTCTTTCGAGTGTCGATCAGCGCGTGATGCAGCCAATAGCGCTGCCGTCTGGTCAGCAATAGCGGCAGGATCCAAACCGTGATTGTCTTGTTGATCAGCCGAAGCAGCGCCTTGGTTGCCAGGAGCAAGGACTGAACCAAGGCCTGAACGACATTTTTCTTGGTGAGAAGTGCCTGAAGCTTCAGAAGCAACAGCCAAGCCTTCTTCCACAACAAAAGCAGGAGCGGGGTCAGAACGCTATCCGCAAAGAAAAACGTCAAGATCACGAGAACGATCGTGAACAGGAGAGAGATCAAGAGGCCATCACCCTTTGCCCCGCCCCGTCGAGAAGATTTCTGGGCCGGCAGCGAAGAATGAAGTCCAAGATCGGGCCATTCGATTGTCGCCATGGTCGCTGCTCTGACCGGAAGATCATTGGATGGACCATAGTCGGTGCTGAAGGAGAGGTCATGGATAAGAAAAGAGTATTGGTCATTTTTCCGAGACCCGCAGTCCAAATGTCATGATCAGATCATTAGGCGACGATAGATTGTGAATGCCGTCTTTCGTTCGAACAGGAGGCGACTTGAACGTCGACGTGGATATCAACCAAAAGATTAAAATCTATCGATCGCGTGCGAATGCTCTTTCTGTCATCTGTAGGAACAGTCTCAAAAGAATATCAAATTGAGTTCTTTATCGGAACGACGGATTAGAGTACTGATCGTTAGGGCCTTTTGCTCGCCAAATGAGAAAACAAATCTGACCCGTATCAATGACGACTAGGGGGCAGGTCGTTTTGCCAAAGAATTTCGACGGAATATCGTCAACGTTGAACAAGTCTCCGGCACAACCTCGAATCCGACTGTCATGAACCATGCGAAATTGCCGATTCAGTCCCAGGAGAAGTGCTGCAGGCACTATCGTTGAATATGCTGAAACAGTCGCTCAAGTCGTTGCTCCGAATGCTGCCGCAATCGATCTATTACAATCTCTTGACGACCCATGACGTGGTTCAAGCTTCGGTTTGGCGGGCGGTGGCGCCTTCGATCGACGAACAGACGTTCCAGGAAAAGTATCGAATGCTGTTCGTGGTTGGCTGCGGTCGTTCCGGTACGACGATTTTCAGCCATTGCCTTGGAAAACACCGGGATATCGCCGAACTCAACGAGCCGCTGCATATCTGGTTCGGGACCAACCCGAAAACCGATATCGTGTCGCCATTTGCCGGGCTTGCGCGGGGCCGTTGCCGCTTTGACCGCCATGATGCCGATAGCAGCACCAAGGCACGCTATCGGTCCATGGTGGATTATCATGTCCAAGGGCGAGCGCCTGTCATTTGCGACAAGCTGCCTCTCAACACATTACGGATCGACTATATCGCAGCGCTCTGTCCGAGAGCTAAATTTATCCAGCTGCGGCGTTCACCGCGAGCTGTCGCCCGCTCCATTGAACAATGCGTGAAGAGGGATGGTGTTTGGTGGGGCTTCAACGACTACAAATGGCGTGCGATCAGTCGTTATGCTGAGAGCCATCCTGAATTGAGCAAGCTTATCCCCTACGCTGTTGATGATTATTATCGCGGCTTGATCGAATGGCGTGTTTGCCGACAGCTTGCCGAGGATGATCTGTCAAAGCTTCCTTCAACTCAGTATCTGACGGTCGACTACGAGAATTTCACCGCTGATCCGAGGCGTGTTCTCCATGACGTTTACGACTTCACGGGCGTACCGTTCGATGAATCCGCCGCCGCTTTTGCCGCGGAGCATGTTGCCGCAAAAAAAACCGACGATGATGAGCAAAGAAGGTCAGCCGAAGATGACAGGCTTCATGCGCTCATCCTGGGCAATTACCTCGAGCGGGATCTTATGCCGGCTACCTAAAGGCCTATCTCGGAAATTGTCGAAACACTTCGATCATTTCTAAGACAAACAGCTGGTCTTTTTGTCGCTTCGATAGTACCGACTTTTTTCTTTTTGCTTGGCTGGCGAGCGTTCTCTTTTTTCGGGCCCGATCGTTCGATGAAACTAGGACCTGAAAAGTCGGTCAAACTTTCGCCTTGGAATCTGAAATATCATATTTTTCATATGGTTATATCAATAATGACCGTCACAGAGGCTATCTATTTTCCGCCTTAATTGTTATACAACATTGACTTTCGATAAAGGTTTAGAGTTCCGCGATCGAGCAGAGCAGCCAGATTTAGACCATGAGATGGCGCGGCCTGTTCTGCAGAAATCGTTCGGATTTTGAACCAAGAGATTATCGAAATTCTGACGGTTTTCAGTCCTTCTGGCGAGCTGATCGTCGGCAAGTGGATGGGTCGCCACGTTTGGGACGTCTGCGATCCCTTCTTCATCCAGTCCTGATTATGGAGGGAACGATGTTTGGCGCAATTCTTGGTGGTCTCGGCAAGGCTTTTCTTGGCGGTGGTTTTGGAGGAGGCTTGGCGAAGGAAGCTCTTGGTGGCCTCTTCGGCGGCAAGGGCCTGGGCGGCATGCTCGGCAAGCTTTTTAGCGGTGGTAAAGGTGGTTCCAACGAGGCTGAGAAACTTCTCGGCGAAATCAAGAACATGCTGATCATGCTGATGCAGAAGATGGATAACGGGAACGGTGGTCAGTGTTCCCAAGGCGGCAGTCATCAAAGCTCGGGGGCCAAAGGATGCGGTGGCAGCCAACAGCCTTGCCGCCCCGAAAATCCGGGACATGGGCATGCTCATGAATGTGGCGTGAACGTTCCCGGCTTTTCGCTTGTCGTTTGCGGCGATATATATGGCGGTTCCGGCGATGATGTCATGTATGGTCGTGGTCGCTAGTGGGAAGTTCCTAGTGAGCGAAAGCGCAACTCATTGATCTGGCGCGTTTTTGCACGTCAGGAAGGGTCGCTTGCTGGGTACGTTCGGGTTTGACGCCGAGGAGGTCGAAGGCCTTGGTCTGGATCGGTGTCGGTCGAGCGTAGAGGATGAGCTCGTGATCGTCGTTGAGGGGCGTGGCGGTGATGTTGCGGGTCAAGGTGGCGAGCGCGGCGAGCAGGCCCTGGAAGCTCAGAACCGGCAAGCCGTCCTCGGTGCGCCTTTTGGCCTGCTTGGCGCGGGCGGCGGGCGAGCGCTCGGCCTTGGCGACGACGCTCTCCCGCTGCGCCTCGGCGGCCTCTCGGTCGGTCTCGTCGTAGAGCATGGGCGCCAGCTTCTGGCGCATGTGCCACTCGACGTGATAGGCGAGCATGCACAGGAAGACATGCGCCCGAACCCGAGGTGCGAGGCGGTGGTAGAGCGGCCGGATCTGCAGATCGACGGTCTTGAGCGCGCGAAAGGCGCGTTCCACCTGGGCGAGCGACTTGCAGGCGCGCACCGCCCCTTCATCGCTGAGGGCATCCTTGGGCAGGCTGGTGCGGATCACGTAGATGCCGTCCAGCGCCGCCTCGTCAGCGATGGCCTTGGCGTTGCGGGCAAAGGCGAAATGTTCGGCGGTGATGGTGGCGAGATCGCGCTCGTCGAACAGCGAGAGCTGCGGCACGCCGCCCTCGAGATGGCGCTTGGCGAGCGCTTTCTCGATCCCGGCTGGCCTCCGTAGAGCCAGTCCAGCGCGCTGTAGAGCGTATCCTCGTCGACCTCGCCGAGGCCGAGAACCTCCCCCAGGCTGGAGGCGGCGGTCAGCGGCGAGAGCGCCTTGGCGGAGGCGAGCTTGGAGGAAGGGGCCGCCGATCTCGCCACGATCATGACGGGCAGTCGGAGAAATTGAGCAGCGTGCGCTTTTTGACCTTGCCGTTGTCACGATAGGCTTCGCGCAGCAAGATGGCGGGCGGCGAGCTACGGTTCGGAACGGCCTCGATGTAATTGGGCTGATCATACAAGA
>CAWBCX010000010.1:0-93542 GCA_963787265.1 uncultured Alphaproteobacteria bacterium | reverse complement strand
TGCGAGTTGTCAGACGTCAGGATCATCATCAGCGCTCGGCCTCGTTACGAACTTTGACGTAAAGATCCGAATACAGAATGTTTCTTCTAATGATTGCAGAAACAAACAATTCGGCGGCCATGCCGATCGGATCATCCAGGGAGATCCGCATGCTCAAGTCCCACGCAGCGCTTGCCGTCTTGACCGCTGCCGCTATGGCTTGGTCGACGGCAGCCAGTGCTCAAGATCAAAAGGTTTACGGTGTTCTTCTCAAGACGTTGTCCAATCCATTTTGGGGGGCAATGGAGCAGGGGTGCAGGATGGTGCTGCCGATGCCGGCGTCGAATACTACCTCCAGGCGGTGGAGAGCGATCAGGCGGCCGAGCCGCAGCTCAATGTCTGCACGACCATGCTTGAGCGGAAACCAACCGTGATGATCACGGCGGCGATCAATTCCACCAACCTTCTTCCTTGTCTGAAACAGGCGACCGAGATGGGGATCCCCGTCGTCGACCTCGATGCCAATCTCGACCATGACATTGCCAAGGAGGGCGGCGTCGATATCGCCTTCACGATTGGGTCCGACAATGAAGCTGCGGGCGCCCAGGGTGCCGATTATGTAGCCGAGCAGCTAGGCGCCGATGCCAGCGGGCCCGTTCTGGTGATCGAGGGGCTTTCCGGCAACATCACCGGGCAAAAGCGTGCCGAGGGTTTTGCCCGCCGGCTTGCCGAAATTGCGCCCGGTCTTGAGATCGTGGCCTCGCTTCCCGGCGACTGGGACCGGGCGAAAGCGGCCAACATCACCAATGATATCCTGACCCGAAATCCTGATCTGGTAGCAATCTTTGCCGCCAATGACACAATGGCGCTCGGCGCGGTCGAAACGGTCTACGCTGCCGGCAAGGGTGACGACGTGATCATGGTCGGCGTCGATGGCAATGTCGATGCCGTCGAATCCATCAAATCCGGCCGGCTGAATGCCTCGGTCGCCCAACTGCCTTACCTTGTCGGCAAGCAGGCCGTCGAGCGGGTCACCAAGGTTCTGGCAGGCGAAGATGTCGAGGTGTTCCAATATGTCGACACGCTCGTTTTGACCAAAGACGTGCTCGAAGACGGCACCGAGCCATTGCTAGAATTCGTCAAGTAACGCCAGCTTGATCCATCATGATCATGATCACCCGCCTGTGCTCTGATAAAGCGGAGACGTTTTCACACCGATGCAGCAATCCATGAAGAGAGCAGCCGATCACGGGGCCAAAGTCGTGACCATGGTCGCATCGACACCGATGGCCGCCATGGTCACGCTTGCTCATCGCCTGCCCATGCTCTTTACCGCCATGACCGGATCGAGTTCATGGGCGGATCCCGAGCTGCAGCGGATGATGAATGAGAAAATTCAGGCGGGCTGGCATGCGTCTTCCGACGTCGGCGGTGCGGTCCTGACCGGCCAGCGGGCCGTGGCCGACTATGCGCTCGAGCAAACCAGCGCCAACCTGGCGATCTTGTCCGTTTCGCCGCTTCATCCCTGGCAGTTTTACCAGTTCGCCAGCGCATCGGTGATACGGCTTCTCAAGGTCTCGGCCAAGCTCGGCGAGGCCGGTGGCGCTGTGGCCGAGCATGGTCTCAAGCCTGCCCATAATAAGGTGCTTGCCAATGCGAAGCGGCTGACGAGGTCTGCCGGCAAGGTGAAAAGCCGATGATCTTCATCGCATCATGACGCGCGCGCAGCCTTGATGGTTTCTGATCGGGCACTCCCGCTTTGGCAAGACTTAGCAAGACAATCGCCGGTACGGCTGGAATCCCTGGGCGTGCTCGCGTTGCTGGTCGGTACGATGGCCATTCTCTCGCCCTTTTTCTTTTCCGTTTCCAATATTCTGAACATCCTGCTTGCGACCGCCGTGATCGGCGTACTAGCCATCGGAGCGACTTTCGTCATCTGCTCGGCCGGCCTCGATCTTTCCCTGGGCTCGGTCGTCGGTTTTTCCGGGGTGGTCGGCGCCCTTTCGGTCGACAGCCTGGGCCTGCCCTGGCCGATGGCCGTGCCGGCTTCGGTACTCGCCGGCATGTTCTGCGGCCTGATCAACGGTTTTCTGGTGACACGCGCCAAAATTCCGGCCTTCATCGTCACGCTTGGCATGCTTGGCCTTGCCCGGGGGGCAGCCCTGGTGCTGACCAACGGCAAGCCGGTCTACGGCCTCCCCGAAGGCCTCTTGTTCCTCGGTCAAGGGCGGCCCCTTGGCGTGCCCATGCCGGTTTTCATCTTCATCGGCGTGGCGCTGATCGCCCACTATGTCCTGAGCTCGACCCGGTTTGGCCGCTACACCCTGGTCATCGGCGACAACGAGACGGCCGCCCGTGCCACCGGCATCGACGTCGAGGCCCATCGGCTCAAGCTCTATGTGCTCTCCGGAGCCCTGGCGGGGCTTGCCGGGCTCATTTTCATGGCCAGGGTGAATGCCGGCGATCCGACTGCCGGCCTCAATTACGAGCTCACCGCAATCACAGCCGCGATCATCGGCGGCACCAATCTTTTCGGCGGGCGCGGCAGCGTGCTCGGCACCTTTGTCGGCGCCCTGATCATGGGCGTGCTGCAAAACGGCCTGAACCTGCTCGCGGTGCAATCCTACTACCAGCAGATGGCGATCGGCACCGTCCTGATCCTCGCGGTCTGGCTGGATCGCATCAATGCGCCGCAGCGGGCATGAAGAGGCGCCCGCGATGAGCCTCCTGGAACTCGCTGGCGTCGAGAAGAAATTCGGCACGATCGAGGCGTTGCGCGGGGTGACCTTCGCGCTCGACGCAGGCAGCGTCGTCGGCTTGGTCGGCGACAACGGGGCCGGCAAGTCGACCCTGATGAAATGCATCACCGGAATCTACCGGGCCGACAAGGGCGAGATCCGCTTCCAAGGCAACGCCGTCGGCCGGGCCGACCCGGGGGAGATCCGGAGGCGGGGCATCGAGATGATCTACCAGGATCTGGCGCTTGCCCCGCAGCAGGATGTCGCGGCCAATATCTTTCTCGGACGGGAGCCGGTCAAACGGGTGCTCGGCCTGCCGATCGGCAAGATCGATCGCGGCAGGATCGAAGCGGAAGCTCTTCAGATGATCCAGCGCCTGGGTGCGCGCATCCCCTCCGTTCGCTATCAGGTAGGCCAACTCTCCGGCGGACAGCAGCAATCGGTTGCCATTGCGCGCGCTCTTACCTTCGAGCCGAAACTGGTGATCATGGATGAACCGACCGCAGCGCTTGCCGTGCGCGAGGTCGACCATGTGCTCGACCTCATTCGCGAACTGAAGCGTCAGGGCATCGCCGTCATTCTCATCAGCCATCGCCTGACCGATGTCTTCGCGGTCTCCGATCGCATCATCGTGCTTCGCCAGGGCCAGGTCATCGCGGATGAGGAGACGAATGCTACCAGCATGAACGCGGTGGTGGCTTACATTGTCGGGGCCGGTTAATTTTGTTTTAAAAACAAATAGTTAAAATAGATTTGTACGCATCATTTTGCAACATAAAAGTTATTTATTGGTGGTCTGGATTAAACCACTGGGCATGGTGTTAAATCTATACATCCAGTGAAGATCAACATCCTCATGCCCTGTCTCGGACAGGGGAGCAGGGAGCCCTTATGGTCGTAAGAGAGGCAACGGAAATTGCGAAGATCGCGTTTGACCGGAAGGACAACGTGACGTCCGATGTCGATGCCCTGGACCCTGAAACCATCGAACTCATTCTGGCGTCTGCGGGTTTGGATGATGTGGTGCGCATGCTCAATGGCTCGGTCAAACATCATCGCTATCTCGGACCGTTGACCGCAAGACTGGTCGAGCTTGGCGGCCAGACGTCGAAAGGGACGGATGACGACGGACAGGCCTATGCCGATGCCATGCGTCTCCAAAGGCGGCGTCTGGAACAGGATCCTCGATCGCGCCACGATCTGGCGATGCATCCGCGCACCTATGGTCGGCCCTCCAGACAGCTGGTCACCGAGGCCGATGACTGGGTCACCCCGATGGTCGAAGCCGAAATGGCACGCATGTCGACGGACGATCTTTCCGCCCTTCGGCACCACGTCATCATGCGCGTCGGCCGGCAGCATGACATCCATCCGGATTTTCGTCCCCTCCTCCTGAGACTGGCGACCGACGAGCGCACGCTGACCTGTTTGGCCTCACTCGAGCAGGGCCGAATCGACGGGCAGGAGGCCAACAAATCGTACCTCCTGGCCGCCGTTGCCGGCCCGTTCATCGACGTGGTCATGAGCGATGCCGATGACGGCATCGAACTTGAGGCGGCGGCCTGGGATTTCGTGCAGCGCCGCCTTGCCCGAACCGGCGCTTGCGCAAGCTCTCAGCGTCTGATCCAGTCGCTGCGCGAGGCGTCGTCATTGCTCGCCCTGATCGATACCAGCCGCGCGCTGGCCGCCAGGCAAAGCCAGGCCCAATCCCATGCCGGTCTCGCCACCAGATCGGCCATTGCCGAGTTCATCCTGTCGAATCTGGTCCTGCTGGCAACTAGGCCGGAGGCGGCATTGGCAAAAGGTCGGCTTGAAATCGGCGCCTTCGTGCGCCGGGACTTCATCGGCCGATCGCCGGTCGACATCCCGAAGGTGGCATTGGAAACATGGGCAGCGAGGCGACCCACGAGACGCCTCCTGCTCGATCTGGTCCTCCTCACCTTGCTGGCCGACTACAGAAGGTATGATCTGCCGCCCATGCCGCCGCCGATGTCGGAGCGCAGCCTCTTGGACCAGGCTATCGATCATCTGGCCATGATCGAGCAGCAGACGCTTGGAAAAATGGCGATCCAGGCCATCAACGGCGGTTGGCATCTCGGCGATTGGGCCGGGGCCGCCTGAGCCCGGAGGCCGGGCGGCTTCGGCCATGCCGTAAAATATGGATTTTTTTCCTATTTCACCCTAAAGTCATTCCGGTAGCTTCGCCCTGACATGCCTTGTCGAGGCGAAAAGCCCGAAAAACCAAACGAACCCGAGAGCCGCGGTTTGCCTGGGGTTTCAACCGGTTCCGGTCCGCTCGTCTCCGTCGACGAGCAGGCCGGTTCCGGCTGACCGTTAAGGAAAAAACCTATTGCTTGGTCGCTTTCCAATATTTGTTGTCGTCGAAGGACGGACCCCAGATGAGCCCATCGACACCCTTTCGTGACGCAATCACCTCGATGTCCTGGAACATGATCACGAACGGCGACGTCGCCTGATGCTCGCGCTGCAGTTCCTGGTACATGGTGCTGCGCACCTCCGGATCATGCTCCAGCACCGCCGCGGCGGTGAGCGCGGTCATTTCGGGGATCTTCCAACTGTTCCGCCAGGCGAGCTTGCCGGTGAGGCCGGCCTCGTCGCTGTTATCTGGGTTGCTGGCGAAGGTGTCCGCATTGGTGTGCGGGTCCTGATAATCCGGACCCCAGCGGCCGATGTAAATGTCGTGGTTGCGGGCGCGATATTTGGTGAGCGTCTGCTTGTCGTCGCCGGGAATGATCTCGAGATTGACGCCTGCTTTGGCCCAATCCGCTTGGATCGCCTGGGCCATGTCGATTTCCGGCGGGTGGCTGATCGCATCGATCGTCACCGTGAATCCGTCCGCAAGTCCCGCTTCGGCCAGCAAGTCTTTGGCCTTCTCGACATCAAGCGAAAACGGCTGATCCTCGATCGCGCCCAAAAAACCCTCCGGCAAGAAGGACTGATGCACCCGGACCGAGCCTGCAAAAATCGTGTTGGCCATGCCCTCATAGTCGATCAGATATTTGAGCGCTTGGCGCACCTCGGGCTTCGCCAGATATTCGTTTTTCTGATTCAGGCCGAGATAGTAGATTGCGCCTTTGGGAAATTCCTCGATGAAGATATCGTCATTGCCCTCGACCGAAGCGATCTGGTCGGCTTCGAGATTGCGCGCGATATCGATGTCGCCCTTCTCCAGAAGCAGCACTTGGGTTGCTGGCTCCGGCACATGGCGGGTGAATACCCGCTTCACGCCGGGGGCACCGCCCCAATAGCCGGGATTGGCGTCGATCACGATGCTCTCATTGGGTTTCCAGCTGCGCAGCTTGAACGGCCCGGAGCCGGCCGACGCCGTGCGCAGCCACTCATGGCCCATATCGCCATCCTTTTCGTGGCTCATGGCTTCCTGCTTGTCGACCACCGACCCGACACCTGCCGTCAGGCAATAGAGAAAGAAAGTCGGCGCATAGGCTTGATCGAGGGTGACATCCACGGTGCGCGCGTCGACCACCTTGATCATCTGGTCGACATTTTCTGGGGTAAAGCCGAATTGCGAGAGGATAAAGGACGGCGTCTTGTTCAGCTTGATCACCCGCTGCAGGGACCAGGCGACATCCTCGGCGGTAAGCTTGTTGCCGCTATGAAACGTGATGCCGTCTCTGATCTTGAAGGTATAGGTCTTGCCGTCCTCGGCGATTTCCCAGCTTTCGGCAACATGACCTTGCAGGTTCTCGACGTCGTCAACGGGGTACGTGATCAGCCGGTCGTAAACCTGAGCGCCATATTCAGCCCCGGAAAACTCGAAGATCTCGGCTGGATCAAGGGTGATAAGATCGTCGATCTGCCAAGCCTGCACCAGCGTATCATCAGGTGTTTCAGCCCTTGCCACCGGCAAGGCCAGCGACAACGGCAGAACAAGCGCCACGGCAAGGCCGACCGAGCTCGATCGCGCCAACAATCTCTTCGACAACCACCCCATTTCGCCTCTCCTTTAATTCGAGGATGAATTTTGACACATCAAGCAGGCTTAATCCTTCAGTCACCGATGTCAAACGGTCTTGATGGCTTGGTTCGATGGGCGCCGACGCTTCGAAAAGAGAGCAAGTGCCGCCGGCACCTAGAGCGGCAGACGCGCAAGCCGTTCGGTCAGAAGGGCGAAAAAACCATCGCCGTCGATCTCGTCGATCGCCAGCGCATTAGGCGCCTTCTCGCTGCGCTGGCGCCAATCGACCAGCGTTCGTCCCATCGAGGCCTCGCTCATGATGTCGATCTCAACATGGCATTTACGACCGGAAAAGAGCTCCGGCCACATGATATAGGCGATGGCGCAAGGATCATGCAAAGGGGCGCCCTGGCCCTCGCCCTTGGCCTGGTCGAATTTGTTGTAGAAGGTCAAAAGGCCGACGACTGCCCGGCTTACCTCCGAACCGATCGCCTCGATCGCTTTCAGGCGAGACGGGGTCACCAACGCTTTATGGGTCACATCGAGCCCGTGCATCACGATCGGCGCTCCGGAGCGGAACACCACGTCGGCGGCGTGGGGATCGACATAGATGTTGAATTCGGCCGCCGGCGTGATATTGCCGATGCCGATTGCACCGCCCATCAAGACGATCGCCTTGATCCTCCTGATGATATCCGGGGCAAGGCGCATGGCCATCGCGATATTGGTGAGCGGGCCGACCGGGCAGAGGGTGACGCTGCCGGCGGGCTCGGTTCGAAGGATGCGGATGATCCCTTGAACCGCGTGTTCGTCTGCAAGCGGCCGATCGGGCTCCGGCAGATCGGCGCCGTCCAGGCCGGTCTTGCCATGCACGAACTCTGCCGTCACCAGATCGCGCACCATCGGCCGATCGCAGCCGGCATGGACGGCAAGATCGGCCCGCCCGGCAAGCGCTACGATCTTTTGCGCGTTCTTCTCGGTAAGCTCGAGCGGCACGTTCCCGGCAACCGCGGCAACCGCAAGCACATCGAGCTCGTCCGGCGAGCCAAGGGCAAGCAAAAGGGCCAGGGCATCGTCTTGGCCGGGATCGCAATCGATGATGATCGGTTGTGGTGCCACAAAACTCTCCCAAAACTCGCCAGTACAAGAGAGACCCTAGCAAGTTCGGCGAAGCTCGTCGCCATCCGAAAGCATCAGGATCGTTGCTCAGCATTCCCGCCGCCGACATCAAGATGGAGGCGATCCCGCTCGATCGACGTCCGATGGAGAATCGCCCCGACCATTGACCTTTATCCGCTTCGGCTGGAAAGCTGGATCTTCATTCCATCGAGCGACAGGAGCATCCTCACATGGCCGGACCTCTTGATGGCTTCCGCATCATCGATCTCACCACCATGGTCTCGGGGCCGCTCGGCACCATGATCCTTGCCGATCAGGGTGCCGATGTGATCAAGGTCGAGGCGCTTGCGGGCGATCACACCCGCCATGTCGCCACCCGACGCGGGGACTTCCCGGCCTCCTTTCTCAACAACAATCGCAACAAGCGCTCGATCGCCTTGAACCTGAAGAGGTCGGCCGGCCTCGAGATCGTCAAGAAACTGATCGAGAACGCCGACGTCTTCATCCAGAATTTTCGCCCAGGCGCGATTGATCGGTTGGGCCTCGATCATGAGACGCTGCGCGCAATCAACCCGCGCCTCGTCTATATGTCGATCAGCGGTTTCGGCCTCAACGGGCCTTATGCCAAAAAGCCGGTGTTCGATCCCCTGATCCAGTCCCTCTCCGGCCTCACCACGGTCCAGGCCGGATCGGATAAGCACCGCCCGCGCCTGGTGCGCACGATCCTGCCGGACAAGCTGACCGGTTTCGCGGTCGCTCAGGCCGTCACGGCGGCCTTGCTCGCACGCTCCCGTACCGGCGAAGGTCAGCATGTGACCCTCTCCATGCTCGATACGGTCATCGCCTTTCTCTGGTCGTCCGATATGGGCGGGCACACCTTTGTCGGCGACGAACTCGAGCAGGAACGCGCCCAGAGCTTCATCGACCTCATCTACGAGACGGCAGACGGCTATATCAGTGTCGCCGTGGTCCGCCGCAAGGAATGGGAAGGCTTGTCGCGCGCCGTCGGGCGGCAAGACTGGCTGGATGATCCGCGGTTCCTGGAAACAACGGATCTCGAGCGGCATAAAGATGCGCGGGTCGAGATGACGCAAGACGCCTTGCGCTTCAGGACCACCGAAGAATGGATAGCGCGCCTCGAAGCCGAGGACGTGCCTTGCGCGCCGGTCCTCACCAGGCGCGAAGCGATCCGCCACCCGCAGGTCGTTGCGAACGACATCGTGGTTGAAACAGACCATCCCGTGGCCGGGCGCCTCCGCCAGGCCAGAACGCCGGCGACGTTTTCGAGAACACCCGCCGAACATCGTTTCGGCGCCCCCGCTCTCGGCGGTGATACCCTGGCCATCCTCGAGGAGGCGGGCTATCGACAGGATCAAATCGCGTTGCTGATCAAAGAAGGTGTCGCCAAGGCGGCAGCGATGACCGCGGAGGCCTTGGAATGATCGACTTCTATTATGCTCCCACGCCTAACGGCTGGAAGGTCGGCATCATGCTGGAGGAATGCGAGCTTCTTTATCAAACCCACCTGATGCGCCTTGGCAAGGGCGATCAGTTCGCGCCGGCATTCCTTACCATCAGCCCCAACGCCAAGATGCCAGCCGTTGTCGACCATGATGTCGAGGGCGAACCGGTCAGCGTGTTCGAATCCGCGGCCATTCTCCTCTATCTTGCTGAAAAAACCGGCCGTTTCATGCCGAGTGATCCGCTCGGCCGAAAAGAGCTCATGGAATGGCTCTTCTGGCAGGTCGGCAATCAAGGACCGATGGCGGGCCAGCTCAGCCATTTCAGGAACTATGCGCCGGACGGCAAGGATTATGGTCTGAAACGCTATGCTGGCGAGTATGAGCGAAATCTTGGAGTTCTGGAACGACGGCTCGACGGTCGCGATTATATCCTCGGTGCCTATTCGATCGCCGACATGATTGCTTTTCCCTGGGTCTTTATTGCAAAGCCCCTAGGTGCGTCACTGGATGAGTTCCCCAAAGTTCAGGCCTGGCGTGGCCGGATCAAGGAGCGTCCCTCGGTCAGACGCGCGATCGATCTCCATAAAGATCAACAAAATCAAGGCAGGGACACAGCAGACAACAACAGTCTTCTGTTCAATCAGACAGCGGCTCATTTGACCGGCAAGAAAACGTCATGACAGTGTCTGTTCTCAGTCTTTCTTTCAGGTATTTACCAAAGATCAACACAAACTGTGTTGCAATGCAAAATTCTTAATAACTTGATTTTATTGGATCATAAAACTTAAATGGTGCAATGCACAAATATCGAGAGTGCTCTCTGCTGCGGGACCAATGAGAGGTTGGCTTGATGGACGAACGGCAAGGCTATTATTTCGATGATCTCAAGGAAGGGATGAGCGCCGTCTTCTCAAAGACCGTCACCGAAGCCGATCTCTTGATGTTCGCCGGTGTTTCGGGAGACACCAATCCCATCCATCTCGATCAGGATTTTGCCAGCAGAACCATGTTCGAAGGCCGTATTGCCCACGGCATGCTGACCGCAAGCCTGATCTCGACCGTGCTTGGCACCAAGCTGCCGGGTCCCGGTGCCATCTATGTCACCCAGAGCCTTCGATTTCTGGCGCCGGTGCGGATAGGCGACACCGTGATTGCGCGCGTCGCGATCTCCGGACTGAACCATGAACGGGGCAGGGTATCGCTGGACACGACCTGCTGGGTCGGTGACATCAAGGTGCTTGACGGCGATGCCATCGATGGTGCGTGCCGAAACGGCCTGGAAGCGCAGTTCGCACCGGCCCTCTCCCCGCCCAACCACCCGCAGTGGCCGCACCACTCGCAGTGGTCGCACCACCCAACAGCGTACCGGGACAATATCGGGTGGTTGGTCGGGCCCGGGCCGAAAACCAATCACGCTTTCAGCTGCTCGCTGTTCCGGCCGAGCCAGGCTGCCCCTCTGACCCCCGACGAATCGCCGTGCACCGGTGCTCGAAGCGCTGTTCGCACCGTATCGGAAAAAACATAATTACTCCCATATTTTGGGGACATTTTCATAAAGTCGCGTCAGCTTCGAAAGACCGCCGCCCAGCACGATCACCTCCGGGTCGATGATATTGATCACCATGGAGAGCCCGCGGGCGAGGCGGTTTTCATAGCGCGCAAAGCGTTGCTTCAGCCTCTTCATCACCGGCTTCGGCCGCCTTCACGATCAACGGCGGATCGACCTTCTTGCCCGTCACCTTGAGATGATCCGCTGCCATGCCAGGCCCCGACAGCCAAGTCTCGATGCAGCCGCTGAGACCACAATAGCAGGACGGTCCGGGCATTTCTTCGACCGAGGGCCAGGGCAATTGATTATGCCCCCATTCGCCGGCAATGGCATTCGGACCGGAAAGCGGTGCCGATCTGATCACCACACCACCGCCGACACCTGTCCCGATGATCACGCAAAACACCGAGTTCGCCCCTGCAGCTGCGCCGTCGGTCGCTTCGGAAAGCGCCAGACAATCGGCATCATTGGCAATCGCAAAATCTCTTTCCAGACAGGCTTTAAGGTCACGATCAAACGGGCGGTCATTCAGCCAGGTGGAATTGGCATTCTTCAAAAGTCCGGTTGCCGGGGAGATGGCGCCAGGCGTTCCGAAGCCAAGCGTGCCCTTGGCACCGAGCTCGAATTCGGTTTCGGCGATCAGATCGCGCATGGCCTCGAGCGTACCCTGATAACTTCCCTTGGGCGTGGGCCTGCGCCGGCGCAAGACAACGCCGCCTTCTTCATCCAGAGCGATAATTTCAATCTTGGTGCCGCCGAGATCAATGCCGAGCGCAAGTGTCATGGATGTTGCCTGCGTGGAGTGGTTTTGATCGATATCCTATGCATGTCGACATTACCTTACCGTTTCATCCGGGATGACGCCAAGAGGTGTCTCATGAAGAGAGGGAGGTCAAGCCGGTGGCGCACTTGCCGCAAGCTTCTCCGACAAACGCCCTGCTCGACCCTGAAAGAGCTGAAACACCGCTGCTGCCGTCTCCTCGACCGAACGTCTGGTCACATCGATCACTGGCCAGTCATATTTCGCAAACAGACGACGAGCATAAACCAGCTCACCGCGCACGCGCTCGAGTTCGGTATAATCATCGGAGAGCTTGAGCGGGGTCGTGCCGCGCTCCATCTGCCTCAGGCGATTGCTTCGAATTTGCACCAACGGTTCAGGGTTGATGGTGAGACCGACGACCAAAGGTCTGGTGAGATCGCCAAGCTGCTTGGGCAGGGGGCAATCCATCACCACCGGCACATTGGCGGTCTTCAATCCGCGATTGGCAAGATAGATGCAAGTGGGTGTCTTGGACGCGCGGGAAACCCCGACCAAGACGATATCCGCCTCGTTGAGATCCCAGGGACATTGGCCATCATCATGCTGCAGCATGAAATCCATTGCTGCGATGCGGGAAAAATAACCATCATCCATCGCATGCTGCCTGCCGACCTGCTGGCGGGTTTCCGTTCCCAAGATGCTGGAGAGAGCCTGAAACACCCCATCTAAAATCGGCACGCAAGGCATCTTGAGCGAACTGCAGCCTTCTTGAAGAGCATTCCTGAGTTCTGTCGACACCAGCGAGAAGATCACCACGCCGGGGAGGGCCTTGACCATCGAAAGAACTTGTTCGACCTGAGCGCGCGAGCGGACAAAGGACCAGACATGCTCCACTGGCACCACCCCGTCGAACTGGGAAACCCCCGCTCGCGCCACGGCGGTAACCGTGTCACCGGTGGAATCGGATACTAGATGCATATGCAGGCGCATGGCATTTATCCAAGATAGGCTGTGTACAACATGACCAAAACCAGGGATGAAATATACATGGCAGAAAAATGACCGAAGTGGTCATCCTTTTGTCCCGGGGATCATTTGGACTGGGTTCGGGGGATGATCGATCCTGAAGCCATTCCTGAATGGCGAATGAATGCAAACGATCCTCAAGATCCATCGTGACAGAACTCAGACACACCGCCATGTTATCGACGTTATCCTCAGAACCACCCACATTTTCCCAAAAATTCAAACGAATTCACAATGACCTGTGATTAAATACGGTACGTTTTTTAATCCCCGTTGTTCATCATACCTACAAACTACAATCCTTATTTAAATCTAAATATATAGGTGTTGACGAGATCTGATTTGACTGCCAACTCTCTGCGTCGAACTGGGAGATTTCGTTTGAATTCCGTTTTTCTTGAGACCTTGGGTGGACGATCGTCGTCCCCGCCTCCGATCTGGCTGATGCGTCAAGCCGGACGCTATTTGCCGGAATATCGAGAAATCAGGAAACAGGTCTCGGGCTTTCTCGAACTTTGCTACACACCGGAACTGGCTGTCGAAGTGACGATGCAGCCGATACGGCGTTACGGATTTGACGCGGCGATTTTGTTTTCCGACATTCTGGTCATTCCCGACGCACTTGGCTGTGGCGTCGAATTCGTCGAAGGCGAAGGGCCGAAGCTTCAGACCATTCGAGATGGTGCCTCGGTTGCTCGTCTGAGCGCCGGTTCCCTGCACGATCATCTGGCACCAGTCTACGAGACCATCCGCCGTTTGCGCGAAAATCTGCCGACTGAAACCGCGCTGATCGGTTTTGCAGGCGCTCCCTGGACGGTAACGTCCTATATGGTGGAAGGCGGCGGATCCAAGGACTTTCAGGAGGCCAGAACCTTTGCGAGGCGAGATCCGGAGGGGTTTTCTGCACTGATCGATCTTGTCACGAAGGCAACCATCGACTATCTGCTGGCACAGATAAAGGCAGGTGCACAGGCTCTGCAGCTTTTTGATAGCTGGGCAGGCGTGCTTCCTCCCGATCAGTTTCATCGCTGGTGTGAGCGACCCATCGGCGAGATCGTTCATGCCGTCAAAGCTGTTCATCCCGACATTCCCATCATCGCCTTTCCAAGAGGAGCCGGCGTTCTTTATGAGCAGTTTGTCGAGCGCATACCTGTGGATGGCGTCAGCCTTGATACCACAGTGCCGCCTGCATGGGCGAACCAGGCTTTGAAAAAAGTGTGTCTTCAGGGTAATCTCGACCCCATCGCGTTGCTGTCCGGTGGTGAGGACATGTTGAACGACGCGCGTTATCTGTTAAATACGTTCAAAGGGCGACCTTTCATTTTCAACCTTGGTCATGGTGTGCTGCCGGCGACGAATCCGGACACGGTCAAGCACCTTGTCGATTTTGTTAGGTCGTATCAGCCCTGATCTCCTTGATGTTGTGACACGATGACGCTTGCTGATAGATGAATGATCTGGCACTCTGGCTGAAAGCTCTGCATATTGTAGCGATTGTCGCCTGGATGGCGGCATTGCTCTACATGCCTCGATTGTTCGTCTACCATAGCAAGGTAGAGCCAGGCACGGAGGCTTCCGACACCTTCAAGATCATGGAGCGGCGCCTATTAAAGGCGATTATGACGCCAGCGATGCTGGCATCTTTGCTCTTTGGAATTTCTCTCGGAGTCGTACAAGATCAGTGGACCGAGGCTTGGTTACACCTCAAGACCTTGTTCGTCGTGGCAATGGCAGCCTGTCATATGGTGATGGCACGTTATGTCAAAGCGTTTGCCAATGACGAGCGACCAGCCAGTGAAACCTGGTTTCGCTGGTTTAATGAAGCGCCGACATTGTTGCTTCTTGGCATCGTGTTCTTGGTCGTTTTCAAACCTTTCTAATCCCATCCAGTCAGCCACCGATCGAGATCGGCATAAGAGCGCAAATCTAGAAAAGCTGGCAGCTTGGTTTCTGTTCGACAGGGGTAATACAATTGGCTAAAGACAGCCCAAATCCAGATATGTTCGGTAATACGGAGCCTGCAGCAGCAAGCTCGGCACCACCGAGAAAGCGGCGTTCACGCTCGCGTACCAATCGCGGCGACCGGTCTTCACCAGGTGGCTCGCAATCGTCTGCGCCGCAGCCTGATCTCGCCGAAGCCAATCAGGGTGAGCGGATCGACGACGACGGGGACGTGATCACGGCGCCGCCCCCGGTCATTGAGGAAGAGGCCGCGGCACCGCCTTTGCCGCCGCAGGCACCCGAGCCTGTCGAGGAATATACCGGTGACCCGATGAAGCTCTCGGAGCTGAAGCGCCGTTCTGCGGCCGAGCTTCTGGAATATGCGGAAGAGCTAGGCATCGAGAATGCCAGCACGCTGCGGAAACCGGATCTGGTGTTCGCGACGCTAAAGTGCCTGGCACGAAGCGGGGTGCCGATCCAGGGCGAAGGCGTACTGGAGATTCTTCAGGACGGCTTTGGCTTTTTACGCACCCCTGACGTCAACTATATGGCCGGCCCTGACGACATCTACGTGTCGCCCTCCCAGATCCGCCGTTTTGGCCTGCGCACCGGTGATCTCGTCGATGGCATGGTGCGCGCGCCCAAGGAGGGTGAGCGCTATTTCGCCCTGCTTCGGGTCAACACCATCAATTTCGACACCCCGGAGCGGGCGCGTCACCGTGTGCATTTCGACAATCTCACACCTTACTACCCGACCGAGAAGCTGACGCTCGAGATGGAAAAGCCACCATCCCGGGATGTTTCCTGCAGGGTGATTGACATCGTTGCTCCCCTGGGCAAGGGCCAGCGCGCCTTGATCGTTGCCCAGCCGCGGACCGGTAAAACGATGCTGATGCAGAATATCGCCCATGCGATCGTCGCCAACCATCCGGAAGTCTATCTCCTGGTGCTCTTGATCGACGAGCGCCCGGAAGAAGTGACCGATATGGACAGGACAGTGAAGGGCGAGGTGGTAAGCTCGACCTTCGATGAGCCGGCCCAGCGCCATGTCCAGGTCGCCGAGATGGTGATCGAAAAGGCCAAGCGCCTGGTGGAGCATGGTCGGGACGTGGTGATTCTTCTGGACAGCATCACCCGTCTTGCCCGTGCCTACAACACAGTCGTGCCTTCGTCAGGTAAAGTGTTGACCGGTGGCGTTGACGCCAATGCGCTGCAGCGCCCGAAACGCTTTTTCGGTGCCGCCCGCAATATAGAAACCGGTGGCAGTCTCACCATTATTGCGACGGCCTTGATCGATACCGGTTCGCGCATGGACGAGGTGATCTTCGAGGAGTTCAAGGGCACCGGCAATGCCGAGATCCAGCTCGATCGGCGCCTGGCCGACAAGCGCGTCTATCCCGCGATCGATATCAACAAGTCCGGTACCCGGAAGGAAGAGCTTCTGGTAGACAAGGCGACCTTGTCGCGCATGTGGGTGCTTCGCCGTATCCTCTCGCCCATGGGCACCATCGATGCCATTGAATTCCTGACCGATAAGATGAAATTCGCTAAGACCAATGACGAGTTCTGGGACACCATGAACTCCTAGCCGTGCGACGACTTGTGGTTGCTGACCTCGCTCTTGCTGGTGGCGTGAGCATGAAAGGGAGGGGGCGGAAGTTGGTTGCTTGATCGAATCAAGCAGACGTCGATGAAAAAAGGATCTGACGGAGAGCTTTGATTTTGTTGGATCATGTCGAGAAGAGAGCCGGAGGCGGGTGTCCTCCGGCTCTCTTCTTGTTGATCGGAAGCTTGACGTGCAGATTAGGCTGAGGCTGCGCAGTTTCCGTGAGGCTTGTTCAGCAGCCTGTCTCGACCCACGCTGGGATTCATGACCCTACGGTAAATTTGGATGAAAAACGAGGCGAAGGCCTTGGACCGGAGATGCCGCCCGCGCTGCACGGCGCTCTCGATCTCGGCAGTGGTGACGGTCGTTGTCATGTTGGCTTCCTTTCACGATTGAGCGCTGCGCTCCGCCTCGCTCCTGTTGTCTGAACCCGAAAGTAGCCCTTTGCATGATGATTGATAATTGTATAAAAGTAACAATGATCTATGCATAAATCGCAAAGATGAGATCGCGGCGGTATGAACACGCTGGAAGGCATGAATTTGCTGGTCGAGGCGGTCGATAGCGGTAGTTTTTCAGCCGCTGGACGACGTCTCGGCCTGGCACCATCCTCGGTTACAAGAAGGATCGGGGCACTTGAAGACGACCTGGGCGTGCGTTTGCTGAACCGGACCACGCGCAGCCTTAGCCTGACCGAGGCAGGACGTCTCTACCATGAGCGGGCGCAGCGGATTTTAGCCGAGGTCGAAGAGGCCAAGATTTCCGTCACCCGACTTGAAGCCAATCCCCGCGGCACCTTGCGCCTGAATGCGCCCTCAGCCTTTGGCCGAGCCCATATTGCCCCGCTGCTGCCGAGCTTCTTGTCGACTTATCCCGACGTCAAGATCGACCTGAGCATGACCGATGCGTTTATCGATCCGGTCGAAGAGGGAGTTGATTTGGTGATACGCATCGGTGAGCTCAAGGATTTCGAGCCTGATTGCGCGAAAGCTTGCACCGAATCGGCGCGTGATCTGCGCAAGTCCTCAATACTTCGCGACGCATGGTCGTCCGACAATTCCGGACGACCTTCAGGATCTAAATTGCCTGATCTACAAGCGGAGTAATGATCGGGTCGTCTGGCATCTTCGCGACCGGGACGGCATCACCCATGACGTAGCAGTGACCGGTGATTTTCAAACCAACAATACCGAAGCGTTACGGGCCGTTTTGCTCGGCGGGCTTGGAATCGCGATTTTGCCGACCTGGTTCATCGGTCACGATGTTCGGGACGGCCTTCTTGAAGTCGCGTTCGAGTCCTATACGGTGAGCCCGACAGCGCTCGATACCAATATCTACGCGGTTTTTCCCTATAATCGCCACTTGTCACCCAAGGTTCGAGCCTTCATTGATGCCCTTCTTAACCGTTTCATCCCGATACCCCCGTGGGAGCTCGAGGATGGAACTTGATGTTTAGGTAATATCACGACCAAGCGATTAACGACGAAGAAGGATTGTTGACCTGATTTTCTTGACTGATGAAGATGTTGCTTTGGCTCAGGGATTTTCCTTGGCATGACGACCCTGGTGACCGGCGGCACGGGTTTTGTTGGCTCTGCCGTGGTGCGTGCCCTCTTGGCCAGAGGCGACGAGGTGCGCGTACTGGTGCGCGCCAACAGCAATCGTACGCTTTTGGACGATCTCGACGTCGAGATCGCGATCGGTGATCTGGATGATCCACAGAGCCTGAAGGCGGCCGTCAGCGGTTGCAAGGCGCTCTATCATGTGGCCGCTGACTACCGGCTTTGGATACCGAAACCTGCTGACATCTACCGGACCAATGTTGAAGGCAGCCGCGCATTGATGCGAGCGGCGGGCGAGGCTGGCGTCGAGCGCATCGTCTACACCAGCAGCGTTGCGACCCTTGGTCTGACCGGTAGCCATTTGCCCGCCGACGAGGCCACGCCCGCCGACATCACCAGCATGATCGGCCATTATAAACGCTCTAAATATATGGCCGAACAGGCGGTGCAGGCATTGATCGAGGATGAGCGCCTACCAGCCGTGATCGTCAATCCTTCGGCGCCGATTGGACCAAGGGATGCCAAGCCGACCCCGACCGGCCGCCTGATCGTCGATGCCGCCAGGGGCAAAATGCCGGCTTATGTCAATACCGGTTTGAATGTGGTGCACGTGGACGATGTCGCAAAGGGTCATCTTCTGGCCTTCGATCACGGCAAGATCGGCGAGCGCTACATTTTGGGCGGCGACGACATGACGCTCGGAGACATATTGAGCACGATTGCCGATCTTGCCGGCGTTCGCGCGCCCAGTCTCAAGCTGCCGATTGGCCTGATCATGCCGATTGCCCATCTCACCGAAGCCTTTTGGCGCTTGACCGGACGAGCAGATGATCCGTTCGTCACGGTCGATGGCTTGAAGATGGCAAGGAAGCTGATGTTCTTTTCCTCGGCCAAAGCTAAAGCCGGCCTCGGCTATAGCCCGAGACCGGCAGCTGCCGCCTTCGAGGATGCGCTTGACTGGTACCGACAGCACGGCTATCTCGCCTGAGTGCCGGCGGCACGAGGCTTTTTAAGGAATGAGCAGCGTCGAGCCGGTAGTTTTGCGCCCCTCGAGCGCTTGATGAGCCGCGGTCGCGTCTTTCAGCGGGAAGCGCTGATTGATCTCGATCTTGACCGTGCCGTCTTCCACCACCCCGAACAGCTCCTTGGCTGAGGCAACCAGGTCTTCGCGGGCCGCCGTGTAGGTCATCAGCGTCGGCCTGGTGAGGTAAAGCGAGCCCTTGGCGCTCAGGATTCCGACATCGAACGGCGGAATCTTGCCCGAGGACTGGCCGAAGCTCACCAGCATGCCATGGGGGGAGAGGCAATCGAGCGAGCTTTCGAACGTGCTTTGACCGACCAAGTCGTAAACCACCGGCACACCTTTGCCATCGGTGATTTCCTTCACCCGCTCCACCAGATTGTCCTGATCATAGCGGATCGTGTGGGCGCAACCGTGGGCCTTGGCGAGACCGGCCTTGGCGTCGCTGCCCACGGTGCCGATGACGTTGACACCGAGGGACTTTGCCCACTGGCAGGCGATCAGCCCGACGCCGCCGGCCGCTGCATGAAACAGGATCGTTTGGCCAGGCTCGACCCGAAAAGTGCGCCGCAAGAGATATTGCGCGGTCAGACCCTTCAGCATCATGGCGGCTGCCTGATCGTCGCTGATGGCTGCCGGAATGTTCACCAGGCGATCAGCCGGCATCAGGCGTTCCTCGGCATAGGCGCCCAGCGGCGGTGCCGCATAGGCGACGCGGTCACCGACGGCAAGACCGGTGACGCCATCGCCTAGGGCCACGACCTCACCTGCCCCCTCGAGGCCCGGCGTGAACGGCAGGGCCGGCGGCGGGTAGACACCTGAGCGGAAATAGACATCGATGAAATTCAGGCCAATGGCCGTCTGCTTCAGGCGGACCTCGCCTGGCCCCGGAGCACCAACCTCGACAGTCTCGTAGCGAAGCACATCGGCGCCGCCGGTCTCGTGAATTTGTATGGCACCCACCATGGTCAGCCTCCAAAGATCAGATTTCAGTCTACGCTTACCCTAACGAGTTGGGGGAGGATCGCCAAGGTGGTGAACGATGTCATAAATTATAAAAAAAACATTTTATATCAAGATGTTCGGCTAATGTAGCGGGGTCAATCACCGGTAATCTGCAGGTCTGTGCCAAACAGACATAAGCCGCAGCCTTGCCGTCGACCAATCCCTTGCCATGGGCGGGATGACCGTCTGGCAACGCATCATCAGGGCCGATCACCTGGATTGTCGCGCCCGGGATGGCGGCCGCCCGTGCAATTTCGCTCAGCTTATCCAGCGTCGGGTCGGCGCTGGCGCCGATGAGGATGATCTGCACCGGCTTTTCCAGCATGGTGAGGCCGATCAAGAGGGTGGCATGAATAATCGGATTTTGTCTCGCTTCGCCCGCGAACACCCGGATCAGTTCGTCCGCCCGCTGCCGATAGCGTTCGTCCCCGGTGAGATCGAAGAGGCGCGCCAGCACGGTGACCATCAAGCCATTGCCGGCGGGGGCTGGGCCATCCTGAGCGGTTTTCGGCCGCACCAGCACATCCGTGGCATCGCCGGCTGTCTGAAAATAGGCGCCATGCTCGTCATCCCGATAATGCTCATCGAGAAAATCGACGAAGGCGGCGGCTTGGTCGAGATAGGTGGCTTTGCCGGTCTGTTGAAACAAGGCAAGAGCAGCGTCCGCCATCGCCGCATAGTCGTCGACAAAGCCAAGATCCAGCGTCCTCCCGTCGCGCCAGCTATGCGCGATGCGATCGCCGTCGGTCATGTTTTCTCGAACAAAGGCAAAAGCACGTTCGGCAAGATCGAGCCAGGACGGCTGACCGAAAACTGCGGCGGCCTTCGCAAGGCTGGCGATCATCAGCCCGTTCCAGTCTGCCAGCACCTTGTCATCGCGACCTGGACGAATGCGCTTTTCTCGGGCCAGAAGCAACCGCTCGACCGAGGGACTAAGGGCCGCTTCCTTTTCTTCAGGGTAGAGCCGGTCCTGCCAGGACCGATTGAGGATGGTCTTGCCCTCCCAATTGCCGGCAGGGGTAACATCGAAGGTCGTTTTGAAGAAGGCCGCATCGTCGCCCAGCACCTGATTGATCTCGGCCTCGTTCCAGACGTAGAACTTCCCTTCCTCACCTTCGCTATCGGCATCGAGGGCGGAGGCAAAGCCTTGTTCGACCATCATTTCCCGCTCCAGCCAGCCTACGGTTTCATTGGCGCGCGCGGCTAGGAGAGGATCCTTTCTCGAGGCATAGACGTCGGCGAGCAGACCGAGCAACAGGGCATTGTCGTAGAGCATCTTCTCAAAATGCGGCACCAGCCAGCGATCATCGACGCTGTAGCGTGCAAAGCCACCGCCAAGATGGTCATAAATCCCCCCCTGACAGATTCTGTTCAGCGTATGGGCGACAGCCTCTTGCATTCTCTCGTCGCTGGTGGCGAGTGATCGGCGCCAGAGGAAATCCAGGATAGGCGGTTGCGGAAATTTGGGCGCTCCTTGCAGGCCTCCATGGATGGGGTCGAAAATGTCGATGACCTGCCGTGCCGCCTCGTCGATGTCCATCGTGGTCATGACATCGCCAGGTTTGGGCTTTGATAGCTGCCCAAGAGCGTCGACCAGCGCTTCCCTGTTGCTGTCGACTTTATGGCGTTCGGTATTCCAGATATGGGCGATCGAGGTCAGAACATCGGGAAACCCGGGCCGGCCATAACGGCTTTCCGGCGGGAAATAGGTGCCACCCCAAAAAGGCTCTCCATCGGGTGTCAGGAACATGGTGAGCGGCCAGCCGCCCTGCTGCCCGAGGAGCCCGAGGGCGCGCATATAGATCTGATCGAGGTCCGGCCGCTCTTCGCGATCGATTTTGATGTTGATGAAATGCTGGTTCATCAGGGCAGCAATCGCTTCATTCTCGAAGCTTTCATGCGCCATCACATGGCACCAATGGCAGGCGGAATAGCCGATGGACAGCAAAATGGGCTTGTCCGCCGCCTTGGCTGCAGCGAGCGCCTCGTCGTCCCAGGGCTGCCAATGGACGGGGTTATCCTGGTGTTGAATGAGGTAGGGGCTGGTCGTGCTGCCAAGACGATTTTTCAAAAGACGGGTTCCTCGAACAAAAGCGCGTGGTCACCATGAGGCGGAAAAGAGGTCGATCGCGGCGATTGGAGGAAAGACTACCGCGCTCTATAAGATATCGACAGGAATGAGTTGCGCCTTGCTGGGACTTTATGTCGGTGCGAAGGCTGGCGCGGACAAGGAGGGTTGGTGTGGTGATTGAGATTAGGCTTGATTGGACGCCGAACCAATGGCGCCGGTTTTTGGGCCAGAGCGATACCACCCCGCTGGTGGAACTGATGTCGGTCATGTTCGATAAGATGATGCATCATTACGTCGACCGGGAGTTGGAGCTCTTGAACAGGGCTACGGATGATCTTTCGTGCGGCAAGTCTTCAGCGATCAAGACGGTTAATTCAGGGTCCGGTCGGTAGCATGGCGGCCAGCTATCATAAGCCCGAGGGAGCAAAGATCGACAGGGCCGGGATTTCCCGGTCCGAGGCGACGATTTTTGCGCTTGCGAGCGGTGCTGGCCGAGCTGGTATCGCGGTGATACGCCTTTCAGGAAAAGCTTGCAGGTTGGTTTGCCGGGCTTTGAGCGGCGAGGATGTGCCGACGGCACGCAAGGCCGCGCTGCGGACACTTGTTGAGCCTGGAGATGGCGAGATCATCGATAGAGGGATGGTGATCTGGTTTCCGGGCCCGATGAGTTTTACCGGCGAGGATGTCTTGGAACTTCATGTGCATGGCGGGCCGGCCGTGCTGGCGCATCTCTTTCAAAGCCTTGGCCGATTGCCAGGTGTCCGGCCGGCGGAAGCCGGTGAGTTTACGAGGCGCGCCTTCTTGAACGGGAAGATGGATCTCACCGAGGCTGAGGGCTTGGCGGATCTTGTCGCCGCGGAAACCCGTCAACAGGCTTCACAGGCAAGACGCCAGATGGATGGTGGGCTTGGCCGGCTTTGCAGCGTCTGGCATGAGACGATGGTGAGGGCCCTTGCGCATTTGGAGGCCGAGATCGACTTCGCGCCGGAAGAGGATGTGCCGGATGGGTTGATGACGACGATCATGCCCGACCTTCGGTCTCTTCGTTCAGAGATCGAAAAGCATCTTGGCGATGACAATCGAGGCGAGCGGTTGCGTGCAGGCCTGCGGGTTGCTGTAATTGGGCCACCAAATGCGGGAAAGTCTAGTCTTATCAATATATTATCCAATCGAGATGTTGCGATTGTCAGCGATATTCCCGGCACCACCAGGGATGTGTTGGAGGTTCCGCTCGATCTCAAGGGTTATCCGCTTACCGTTTCCGATATGGCCGGCCTTCGCGATACCGATGATCCGATCGAGGGCCTTGGGGTCGAGCGCGCGCGCAGTCGGGCACGCGAGGCGGATTATCTCATCGCTCTCTTCGACGGTGCCGTGTGGCCGGATGTCGATCAACAAACGATGGCGCTGATCGATGATCGCACCTTGGTTCTGTTGAATAAGGTGGACCTTATTCAAGATCGGGGCCGGATAGAAATCGGTGGACGAGAAACGATCGGCATCTCCTGCCATAACGGCGACGGCATCGATCAATTTGTCGAGGCCTTGTCAGCGCTTGCGCAGCATAGCATGGCCCTTGGCGATGCACCGGTGCTGACCCGTGCTCGCCATCGTGAGGCACTGGAAGACGTCGTGGCGTCGCTTAGACGGATTGAAGCCGCCGAGAACTCTCGAACTGGCTTTGGTGGCAGAGGATTTGCGCATCGCCATGAACGCCTTGGGAAAGATGACCGGTCAAGTGAGTGTTGAAGATCTGCTCGACCGGATCTTTGGGGATTTTTGTATCGGCAAATAGTTGATGTTCATCTTGGTGAATAGCTGTATTGATTTAATCGCCAATATCAATAAAAGAAGATAGATAATTTTTTATTACGAATTAACGAACTCTTAAGCTTTTTTATTTAATTCTGATCAGGTCAAGAAAAACAATAACAAGCCTCGATCGGAGCCTCACAACCATAATTCGTGTCTGGTCGATGTTGTTTGTGCTCCTCGCAGCTAATCATGCCATTGCCGACACCAACGTTGCTGAGCGGCGGGCCGAGCTCCAAATTGGTGGACCACTTCGTATCGTTATAGCGGTGAAAGAGAGCATGACGCCAACGGTGATCGGGGCTGTTCGGGCTGCGGTGCTTATCGGATCGTCCCTTGGTGTTTCCTCCACCCTTGGCCAAGCCTCGATCGGTTACGAATTGCACCGCGATTCCGACCCTCATATGTCCTATGCCGTGACGTCGTCGTTATCGATTGCTGTCGGCTATCATTATGTCGAGGCGGAGGATCGTGTTGCTGACCTGGCGATCGCCACGGTGCAGGATGTCGATTATCAAAGCCATGATCTTTTGGTTCGGGCTCATTGGCATTTTCAGCAGTCTTCATCTGGGAGATGAGTTCGGTGGGCGGGCTGGGGTCCAGCAAACAAATGTTTCACGTGAAACATTGTTGTTGTTCTATGCGGTTGGCGTATGCGGTGTTCAAAGTAGGTTCGCTCTCTTGAAATCGGAAGCGCACCAGGTGGATGTGTCGAAAAATGCGCCACGAAAGCCCTCCATTGTCCGCTCGCCAGTAGGCGATGATGTTTCATGTGGATCTTGAGGCTTTCTCCGGAATAGGCCGTCTCCTGGACCTTGACGGGCCTTCAAGCAGCCGACAGAACAGGCCTATGAACAAATTTGATGTTATCGTCATTGGCGCCGGCCACGCAGGGGTCGAGGCAGCAACGGCAGCGTCGCGGATTGGCGCCCGGGTGTTGCTGCTCACCCAGAAGATCGAGACGATTGGTGTCATGTCCTGCAACCCTGCGATCGGCGGGCTGGGACGCGGCCATCTGGTCCGGGAAATCGATGCACTGGACGGTTTGATGGCGCGGGCGATCGACCGCGCGGGAATTCAGTTTCGCGTTCTCAATCGGAGCAAAGGCCCGGCGGTCCGAGGGCCGAGAGCGCAGGCTGATCGAAAGCTCTATCAGGGTGCCGTTCAGGATCTTCTCGCGGAACAGCAGGGGTTGACCATCGAGGCGGCGGAGGTCGACGATCTATGCCTGGACAAAACGGGCACTGTGGTTGGTGTGCAGGCCATCGATGGCCGGTTTTGGCATGCCGGTGCTGTGGTCTTGACCACTGGAACGTTCCTTCGCGGCGAAATCCATCTTGGTCGGAAGAGGTGGCCGGCGGGACGGCATGGCGATGCGGCTGCTATAGGACTCTCGTCCAGCCTGATGCGGGCGGGGCTGTTGCTGAAGCGGTTGAAGACGGGAACACCGCCGAGACTCGATGGCGACACGATCGACTATGATGGGTTGGCCATGCAGTCAGGCGATGATCCGCCTGAGCCGTTCTCGACCCTGACCGATCGGATTACCACGCCGCAGATCGGTTGTGCGATTACCCACACGAACGAGCGAACGCATGCGCTGATCATGGACGATATCGAGCAATCGCCGATGTACTCCGGACAAATAAAGGGCACAGGTGTACGTTATTGCCCTTCGATCGAAGATAAGGTGGTGCGCTTTGCAGAGCGTCGCCGTCACCAGATTTTTCTCGAACCGGAAGGGCTGGATGTTAAAACGGTCTATCCCAATGGTATCTCGACATCGCTACCCGAGGCTGTCCAGGAGCGGTTAGTCCAGTCGATTGCTGGCTTGGAACGTGCCAGAATTCTGCAGCCAGGGTATGCCATTGAATATGATCACATCGACCCGCGCGAGCTAGAGGCGACTTTGGAGACAAGGCGACTTCCAGGTCTTTTTCTGGCTGGGCAGATTAACGGGACAACGGGGTACGAAGAGGCCGCGGCGCAAGGAATTGTCGCCGGTGCCAATGCTGCGTTGAAGATGGGTGGCTCGCAGCCGATGGTGATCGACCGTGCCGATGGCTATATCGGGGTGTTGATCGATGATCTCATTAATCAGGGGGTCAGCGAGCCCTATCGGATGTTCACGTCAAGGGCTGAATATCGCCTTTCGTTGAGGGCGGACAATGCCGACCGCCGGCTGACGCCGAAGGGAATCAGCATCGGCTTGGTGGGGTCTTTCAGGCGTTTGGCATTCGAACAAAAGCGATCGGCCCTATTGAGGGCGGAAGAGCAGCTGAGATCGCTGCGATTGAGCCCAACGGCAGCAACACAGCATGGGCTGAAAATCAAGCTTGATGGTGTGGTACGGGATGGCTTGGCTCTATTGAAGCTTCCGGCGGTCGACATGGCGGCGCTCGTGCGTATATTCCCAGAGCTTCACGAAATGCGTGCGGATGTGGCACAGCAGATTGAGATTGAGGCGCGATACGCGGCGTATCTGCCGCGCCAGACGGCGGATATTGCAGCCTTTCGTGCGGAAGAGAGCTTCATGTTGCCACAAGATCTCGCGATCGATGACATTGCCGGTTTGAGCCGTGAGGTCAGGACGAGGCTTACAGAAAGCCGACCGGCAACACTTGGGTCCGCGGCGCGTCTTCCCGGCATGACCCCAGCAGCCCTTGCTCTTCTTTATCGGTACGCAAAGCGGGCTGAGGACGTGTGACAACGACGCCATTCACCTCAGCCGACTTCGCCAAGAAGATCAATGTTTCACGTGAAACATTGGAGCGTCTGGAATTCTATATCGAGATCCTGAAGCGTTGGCAAAAGGCCATCAATCTTGTCGCGCCAAAATCACTGGAGGATCCCTGGCGGCGCCATATTCTGGACAGTGCCCAGTTGATCAACTACCTGCCAGAACATGCGCGTAGTATCGTTGATCTTGGAAGTGGTGCCGGGCTTCCGGGGATTGTGCTGGCGATCATGGGCCAAACCAAGGTTCATCTTGTCGAAAGTGATCAACGCAAAGCCCAGTTCCTGAAAGAAGTGACCCGCAGGCTCGCTCTCGATGTCACCATTCATGTCAAACG
This sequence comes from uncultured Alphaproteobacteria bacterium, assembly GCA_963787265.1. Classification (GTDB taxonomy): domain Bacteria; phylum Pseudomonadota; class Alphaproteobacteria; order Geminicoccales; family Geminicoccaceae; genus JANQPX01. Next base: position 66,876 of record CAWBCX010000010.1, on the reverse strand, counting down.
AATAGAAGCGCTCGGGTCGTTCATGCCGGATGTCGTCACAGCGAGAGCCTTAGCGCCACTGCCTCGGCTTCTGGATCTCGCTGCACCCCTGCTCGATCGAAGTACCCTTTGTCTCTTTCTCAAAGGACGACAGGGAAAGCATGAATTGACCGAAGCGGCGAAAAGCTGGATGATGACGTCCGAAGTCCTTTCCGAGCCTGTCAGATCCTTCAGCTTCGGTCCTTAAACTCTGGGAAATCGAACGTGCGCCCCTTCATCGTGAATAAGCGGCCGTCGGAAATTGGTCGTATCGTTGCCATTGCCAATCAAAAGGGTGGTGTCGGCAAGACCACGACAGCGATCAATCTCGGAACAGCGTTGGCTGCCTGCAAGAAAAGCATCTTGTTGATCGACCTCGATCCGCAAGGGAATGCCAGCACGGGTCTGGGCGTCCAGCCTTCGGATCGAAATGTCTCGACCTACGATGTCATTCTCGGCGATGCTCAGCTATCGGAGGCGGTCACCAAAACGCGCATCCCAGGGTTCGACCTGGTGCCTTCCGTCGTCGACCTGTCAGCTGCTGAAATCGAATTGGTGGAGCGACCCCGTCGCGAATTCGCGCTCAAGGAAACCCTTGTTGGCCTTGAGCGCGACTACGACTATGTCCTGATCGACTGCCCACCATCTCTCGGGCTTCTCACGGTCAATGCCTTGGTGGCCTCGAATGCCGTTCTGGTGCCGTTGCAATGCGAATTTTTTGCCCTGGAGGGGTTAAGCTTGCTGTTGCGAACGGTTGAACGCGTTCGGCGCAATCTCAATCCTGATCTGGATGTTCAAGGCGTCCTTTTGACCATGTTCGACAAACGCAACAATTTGGCACAACAGGTCGCCACCGACGTTCGAAGCTTCCTTGGCAAGCGCGTTTACGAGACGATTGTTCCCCGGAATGTCAGAGTGTCGGAAGCACCGTCTCATGGCCTTCCCGTCTTGCTCTATGATTTTCGATGTGCCGGCTCTCAAGCCTATGTCCATTTAGCGGGAGAAGTCTTGCGTCGTGATCAGGAGGCCGCTGAAGCATGAACGATCTGGGACAGGATTTTAAGGGGGGTGGCCGTAAGCGTGGTTTGGGGCGAGGCCTTTCGAGCCTGATACCCGACTCGCCGACGTCATCGGACTCGTCCACCGTGGCTGGGGTCAAGGCCGTTCCCATCGAGTTCCTGAAACCATCGGCCTTTCAGCCGAGACGGCGATTTGCCGACGATGAAATCGATGGCCTCGCCGATTCGATCAGGGCGAAGGGCGTCATGCAGCCTCTCCTCGTGAGGAAAGCGCCCGACAACAATCAGCTCTACGAGATCATTGCCGGCGAGCGACGTTGGCGAGCAGCGCAGCGTGCCGGCCTCCATGAGTTGCCGGTCCTGGTTCGTGATCTGTCGGATCGAGACACGCTTGAAGTTGCTCTGCTGGAGAATGTTCAGCGTGAAGACCTGTCGCCTCTGGAAGAGGCTGAGGGCTATCAAAGACTGATCGACGAGTTCGGCCACACGCAGCAGGAATTAGCGGACACGATCGGCAAAAGTCGAAGTCATATCGCCAATTTACTTCGTCTCTTGCTGCTACCAACTGCGATTCGTACGTTGTTGGACAGCGGTGCCCTTTCCGCTGGTCATGCGCGTGCTTTAATCAATGGCAATGACCCTGCTGAGCTTGCGAAGATTGTCGTTAGCAAAGGTCTTAACGTTCGCCAGACCGAAATGCTGGTCAGGCGGGAAAAAGAGGGAAATAAATCAACCTTAAGTTTAACTTCTCCGACTATCGGTAAAGACCCTGATACGCTTGCGCTGGAACGTGAACTTTCCACTGAGCTTGGGCTCAACGTTGCGTTGAAGCCGCGAGGAAAGGGGGGCGTTGTCTCCATTTCCTATCGAACCCTAGATCAACTTGATGGATTGCTGAGGCGTCTACGATAAGGGTTGTCCACTAGAATTGTTACCAGCATTAGAAAACTCTTGCCCGATCAACAAACGCAAGATCCAGAACAGTTCCTCTAGAGACGCTTTTTGTATCATCCGTATCGGCACTGATGGCAATGTAGACCGGATCTGGAGCGTCCGTGCCAAAGGCGCTACGGTAATCCCCGGCGATATTGATACTCTCCTCGAACCAATGGTCTGCAGGGGTGTTGGCTGAGTGGAGAATTTTCATCATGCCTGAATCACCGAAATAGGGACTTTTGATCACGGTTCCAGGTTTTTCGTCCCCACCCCACACATACATCAAGATACGGCCAGGGGCATCCTTGCCGACCGTCGCTTCCACGATGGTTCGTTCCATCCGCTCAAATGCCGTTGCCTCTTCGGCAATAAAAGGAAAGGCTACATAGATCGCAAGCGATCGGTCGTCGGCACCTTTGACGGAAAGCGGGGTCGCAGGCGCTGCCTTGGTGACGCTCCAGCGCCAACGCAAAATCGGTTGAGCTTCGATGTCGATTGTCACGGGCCTTCGCAGAAGCGAGACGCTCCCGTTGCTGACAATGCCGATCCCTCCATCATCGCGCGCAATGAACTGATTGGCTTGCTTGCGATCGAAGACAATTTCCTCCCAGCCTTCTTGCTGCAGAGCGTTGTCAACCTCAGCGAGGAGGTTTCCCGAACAGAAGAAAGGAAGGACGAGGCTTGCTCCGACAAGAAAGCAGCGAATTGAATTCAACCATAAACTACGACCCGCACCGTCAACAAGAACCTACATCACAGCACCGATTTGCCATGGTGTGAATTCATGATTACCGAAGCCCAGGGCTTCGCTCTTGGTGCGTTCGCCCGAGGCAACCTTGAGAAACAGATCGAAGATCTGCTGGCCAAGCCTTCGACACTCACGCCTTGATCCAGAACGACGCCGCAATTGACGTCCATATCCTCGTCCATCCGGCGATACATGTCGGTGTTGGTGGCGAGCTTGATCGAGGGCACAGGCTTGAAACCGAAGCACGAGCCGCGCCCGGTGGTGAAGCAAACGAGATTGGCCCCGCTGGCGACCTGACCGGTCACCGAGGCAGGGTCGTAACCCGGGCTGTCCATGAAGGCAAAGCCCGGTTCGGTGACCGGTTCGGCATAGCGATAGACGCCGGTGAGGTTGGTTGTTCCGCCCTTCGCCGCGGCACCGAGCGACTTTTCGAGAATGGTCGTGAGCCCGCCGGCTTTGTTGCCGGGTGATGGGTTGTTGTTCATTTCGCCACCGTTGCGCTCGCAATAGGCTTCCCACCATCGAATGCGCTCGATCAGTTTTTCGCCGATTTCGCGACTGACCGCCCGCCTCGTGAGAAGATGCTCGGCGCCGTAGATTTCCGGCGTTTCGGCGAGAATGCCGGTGCCGCCATGCCGGACCAGGATATCGGTCGCCGCGCCCAGCGCAGGGTTCGCCGTGATCCCCGAATAGGCATCCGAACCGCCGCATTGCAGCGCAACGGAAAGCGCTGAGGCCGGTACGGCCTGGCGGGTCGCCGCGTTGGCGTCCGGCAACATGCTGCGGATCACGTCCTGCGCCGCTTGGACGGTCTTGCGGGTACCGCCGATCCCTTGCATGGTCATGGTCTGGAAATGAGGCCCGCGTTTGATCTGATAGGCATCGAGCAGGAAATCGATCTGGTTGACCTCGCAGCCGAGGCCGACCATCAGGATACCGGCAAAATTGGGATGGCGGGCATAGCCCCAGAGCGTGCGCTGCAGGGCATCGAAGCCATCACCCCGGTCCGCCATGCCGCAGCCGGTGCCATGGGTCAGCGCCACGATGCCGTCGACGTTCTCGTAACCTGCCAATTCGTCCGCCGGGAATGTATCGGCGATGAAATGGGCGACGGTGGCCGAGCAGTTCACGGTGGAGAGCACGCCGATGAAGTTTCTGGTGCCGGCTTTGCCATTGCTGCGCAAGAAACCGTTGAAGGTCGCGCGCGCGCTCTCGGGGACATAAGCGGTGGGTTTGACGTCCTTGCCGAAGGCGTAGTCGCGGGAAAAATCCTGCATTTCGACATTCTGCACGTGAACGTGGTCGCCAGGTGCGATGTCCTCCTTCGCAAACCCGATGATCTGATCGTACTTCCTCACCGCATCGCCGCCGGCGATGGGCTGGACTGCAAGTTTGTGACCTGCGGGTATGCGCCGGTTGCTGACCACGTTCTCGCCCGGTATGGGCGTCTCCGGCAGGATATCGACGCGTGCAGTCACGACGTTGTCGTTGACGTGCAGGCGCACGGTGAGCGGTGAAGGTCCGGTCATTTGGTTTGATCCCCCGATTGGCCAGGAACCCATGATAAGGATGGGGGAGAAGCGCGTCAAAGGGGGGGGTGCCATGAAGGCGTTTTGGCAACGGATCACAACCGAACCGATCCCGGTCGGCTTTCATCAGATGCCGTCGGCGGTTCCCGGACGGCTCGTTGACTGCTCGAAAGGGCGTATATGCCCATGGTGACGATCACGGCGCTTCCCAGCATGGTCCACCGATCAGGAAATTCGGCAAACATCAGCATGCCCCAAAGCAGTGCCCAGATCAGCATGCCCCAAAGCAGTGCCCAGATCAGAATGCTGAAGCGGAAAGGTGCGACAAAGCCGACATCGCCCACCCGCATGGTCATAACGCTGAAGAGATAGCCGACAAAGATAAATCCGGCAGCACCCAAAAGGAGCTTCATCTCAAGGAGCTTGACGGGTTGCCAAGGCATGGTCATCGATACCATGCCGCTAACGATCGTGATGGCGATTGATGTGACGAACGCGACAAAGATCGAAGGCAGACCGGACGACAGCAGCCTGGTGGCAAGGTCGCGAACCGTGAAGAACAGGACGGTGCCGATAGCCCAGATGGAGTGGATGGTGAAGCCGTCGCTGCCTGGGCGGACGATCAACAGCACGCCCACGAACCCGATTGAGATCGCCAGATAGCTTCGTCGTGTCACATGTTCGCCGAACACGAACGCAGCGCCAAGGATGACCATGAGCGGCATCATTTGCACGATCGCCGTGGCATTGACGATCGGCATGTTGATCAACGCGCTCAACAGGCAAATGGCCCCGAGAACTTCCCCGATGACCCGAATACTCAATATGTTACGGTCGCTGTATGACAGGCGGTAGAACAAAACACCTTCATACCAGGCCAAAAGACCCAGGAATATCGTGGTGAAAGCGCCGCGCAAGAAGATGGCCTGGAACAAAGGAAGGTCTGCTGCAACAAACTTCATCGTGGCATCGCTCACGCAGAAACCGGCCATTGCCACGACCATGAACATGGCCCCGCGTACATTCTCGGAGGGGATGGCCATCTATCGGCAAACAGCTTGCACCGAAGAACCGGAGAGGCTGGCCGGCTTGATGGCTTTGCCGACGGAAACGCCAAGCTTCATCGGATAATCTCCCGACAACCTAATTCAAATCAGTTCGGCAGTCCTTTAAAATTAAGCGTATGGAGGGCATCCATCTATGATCTGGTTCACATGGCAGCGCGGTCATTGAAATGAACCAAGATCGTTGGCGGTGACACCTTCTTACATTTCAGTGATCGCCCCGTAATGTTCCGGCCGCCGATGCAGCTTGAAATTGAAAATATTCTCCCGGATCTCCTTACACCGGTCCAGGTCGCACTTGGCGGTGATGAGTTCGTCTTCCAGGGAGGTGGCCATAGCGACGATTTCGCCGGTGGGGGCGATGATGCAGCTTTGGCCGATGAGCATGCAGTTTTCTTCGATGCCGCATTTTGCGGTGCCGACGACCCAGGCACCGTTCTGGTAGGCGCCGGATTGCATCACCAGGTGGTTATGAAAGTGGTTCAGATGATCGTGCTCGGGCGCTTGGGGATAGTGTTGGGGTGTGTTGTAGCCGAGCATGATCACCTCGGCGCCGCCCAACCCCATCACCCGGTAAGTCTCGGGCCAGCGGCGGTCGTTGCAGATGCACATGCCCATTTTGCCGCCCATGGCTTCGAAGACCGGAAAGCCCAAGTCGCCAGGTTCGAAGTATTTTTTTTCGAGATGCTGGAAGGGCCGCCAGGGCTGATGGTCGGCATGGCCGGGCAGATGAACTTTTCGATATTTTCCGGCGATGTTTCCTGATTTGTCGACCAGGATCGACGTGTTGAAACGGCGCTTTTGGTTGTCGATGACGGCAATTTCGGCGTAACCGAGATAGAAGCCGATTTCGAGCTCGGCGGCCGCCTCGAACAGGGGGCGTGTCACGGGGTTCGGCATCTCGGTCTCGTAAAAAAAATCGAGCTCGGCTTCGTCCTCGAACCACCATCGAGGAAAAAAGGTTGTCAGTGCAAGCTCGGGAAAAATCACGAGGTCGACGCCCCGACCGTCCCGACCCTTGGCTTCGCGCAGCAGTTCGAGCATGCGGGCGACGGCTTGTTCGCGGGTTTCATCCCGTGCGATCGGACCGAGCTGTGCTGCCGCGATCATGAGCGTTCTTGCCATTTCACCCCTCCATCAAAGCCACATGCCGTTTCGATCCGTGCCGCATCGTCGCGGGTGGTGCTGTTACTTGAAAAAAACTAATCTCTCGGCATGAAAGCAACCTATCGCCTCATTTCGCAAGGGATGGCGCGCATTTTCATCCGCGTGCCCGTTGAAGCGGAGGCACCACGCAAGTCTTCACTTCGTCGAGAGAGCAAGGGCTGATGCGGATCATTGGTGGGCGACTTCGCGGAAAACGGCTGCAAAGTCCGGATGATCGGTCGATACGCCCTACCGGCGATCGTGTTCGGGAATCGCTGTTCAATGTCCTCGATCACCAGGGCCTTGTGAGCGGGTGTTGCTTCCTCGATCTATTTTGTGGAACGGGGGCTGTCGGGCTGGAGGCCTATTCCCGTGGTGCCGCTGAGGTCTGGCTGATGGACCAGGATATCAGCCTCGCGACCAGAAACCTCAACGCCCTTGGTGACCCCGACAACGTCCTTGTTCGTCATCAGCGTGCCTTGGCTCAACGCCAACCGCCGAAGCGCTTCGACGTTGCCTTTCTCGATCCGCCCTACCAAAAGGCACTTCTTGAACCTGCCTTGTCGATGTTGCAGAAGGGCTGGCTTACCGATTCTTGCTGGGTCGTGGCCGAGCTTGCTGCGAAAGAACCCTTTGAGCTGCCGGCCGGTTTTTTCCTCCGGCAAGAGCGGACCTATGGTCGCGCGAAGGTCATCTTCCTCGGCGTCGCTCCATGACGCGAACAGAGACCCTACACCCCCGATTCAGGCCAGGGGAACAGCCCGGCTGTTCTCGGCGATCGCCGGCAGCGGCGTCATCAGCAAGCCGTCACCATTCAAGGTGGCCACATCCAACATCGCCGCTTCGGCCATTTTATGCAGCGTTGGAAAATCACGGCCATGAAACGGATAAACGGCAACGCCGACGCTCGCGGTGACCCGAACCTCTCGATAACCGAGATTGAAAGAGTATGCCAGGAGCTTGGGCAGGCGGTCTACCAGGATACTGATATCATTGATCGTACCAAGACCTTCGACCAGCCAGGTAAACCCCGCATCGCGGGTTCGGGCAAGCGTATCCGTTTCCCGAATCTCGCTCATCAGCCGCTTGCCGATCAGCGGCATCAAGTGATCAACGGTGCCACGGCCATGGAATTCGATCAGTTCCGTCGGCTGATCCAAGTCGATCGCCACCAGCGCCACGAGCGTGGCGTGCCGATCAGCGCGTGCCATGGCGCGATCGAAGCGTTCCTCCAGTAGAAGACGATTGGCAAGACCGGTAAGCGGTACCTTACGGGCATGGCGAATTCGATACTGCTCCAGCCGTTTGCGTTCGATCGACGTCATCATCGTTCGCTCCAAGACGCTTGGTTCGAGCGTCGAGGACGGCATGACATCCTGGGCCCCCTGCCGCACCGCGAGCGAGACGAAAGCGGGATCGTCGCTGCCGCTGATGACGACGATCGGAGTCGAATCGATCTGCTCATGAAGGTCTTGAATGGTGTCGATCTGATCGGTATCCGTGCCGGTCAAGTTGACCAGCACAATATCGAACCGGCGCTGGCGCAGATGGACTGAGGCCTCGCCAAGCGTGCCTGACCTGGTCCAAAGAATGGAAACCGGCTGTGCCGACGGATTGAGTGATGGCGCCACCATCATCAAATTGTCACCGATAAGAAGGGCTTTGATCATACCAACTGTCATGACCCTGATCCCCGTATCATCTTCGTTCTGGAAAGGGAACGAACGAAAACCACGCTCGGTTCGTCTTGACTTCAGCCGAAAGACTAAAACAACTTTTAAGTAAACATACTATTGGTTGATTTTTTGCGATTTGTACAGTGCTAATCTGATCAACTTCCAAGAAAACCGCCATCGGTTTGTCGCTTGGAATGAAAGACGTTCCCCCGGATTTCAAGCTCTATTTGAGCAGCAGATCCCTTGTTGGGGAGCCGTGTGCAACGTCATCCGATCATTGTGTTGGGGATGATGCCTGCCTGATACCCATCAGATAACGCCGGCTTGGGAAAAAGCGCTGATCTGATCGTTCGTATAACCAAGCTCGAGCAGAATGGCCTTGGTGTGATCGCCTAGCCCCGGAGGCGGTCTTCGGAGCCTTGCCGGGGTATCGCTGAGCTTGACCGGGAAGCCGGTGACCTTGATCGGATCATGATCCGGCCGATCGATCTCCAACACCATGTCCTGAGCCAGGACTTGGGGATCTTTGAAGACATCCGGAAGTGTCATGACCCGTCCGCAAGGTACGCGTGCGCCGTTCAGACGTTCTATCCAATCGTCGACAGGTGCCCTGATAACCTCCCGATCGATCAGCTCGCGCAGCTGCTCCCGATGGATCAGACGCTGCCGGTTGGTCCCGAATTCCGGCCGCTCCAGCAGATCGGCAAGGCCCAGCACCTCCATGAAGCGGACCACGAAAATGTCATTGCTCGGCGCAACGGCAATCATGCCGTCCGCGGCGTGGAACAGGCCGTAGGGATAGACGATCGGATGATCATTGCCGGTACGCGGCGGCTGCTCACCAGTGGCAAAGTAATGGGCAGAGAAATAGGCGAGCGTGCTGATCAGGCTGTTGGTGAGGCTGGCTTCGACCCGTTGTCCGCGCCGGACCCGCTGACCACGTCCATCAAGTGCACGCTCTCGCGCGACGAGGGCGCTGACGATCCCGAAGGCAGCGTAGAGGCCGGCCAGGAGATCGCTGATCGGCGGCCCGGCGCGCAGCGGTTCGCCGTCGGCCGGGCCGTTGATGCTCATGAACCCGCTCATCGCCTGACCGATAAAATCGAAGGCGGGTCGATCGACATAGGGTCCTGTGCCGCCATAGCCGTTGATGCTGCCGATGACCAAAGCGGGATTGAGAGCCTTGAGCTTCGCTGCGTCGAAGCCCATGTCGGCGAGCACGCCCGGGCGGTAGTTTTCGAGCAGCACATCGGCACCTTCGATCAGCTTGGCCAAGATGGCCTTGCCGTCGTCGGTATAGAGATCTGCGGTGATCGATTTCTTGTTGCGGTTGAACTGAGCGAAATAGTAGCTGAGACCATCGACCATCGCCCCTTGCTGCCGGGTCGGGTCGCCCTTGCCGGGTGCCTCGACCTTGATCACATCAGCGCCCATATCGGCAAGAAGCTGAGAGCAGAATGGACCGGCGATGATTCTGGTCAGATCGACCACCCTCAGGCCTGAAAGAGGCATCGCCTCAGCCGACCGCGGTTTGAACCTGATTCATTTCGCTCAACTTGAGCCTCGGCCCTGCTTTCATCACCTGGCCCGGCAGGGTCCGGCCGACCACCTCTTCCACCTTTCGTGCGACGCTGCAGAGTTTCTCGAGGTCGATCCCGGTCTCGATCCCCATCTCGTGCAGGAGAAAAACCAGGTCCTCGGTGCAGATATTGCCGGTGGCACCCGGCGCAAACGGGCAGCCGCCGAGGCCCCCAAAGGAGCTCTCATAGCGGTCGATGCCCTCATCCAAACCAGCCATGACATTGACGAGCCCGATGCCGCGGGTGTTGTGGAAATGAAGGGTGATCGGCAGGTCCGGCACATGATCCTGGAGATAACGGCAGCGCTCGGCGACCAGAGGCGGCGTGGCCATGCCGGTGGTATCGCCAAGCCCGACCCCGACCATGCCGAGATCGCGAAAACGTCTGGCGATCATGCCGACCTGCTCCACCAGAACATCGCCTTCGAAGGGACAGCCAAAGGATGTCGCGATCGCACCGCTGACCGGCCGGCCGGCGGCGGTCGCAATGCTCATCACCTCCTTGAAGCCTTCGAGGCTGTCTTCAATCGCCCGGTTGACGTTCTTTTGATTATGGCTTTCGGAAGCGGAAACAAAGACGCGAATCTCATCGACACCGGCCTCGATCGCCCTCTTTGCCCCTTTGGCATTGGGCACGAGAGCCACCAGATGCACCCCGGTTGTGCGATCAAGGCCAGCAAGCACATCGGCGGCATCGGCAAGCTGCGGGACGGCGCGGGGCGATACGAAGGATGAATATTCGATTTCCTTCAGCCCGGCATCGATGAGCTGGTTGATAAGGTCGATCTTGACTGACGTCGGGATGAAGTCAGCTTCGATCTGCAGTCCGTCTCTCGGCCCTACCTCGCCCACCAATACCTTGGTCGGTCGTGCCATGTCTCACCTCGCTTCTCATCATCCGCCAACCTGGTGGTACGGCTTCATCTTCTTCGGTCGATGTCTTCTCGCAAGGCTCAACACCCCAAGCGTTGCGGACAAACCACCTGGAATCATGCACCTCCATCATCATATAGGGCAGTTTAGTCGGAGCATGGAGGGATTGAACATAGGACAATAAGCACCGATCTTCGAGCAGACCATGTTAAGCCTTGTGCCGGCTTGACAAGTGCTCTTGCCACCCGGAACAAAAAAGGCGTTGTGTTTTTTCAAAGGAGCGCCCCTATGCGTGCCCCTCTATCCGTCCTGTCGGCTCTGTGGTTCGGCGTCACGGCATCCACCGGCGTTGCTGCCGACTGGTCCAAGATCAAGGTCGGGACCGAGGGTGCCTACCCGCCTTGGAATGCCACGAACAGTGATGGTGGCATCGTTGGTTTCGAGATCGACCTTGCGGAAAATCTTTGCCGGCGGATGGGTGCTTCCTGCGAAATCGTGACACAGACCTGGAACGGCATGATCCCGGCGCTTACCATCGGAAAATACGATGTCATCATGGCGGGCATGGCGATTACCGAAGAGCGTGAACGAATCATCAGGTTCACGTCCTGCTACGCCAATGAGCCAGCGATGTTCGCGGTCAACAGCACGAGTGCGCTGAGCGCGACGTCAACCGACCTTGCCAGAGTCAATCTCGCTACGCTCGAACCCGAAGATCAGGCGGCGATCCATGATCTTAGAAGAGCATTGGCCGGCACCATCATCGGTACGCTGATTGCGACGGTTCATGCTGATTTTGTGCAGCAGTTCTTCGACGATGTCGCAGAAATCCAACAGTTCGACACCTTGGAAAATCTGACCCACGACCTCGATATCGGTCGTATCGACGTCGTTTTCCTGTCGAAAGGGAGCTTGAAAAGAATCAGCGAAATCAATGCCGATCTGACGGCAATCGGGCCGGATATCGCCGGCGGCCTTCTTGGCAAAGGCATTGGCGTCGGCGTGCGCGTCGAGGACCGGGACCTTAGGGAGATGTTCGATGCCGCGATTGCCGACGCGATTGCTGACGGCACGATAAGCCGATTGTCCGAACGCTGGTTTGGCTTCGATCTTTCCTGCTAGCAGAACGTCAGCCCATGAAGCCGAGTTCCAGCTGAGCTTCTTCGCTCATCATGGACGGGTTCCATGGCGGATCCCAAACCACATCGACTTCAGCGTCGGTCACGCCATCGACGGCATGGACTTTCTGCCGGACCTCGTCCGGCAGAATTTCCGCGACAGGACAATGGGGCGAGGTCAAGGTCATGTCGATCCTCACCCGATTGTCGTCTTCGACATCGACTTTGTAGATCAACCCGAGTTCGAAGATGTTCACCGGGATTTCAGGATCATAGACCGTGCGCAAGGCCTCGATGATTTTCTCGCCGAGCGCATCCACTTCCACCTGACGTTTCTTTTCGGCATCGTCACCGTCGAGCATCGCGGCGGCACGATCCAGATTTTGCTCATCACTCATGCGAGATCCTTCCGATCCCATCAGCTAAACATCGCAGCGACGCGGTGCAGGCTTTTGACCAGGGCATCGATGTCGCTTTCGGTATTGTACATGCCGATCGATGCCCGCGCCGTCGCATTATGGCCCAGGCGCTCGAGGACCGGCTGGGCGCAATGGTATCCGGTGCGGATGGCGACGCCGTCAAGATCGAGCAGCGTGCCGATGTCGTGGGGATGGGCGTTGTCCATGACGAAGGACAGCACGCCGCATTTCTTAGGCGCCGTGCCAACGATCCTCAAGCCCGGAACCTGCTGAATCGCACGGGTCGCGTAAGCGAGAAGAGCGGTTTCATGGGCGGCGATGTCGGGAAGGCCGATGGCGGTGACATAGTCGATTGCGGTGCCGAGAGCGATGGTTGCTTCGATCGCGGTGGTGCCAGCCTCGAACTTGAACGGAAGGTCGTTAAACTCGGTCTTGTCGTAGCTTACCGAGAGGATCATCTCTCCACCGCCCTGGTAAGGCGGCATCGCCTCGAGATGAGCGGCTTTGCCGTAAAGCACGCCGACGCCCGAGGGGCCGTAGAGTTTGTGGCCGGTGAAGCCGAGAAAATCGCAATCCAGATCCCTGACGTCAACCGGCATATGCTGGACCGCCTGGGCTGCATCGATAAACACCGGCACGCCCTTGGCGTGGGCCATTTGGATGATGTCAGCAACCGGGTTGATGGTGCCGAGTGCGTTCGCGACCCAGGTCACCGAGACCAGGATCGTCCTTTCGGTGATCAGACGTTCGAATTCGTCGATGATCAGCTCGCCCTCATCGGTGATAGGGGCTACGACCAGTTTGGTGCCGCTCTGCTCGGCAAGCATCTGCCAGGGGACGATATTGGCGTGGTGCTCCATGCCGGTGATCAGGATTTCATCGCCGGGCTTCGCCTTGGGTCGAACGAAGCTCTGCGCGATCAGGTTGATCACCTCGGTGACATTGCGGGTGAAGACGATCTCCCGTGTGCTCGGTGCGTTCAAGAACGCCCGGACCTTCTCTCGGGCGCCGTCATGCAGCTCGGAAGCCCGCTCCGAGAGGCTGTGGACACCGCGGTGGATATTGGCGTAATCGTGCCGAAGAACGTTCGCCTGGGCTTCGATCACCTGCGCTGGTTTTTGAGCGCTCGCCGCACTGTCGAGAAACACCAGTGGATGGCCGTGGACTTCTTGGTGCAGGCAAGGAAAATCGCCGCGGATGCGCTCGACGTCAAAACCGGGGGCCGATTCCTGAAGTGTGGCCGCGGTGCTCACGCAATATCTCCCATGTCGCCCAGGATTGCGGCGCCCGGCAGCCAGCGCAGGATTTCGCGCTTGGCCTGCTTGAGCAGCGACGGGCTGGCAAAACGTTCCAGCACTTCATCGGCAAAGGCGAAGGTCAGCATCGTGCGCGCGGTCTCGGGATCGAAGCCGCGGGAGCGGAGATAGAAGAGCTCGCCCTCATCCAGCTCGCCTGCGGTGGCGCCGTGCGAGCACTTGACGTCGTCGGCGTAGATCTCAAGCTCCGGTTTGGTGTTCATCTCGGCATCGGGCGAGAGCAGGAGGTTGTTGTTGGTCTGGTAGGCATTGGTCTGCTGGGCTGCCCGATGAACGTGGATTTTGCCGGCGAACGCCGCCTTGGCCCGACCATCGAGCACGCCCTTATAGTATTGATCGCTCACGCTGCCGGGGGCCGTATGGTCGATCTGCAGCATGTTGTCGATATGCTGGCCGGTGCGGGTGAGATAGAGCCCGTTGAACTGGGCGTGGATGTTTGAGCCCTCCAGCCTTGCCGCGACTTCATTACGCACAAAGCCGCCGCCCAGCGTCGCCATCGTTTGCACCAAATTCGCGTTCGCCGCCAAGCGACATTCGATGCGGCCGATGAAGCTGCCCTCGACATCGCCGATCTGAAGCCGGTCGTGCCGGAACTCGGCGCCCTCTCCGAGCGAGCAGGTGGTGACCATATTGGTCAGCTGTCGGCCGCTTTCCTTGAAGAGATGGGTCTCGATCAGCTCCAGCTTGGCGCCATTGCCGATCTTGATCAGACTGCGCGGGTTGACCATGGTCGGTTGATCGCTGCCGACGCTGACGAACAGGAGCTGAACAGGACGATCACAGCTGATGCCGTCGGCGATATCGATCACGACGCCGCTATCGGCAAACGCAGCGTTTAGCGAACTGAACCCGCGAGCGGCCGGATCCTCTTCCCGCAGCAAATCGGCCGGCTGGATCAGCCCGGCGGCGAGCGCATCGCCAAGAGGAGCAACGGTGATCCCTTCCCCGTGATGGCCCGAATCGGACAGCCCGGCCTGGAAACGACCGTTGACAAAGACGAGATGCCTGATCCCGGCATCATCCGCCAGATAGGGAGCAATGTCATCGCGACCGAGGCTGACATTCGACGCCGGCCCCATCGCTTCCTTGGCGATCCTGCCAACGGGTGAGTATTTCCAGGTTTCGACCCTGGGGCCGGGAAAGCCGAGGCTCTGGAAGCGCTCGAAGCTCTCGCGCCTCAGCTTTTCGATCTCGCCTTGGCCATGGCCGGGAAGCGTTGGCAGGGTCGTGCCGAACAGGCTGCCATAGCCTTCCGGCGCCGCCAGCATGCGGTTGGGAGCGGTGCGCGTGATCATGTCAGACCTCACGCCACCGCTTTGGCGGTCTCGCCGCCGAACCCGGCATAGCCGGTTTTTTCCAGCTCGAGCGCCAGTTCCTTGCCACCGGACTGGGCGATCCGACCGTCCAGCATCACATGGACCTTGTCCGGCACGATATAGTCCAATAATCGTTGATAATGAGTGATCACCACCATGGACCGCTTCGGATCACGCAGCTGGTTGACGCCGTCAGCTACGGTGCGAAGGGCGTCGATGTCGAGGCCTGAATCGGTCTCGTCGAGGATCGCGAGCTTCGGTTCCAGGACGGCCATCTGCAGGATTTCGTTACGCTTCTTCTCGCCTCCGGAAAAGCCGAAATTGACGGCGCGCTTCAGGAGCTCGGGCTTGACGCCGACCACCTTGGCCTTCTCGCGCACCAGCTTCAGGAAGGTCGCGGCATCGATTTCATCCTGCTCGCGGGCGCGAAGAATGGAGTTCAGCGCGGTGCGCAGGAAGTACATATTGCCGACACCAGGGATCTCGATCGGGTATTGAAAGGCCAGGAAAAGCCCGGCTGCTGCCCGCTCTTCCGGCTCCATCTGCAAGAGGTCCTCGCCTTCGTAAAGAACGGACCCGCCACTGACCTCATAACCGTCCCGGCCGGCGAGTACATAGGCGAGAGTACTCTTGCCGGAGCCATTCGGGCCCATGATGGCATGCACTTCGCCCGGGTTCACATCCAGGCTGAACCCCTTCAGGATGGGCTGGTCACCGACGGCGACTTCGAGATTACTGATCTTTAGCATGACGCTCCTCAAACCACGGAATTGTATCTCTTACGCGCCGGCGTGCCGCCGGCAATAACCCTTGACCACGGTGCGGTCAGCCGACGCTGCCTTCGAGGCTGATGGCGAGGAGTTTTTGCGCCTCGACCGCAAACTCCATCGGCAGCTCCTGCATGACCTCCTTGCAGAAGCCGTTGACGATCAGGCCGACCGCGTCCTCATCCGAGAGCCCGCGCTGGCGGCAGTAGAACAGCTGGTCCTCGCTGATCTTCGAGGTGGTCGCTTCATGCTCGACCTCGGCCGTCTTGTTCTTGATCTCGATATAGGGCACGGTGTGGGCGCCGCACTGATCGCCGATCAGCATGCTGTCGCACTGGGTGTGGTTTCTCGCGTTCTCCGCACCCTTCAGGACCCGCACCAGGCCGCGATAGGTGTTGTCGCTGCGGCCCGCCGAAATGCCCTTGGAGACGATGCGCGACGTGGTGTTCTTGCCGATATGGATCATCTTGGTGCCGGTATCGGCCTGCTGCATGTTGTTGACCAGCGCGACCGAATAGAACTCGCCGACCGAGTTGTCACCCTGAAGCACGCAACTCGGATATTTCCAGGTGATGGCACGTGCCGGTTTCCACCTGGGTCCAGGAGATTTTCGAATTCTTGCCCCGGCAGACACCGCGCTTGGTGACGAAGTTGTAGATCCCGCCCTTACCCTCGCTGTCGCCGGGATACCAGTTCTGCACTGTCGAGTATTTGATCTCGGCGTCATCGAGCGCGATCAGCTCGACCACGGCGGCGTGGAGCTGGTTCTCGTCACGCATCGGCGCGGTGCAGCCCTCGAGATAGCTCACGTAAGAACCCTCGTCCGCGATGATCAGGGTCCGTTCGAACTGGCCGGTATTCTCCGCGTTGATGCGGAAATAGGTGGAAAGCTCCATCGGTGAGCGCACGCCCTTCGGCACATAGACGAAGGTGCCGTCGGAGAACACGGCGGAGTTCAAAGCGGCGAAGTAGTTGTCGCCCTGGGGTACGACCGAACCCAGATATTTCTGCACCAGTTCCGGGTGATCCTGAACTGCCTCGGAGATCGAGCAGAAGATGATACCGAGCTCGGCGAGCTTGGCCTTGAAGGTCGTGCCGACCGAGACGCTGTCGAACACGTAGTCGACCGCGACGCCTGCGAGGATCTCCTGTTCGCGCACTGGAATGCCGAGCTTTTCGTAAGTGCGCAACAGCTCCGGATCGACCTCGTCCAGGCTTTGTGGGCGATCTTCCATGGATTTCGGCGCCGCATAATAGCTGATGTCCTGAAAGTCGATCGGCGGGTACTCAACCTTCGCCCAGTCCGGTTCCTCCATCCCGAGGAAGCGCTCGAGCGATTGCAGGCGCCATTCGGTCAGCCAAGCGGGATCGTTCTTTTTGGCCGAGATCAAGCGGATGGTGTCTTCGTTCAGCCCCTTGGCTGCGACATCCACCTCGATGTCGGTCACAAATCCATACTTGTACTCGCCGCCGGAGTAATCCTTCACTGAATCCAGGGCCGTAGCCATCCGTTATCTCTCCTAGCCGATCTTTGCCGAGCTGACGTCGGCTGATTGTTTGGCGAAAGCTGCATGTCGGTCGAGTGGTGCGGCAAACGCTTCAGGGATCGTTTGCGCCATCTCGGCCATGGTGATGTCGTTGAGGGCACCGCGTATCGCATCGTTGATCCGTTGCCAGTTGGCCCGCGCCGGACAGAGACTTTCGATATCGCAGCCGCCTGGGCCTTCATCGATGCATGCGGTCAGCGCAATCGGACCTTCGAGGGCGGTGATGACCTCCGCAACCGTGATCTTTTCGCCTGCCCTCGCCAAGCCGTAGCCACCTCGTGCGCCGCGATGCGACACCAGAAGCCCTGCCCTGGTCAAACCCTTCAGGATCTTGCTGGCCATGGGATGAGGGATCAGGCTTTCAGCCGCGATTTCGGCAGCGCTGAACTGCCGTTCCGGGCGGCGTGCCAGTCCGGTCATGATCACGATTCCGTAGTCGGCAAATTTGCTAAGACGGAACACACCATTGCCTCTCAAGTTAAAAAGGACCAATTAGGTCCCATTTGCCTGATTAATGTGTTCATCGACCTTCGAATGTCAAGCCAAAAACATCAAAAAAGATCAGGGATACGTGCCATTGCAGAGCTTCTTGGAAAGAGGCTAAACAGGTTCCGGCCAATCTGATCCGACTTGACTTTAATATTCTGATTTCAAAGTTCGTTTAGGGCTGCATCTCTTGCCAGGCGTCAATGATGTGGTCATTTTCCGATCATGCGGAACCAGCCCGCCCCCCCTCCCGACCACCTACAGGATACCCTCGCATTGGATGGTCGAGAGGGGGGGGCGGGCCGGCGCCGACGTCGTTGGGTCAGAAAAAGCTCTAGCGATCGAGCGCATCGGAGATATGGAAGGTGAGCTTGGTCAGCGCCGGGCCTTGGGATGCCGTACCGCTTCGACCCTTGCTCTGCCTGCCGGATTTCTCGAAGTCCTGCTTTTCCCCATGCTCTGCCAGCAGCTCCAGGGTCTGCAAAAGGCGACGAAAGCCGTGGCGGTCCAAGTGAACTTCCAAGGTCCCGTCATTAAGCAGAAACTGTGCCTGTCCAAGCGCCCCTTTCTTTGGTGTCGCCTTCTTTGACGTCATGGTCAGCCTCCCAACTCCGTACTCTAGAGCAATCGCAATTGGTCGCCCGGGATTTCGAAAAGATCGGTCCGCAATCGGGGCATTGTTCGATCCAAGCCAAAGCGCTTTTTGGCCAGCCTGAACCTGTTACGGATCAAATCGGCATACAGACCGTGCCCTCGCATCCGGTGTCCGAAGCGTGGATCGTTCATCTTGCCGCCGCGACATTGCCGATGCAGCGAGATCACGCGATCCGCTTTCAACGGAAAATGGTTGATCAACCAGTTCTTGAACAAATCTTTAATCTCATGGGGCATGCGCAGAAGCGTGTAATAGGCCTGCCAGGCACCATGCCCGGCTGCGGTTTCCAGTATTTGCTCGAGCTCGTGGTCGGTCAGCCCGGGGATCACGGGCGCCACCATCACCACGGTGGGAATGGCCGCTTCCGCCAGAGCTTCGACGGCTTCGAGCCGCCTGTGGGGGGCAGCCGCTCTTGGCTCCATGACCCGCGCCAGCTTCGGATCAAGGGTCGTGATCGAGATCGCCACCGTGACCAGGTTGCGCTTCGCCATCGGTACGAGAAGATCGAGATCGCGAAGCACGGCCGCCGATTTGGTGACAATCGTCAAGGGGTGATGGTGTTTGGCCAAAAGCTCGATGATGCTTCGAGTGATACCAAGCTGGCGCTCGATCGGCTGGTAAGGATCGGTGTTGGCGCCAAGGGCAAGCGGCGAGCATTGGTAGGCTGGGAGGGCCAGCTCCCTCGCCAAGAGCTTGGCGGCGTCATGCTTGGCCCAGAGCTTGGTTTCGAAATCCAGCCCCGGCGACAAACCGAGGTAAGCATGGGAAGGTCTCGCATAACAATAGATGCAGCCATGTTCGCACCCCCGGTAAGCGTTGATCGACTGGCTGAAGGGGATGTCCGGCGAGTTGTTCCGAGCGATCACCGTCCGGCTGTGATCCATGCTGATCTCGGTCTTTGGCCGTCCCTTCTCTTCCTCGAGACAGGAAAGCGTGTCCCAGTCTTCCTCGAGACAGGAAAGCGTGTCCCAGCCGTCGTCGAACGGCTCAAACTCATGCTGATCGAACCGGACCTTGGGGTTAAGCGTCGCCCCTCGTCCCTTATGGACGCGGCTTTGCTTAGGGGTGAATTCGGGCTCGTCGTTCATGATCGAGAAGTGTATAACGTCGAGTGAACAAATCAAGAACATTTTCTGCCGCCATCAACGAAATTCGGCCCTGTCGCGCACGAACCGCAACGTTTTGGCATTTGCTTGCAAACGGCTTTCGCCCAAGAGGCATCGGGGTTAAGATCTCGCGGATTTTTGAAAGGATACTTCATGCCTACCGTTGCCGACTACGGAACCTGGGCCTCCCCGATCACGGCCGAGCTTTTGACGGAGGGCCAGGTCGGGCTGAGTGGCCCCATGCTGGATCAAGGCGACGTCTATTGGCTTGAAGGGCGGCCGGAAGAGGCGGGGCGGCAGGTTCTGGTTCGTCTTCATGACGGTGAGGCCAGAGATGATCTGACGCCCTCCCCTTTCAATGTCAGAACCCGCGTTCATGAGTATGGCGGTGGAGCCGTCGCCATGGCGGATGGCATTCTGCTGGCGGTCAATTTTGCTGATCAACGGCTTTATCGGCTGCGTGCCGGCTCGCCACCGGTCCCTTTGACGCCGGAAAGCGAGCAAGAGCTCCGCTATGCCGACGCGACAATCTGCTCCAAAAGGCATTGTGTCTTTGCCGTGAGGGAGGATCATCGGGGCGACGGCGAGGCGGTAAACACGATCGTCAGGCTCAATCTCGATCAGCCGGATGATCAGGGCGAGGTTATCGCCGTCGGCCACGATTTTTTCAGTGCGCCCCGTCTGTCGCCGGATGGTCGAAAGCTGGCCTGGCTGTCCTGGGACCATCCCAACATGCCTTGGGATGGAACGGAGCTTTGGCTTTCCGATCTTCGTGACGATGGCAGTCTTGGTGACGTCAGGAAGATCGCCGGCGGCAATGATGAAGCCATTGTTCAGCCGAAATTCGCACCCGACGGCACGCTCTATTTCGTCTCGGATCGAAGCGGCTGGTGGAACATCTACCGGTCCGAGCCGCGTGCTGCCGTGCCGGTGTGTCCGATGGCCGCCGAATTCGGCGTGCCTGCTTGGGGCTTTGGCCAGAGCACTTACGGCTTTTTGAGCCATGACCAGCTGCTTGCCGGGTTTTATCAAGATGGCCGTTGGCATTTGATGCTGATCGAGGCCAAGGGCGGCGGCACGAAACAGGTTCCTTTTCCTTTCGTCAGTCTGTCGGGCCTGGCGCTGCATCAAGGAAAGGCATTCATGCGTGTCGGTGCCGTCGACGCGGAAGCGGCGATCGTTCGCTTCGATCCGCACAGCGGCGAGGTCGAGACCGTGAAGAGCGCTGGCGATCTTGCGATCGATCGGGGGCTGATTTCGGCACCTTCGAGCCTTGCCTTTCCGAGCGAAATCCGGGGCGAGGGCGTTTGCTTTTTATTATCCGCCGAACAATCCGGCTTTCGAGGCCCCTGAACGACAAACGCCGCCGCTGATCGTCAAGAGCCATGGCGGGCCGACCGGCAACACGTCCAGCCAGCTCAACCTCGCGACTCAGTTCTGGACGTCGCGCGGCTTTGCCGTCTGCGATGTCGATTATGGCGGCAGCACCGGCTATGGCCGCGCCTACCGCGAGCGGCTGAACGGCCGTTGGGGCGAGGTTGATGTACTGGACTGCGTCAACGCCGCCCGGTTTCTGGTTGACACCGGAAAGGCCGACCCTGATCGTCTCGCCATTACCGGCGGCAGTGCCGGCGGCTTCACCACGCTTGCAGCGCTTGCGTTTCACGATGTCTTCAAGGCCGGCGCCAGCCATTACGGGGTGAGCGATCTCGAAGCTCTGGCCAAGGAAACCCACAAATTCGAAAGCCGCTATCTCGACCGGCTGATCGGTCCGTACCCGGACATGGCCGACCTATATAAAGCGAGGTCGCCGATCCATCACGTTGAGGGCCTGACCAGCCCGATGATCTTCTTTCAGGGCCTGGAGGACGTGATCGTGCCGCCGAATCAGGCTGAGATGATGGTCGATGCACTGCGTGCGAAAGGCGTTTCGGTCGCCTATTTGGCCTTTGAGGGGGAGCAGCACGGCTTTCGAAAAGCGGAGACCATTCAGACAGTCCGCCGAGCGGAGCTCGCCTTTTATGGCCGGGTTTTCGGTTTTGAACCGGCGGACGGATTTGGCGATCTGGTCTTGTCGTAACGAGTTTGAGTGAAGCGGGCCGACGAGCTCGTCTCAGGCTCGATCGAGCGATATTCTGGTCGAGCAGCTCCGGTTAGTTTTGCGTGCCGGGATTGAGCGCTTCGTTGGCCTGTTCGCCAACACCCTCGTAGAGCGTGATCAGCTCTCCGCGCAAGACCAAGCTGCCGGCCAGGACGGCAACACTTAAAATGCCTGCGATCAAAGCATATTGTATCGCGGTTGTGCCATGTTGATCATGAGCCAGAGCATCGATCACGTTCATCGTCAAACGCCTCTAATGATGATTTGGTAAAAAACAATATAAAATTTTATTCTGTGTTTGTCAATAATTAACCAAAAATAACAAATATTATATTTCAATCAATGTTAAGGTTATTTTATTAATACTATTGTGATTGGAAGGTTTTTCTTTGGCCCAGATCGCAATCAGCCCCCGCTGAGACCAAGGATGTGCCACCTCATCGTTCGTGATCCGAGAAGCATTGGCCCGGAGGGGCTGCACCGCTATGTTTTAAGCAAGACGTCTCACCGCCCTTTGGATGGAACAACAGCATGACCCTCGTCCAGCCGACCCACAATCTGTCCCTCGAGGAACTCGACAGGCAGAGCTTCTTTCATCCCTATACCGCCCTTGCCGATCATCAGGAGAAGGGCGTTCGCGTGATCAGCGAAGGTGATGGCGTTTGGGTGCGGGACCCCGACGGCAAGCGCTATCTGGATGCAGTTGCGGGTCTTTGGTGCGTGAATATCGGTTACGGTCGGACCGAGGTTGCCGATGCCATCTATGAGCAGGCAAAGAGGCTGCCCTATTTCCATACCTTCTCCTCCATGGGCACGGAACCTTCGATCCGCCTGGCCGATCGGCTGATCCGCCTCGCCCCTGAAGGCATGAGCAAGGTGCTGTTCGGCAACACCGGATCGGATGCCAACGACACCAATGTCAAGCTCGTCTGGTACTACAACAACATGCGCGGCCTGCCCGAGAAGAAGAAGATCATCGCTCGCGACAAGGGTTACCATGGCGTCACTGTCGCCTCGGCCAGCCTGACCGGTCTGCCATTGCTGCATAAATCCTTCAATTTGCCGATCGCCAATATCCTCCACGTTTCCTGTCCCGATCCCTATAGGGGCAAGCCGGACGACATGTCCGAGCGCGAGTTCTCGAAGCAGCTCGCCCAAGAACTGGACGAGACCATCGAGCGCGAAGGGCCGGAGACCGTGGCGGCCTTTATTGCCGAGCCGGTCATGGGCGCCGGCGGCGTTCATGTACCGCCGGAAGGCTATTTCGATGAAATCCAGCCCGTCCTCAAGAAGCATGATGTCCTCTTGATCGCGGATGAGGTGATTTGCGGCTTTGGTCGTCTCGGCCACTGGTTTGGTTCGAACCTCTACAACATCAAGCCCGACATCATCACCATCGCCAAGGGACTGACCAGCGGCTACATTCCGATGTCGGCGAGCATGGTCGGCGACAAGGTCTGGGATGTTCTGCTCGATCATTCCAGGGATGTCGGCCCCTTCGGTCACGGCTATACTTACGGCGGCCATCCCGTAGCAGCGGCGGCGGCCATGGCCAATATCGACATCTTGGAGCGCGATGGCTTGGTCGAGAATGCCAACGCCGTTGGCGCCTATATGCAGCAGCGCATGCGCGAAGCGCTTGTCGATCATCCCCTGGTCGGCCATGTGCGCGGCGTCGGGCTGATCCTCGGGATCGAGTTCGTTGCCGACAAGACAACAAAGCTGCCCTTCGAGGGGGCTGCCAAGATCGCGCCCAAGGTGTCGCAGCACGCTTATGCGGATGGGCTGATCGCTCGACCTCTTCCAGGCGGCGATATCATTGCCGTCTCCCCACCGCTGTCGATTACCAAAGAGGAAATCGATGTCGTCGTCCGGGGGCTGGAAGTGGCTTTGGATCGCGTTGCCAAGGAAACGTAACCATGCAAGTCGAGGTCGGCCAGGACGGTTTCTGCTCAGGTATCAAATCGGGCCTGCGGCTTCAGCGAGTTCGAAACCGGCCGACGTTCGGGACGTCATAACAGCGAGCAAGGGAGGGGCTTAACGATGAATCCGCTGGGCGTGCATGCCTTGGTCTTTGTCAGCGGCTGGTCCCAGCAGGAGGCATCCCGCGCGATCAGCCTTGCAGCGGATTGTGGCTTCGATTATCTGGAAATCCCCCTCCTCGATCCGAAATCGATCGATGCCCGGCAGACCGCCCGTGCCTTGGAGGCCGCCAAAATCCAGCCGGTGACCTCGCTCGGGCTTAGCGCCGAGACCGATATTTCCAGCGGCGAACCGGCAGCCGTTGGTCGTGGCGAGGCACTCCTGAACGACGCGCTTTCGGTCGCAAGGGATCTTGGCTCAAAAATGCTGAGCGGCGTTCTCTACTCTGCACTGCGGAAATACAGCGAACCGGCAACGGAAAGCGGCCGACGGAGCGCTATTCAGGTCTTGGGCCGCCTGGCGGAAAAAGCCAAGCAAGCCGGCATGATCCTGGGCATCGAACCGGTCAATCGCTATGAGAGCAATCTGGTCAACAGCGGCGATGAAGCGCTGGCGCTGATCAAGGCGATCGGCGCCGACAATATGGTCGTGCATCTTGATAGCTATCACATGAACATCGAGGAAGGGCCGCCTGGGCCGCTGATCGAACGCTTGGGCGATCGTCTTGGCTATGTCCATGTCAATGAAAGCCACCGCGGCTACATGGGCACGGGAACGATCGATTTCGACGGTTTGTTTCTGGCGCTCGCTCAGCGCGGTTATGACGGCGTGATCACCTTCGAAGCTTTTTCGGCCGGGATCGGCGATCCGAAGCTGAATGCCGAACTGGCGGTCTGGCGCGAGCTTTGGGACGATCCGGCCGACCTTGCGGTTCATGCCCGGAATTTCATGATCGATGGGATCAAGCGGGCAAGACAACAAGCAGGTCCGGTCAAGCGGTTGCTCACATCAGCGCCAGCGGCAAACGCTGGCAGAGCTCCGGGCGCCGGTCACCCTCGTGATCAGGGAGCATCGTCGTTCGATGATGACCTTTCCGACCGCGATTACGGCTGGTCGCGCGAGACGTAGTCATTCGGTGTCATCAAGACCATGATCAGCAAGACCTGATGAGCCAAAGCGGCTCGGGAGTCACGCCGATGCGAACCTCGGAAAGATGATGGAAAGGAAGGATGTGATCCTCCCTCCTCGCTTTGCCTTTATGTGCTGGGGCTCGTCTGAACTCAGGCCGGCAGAGGGTGACCGGGCATCAGCTCATAAGGATGAACCCAGCCTTTGATGGCTTCGATGCGCTTCAGCCAGTCCCCAATCTTCGGGTAATCGTTCCAGGTCACCTCGAACTCGTCCGGCCAGAACAGATAACCGCAAAGGGAGATATCGGCGATGGTCGGCCGATCAGCAACCACGAAGTCGCGGCCATCGAGGTGACCGTTCAGCACCTTGAGAGCGCTGATCGCCCGGCTTTTGAGGAAATCGGTGACCGGCGTCTGGCCTGTCTTGGCAAACCGCAGCAAGAAGCGGTAGGTCGCGATGTTCGCGGTTAGCTTGTGGTTGTCGAACAGGAGCCAACGGAGAATATCCAAGCGCTCCTCCTCGTTCGATGAGCCGAACTGGCCGAAATGCAGCGCCAGGTAGTCGAGGATGACACCGGATTGCGTGAGCACGCGCCCCTGATGTTCAAGAACCGGCACTTCGCCCATGGGGTTCAGGATGCGAAACGGCGCGTTGCGGGTCTCGCCATTGAAGAAATCAACGAATTGGGGCGTCCAGGCGGCGGCGCAAAGATTGAGCATCAAGGCAGGCTTGTAGGCATTGCCGGACTGAGCGAAGCAATGGAGTGTGAAGTCGGTCATGAAACCCCTCATGGTTAGTTTTGCCAGCGGATAACGTCGTCTATACTGTGGTATGGCGGTTTTCGGTTTTAGGCATCACAATGATCGCCAAGTCATGATAATGTTCGCAACTTCCCGACAAGAACATCATCCATGCGCCCTCTCACTTCCTGGAGCACGCTATCTCCATGCTGTTTTTCAAGACATCCCACGGCCGTCTCATCTGCTGCCTGCTTTGGTGTCTGAGCTGGCCGCTCATTGCCTTTTTGCTGCTGAAGCCACTCCCTTTTTCCTTGCCCTCAAGGTCCGACCTTCTCGGCCATCTTCTTCTTTTCGGCTGCATGTCCGCTCTCGTCATCCTGTTTGCCAGTAGCCGAATGCAGATCATCGCCCTCTCGGTCGTCACCATTGTGCTCAGCATTGCTCTCGAAGTCACCCAAGGTTACGTCCCCCACCGCTTCTTCGACATGGCCGACGTTGCCGCCAACATGATGGGCGGCCTTGGCGGCTGCGCTCTGGCATTGTTGTTGTTTCGAAACGGAATCGCACCGGCAAAGCCGGCTGCAGGTACCTGAGCTTTGATCAAATCTCGAAAAACTTACCTCTCCACCTTCTTGATCATGCTGCCGAGCTGGGCGCCGCCGAAGAGATGAACGTGCAGATGAGCAACCTCCTGGTGCCCATGCTGGCCGATATTGGCGATTATGCGATAGCCGCTTCGGGCAATACCGAGCTCGCGCGCAACATCGCCCACGGTGCGGAAGAAACCGGCGATCTCATCGCCCGAAGCGCTGGCGGTGAAATCATCCATCGAGACATAAGCCCCCTTCGGAATGACCAGGACGTGCACCGGTGCCAAGGGGTTGATATCGTGGAAGGCGAGGGCGTGATCATTCTCCGATACTTTCTTGCAGGGAATCTCGCCCCGGAGAATTTTGGCAAAGATGTTGTTCTCGTCATAGGCCATTGATGACCTCTTTCCTCGGATGATGGCTGTTCTCTGGACAAAGCCCGCCTGTCTCGGCAGTGTCAAGACGCAGACAGTGAGCATGGCCGATCCATTCTCGTGCACAAGCCGTGAGGCGTGGAGGACCTAGCCTTGAGTTTAGCCGTTGCTATTCAAATGGACCCGATCGAGACGGTCGATATCGAGGCCGACAGTACCTTCGCGCTTGCGCTTGAAGCGGAGCGACGAGGGCACGGCCTTTATCATTATTTGCCGAGAGATCTCACCTATGATCGAGGCCGGGTGCTGGCCAAGGCGCGGCCGCTTCAGGTCAGACGGGAAAAGGGCGGTCACGCGACATTGGGTCCCCCCGAGATCATCGATCTTCGGACCCTCGACGTCGTCCTCATGCGCCAGGACCCCCCCTTCGACATGGGCTATATCGGCGCAACGCATCTGCTGGAGCGCGTGCATCCGGATACGCTCGTGGTCAATGATCCGGTCTCTGTCCGGAATGCCCCGGAAAAACTTTTCGTCACCCAATTTCCCGATCTCATGCCGCCGACGCTGATCACCTATGATCCGGACCAGATCAAGGCCTTCCGTCAGGCCTACAAGGATATCATCGTCAAGCCGCTCTACGGCAATGGCGGTGCCGGCGTTTTCCATATCAAGCCCGATGACGACAATCTCACCAGCCTCCTGGAACTGTTCGACCAGGCGGTCAACGAGCCGTTGATGGTGCAGCAGTATCTGCCGGAGGTGAGGACAGGCGACAAGCGCATCATTCTTATCGACGGTGAGCCGGTTGGTGCATTGAACAGGGTGCCCGCCGAGGGTGAGGCGCGCGCCAATCTTCATGTCGGCGGGCGTGCCGAGCCTTCAACCCTCAACCGGCGTGAGCGCGAGATCTGCGAGGCGATCGGCCCGGTGCTGAAGGAGCAAGGATTGGTCTTCGTGGGCATCGACGTCATTGGCAACTGGCTCACCGAAATCAACGTGACCTCACCGACCGGCCTCCAGGAGATCGGACGTTTCGATGGCACCTCGCTTGAATTGAAGGTCTGGGACGCGATCGAAGCCCGCCACGCCAGCCGGCATCACGAGCTCCCGGCTTAGGGGTTGACCACGACATTGTTGGCGACCCTCCCCTTGCGCCGACCGACCCGAGAAAAAGCCAAAAAAAGAGGCCACCGAACGTGGCCTCTTTCTTTGGCAATAATGGTCGTTGACGAGGAAGGCTAGGCAGCCGCGGCGAGCACCTTTTGGAGCTTTTCGGTTGCCATTTCCTCATCGATGCGCTCGATGGCGGCAACCTCGCGAGCCAGACGTTCCAGCGCTGCGCGATACATCTGGCGCTCGCTGTAGCTCTGCTCGACGTCCTCGCCTTTGTGCAGCTCGCGCACCACTTCGGCAATCGAGACCGGGTCGCCGGAATTGATCTTGGCTTCATACTCCTGTGCGCGCCGGCTCCACATTACGGTACGCTTTGGCCGCGGGCGTGCTTTCAACGCGTTCATCGCGGTCTGAATTTTGTCCTTGCTGGAGAGCTTCCGCATGCCGGATTTCGGCGCCTTGCCGACGGGCACCCGAAGAATCAATCGATCCTGTTCGAAGGAAACGACGTACATTTCCAGCATGTCACCGGCGATTTCCTGTTTTTCAATCGCCTTGATTTGACCAACGCCATGCGACGGATAAACAACATAGTCATCCGCGGCAAAGGCCATATCCTTTCCCATACTGATCAATCTCCTACCTTCCTCTGCCCATACCAAGCAAAGCTCGCGCATACCTGCTGCAGCACAAACTCTCTCGTGGGACCAGAAGTCGAACCGGTTAAAGCTCGAATCTTCCGCATGTTTGCCGAAAATTTATTATTAACCAATCTATCACACAATTGGTTAAAAATGCAACTCTTTTCGCTTTGCCCTAGAGTTTAGGAAGGTCGATGATCCACCTTTACTTAAGAGGCGCTGCTGTTAAGGGCAAATCAAGCAGCACTTCCAGGTTTCGAGCTGAAGTATTTCTCGAATTTACCTTCAACCTCCTTGAAGTCGTCGGCATCGGCAGGAGGCTCGCCTTTCCTGGTAATATTGGGCCAAGGACCGGTAGAATACTCACGATTGAGCTCCAGCCATTTTTCGGCCTCGTTCTCGGTATCGGGCAAGATCGCTTCTTCCGGGCATTCCGGCTCGCAAACACCACAATCGATGCATTCGTCGGGATTGATGACCAGCATGTTTTCGCCCTCGTAGAAACAATCCACCGGGCAGACCTCGACGCAGTCCATATATTTGCATCTGATGCAGGCTTCGATAACGACGTAGGTCATGGTGGCTCCTGGGACGATCAATCCTTAAGCGAAGTTTCTCGCGCCATATGTGGCGCGTGATGTCGAGCTTGTCCAGAGGAGGGAGAACCCTTTGCTGGCTTCAAGGGAAACTCCGTGCCAACGCGGCGGCGTGCAGGCCTTGCCGCTCATCTCTAGCGCCGTTTGAACAAACGCTCGATGTCCGTTTCCAGAAGCGCCACGTAAGTAGGCCTGCCATGGTTGCACTGGCCGCTATTGGGTGTCGCTTCCATCTCTCTTAACAGGGCGTTCATCTCGGCCATGGTGAGCCGGCGCCCGGCGCGCACGCTGCCATGGCATGCCATGGTTGACGCCACCCGCCAAAGCGCATCGGCAAGGCTTCTCGCCTCGTCGATCTCGACCAGATCTTCGGCAAGATCCCGGACAAGACGCTTGATATCCGCCTTGGCCAGCATCGCCGGCATCTCCCGAACGATCACGGCACCATGGCCAAAGCCTTCGAGCACCAGGCCCAGGCGTTCGAGCTCGTCCTGGCGCGCCTGCAGGCGCTCAATCAGATCATCCTCGAGCTCGACCACCTCCGGCAGGAGCAACCCCTGCCTTGGCACCCCCCTGTCTTCCAGATGCGCCTTCAGCCTCTCATAGACCAGGCGCTCATGGGCCGCATGCTGATCGATCAGGAGGATACCCTCGGCCGTCTGCGCGATGATGTAGGCATCATGGATTTGCACACGGGCGGCACCAAGCGGGTAGGTCTGGAGCACTGCCTCATCATGGAGGGCTTGGTCCTCGCCGCGCGCCATTGGCGGGCCAAGATCGAAACCCGGGTTTTCGCCCTCATGAGGTGGCTGGGGGCTTCCGTCTCGGTGGAGAGGGGCCTGGAAGCGCTGGCTCTCCTCGGCAAGACCTGCCGGGACCGGTCGCCTGTCACGAGCCTGAGCGAAGGTCGGCCCGCTCACGCCGATTCTCGGTCCCTCGGTGAAGGCGCCGAGCGCCGCGTCGCCGAGGCTGGTGCTGGTGCGGCAGCCGGCTTCGGCCAGACGGTGCTTGATCCCGCCGATGATCAGGCCGCGCACGATGCCTGGCTCGCGAAACCGCACCTCGGCCTTGGCGGGATGCACGTTCACATCCACCCGCTCCGGATCCAGCTCCAGAAACAGGGCCGCCATGGGAAGCCTGCCGGCAAACAGCAAATCGCCATAGGCGGCGCGAAGGGCGGTCTTCAACAGCCGGTCCTGAACCGGGCGGCGATTGACGAAGAGATGCTGATAGCGCCCGGTTGGCCGGTTTTCGGTGGGCAGGCCGATATGGCCGAAGAGCCGGATGCCATCGCGCTCCGCGTCCAGCAACAGGGAATTGGCGGAAAACGCTCGCCCCATGATCTGGGCAACGCGCTGCTCAAGGATCTCGAACAGCGCGCCGCTGCTTTCGCTCAGGTTCAAGAGCCGGCGGCCATCGATGGTCAGGCTGAAGCCAACCCCGGGATTGGCCATGGCGAGGCGCTCGACCACCTCGCGCGCCGCCTGGTTCTCACTGCGATCGGTCTTCAGGAACTTCAAGCGGGCTGGCGTTGCAAAGAAAAGATCCCTGATCTCGATGCGCGTGCCGTGGCGACCGGAGGACGGCGTTGGCTCCTGAACCTCACCGCCTTCGACCTGGATGATGAAGGCGGTTTCCTGATTTTCCAGACGACTTGCGATCTGCATGCGGCTGACGCCGGCAAGGGCGGCAAGCGCTTCGCCGCGAAAGCCGAGGGTTGCAATATGAAGCAGATCATCGCTCTCGAGCTTTGAGGTGGCGTGACGCTCGATGGCGAGCTTGAGCTCATCCGGCGCCATGCCCTTGCCGTCATCGGTGACCGCGATCAGGGTTCGCCCGCCGCCGGAAAGCTCGACGCCGATATGCCTGGCACCGGCATCGATCGCGTTCTCGACCAGCTCCTTCACGGCAGATGCCGGCCGTTCCACCACCTCGCCGGCAGCGATCCGATTGATGATGTGAGCGGGCAAGAGGCGGATCAAGAAAGGGTCCCCGTTCGATTACATCCGTTTGGCCGGCTTTATTGCCAAGGTTTCGTTTTGTCTCGTCATTTTGATGGGCCGCTTCATGCTGCCGCTGCCGCCTCAACCGAGAGGCCTTAACCCTCCAGATCGGGAGGATTGCCGACCACCACGGTGATAAGACCTGCCGGATCATACAATCTAGCCGCAACCCGCTTGATATCCTCGAGCGTGACCGCCTCGATGAAGCTGTTGCGCTCTTCCAGGTAGTTCGGGCCAAGATCGCTGACCTGCATGCTCACCAGAAGGCTTGCGATACGATCATTGCTGGTCAGACGAAGGGGGAAGGATCCGGTCAGATAGGTTTTGGCATCGTCCAATTCCGTCTGGCTGACATCGCCTTTCGCCATGCGCTCCAGCTCCTGGCGCACGAGGTCGAGTGCTTGGGTGACCGACGCATTACTGGTGCCGAGGCCACCCAGCCAGATCGGTGCGAAATCCATCGGATTGAGATAGCTGTAGACGGAATAGGCGAGCCCGCGCGCCTCTCGGATCTCGTTGGTCAAACGGGATGTGAAGCCGCCGCCGCCAAGGATATGGTTCGTCACATAGGCCGCGTAAAAATCCGGATCGTCGCGGGGCAGGCCCTCCTGGCCGAACAGCACATTGCTCTGCGGTACGTTCTGGCGAATGACGGTGGTGCCCGAGCCTTGAGGCTGGGTGATCGAAGGTGATAGCTCGAGCGAACGCTCTGGAAGGCCGCCAAAGGCATGGTCAAGGAGCGGGGCCAGTTCCTCCGCCGTAATGTCGCCGGCAACGCCGATCAGGAGATTGTCCCTGGCCATGCGATTGTCGACGAAATCTCTGAGATCGTCGGTCGTGATCGCCGCCACGCTCTCGATCGTTCCCTGCACCGGGCGGGCGTAAAGATGCCCTTTGAAGGCGCCCTCGAACCAGTTCCTGGAGGCCAGGTAATCCGGGTCCTGGGACCGTCGTCTCAGACCTGCCTGGATCTGTCCGCGGATCCGATCGACAGGTTCCTGATCGAAGCGAGGCTCGCTAAGGGCCAGACGCAAAAGCTCGAAGGCGCGCTCTCGATGTTCGCTCAGTGTCTTCAGCTCGCCGGTAAAGGCGTCCCGACCGGCATCGAAACCGAGCCTGATGGCGAGGTCTTCGAGTTCGGTGCGAAACGCCTGGCTGTCAAGATCGCCTGCCCCCTCATCGAGCAGGCCGGAGATCATATTGGCGAGACCTTCCTTGCCTTCGGGATCGCCGATCGAGCCGCCTTTGAAGCGCATGGAAAGCGACAGGAAAGGAATGGCGGGCTCGGCGATCAGATAGGCCTCGATTCCGCCGGGACTGATCACATGCTGCACCTTGGCTGCCGCACGGGCGTCATCCGGCTGAATAAGCAATGTTGTCGTGGTCATGGCAAGACCAAGGCAGGCAGCACCGATAAGCTTGAACATGTCATGCAATCTCTAAGCCGATCCTCTGGATGTGAACCATCATTGAAGTGCAGGCTGGTTCGATAACTGGTCGTCCATCGCCATGTCGGGCAGGGCAGCCGGTCTAAGCTTCCCGGTGACCGACCGTCCGGCGTTCAGCACATGAGCAGCAGCCTCGTTGACCTGCGCTGCCGTCACGGCGGCGATGCGCTCCGGCCAAGCCTCGACGTCTTCCACCGTGCGGCCGGTGGTGAGCGCGATCCCGAAGCTCCGAACGGCGCCGCTCAAGCTGTCGCGCGCATAGACCGCCTCGGCCACCAGACGCTTGGTGGCACGGGCAACCTCCTCAGCGGTGATCGGCTCGTCCTTCATGCGCTCAAGCTCGGCATCGATGGCCGCTTCCAGCTCATCCAACGTGACATCCGGGCGTGGGCTGGCGTAGAGGCGGAAGGTCGCAAGATCGAGCGCGCTCCCCCGGTAGAAGGCGCCGGCAGAGGTTGCGATCTTCTCGTCGACGACCAGGGCCCGGTAGAGCCTGGACGTGCTGGTGCCGCCCAAGATCTCGGCAAGAACATCCAGCGGATAGGCATGTTCGACCTCGCCGGCATTGAAGCTTGGCGCCAGGTAGGAGCGCATGAGAGAAGGCTGCTGCACCCTTGGATCGCTCATCACGATTTCTCGCGCGGCGGATTGGGGTGGTTCCTTGACCCTCGTTCGGTCGGGAATGTCTCTCGCTGGAATTGCCCCGTAATAGCGCTCGGCCAACGGCTTCAGTTCGGCGGCATCGATATCGCCCGCGACCAGCAGAACGGCATTGTTGGGTGCATACCATGTCCGATAGAACTCGAGGCTGTCTTCGCGGCTGTAGTCTTCGATCTCGTGGCGCCATCCGATCACCGGCATGCGGTAGGGATGATGGAGGAACTGCGCCGCGTTCAACTGTTCGGCAAAACGCGAGCTCGGGTCGTTGTCGACCCGCATGCTGCGCTCCTCCAGAACAACGTCACGTTCACGCACAACCTCGTCCTCACCCAGAATGAGATTGGTCATGCGATCGGCTTCCATGCGCATCACCAGCTCGAGACGATCCTTGGCGATGGTCTGAAAATAGCCGGTATAGTCGGGTCCGGTGAACGCGTTGTCATTGCCACCGTTCCTCGCGACCTCCTTGGAGAACTCACCCGAGTCCATGGTGTCGGTCGCCTTGAACATCAAATGCTCATGGAAGTGGGCAAGGCCCGATTTGCCGAGCGGGCTGTCGGCGGAGCCGATGCGGTACCAGACATGGTGGGTGACGACAGGCGCTCGGCGATTTGTGATCACCACAACCTGCATGCCATTGGCAAGCGTGAAGGTTTCCGGATTGAACACGGCAGCCTCACTTCCTTGGCCTGAGACGAGGAGACAAGCGGCAAGCCCGATACCGGCGCTGATCCGTCTAAGGGCGTTGATGGTCACGTGAAGATCTACTCCAAACTGTTGCCGGCACTGACCGGCGTTTGCTCTCTGCGGGTAATCTGGACGACGCTTTCGGCCTCTGCCTCAAGATCGCCATCCGTGCCTTGCTCTGCAGCCTCTTTCGGCGTTGGCTCCCAGGCGAGCAGGCGGCGCAGCAGGGCGCCGTCGACGCGGTTTTCATCACGGGTCTCGTTCAGGGCATCAAGATCCCGCTCGACCCGGTTGGTTCGGCTCAAGAGTGC
The DNA here is from genome assembly GCA_963787265.1 of uncultured Alphaproteobacteria bacterium. Classification (GTDB taxonomy): domain Bacteria; phylum Pseudomonadota; class Alphaproteobacteria; order Geminicoccales; family Geminicoccaceae; genus JANQPX01. The sequence goes on along the minus strand of CAWBCX010000010.1, from coordinate 33,237 downwards.
GATTTCGCCAGCACTTGGCGTTCCCTCGATGGTCGCTGCTGCCACCTCTTCTTCCTGGTTCAGCAAGGGAGGGGTTTTGTGATAACGCTGCCAGTCTTCCTCCTTGGCCGCTGCCACCTTCTGGCCCGTCAGCGTCGCCTTGGCGCGGTCGCCGGCGCTGGTCGGCTCCGGTGACGTGGTTGCCTTCACCAGCGTGGCCTCCGGTTTCTCGGTGGCGGCAGGAGCAAGTTCCGACGACGGGCCGATCAGCGTCTCTTTTGCAGCCTTGCTGGCATCATCGGCCTCGGAGCGTGGTTCGTCCGGGCGGGGCGGTCTGAGATTGAAGTCAGGCGGTACGGTCAGCGGCGGGCGCTTGATGACGGTCATCTCGTCCGGTCCTGCCTGTTCATAGCCTATCGCTTGGCTCACCGTCTCGCCACCACCACAACCGCCAAGACCGAGTGTTGTTGTCAAGGCCAGCGCCGCGACAACAGCGCCTACCGATCGACTTGGACAAGGCAAATCACCTCTCCTCACTCTATTGGGGCTTTGAATTGATAAGCCTATGTAGTCTGACGTTCGGGCGACAGCAAGCCGTCGATCAACAAGAGCCCGGCGCCAACACAGATCGCAGCATCGGCAACGTTGAACGCCGGCCAGTGGTATCCAGCGATATGGAAATCCAAAAAATCGACGACAGCCCCAAAGCGAATACGATCGATCACGTTGCCGAGAGCGCCGCCGATCACCAGGCCAAGTCCGGTGAGCACGACCCATCCCTCCGCCTGACGCAGCCAGTAGAGAAGACCGAGCACCACCGCGATGGCGAGCCCGGTCAAAATCCAGGGGCCACTCGAACCGGTTTCGCTGAACATGCCGAAACTGACACCCCGGTTCCAGACCAGCACCATGTTGAAAAACGAGGTGACGGTGATCGGGTTATTGGCAAGATCCAGCGGCTCCAGCACCAGCCATTTGGTCAGCTGATCAAGAGTGATGACCAGAAGCGCCAGCAAAAGTCCGGTTCGAAGTCCCCTGGTCATCGCCCCTTCCCTCTTACGCCGCTTCGAGCGTGGCAACTGCATCGGCGCAACGGGCGCAGACACCATCGGCTTCGAGCTTTTCGAACAGCTGCCAGCAACGCGCGCATTTCCTGCCTTGGGCCAGCTCGGGAACGACCGCGATGCCTGGGATATCAGGGTCTTCGAAGGCTTCAGCCGGAGGTGCGCCAACGACGATATCGAGCCCGCTGGTGATCGTAAGCTCGGCGCCATCGATGCCGGCAAGCCGGTCGGCATCCTCCTGGGTGAGATAAACCCTGGGCTTGGCTTCAAGCGATGAGCCGATCCGTTTTTCCCGGCGTTCGATCTCCAGGGCACCGGTGATCACCCGGCGCACCCGACGGATGCGTTCCCATTTCGCGGCAAGCGCCGGATCGTGCCAGGCGGCGGGCACGTCTGGGAAAAGCCGGAGATGAACGCTGTCGTTCTCATTGGGAAAGCGGGTTTGCCAGGCGTCTTCCACGGTGAACACCAGCACCGGCGCCAGCCATGCCGTCAGGCAGGAGAAGAGCTGATCGAGCACGGTGCGCGCCGCCCGCCGCCTCCGGCTGTCGGAGCGATCGCAGTAGAGGGCGTCTTTTCGGATATCGAAATAGAAGGCTGAAAGGTCCGTGGCGCAGAAATTATGGATAGCCGAATAGAGGCGTGCGAAATCGAAGGCCTCGTTGGCCTCCTTGACCACCCGGTCGACCTCCACCAGCCGATGGAGGACCCAGCGCTCCAACTCCGGCATGTCGGCGGCCGGCAGACGTTCTGCCTCCTGGAAATCGGCAAGGTTGCCGAGGAGATAGCGAAGGGTGTTGCGCAGGCGCCGATAGGCGTCCGCCTGGCCTTTCAGGATTTCCGGACCGATGCGGATGTCTTCCATGTAGTCGGAGTTGACGGCCCATAACCTCAGGATGTCTGCGCCGTGGGTCTTCATCAGATCCATCGGCGAGGTGACGTTGCCAATGGATTTAGAACTCCTTCCGCCCCTCGGAATCGACCACGAAGCCATGGGTCAGCACCGCCTCGAAAGGGGCTCGTCCGCGCGTGCCGCAGCTCTCCAGGAGGGACGAGTGGAACCAGCCGCGGTGTTGATCCGAGCCCTCGAGATAGAGGGACGCCGGCCACTTGAGGTCGTCACGCTGTTCCAAAACGGTGGCATGGGTCGAGCCTGAATCGAACCAGACGTCGAGAATGTCCGTCACCTGCTCATAGTCCGCCGGGTCCCGATCCGGCCCAAGAAACTGGCCGGGATCGGAGGTGAACCAGGCATCGGCGCCCTCCTGCTCGAAGGCGGCGGCGATTCGGTCGATAACGTCCTGGTCACGCAGCACGGCGCCGGTCCGCTTGTCGACAAAAACAGCGATCGGCACGCCCCAGGCGCGCTGGCGGGAGACGCACCAGTCCGGACGTTGCTCGATCATGCTGCGGATCCGGTTCTCACCGATCGCCGGGACCCAGCGGGTCTCGCCGATCGCTGTCAGTGCTTTTTCCCGCAGCTTGCCGTCGCCCTCCATCGGAATGAACCATTGGGGGGCAGCGCGGAAGATCAGCGGCGCCTTGGAACGCCAGGAGTGAGGATAGCTATGCACCAGCTTGCCTGCTGCAAGCAGGGTAGCGTTTTTGCTCAAGGCCTCGATGACCGGCTCTGTCGCCTTGAACACGTGAATGCCTTCGAACAGCGGCACGTTGGCCGTGTAAAGTCCGTCCTCGGCGACCGTGTCCGGCACGTCGAGCCCATGTTTCGTGCCGAGATCAAAGTCATCAGCACCATGGGAAGGTGCTATATGCACCATACCGGTGCCCTGCTCCGTCGTGACGAAATCCGCCGGCAGCAGCGGCACCTCGAACTCATAGCCGCCGAGCCCGTGAAGGGGATGCTTGGCCGTGGACCCGGCGAGCGCCGCCCCCTTAAGTTCGCCGACCAGCCGGTGGCTGGTGACTTTCGCTTCTTCTGCTACGGAGTCCAGAAGAGACGTTGCCAGCACCAGCTTTTCGCCGACCTCAGCAAGCGAGCCGTCCGCGACGGCGGTGACCTCGATCACGCTGTAGTCGATATCCTCACCATAAGCGACCGCGCGATTGGCGGGCATGGTCCATGGTGTGGTCGTCCAGATCAGGGCGGCGGCGCCTTCCAGCGTCGGATCTGAGGCCGTCGTGATGGGAAAGCGGACGACAATGGTCGTCGAGGTGTGGTCGTGATACTCGACCTCGGCTTCGGCCAGGGCCGTTTTCTCGACCACGGACCACATCACCGACTTTCGCCCGCGGTAGAGCTGGTCCGACATGATGAATTTACCCAATTCCCGGAAAATTCCGGCCTCGGCCTTGTAGTCCATGGTCGTATAAGGATTGTCCCAGTCGCCGAGGCAGCCGAGGCGCTTGAATTCGGTGCGCTGCACGTCCAGCCAGCGCTGGGCGAACTCCCGGCATTCCTTCCGGAACTCTTTGATCGGCACCGCGTCCTTGTCCTTGCCGGCCTTTCGGTATCTCTGCTCGATCTGCCACTCGATCGGCAGGCCGTGACAGTCCCAGCCAGGCACGTAGTTGGCATCCTTGCCCAGCATCTGCTGGTTGCGGTTGACCACGTCCTTCAGAATCTTGTTGAGCGCCGTGCCCATATGGAGATGGCCATTGGCATAGGGCGGGCCGTCATGGAGGATGAATTTTTCCTTGCCCCTGGCGGCCTCGCGCTGGCGCTTGTAGAGATCCAGCTTTTCCCAGCGGGCCAGGATTTCCGGCTCCCGGTTCGGCAGGTTCGCCCGCATTGAAAAGGGGGTTTTGGGAAGAAAGACGGTCTCGCGATAATCTTTCGTGTTCGAGTTTGCGGTCATCAGTTCAGCTCATTGATAGTGGCTACGGGAGGTTTTTTCCGACCTTCCACCGAGCCTTGTTTACGCGAGTTTCAAGAAAAGTCACCCCGGCGCTGATGCCGGAGAAGATCGCTAAATGGACAAGTCCGGGCATAAACCCGGACGAAAAGCCTTCGGACGACCGTCAGATTGGGGATGTTGTCCTAATTCTTGGCTCAACTGCAACGTCATGGCGCCTCTGCCGTCACCAACACTTCAAATCTTCATGTAGGCGGCCAAAGGCACTTTGGCCAGGGCGGTTTTGGCATCCTCGCAATCTTTTGCCATTTGCACCTTCAAGAGTTCGACATCGGCAAACGCCTTCTCCCCACGCAACCGTTCAACCAACTGGCAGCATAAGCGCTTGCCGTAGAGATCAACACTTCGATCCATCAGATAAATCTCGAGGAGCCGGCCTTGCCGGTCGTTGAAGGTCGGGCGGAGGCCGATATTGGCAGCACCATCGGCGACGATGGTCCTGCCGTCCTCCTGCCACGCCGCGCGGACCGCATAGACACCGGCCAGCGGCCACAGCGCCGGGCCGTTGGGCGAGCCGGGATCGGCAGGGCGGATATTGGCGGTGGGGTAGCCGAGTTCCCGGCCCCGGCGGTCGCCGCCGACCACCCGGCCCTCGATCACGAAGGGATGGCCAAGCAGATCCGCCGCCTGCACGACGTCGCCATTGGCCACCACGGCCCGGATCCGGCTGGAAGAGCAGATTTCGCCGTGCCAAGTCACCGGATCGATCCGGGTGACGCCGAAGCCATGACGTTCGCCCAGCGCCACCAGCATGGCCGCATCGCCGCTGGCCTTATGGCCAAAGCGAAAGTCGTAGCCCACCACCACATGACGAATGTCGAGCCCATGCACCAGAACATCCTGGACAAAGGCTTCGGGGCTCTTCTCCCGCAGCGCCTGGTTGAACGGAAGAGCGAGAATTTGCTCCACGCCCAGCTCGGCCAGCACCTTTACCTTGGTGCGCAGCGGCGTCAGCCGCTTGGGTGCCATGCTCGGGCGCAGCATCTGCAGCGGATGCGGCTCGAAGGTGATGATGCCGAGCGGCGCGCCAATCTTCATGGCATGTTCGCGTGCCGCCTCGATCAGCGCCTTGTGGCCCCGGTGCACCCCATCGAAATTGCCGATCGCCACCACGGCACCGTGGGCTGCCTCCGGCAAGGCCTGATAAGAACGACGAACTTTCATCACCGCGTTATGCGCATGATGGGATTTCGCTGTAAAGCCGGACACTGCTTTTTTGCATGGTCCCGCTCCGCCTCGCACCCTCGCGCGCTTCAAGTTAGATCCGTTCCGGCCCGCGCCTCCGTCCAGCCGCCCAAATAATATCGGGCGGCTGGACGGAGGCGCGGGCCGGAACGGGCAATCGGTTAAAATGGACAATCCGTCAATAAGTCCCGGGATAGGCGCCGCCGTCGATCAGAAAATTCTGGCCGGTGATGTAGCCGGCCTGGGCGCTGCAGATGAACGCGCAGAGTTCGCCGAATTCGTCCGGATGGCCAAAGCGCTTGGCGGGAATGGCGGCGGCAGCCGTTGCCGCGATCTCCTCCTCGGATGTTCCCGACTTGCTTGCGGCGAAAGCAAAGCCCGAACGCAAACGATCCGTATCGAAGCGGCCAGGGAGGATATTGTTGATGGTCACACCGTGCTCGATGGTTTCTCGCGCAATACCGGCCACGAAGCCAGTGAGGCCGGCACGGGCGCCATTTGAGAGGCCGAGCACCGAGATCGGCGCCTTCACCGAGGAGGAGGTAATGTTGACGATGCGCCCGAACTTCCGCCCTATCATGTCGTCGACCACCGCCTTGATCAGCTCGATCGGGGTGATCATGTTGGCGTTGCAGGCCTTTTGCCAGTCTTCCTCGTCCCAGTCGCGAAAATTGCCGGGCGGCGGCCCACCTGCATTGTTGATCAGAATGTCGACGTCGGGACAAGCGGCAAGCGCCGCCTTTCGTCCGGCGGCCGTGGTAATATCACCGGCAACAAGGGCGACGTTCGCGCCGGTGGCGCTGCGGATGTCCTTCGCGGTCGCTTCCAAGGTGGCCTCGGTACGGGCGGTGATGGTCACATCGACGCCGTTCTTTGCGAGCGCCATGGCGCAGCCCCGTCCCAAGCCTTTGCTGGCCGCACAGACCAGCGCCTTCTTGCCCGCGATCCCAAGATCCATGGTCAACGTCTCCCTGGTGGTGGTTGCCTGTCCATTCTAGAGCCCGTCAGCGTCGTCAGACGTCCCGCCGGCCAGCGGGTCGAGGGCCAGGCGCGCAAGCGGCACCGTGATCGGCCGTTGACGTGCCAGCGACAAGCGGTCCAGTTCATCGACCAGCCGGCGCGTGGCTGCAAAGGAGCGTTCCATATGGGTGAGCAGGTAACGGATGACGGGTTCGGGAACCTGAAGCTGGCGGTCGTCGAACATCTTGACGAAGAGGGCGGCAAGCAACCCGTCATCAGGGGCACCGATCCCGACCGACGGCGCTGCCGTCAGCCTCGAGGCGAGATCGGGCAGCTTCAGACCCCATTGCAGCACCGGGCGTCGCGCGGTTACGAGAAGATAACCGTTCTCCTCGCGCAGCCGGTTGTAAAGCTGGAGCAGGGCAACCTCATCGGCAACCGGTACGGCCGGGTCGATCAGGTAGCATCGGGAGGCATCGAGTTCCAGGGTCGCACCGAGCTGATGGCGGTCCAGCATGATCGCGCCGGCACGCAGGCGCCAGATCGCGGCGAGGTGGGTTTTTCCAGCCCCCGCCGGCCCGTGAAGAACCATGGCTGGTCCCGGCCATGCCGGCCATCGCTCCAGCCAGGCAAGAGCGTCCCGGTTGCTTGCTGCCGGCATGAAATCTTCGGCGCCAAGCGCGTCGTCATGGGCAAAGGTCAAAGGCAGCTGACCGCAGCCGCTCATCCAAGAGATCCGGTTTTCTGCTGATCAGCCGTGCCGTGGAGCTGGTTCGAAGGCTGCTTGCCAGTCACGTCGTAGGCGGTGTCGAGCGGAGGTTCTTGATCGTCATCGGCCGTGGCAAAAAGGACGCTTTGCCGATACTGCTCCAGCCCGAAGCGGATCAGCACGCCGAGGACCGCAGCGAACGGCACGGCGAGCAGCGTGCCCAAGATGCCGAACAGGGTGGTCCCGGCGAGCACGGCGAAAATCATCCAGACCGGATGGAGGTGGATACGGCTTCCGACCAGTCGCGGGCTGATCAAATTCCCCTCGATGAACTGGCCAAGCCCGAAAATGCCGACCACCGCGAGTATCATCCAGATATCCTGGAACTGAAAGGCGGCGACCGAAAGCCCGACGACCAGACCGAGCGCCATGCCGATGAACGGGATGAACGAGAAAAAGCCGGTGAGGATGCCGATGATCAACCCGTAGCGGAGATCGATCAGCCAGAGGCCGGCGGCGTAAAAGCAGGCAAGGAAGGTGCAAACCAGGCCAGCACCTCGAAGAAAGCCTGCCAGCACCTCGTCGATCTCGTTGCCGAGCCGATCGAAGGTGCGTCGCTGCTGCGGCGGCACCAGATTGCGGATGATCGCGACCATCCTGTCCCAATCGCGCAGCATGTAGAAGGTCACGATCGGGGTCACGAACATCAGTGCCACCAGATTGAGGAGAGCGACCCCGGATTGCAAAAGGCCGCTCACCGAACGCATGAACACGCCAATCGCCTGTCCGGCCTGTTCCTTGATCAGACCTTCTGCCGAGAGATCGGGACCGAAATTGAACCGCTCGATCAGGCTGGTGGCCAGCGGCAGCAGGCGATCGCGCAGCCGTTCCACATAGTCGGGCAGATCACCGGCAAGGGCGGCCGCCTGGGCCGCAAGCGGCGGCAGCAGGAGGAGGACGACCACGGCAAGGGCAAAGAAAAAGCCCACCGTGATCATCGCCGTCGCCGAGGTTCTGGTGAAGTGCAGGCGCTCGAGGCGGTCCGCGGAGGGATCAAGCATGTAGGCGGCAGCCAACCCCACCAAAAAGGGAAGAAGGATCTGTTTCAGGAGAACCAGACCAAGGACGATGAGGACGAGCGGCAGCAACACCAGGGAAAAAAGGCGAAGAGCCTGGTTCCAGCTCAAGCTCAAGAGGGTTTCTCCAGGTCGGCATAGCGAAAGGCCTGCACGACATAGCTCGCGCCGGATATCAACGCCATGCCCGCGACCAGCAATACCATCGGCTGGACCAGCGGGCGAACATCGGCAACATTGCCCCAGATCGCTAGCGCCGCGGCTGCAAGCAGAATTTGAACGAAGGTGTTGAGCTTGCCGACCTTGAGCGGACGAACGCGAAAAACCGGATCCCGTTTCCTTATCAGCATTACGCCGAGGACGATCAAGATGTCCCGTCCGACCACCAGCCAGGCAAGCCACATCGGAAGATGTCCGGAGAGCGCCAGTGCGACGTAAATGCCGTTCAGGAGGACTTTGTCCGCAAGCGGGTCGAGAATGGCGCCAAGATCGGTTCTTCGATCGAACGTCTTGGCGATATAACCATCCAGGGCGTCGGAGATTCCGGCCACCACGAAGACCCAAAAGGCTGCCCTGACATAGTCGCTGACAATCAGCCAGACCAGAGGCCCGACCAGCAGCAACCGGCCAATGGTGATGATGTTGGCCAGATTGAAAGGCGATGTCGATGTCAGGACGAGGTCGGCGTTCCGTTCGGCGGATCGTCGAACCTCGGGTTTGTCACCGTCGGCTGCAAGAGCCATTGCTCCCCTTCCCGCGACAGCGATAAGCCAAGTCGGCCCAACGCTTGCTCGAAGCCTTGCTCGTCACCCACATAATAGATCTGGATCTGCACCTTCTGTTGGGCAAATGACGCGATCTCTATTTGGCTGACTTCGGCTAGGTTCTCCAGATCCCGGTTGATTTTGACCCAGTCCCCGAGACTGGTAATTGGAACCTCAACAAACATGAGGCCGCCGGTATCCAAACGCAAGAGATGCGAGCTTTTCCATTGCTCATCGAAATTGTTCTGCAGACGTACCACCGCATTTTTGAGAACATTGTCCAAAGGCTCACCCGGTGCACCCTCAAGGGTGAACGATTGTCCGATCTCATCCGCCGCCCCGATCCGCCTTGCGGCAAGGCGGATCTTGACCGGTTCATTGGCAGAAGGCTCAGTCAGCGGCGTCGCCGTCATCACCACGGCGTCCTTGGCGCCATAGCGGCCGGCCAGCCTCCGAAGTGCTATGACATCGCCCGAACGGGCCTGTTCGACGCTCACCGAGCTGACATCCTCGAGATCACCCAGCGGCATCACCAGGCGAAGCCCGCTTTCGCTGTCGAGCTCTTCCGCCCAGGCGGCCCACCATGGATTGTTTTCCGGCCAGAGCTGCGCGCCTCGAGGATCATCATAAAGTGGAATGACTACGAGGGGAGCAGAGACCTCCTCCGAAAACGGGAGGCGTTCCCCCTGCAGCAGCTCGCGGACACGCTCCGGGTCGAAGGCAATGGTCATCCGGGCGAGATAGCGCGTGTTGGAAAGCCGCTCGTCGGCAATCTGAAAATTCTGCACATATCGCTCAACCGGAAGCTGTCTTATATCCGGCAGATCGTCTCGATTTCCGGCTGGTACCAATCGACGCAGGAGGCGGGACAGGCCGGTCCGCTGACCCTCAAGATGCGCCTGTTCCCGCGCCGACACGGCGTTTTCGGCGGTGACGTCGACGGGAACGTCACTCACGGTGTAAAGGCTCGAGGACTGCGCAACCGCTGATATCTCCCCCATCAGCAAAACCGTAAGGATAGAAATCAGCGGTAAAGCAAGACGTTTGGATTGAAGCATTGCAAAGCGTTCCAGATCACCTAAGGTGTCGACACTGAACCATTTGGGCTCGCTGCACACAACACTCAAGCATGCCATCATGACACATGTGAAGGACCGAATGACGGGCGCCGACCGTTATCTGGAGGCTGGCGTCGATATTGAAGCCGGTAATGCGTTCGTCAAGGCGATTGCACCTTTGGCGCGTTCGACGGCAAGGCCGGGCGCCAGCGGCGCTCTTGGTGGCTTTGGCGGCCTGTTCGACCTCGAAGAGGCGGGGTTGACGTCGCCCATCCTGGTGGCGGCAACCGATGGTGTCGGCACCAAGCTGCAGCTTATTGCCAAAGCTGATCGGCACAAGGTTGCCGGCATCGACCTGGTGGCCATGTGCGTCAATGATCTGCTGGTGCAAGGGGCCGAACCTCTGTTCTTCCTGGATTACTTCGCCAGCAGCAAGCTGGATCCGCTCGCTGCGAAGGACGTGGTGGCCGGTATCGCCGAAGGCTGCTCCGCCTCCGGCTGTGCGCTGATCGGCGGCGAGACGGCGGAGATGCCGGGACATTACAAGCCTGGCGATTTCGATCTCGCCGGGTTTGCCGTGGGTGCCGTCAGCCGCGACAAGATGCTCCCCAGGGACGATATCCAAGCCGGTGACGTGATGCTCGGCCTTGCGGCGAGCGGCCTTCACGCCAACGGCTATTCCCTGGTCAACAAGATCCTGCGCAATGAGCGCCTGGCGCTCAGCGATCCAGCCCCCTTCGATCAGACCAAGCTCCTGGCCGACGTCCTGTTGACGCCCACCCGGATCTATGTTGCCAGTATGAAGCCCGCTTTGCACGAAGGCTCGATCAAAGGGCTCGCTCATATCACCGGCGGCGGTTTGGTCGAGAATATCCCGAGGATCCTGCCGGACGGGCTGGTCGCCAAGATCGACGCACGTCAATGGCAGGCCCCTCCGATCTTTCGCTGGATCTACGAGACCGCGAAGATGACGCCGGAGAGCCTCCTCCGAACCTTCAATTGCGGCATCGGCATGGTCGTCATTGTCGCCGAGGCCGACGCCAAGACCGTGACCGGTCTGCTGAAGGAACAGGGCGAAACTGTGTGCCGCCTGGGTAAACTCATTCTTGGTGACGGCCCCGCCTGTGTCGAGATCGACGGGATGCAAGCCTAGGTCCTGACACGGGGCGGGCGGCCTTGACGATGGTTGATCCGGCCGGGATGGGTGACCAACGACTGAAGTCGGAAAAAATGCGAACGGCGATTTTGATTTCGGGACGGGGCTCCAACATGAAAGCCCTGATCGGCGCCAGGCTTCCCCATGCCGATATCACCCTTGTCATCTCGAACCGGCCGGGCGCCGAAGGGCTCGCCTTCGCCGGTGCCGCCGGCATCGAAACGGTGGTAATCGATCACAGGGCCTATGCGGATCGGGCAGCTTTCGATGCTGCCTTGAATGAAGCCTTGCTGGATGCCGGCATCGAATTGGTCTGCCTTGCCGGCTTCATGCGCATTTTAAGCCCGTGGTTCGTCGAGCGCTGGCGGGATCGGCTCTTGAACATCCATCCCTCCCTGCTTCCGGCCTTCAAGGGCTTGCATACCCATGAAAGGGCGCTTGCCACTGGCGTCCGCGTCCATGGATGCAGCGTGCATCTGGTGCGTGCCGAACTCGACGATGGCCCGATCCTGGTCCAAGGCGTGGTGCCGGTCGACCAGGACGACACGGCGGACAGCCTTGCCGCCCGCGTTCTCACGGCCGAGCACCAATGCTATCCGCAAGCCCTCGATTTAATCGCATCGGGCCGTGTCAGGATCGAGGAGGACCGGGTGACGATCGAGGGGGGAACGCCCCCCATGATCGGTCTTGTCGATCCCGAAACCAGAAAAAGCTAACCGACGATGTCGACGCCGGCGAAGAAGAAGGCGATTTCTTCCTTGGCGGTCTCCGGCGCATCGGAGCCATGGACCGAGTTGGCTTCGATCGATTCTGCAAAATCCTTCCGGATCGTACCGGCCTCAGCTTCGGCGGGATTGGTGGCGCCCATGACCTTGCGGTTCACCGCAATCGCATCCTCACCTTCGAGGGCCTGCACCACGACCGGGCCTGAGGTCATGAAGGTGCAGAGGTCGTTGAAGAACGGACGGTCCTTATGAACCCCGTAAAAGGCCTCGGCCTGCGCGCGGGTCAGGTGAAGGCGCCGCTGCGCGATAATCCGAAGACCCGCTTTCTCGAAGCGGGCGTTGATCTCGCCGGTCAGGTTGCGCCTTGTCGCGTCGGGCTTGATGATGGAAAGCGTGCGTTCAATGGCCATAGGCCGAACTCCCTCGATTTCTGCTGCTGTTTCGATGATCTGCAGGCCTTATAGCCAGCCCGGCGAGGCGTGGAAAGGGCAGTGCTGTCGCAGGGTTTGTTTGTTGCAGCTCAGGTCCGAGCCCGGCACCGAAGTTTCGCGCGGGCGCTCAAGAAACTAAGCTTCGCGCGCTTTGTGCCAACTGCCGCGCTCGGTCTGCTGCCAGTAGACCAGCTTGTCCCCTTTTCCCTGATGTGCCTTCCAGGCCTCCCTTGCTTGCGCCAGCGCCACCTGATCCTGGCCATCGAACATGATCAGTACGCGTTCGATCCCGGGCATCGGCTCCGCCACGGCCCCATCCACCAGCACCAGGATCGAAGCGCCGTTCGGTACTTCCGGCTTCGTGGTCAAGAAGATCGGCTGGTCCTCGGCATGGCCGTCTTTGGCAGAGCCGTGCGGCAAGAAGCTGTCCGCCTGATAGGTCCAAAGGGCGCGCGCCAACGCTTCGACCCGTTCCGTCGACGACGCCATGACCACCGCCCGTTGGCCGCTTTCCAAGACTTTGGTCAGCAGGCGGCCAAGGGCAGGTTCAAGTTCCGTCTTGGTGAGATGATAAAAGCCGATCTCGGCCATGGACGGCGCGTTCCCTCCTGCGAGTGGTCCGACCACGACGAAACGTGTCGCGACGTTCAGGGATCATAAGCTGTGGTCATGCCTTTAGTTCTCGAAATTGGCTAGTTCTCGAAATTGGCCGCAACGAAGCGATCGAGCAGCCGAACGCCGAAGCCGGTCGCCCCCTTGGCGGCCAGCGGCAGGTCGCGCTTCGACCAGGCAACCCCTGCGATGTCGATATGGGCCCAGGGTACATCGCCGACAAAGCGCTGCAGGAACACCGCACCAGCGGTGGCGCCCGCTTCGCGCGCCCGGCCCGTGTTCTTGATGTCGGCGATGTCGGATTTGATGTGCTTGGCGTAATCGCTTCCCATGGGCAGCCGCCAGACCCGCTCACCAACGGCATCGCCCGCTGCGATCAGCTGATCGCTCAGCACGTCGTTGCTGGCAAAGAGTCCGGCCTGCTCATGACCGAGGGCCACGATCACCGCACCGGTCAATGTGGCCATATCGACCATGGCCTTGGGCTTGAAGCGCTCCACCGTGTAATGGAGGGCATCGGCCAGAACCAGGCGGCCTTCGGCATCGGTGTTGATCACCTCGACGGTGGTGCCGGACATCGCCTTGACCACGTCGCCCGGGCGTTGCGCGGTGCCGGACGGCATGTTCTCGACCAGGCCGAGAACGGCAACGACATTCGCTTTGGCTTTTCTTCCGGCAATGGCTTTCATGGCACCGAAGACGGCCGCGGCTCCGCCCATGTCCCACTTCATCTCCTCCATGCCGCTGGCAGGCTTCAAGGAGATGCCGCCGGTATCGAAGCAAACGCCTTTGCCGACCAGAGCGACTGGTGCCTCGCCTTCCCTGCCGCCCTTCCAGGTCATCACCACGACATAGGGTTCGTTGACACTGCCCTGCGCCACGCCGAGCAAGGCGCGCATGCCGAGCTTTTCGAGGTCGGCCTGCTCGAGGACCTCCACCTCGAGACCAACCTCCTGGCCCAGCTTTCGGCAGTGCTCGGCAAAGGCGGCCGGCGTCAGCACATTGGCAGGTTCGGTCACCAGGTCACGACCATGCTCAACGCCGGCGGCAATGGCGGCGGCGGCAGTCCAGGCGGCGGCCGCCCCTTCATGTTCCTGGAGATGAAAGGTGAGACCGGTCATACCTTTGGCCTCAGTCTCGGCATCATCATCCGACATGGTCCGGTACTTGTCGAAGCGATAATCGCGAAGCCTCGCCCCCGTAGCAACCGCCACCGCAACGTTCGCCCCGCTTGTCGTCATGCCCGGCAAGGCCTCGATCACCACATGAGCATCCTTGACGCCGAGGGCGTTGAGCCTGACCGCAACCCGGCCTCCCAGGATCTCGAGATCGATCGTCTGGCATTCGGCGGGCTCGTCGACCGCAAACAGGGTCAAGCGATCGTACTCCGTGCCAGCCGGACAAATGAGATCGATGGCGCCCCGCTTGAATTTATCGCCCGCAAGGTCGATGGCGCGTTTGATCGCACCCCCGGATTTCTTGTCCAGATCCTGGGCGATCGGGCCTAATTGGCCATCTTGGGAACCGAACAGAACCAAGGTGCCTTGGTTGGGGAGGACGTCGATTGGCGCGAAGTCTATATTCATTTGGCGGCTCCATTATCCGCGTTTGGGGGTGTCATGCCGAAAACGATCGACAGAACAAGGACGCTCTTTTGCCTTCTGGCTTGTTGATCATCTCTCTGTATGATGGCGGCCGATGAAAATCTATCTCAAATACCTGGTGTTGCAGCTTGTTCTGCCGGCTTTGTTGGCCACTGTTGCCTTTTCCGGCGCCGTATGGCTGTCACAATCTCTGCGCTTTGTCGATCTTATCGTCAACAAGGGGCTGCCGCTGACAACCTTTCTTTATCTCACCGCTTTGCTTTTTCCGTCATTGCTCTTGGTGGTCATGCCGTTCGCCCTCTTCTGCGCCGTGTTGTTTGCCTATCATCGGCTGTCGATCGAAAGCGAATTGGTGGTCATGAAAGCGATTGGTCTCAGCAACACTCAGCTGGCCATACCCGGTCTTATCCTCGGTCTGATCGTCACCGCGATCGGCTATGCCAACAGCCTCTACGTCATGCCCGCGGCCTTTCGTGACTTTAAGGATCTGCAGTTCGAGATCAGGCGGGATTTTTCCCATTTGCTGTTGCAGCCGGGCGTGTTCAATGCGCCGGTGCCAAACTTGACGGTCTATGTGCGCGATGCCGAAGACGGCGGCAGGCTTGGCGGCATTTTGGTGCATGACGAGAGGATACCCAGCACGCCTGTGACCATGATGGCCGAGCATGGCGTCCTGCTGCAGGGCGAGAACGGCCCGGTCTTTGTTCTCGAAAACGGCAACCGGCAGGAATTGACGCGAACGACGGGCAACCAGGCCGATTTTTCGTTGTTGCATTTCAATTCCTATACGCTCGATCTGACGGCGGCGGCATCCCCTGCCGACGTGCGCGATCGCCGGCCGAAAGAGCTCTTCCTGCATGAGCTCTTCTCTCCCGACGATGAGAGCCTGGATGATCAGGAACGTCAGCGGCTGGTCACCGAAGGCCACAAACGTCTGACCTGGCCGCTGAACGCTTTGGTGTTTGCCATGATCGGCATGACCGTGTTGTTGACCAGGCGCCATGATCGGCGTGGACCGTGGCAAGGGATGTTGCTGGCCGTCTTGTCCGTGGTGAGCGTGCAGGCGCTGAGTACGGCATCATCCAGCCTGGCGCTCCGTGAGGTGGCCCTGGTACCGATTCTCTATCTCGTCCCTCTCACGCCGATCGTGATTTGCTCTGCCTTGCTGCTGGGCTATCGCCCGTTCCGTACGACGAAACGGGGTGCCGGCTTCAAGCCGGCATGATGAGGCCGTACCGATGACCGACCTTCAAACGCGCATCATCCGTTTCGGCAGCCGACGGACAGAATCGCCCGGCACGGTGCGCCTGTCGCTGACCCTTTCCGCCTACATCGCCAAACAGACCGCCATCGGCATAGCGATCGCCTTGTTTGCCCTTGGCGTGATTGCGGTCGTGGTTGATCTGATCGAGTTGCTGCGCCGCTCAAGCAGCCGCCCCGATGCCACCTTCACCGTTGTCTTTCAGATGGCCTGGCTTCATCTGCCGTTCTTTCTGCAAAAGCTGCTGCCGTTTGCGGTGCTGTTCGGGACCATGTTCAGCTTTCAGCGCCTGACCCGAAGCCATGAACTGGTGGCCGCGCGGGCCATCGGGGTCTCGGTATGGCAGTTTCTGACGCCGGCGCTCGCGGTCGCCATCGCCATCGGCACATTCGTGGTGACGATCCTCAACCCGATCGGATCGGTTCTGGTCGGCAAGTACGAGAATATGGAGCGGATCTACTTTTCCAACCGAGCAGCGTTGGTGGCGGTTTCTCCCGGCGGTCTCTGGCTGCGCCAGCAGAGTGGTAAAGGCGAGCTCCTCCTTCATGCCCGCCAGATGACCCGCACGCCGCCTCGTCTCCAGAACGTCACGGTTTTCTTTTTTGACGAGCAGAAACATTTTACCGCGCGCGCCGATGCAACCTTGGCCAATTTGGAAGCGGGCTATTGGAACATGCTGAAGCCGTTCTATGCGCTCAATGACGGCAGCAGCCGGCGCATGGAGACCATGAGAATTCCGACGGATTTGACCCCCAACCGTATTCAGGAAAGCTTCGAAGCGCCGGAAACCACGTCGTTTTGGGATCTTCCGGGTTTTATTGCCTCGCTTGAAGCCGTCGGCTTCTCGGCACGGGAGCATCGTCTTTACTGGCATCGCCTGCTGACCCTACCCGTGCTGCTCGCCGCCATGCTTTTGATCGGAACGACGTTTTCGCTTCGCCAGGTTCGCAGCGGCGGCACCGGCTTTCTCGTTGCCGGTGGGTTGATCACCGGCTTTGGCTTCTACATTCTGTCGGACGTGATTTTCGCACTGGGCTTGTCGGGACGTTTGCCGCCGCCGATGGCGGCTTGGACCCCGGCAGGCATGGCCATCCTGCTCGGTGTGACAACCCTGCTGCATCTGGAAGACGGATGAGTGGCTGACCAACGGGACGTTAACGAGAGAGCGTTAAGGGGCCGTCATGCAGGGCTTGCTTCGTGCGCCTCGATGCTCATCTTGGCCCTTGCCCTTGCGCTACCGGGGCTTGTCCGGGCAGAAGGCATCACGCTTGGGGAAGGTCCGATCTTGTTGCTGGCCGACGAGGTCGAAGTCGACGAGGAACGGCGGACGATTATCGCGCGCGGCAATGTCGATATCACCCGCGGCGATCGGCGGCTCCTTGCGGATAGTATTCGTTACCGTGAAGCTGAGGACCGGATCGAGGCCGTCGGCAACATCACCCTGCTCGAGCCCGGTGGCCAGGCGGTCTATGGCGACCTGATGTCGCTGAGCGGCGATCTCAAGGATGGTCTGATCGAGCAACTGCGCGCCCGGCTGGGCGGCGAAGCGCGTGTCGCCGCCCAGTCTGCCCGCCGGATCGACGGGACGCGCACCGAGATGGATAAAGCTGTCTATTCGCCCTGCCCGCTATGCGCCGACAGCGATCGCGCGCCGCTTTGGCAAATCAGCGCCGCTAAAGTCACCCATGATGAAGAAGCCAACACGGTCGTCTACAATCATGCTTTTTTCGAGCTGTTCGGTGTTCCCGTCTTTTACACACCCTACTTTTCCCACCCGGATCCGAGCGTCGATCGCAAGTCCGGCTTCATCTCGCCGTCGGTCGGAACAGATACCGAGCTCGGTTTCACCTTGGAAACGCCTTACTATTTTGCCCTGGCCCCGAATTACGATCTGACACTGGCCCCTATTTTCACCAGCAAGGAAGGCGTCGTGCTGGCAAGTGAGTTTCGTCATCGGATCACCAATGGTCAGTACGATCTCGGCGGCAGCATTACCCGCGGCAGTGAGGCCGAGAACGACGATGAAGACCAGGCGAGCAAGGATGAATTCCGGGGCCATCTGGTCGGCGACGGCCGGTTTGCTCTCGGCGGTGGCTGGGGTGGGGGCTACGATCTTTTCGTTGCGTCCGATGACACCTATCTGGAACGCTATGATTTCAGCGATCAGGACATTCTCGAGAATCGCCTTTATGCCGAACGCATCGACGGCCGCAACTACGCGGCGATCAATGCCTATGGCTTTCAAGGCCTGCGCGAAGAGGACGACCAGGGGGAAATCCCCTATGTCCTGCCGCTGCTCGACCTCGAACTGTCAAGCGAGCCCATGCTCTGGGGATCGAGGTTCTTCATGGACAGCAGTCTCCTGGCGCTGACCAGAACCGACGGTCTGGACACACGGCGGCTTTCCGTCACCGGCGGCTGGGAGCTGCCCTGGATCGGCGAGCTCGGCGATCAATACCGGCTGCGGCTGAGCCTGAGGGACGATTACTACGATCTGAACGGTGATCCGGTAACGCTTTCCGGCGATGGCGATCGCTCCGAGAACCGCTTCATCCCGAGAGCCACGCTGGATTGGAGCTGGCCCTGGATCGGGGACACCTTTGGCCTGACGCCGGTGATTGAGCCGATCGCCAGCCTGACCTTGGCGCCCACCGGGCTGAATGACAGCGATATTCCGAACGAGGACAGTCTCGATCTGGAATTCGACGATACCAACCTGTTCGAAGAAAGCCGTTTTCCGGGACTGGATCGGGTCGAAGAGGGATCGCGCGTCACCTATGGCGGGCGCTTCGGGGCCATCGGACCGTCGGGAGAAAAATTCAACGCGTTGTTCGGACAGAGTTTCCGTTTCCAAAAAGACGACCAGTTTGACGCCGATACCGGTTTGGACGGGCGTTTCTCCGATTATGTCGGACGGCTGGAATTCACGCCCGGGCCCTGGCTTCACGGACGCTATCGTTTTCGTCTCGATAGGAATAATCTGGTGCCGGTTCGAAATGAAGTGCGCGCAGCCGTCGGGCCCTCTTGGCTTCAGCTTGATGCCAACTATCTATCGCTCGAAGACGATCCTTCTGTTTCGGAGGAAGAATTCAGAGAGCGTGAAGAACTTACGGCAGGAATTCAGGTCGGTTTCGGGTCCTCGCTGACGCTCAGGGCGCAGACCAGGCGTGATATCAAGGCCGACAGCACGATTGCCAATACATTTGGGCTGATTTATCGACATCCTTGTCTGTTATTGATCGGTGGCCTCGAACAGCAGTTTACCGAAGATCGAGATGCGGGTAACGGGACGACCGTCTCGCTGCGCGTCACGTTTCAGAGCCTTGGTGAAGTTGGTGGTCAAACCTCAATCGCCGGGTTTTAGAACATATAAGTCTGCCTTGATGCTGCAGGCCTTCAGGAGAGCGGAAATCCTCATGCACACCAAACTGTGCCGATTGTTCGTCCCCCTCTTTCTCATGGTGTTTTCTCTGCCGGCTTCGGCTGCGGTCGAACAGCGGATTGCGGCTATCGTCAATGATGATGTCGTCAGCCTGCAGGATTTGAATGATCGGTTGGGCCTGGTCCTGTTGACCAGCAGAATTCCTGACGAAGACCGAGCGAGAGCCCGTTTGTCGCAGCAGGTGCTTCGGGGGTTGGTCGAAGAAACCTTGCAGCTGCAGGAAGCCAGGCGGCTTTCCATCGGCGTGAACCAGGCGGAGATCGAGCGCGCGGTTCTGGACATCGCGCAACGCAACAAATTGACGCCCGAGCAGCTGCAGGAACTCCTGTTGAAAAACAACATCAACCCGGAAACGCTGTTTGATCAGCTGCGCGCGCAGATCTCCTGGCTCAAGGTCGTCAACCAGCGGATCAGGCCGCAGGTCAACGTCACGGTCGATCAGCTGGAAATCGCCGTCCAGGAAGCCAGGCGCGATCAAGGTCAGCCGGAATATTTGCTCTCCGAGATCGTGTTGCCGGTCGATAAGCCGAGCGACGAGCAAAATGTCGCCGCCGATGCGGCGCGCCTGGTGCAAACGCTGTCCGAAGGTGCCAGCTTCGACGCCTTGGCGCGCCAGGTTTCGGCCTCGTCAACGGCCAGAGCCGGTGGCGATCTCGGCTGGATGCAGGCGTCCAAGCTGCCGCGCGAGCTGGTCGGCGCCCTGGAACGTCTTCGTCCCGGCGACATTTCGCAGCCTTTGCGCTCGCAGGTCGGTTTCTTCATCTTCCAGCTGCGTGATCGCCGTCTGAGCAAGGCGGCGCCCTCGGATGACGGCGCCGCGGCCGAGGAAATCAAACTCAGCCAGATTTTGTTCGAAGCCGACATCAAGAATGAAGAGGCTCTTTCGATCCGGGCGGATGAGGCCAAAGCGCTGCAGGCGCGGCTGACCGATTGCGAGACGGTCAACACCGTGGCCGACGAGCTCTCGGCACCGGCATCCGGCGATCTTGGCTGGCTCAAGATCGGCGATCTGCCGAGCGTTCTTGCGGCTGCCGTCGCTGATCTTCCCGTGGGCAAGATCAGCGAACCGCTTCAGGGTCCTGCCGGTATCCATCTCTTGATGGTCTGCGAGCGACGGGGGCCCGGCGATGACGCGAATACCGATCTCGCCTCGGAGGAGGAGCGTGAAAAGCTTGCACAAGAACTGGAGAGGGAACGGCTCGATCGCCTGGCGAGACGTTATCTGCGCGACCTCAGCAAGCAGGCCTTCATCGACGTTCGTCTCTAGAGCATTTTCCGATCATACGGCTCCGGCCCGGAGCCGACTTCGTTTGGTCAGAAAAAGCTCTAGTGCTGCGATCACTGCAAATAAGTCTCTCTGGGTGAGGTTTGTCCGCCTGAATACAAATGATCGACTTTCGACCATCGGGACTCCTGTCTAGTGGTCGCACCACCGGGATTCGGCAGCAAGCTCGTGCAGGAAAGGCCGCTTCGCGACGTCATCCGTGACTACGATCTTCGCGCCGACAAGCGCCTCGGCCAGCATTTTCTCCTGGATCGCAATCTCCTCGCCCGCATCGTGTCCCTTGCCGGCAATCTCGAAGGGCGTGCCATCCTCGAAGTCGGCCCGGGACCTGGCGGGCTCACCCGGGCCTTGCTCGCGAGCAAGGCCGATCGCATTATCGCGATCGAAACGGATCCGCGTTGCATCGAAGCCTTGGGCGAACTCACAGCGACGGCCGAAGGGCGCCTTCAGGTGATCGAAGGGGATGCCCTTCGGCTCAGGCTCGAGACCTTGGGCGACGAGCCGCTCACCATCATCGCGAACCTTCCTTATAATGTCGGGACGGCGCTCCTTCTCCGCTGGCTCGACCAACTCAGCCATATCACCTCGATGACGCTGATGTTTCAGCGCGAGGTCGCCGAACGCCTGACCGCCGCCCCCGGCAACCGAAGCTATGGCCGCCTTTCGGTGATCGTACAGTGGCTGTGCAAGGTGGAGCGCCTGATGAACCTTCCAGGGAAGGCCTTTGTCCCGCCGCCGAAGGTTGCCTCATCGATCGTTCAGTTGACACCGAGGCCTGCACCCCTTGCCCCTGCGAGCAGGCCCGTCCTGGAGAAAGTCGTGGCCGCCGCCTTCGGCCAGCGCCGAAAGATGCTCAGAACCAGCCTGAAGACCCTGGGCTCCGATCCGATCCCGATGCTCGACGCCGCTGGCATTCTGGAAACGGCACGGGCCGAAGAAATCGACATCGAAGGGTTTTGCCGGCTGGCCAACGCCTTCGCCGGACAAGCAAATCCTTGATCACATCACCCGCTAGCTGACCTTTTTCGGCTGTTCCCGGAACTGGCTGACGAAATCGGCAAGACCAACCTGGCGCCGTCGTTTCAGGCGCTCGGCGGTCAGCACCGAGCGGGCGGCCTCGACACTTTCTCCGAGGTTGTAGTTGATCATCACATAGTCATATTCGGCCCAGTGGGTGACATCGGCCGCGACCTGCGCCAGCCGCTTGGCGACGACCTCATCGGAGTCTTCAGCACGCTTCTTCAGCCTTCTTGCCAATTCCGCGGTCGAGGGCGGCAGGATGAACATCGAGACGATATCCTGGGAAACCTGCTGCCTTAGCTGCTGCGCCCCTTGCCAGTCGATGTCGAACAGCACGTCCCGGCCCTCTTCGAGAGCGTTCTTGACGGCGGATTTGGGCGTGCCATAGCCATGGCCATAGACCTCGGCATGTTCCAAAAGCTCGCCGCGATCGACCATGTCGTCGTACAGGCCACGATCGATGAAATGATAATGGACGCCATCCTCTTCGCTCGGGCGCCGCGGCCGCGTGGTCACCGAAATGGAAAGGGTAAGCTCGGGTTCGACCTCGAGGAGGCGGCGGGCAATGGTGGTCTTGCCGGCGCCCGAAGGTGAGGACAGCACCAACATGAGCCCTCGGCGCTTGACCTTGATCGGTGAGGTGGTCGGCGCTTGGGAACTCATCGGCAGAGGACCTCACTATCGACGTCGATCCACCGGAGAGGCTGGTCTTGGCGGGCGACTGGGGCTAAGGGAACGCAATGAAGCGGTGTCTCGACACAGCATCCTCTTAGCGCAATGGTCGTCATGAGCCAATCCTCATCCCCGAAGACAATCCTGATCACCGGGGCGAGCAGCGGCATCGGCGCTGCTCTCGCCAAAGGCTATGCGCAGCCCGGGAGAATCCTGGTGCTGCAGGGGCGTGATGCAAGGCGCCTCGCCGCCGTCGCGGCGGCGGTCGAAACGCTGGGTGCGGTCGTCATCACCCGAGCGATCGATGTCACCGATGGCGATGCCATGGCGACATGGATGACCGACGTTGATGACAAGACGCCGTTGGATCTCGTCATCGCCAATGCGGGCGTCTCCGGTCGTGGCGATGACGATCCCGATCCGGTACGAACCCTCTTCAGGGTCAATGTCGAAGGGGTCCTCAACACGGTCCAACCCATCATCCCGCCGATGGTGCGGCGCGGGCGCGGGCAGCTGGCGCTGATGAGCTCGCTTGCCGGCTTTCGCGGCCTGCCGACCGGGCCAGGCTATGCCGCAAGCAAGGCTGCCGTTCGAAGCTATGGCGAAGGTCTGCGTGGTTTGCTGCTGCGCCAGGGCGTTGGTGTTTCGGTCATCTGCCCCGGCTTCATAGACACCCCGATGACCGCCGCGAACCCTTTTCCCATGCCCCTTTTGATGACCGCGGAAAGAGCTGCGTCAATCATTCAGCGCGGGCTGGAGAGAAAAGCCGCTAGGATCGCGTTTCCGCTTCGACTTTATCTAGCGACCCGTCTGTTCGCGGCGCTGCCGCTGGCTTGGACGGATCCGTTGTTGCAGCGTTTTCCGGGGAAGGAGTAGCCGGAGGTGCCGTGCTCGGATCGGTGTCGGGCCGCGGCGGTGACGGTTGCTGCAGCCCTGGTGCCTCGCCCGCTTTGATCCGACGCCAGCGGGCGACGTTTTCGTTATGCTCCTCCAAGGTCAGCGCAAAGGCATGACCGCCGGTGCCATCGGCCACGAAATAAAGATAATCGACCTCGGCGGGGCGCATCACCGCTTCGATCGATAAACGTCCCGGATTGCCGATCGGACCCGGCGGCAACGCGTCGATGCGGTAGGTGTTGTAAGGGTCCTCGAGTTTCCAGTCCTGCCGGGTCAGCTCCCGGTCCAGCGGGCCTTCACCTTGGGTAAGGCCGTAGATGATCGTCGGGTCTGACTGGAGCCGCATGCCGAGACGAAGGCGGTTGACGAAGACGGCCGCCACTTCGGAGCGTTCTTCCGGAACCGCGGTTTCCTTATCGACGATGGACGCCATGATCAGCGCTTCTCTCGGGGTCGCAAACGGCAGATCGTCGGCGCGGTTTGCCCAGGCTTTCTCCAGGACCTCGGTCATCGCGGCCTGCATGCGCTTGACCAGCCCCGCCTTGCTGTCGCCCTGGCTGTAGAGATAGGTCTCGGGCAGCAAGGTTCCTTCCTCGGGCCTTTCAGGAAGATCACCGTTCAGCCCCTCGGCCTGGTCGAGCAGACGAAAGGTTTCGGCCACCGTCTGGCCCTCGATCACGGTGATGCGCCGCAGCAGCGATTTGCCCTCGGTCAGCTTGGCAATAACTTCATTCGGCGTAACCCCGGCAGGAAACGCATATTCGCCGGCTTTGAGGGCCCGATCATGCCCGCCGAGGCGAACGGCCAGCTGAAAGAGCCAGGGGTGGTTGATGACACCGGCTTGATCGAGGTGACTGACGATCGTGCCGAGCCCGGCACCGCGCGGCAGGAGCACGATCGTCTCTTCAGCATTGGGACCCTTGCCGTCGGTATAGGCGTTGAAGGCAAAAAACCCGTAGCCCAGCGCCGCTGTCAGGGAGAGACCAACGAATGACAGTAGCCATCGCCGCATCAGGGGGCGATCCGGTCTAGCGGAATGTCCACGACATTCGATTCCCTATTGGTGACATACGGAACGCTCCGCAGCGCACGAACGGCAGCAACGTCGTTGATCCAAGCCCCGGTGAACTGAAAGCTGTGGACATTCCACTAGTTTTCTGGGGCGCGCGTGATCACGACCGTGGCGTTCGTGCCGCCAAAGCCAAAGGAGTTCGAGAGGACGGTGCGCACCTCCCGTTGCCTGGCTTGATGGGGAACAAGATCCAAATCGCATCCATCGGACGGATCATCGAGGTTCAAGGTCGGCGGCACGACCTGATGATGGATGGCAAGCAGAGCGAAGATCGCCTCGACCCCACCGGCCGCCCCCAGAAGATGACCGATGGCAGACTTGGTCGAGGACATGGAGAGCTTCTCTGCAGCCTTGCCGAAGAGCCGTTTCACCGCACCGAGTTCGATCTCGTCGCCAAGGGGCGTCGAGGTGCCATGGGCATTGACGTAATCGATGTCCTCCGGCTTGAGGCCTGCGCGTTCCAGCGCCATCCGCATCGAACGATAGCCGCCATCGCCGTCAGGGCTGGGCGCGGTGATATGGTAGGCATCGCCGGAGAGGCCGTAGCCGATGACCTCGCCATAAATCCGGGCACCGCGCGCACGGGCATGCTCCAGCTCTTCGAGCACCACGATGCCGGCCCCTTCGCCCATCACGAAACCGTCACGGCCTTTGTCCCAAGGGCGGGATGCCCGCGTCGGTGTCTCGTTGTATTGGGTCGAGAGCGCCTTCATCGCAGCGAAACCGGCAATGCCCAGGCGGCAGACGGCGCCTTCGGCACCACCCGCAACCATGACGTCGGCATCGTCCAGCTGGATCATCCTTGACGCATCCCCGATGGCATGAGCGCCGGTCGAACAGGCGGTGACCACCGAATGGTTCGGGCCTTTGAAGCCGAACCTTATCGAGACCTGGCCGCTGACAAGATTGATCAGGGATGCCGTGATGAAGAACGGGCTGACCCGGCGCGGGCCACGGGTTTCGAGTTCGACCGCGGTGTCGGCAATGGTGCCGAGACCACCGATGCCGGAGCCGATCAGAACGCCGGTCCGGCAACGATCATGCTCGTTTTCCGGTTGCCAGCCGGAATCCCGGATCGCCTCGGTGGCGGCGCCGATGCCATAGAGGATGAACGGATCATTCCGCCTGGCATCCTTGGCCGACATCACGTCTTCAGCGTTGAAAGCACCTTCGGCACCGCCGGACGGTACCAGACCCGCAACTTTGGCTGGAAGATCGTCGGTCTTGAAGCGATCGATTTCCCTCAAACCACTTTCGCCGGCAATCAACCGCCGCCAGCTGACATCAACGCCAGCGCCAAGCGGGGTCACAAGGCCAATTCCGGTTATGACGACACGCCTAAGCGACATGAAACGACCTATTCATTCCGATCAAGCTCTGAACCGAGGGCGACCTCGAACCCGACAACGACCGCTTCGATCAGGCGCTTTGCGCATGCTGATCGATATAGCCGATGGCATCCTTGATGGTGAGAATCTTTTCGGCGGCTTCGTCCGGTATCTCGCAGCCAAACTCTTCCTCGAACGCCATGACCAGTTCGACGGTATCCAGGCTGTCGGCACCAAGATCGTCTACGAAACTGGCATTCTCGTTGACCTTGCCCTCGTCGACGCCAAGGTGTTCGATCACAATCTTTTTGACGCGCTCAGCAGTATCACTCATAGGGGGGCTTCCTCGATTAACCGGGCTCTGACATCCGCATGTCGTTGAGCCCCATGACTGACGCGGTGGAGCAAATTGCCCCATAACAGCGTCGCTTCCTAACACAGTCTCGCCAGCATTGACTAGGCGCTTAAACCAAACATCAAGCTTCATTTAAGGCCGACCGGCAGTCACCACAAGCTCATATCATCGCCATACCGCCATTCACGTGCAACGTTTGCCCCGTGACATAGGCAGCTTCCGGGCTTGCGAGGTAGACGACTGCGGCTGCAATGTCGTCGCCGGCGCCGAGCCTTCCTGCTGGAATTTGGGCAAGCAGCTTGGCTTTTTGCTCATCGGTAAGCGCGTCGGTCATGGCGGTCTCGATGAAACCCGGGGCCACGCAATTGATCGTGATGCCGCGCGACGCGACCTCAGCGGCGAGCGCCTTGGTCATCCCGATCATGCCGGCTTTGGCGGCCGCATAGTTCGCCTGGCCGGGATTACCGGTCACGGCCACGATCGACGTGATGCTGATAATTCTGCCGAAGCGACGCTTCATCATACCGCGAAGCAGGCCGCGAATGAGGCGGAAGCCGGCCGAGAGATTGACATCCAGCACCTCCTGCCAGTCCTCATCCTTCATGCGCATGGCTAGGTTGTCGCGGGTCAGGCCGGCATTGTTGATCAGGATGTCGAGCCCGTTTTTCTCCGCGGCCGCCAGCAAGGCTGCCGTGCCGTCGGCAGCGCCGAGATCGGCGACAACCACGCTGCAGCGGTCGCCAAGCTCGGTGGCGAGCGCATCGAGAGCCTCCCGTCGTCGTCCGCTCAGGATGACGTGCGCACCCTGCTGGTGAAGCTGGCGCGCGATCGCACTGCCGATGCCGCCGGAAGCGCCGGTGACCAGGGCTCTTTTATCGTCAAGGGAAAACATCGACATCATCTCCAGGCCGGGGCATGTCGACCCCGCCTTTTTCGAAAAATGGTCGTCCAAACCCAAAAAGATCTCGGCAGCCGCTCAACCCAGGTGAGCGTCGATCTCTTCGGGCGTGCCGAGGGAAACCGCGGTGACCTCTTTGGCGGTGCGCTTGATCAGACCGGCCAGAACTCGTCCCGCACCGAGTTCGAGCGCTTGGGTGACCCCAAGCTCGCTCATGGCGATCATGCTTTCGCGCCATCTGACCCTCGCGGTCACCTGCTTGACCAGGGCCTGTTTCAACAGATCCGGATCGCTCTCGGGCGCTGCGCCGACATTGGTGATCACCGGCAGCGCCGGGGGGGTCAAGGCAATGTCCTGCAGGGCCGCGCCAACCGCCTCGGCTGCGGGCGCCATCAGCGCGCAATGAAAGGGTGCGCTCACCGGCAGCAAAAGGCTTCGCTTCGCCCCTTTGCCTTTGGCGATCTCGACGGCGCGCTCGACGGCGGATTTATGCCCGCTTACGACCACCTGGCCCGGCGCATTGTCGTTGGCGACGGCGCAGACCTGATCGCCCGCTGCTTCGTCGGCAACCGCTAGGACCTCCTCCAGATCAAGCCCCAGCACGGCGGCCATCGCTCCCTCGCCCACCGGAACCGCCGCCTGCATCGATCGGCCGCGCAGGCGAAGCAGGCGTGCGGCATCGTCGATCGACAGGGCACCAGCTGCCGCAAGGGCTGAATATTCACCAAGCGAGTGGCCGGCGACATAGGCACCCAAGTCGGCAAGCGTTCGACCGCTCTTCGCTTCCAGCGCTTTCACCACGGCAAGCGACGTTGCCATCAGGGCCGGCTGGGCGTTCTCGGTCAGACGCAGCTGCTCATCGGGGCCTTCGAACATCACCCGGGTCAGCTTCGTGCCAAGTGCTGCATCCACCTCGTCGAAAACAGCGCGGGCCTCCGGAACCGTCTCATAAAGGTCCCGGCCCATGCCAACCGCCTGCGATCCTTGGCCGGGGAACAAAAACGCTGCCATCATGTCGTGAAAAGCCTCAAAAAGCGCCAGGGAAGCTAAAAATGTCTAGCGGCTCGCCGTTTGCTGTCAAGCAGGCTTGCCGAACAGCGGATTTGTTGTATAGTCCCGCTCCAGTTGGGGTCTCTTGACCCAATCACGCTGGAGTGCAGCCTTTGGCGGGCCGGTGCTGTTGAGCACGGTCCGATTTTTTCGTGGCCGCATCCTGACAGGCCAAGGAGCGTTATAGTGACCGCCACGCGGTGTTACGAACATACAATTATTACCCGGCAAGATCTCTCGCCCCAGCAGGCGCAGGCGCTGGCGGAGACCTATGCGGGTGTGATCGGCGAGCATGGTGGCGAAGTGACCAAGAACGAGTATTGGGGACTCCGCAATCTTGCCTATCGCGTCAAGAAGAACAGAAAAGGTCATTACCTTCATCTGAACTTCAAGGCCGGGGGCGACGTTATTACCGAGCTCGAGCGCCAGGAAGAACTCAGCGACGACGTGATTCGCTATCTCACCGTGCGCGTCGACGAGCTTGACGACAACCCTTCCATTCTGATGCAGGTGCGTTCGTCACGCGAGGAGCGTTCCAGGCGGGACGAGGGCGGGCGTCATGAGGGTGGACGTCGTCACCACAGTGATCGTGCCCGAGCGTTCGGAGCGCCCCGAGTCCGCGGAGCGCGCGCCGGAAGCGGCCAAGGTTGAAGCAGCCGCAACGTCAGACTGATTGAAATGAAGTGAGCCATCATGAGTGATAATGCACAATCGACAACCGGCGGTGATCGCGGCGATCGCGGTGACTTCGGCGGACGCCCGCAACGTTCCTCCGGCGGCGAGCCGCCGAACATCACCATCCGCAGGCCGTTCTTTCGTCGGCGCAAGTCCAGCCCGTTCTCGGGCGAGGACGCGACCAAGATCGATTACAAGGATGTGAAGCTGCTGCAGCGCTTCGTGTCGGAGCGCGGCAAGATCGTGCCGCGTCGGATCACGGCCGTGACCGCCAAGGAGCAGCGGGCGCTTGCCCAGGCGATCAAGCGGGCGCGTCTCTTGGCGTTGCTGCCTTTCGTCCTAAGTTAGTTTTCGACGTCCTTAGAAGACAGCCTGTCGTGGTCCATCATGTCCCAAGCGCTTGCGCTCGCCGTTCTTGCCGGCATCATCAGTGGCGGTTTGGCCCTGTTGCCGCTTACGGGCTCGATCGGGCTGGTGCTGCTCGGCTATTTCGTCCAGCTGCCTTTGATGCTGACCGGCTTGACGATGGGGCTCATGGCAGCACTCATCGCCGTCGTGTGCGCTGCCCTGGTCAATGCCCTGATCGCCGGACCCATCGCCGCGCTGATCTTCTTCATCGCCTTCGCCCTTCCGGCCATCGTGGTC
This sequence comes from uncultured Alphaproteobacteria bacterium, assembly GCA_963787265.1. Lineage (GTDB taxonomy): Bacteria > Pseudomonadota > Alphaproteobacteria > Geminicoccales > Geminicoccaceae > JANQPX01. Next base: position 4,441 of record CAWBCX010000010.1, on the reverse strand, counting down.
GTGCGTCAGGCGCTGCTCTCGAGAGCGGCGAGCGGCGACACGGTCTGGTATCCGCCGGGTCTTATCCTGGGCATCCTGACCGCCATGGCGACTTTGGGCCTGGTGATTGGCTTCGCCATGTTCATGGGTCAGCCCGGCGGCTTGCTCGGGGTGATCGATCGATCCCTGACCGAGGCTATTCGGGAAATCACCGAGGCGGCGGGCCAAGGCGTTCCGGATCTTTCTCCACTGCGCGCACGCTTATGGATGATCCCGGCAGCCGTCGCCGCATCCTGGTTGATCATGGCAGCCTTGAATGCGGTCATCGCGCAGGCACTGGCGGTGCGTTCCGGCTGGAACAGGCGGCCCAGCCCAAGCTTTTCGTCGCTCGATCTGCCGATTTGGCTATGGCCGCTGATGGGCATCGCCACGTTGCTCGCGATTCTGGGCGGCAGCAGCGATCTCGGCTTTCTCGGACGAGCATCACTGATCGTGCTGGCCACGCCGTTTGCTTTCGTGGGCTTGGCCGTCATTCACAAATTTGCCAATCGCTGGTCGCACCGGCAATTGGGCCTGGCTGCCATCTACGCCGGGATTATCGTGTTCAATTGGCCGATCCTGGCGGTTGTGGCCTTGGGCTTGGTTGAGGACTGGGCGCACCTGCGCCGTTACATGTAGAGATACTGGAGGACCATCCCATGCAGGTTGTTCTGCTGGAGCGGATCGAGAAACTCGGTCAAATGGGTGACCTGGTCACCGTCAAGAATGGCTATGCCCGCAACTTCCTTGTTCCCCAGGGCAAGGCGATGAGGGCCACCAAGATGAACCTCGCCGAATTCGAACGCCGGAAGGTCGAGCTTGAAGCAACCAACCTCAAACGCCGCGATGAGGCCGAAGGGATGGCCGGCAAGATCGACGGTCGATCCGTGGTGATCATCCGGCAAGCCGGCGAATTGGGCCAGCTCTACGGCTCGGTGAACGGTCGCGATATTGCGGAAGCCTTCGAGGCCGACGGCGTGACCTTCGATCGTCGTCAGGTGCGTCTGGCCCAGCCGCTGAAGGCGCTTGGCTTTCATGAAGTGCGGGTGGCCCTGCATCCGGAAGTGGATGTGCGCGTGAAGGTCAATGTCGCCCGCTCGGAAGAAGAAGCGGAGATCCAGGCCGATCCCGATCGCGCCGCCGCCTATGCCGCAGCACAAGCCGCCGAGGCTGCGGAAGCCGCAGCGGAGCTTGCTGATATGGGGGCTGAGCTGCGTGATGCCGAAGCGGACGAGGAAGGTTAGTCGATCGAGCCAAACATAGATGAACCCTATGTTTGGCAAGTTGACGCAAAAGCAGTCACCTGGTGCGCCGGCGACCGGATCCGATGAAGGTGTCGGTGCGCCAGGCTCAAGCCCTCCGTGCTCGATGCCGGCGCTTCAATTGTTGCCGAACTGCAGAAAAGGCTAGCGAGTAATCCTGGTTATGCACTAGGCTCAGGCAGTTTTTGTGCTGGTGGAAGGTTTGGCCTGGATATGGCTGACAAGAAGAAGAGCAACGGCGCTGTCGACGATGATGTTGCTATCGTCAAAAAATATGCGAACCGTCGGCTCTATAACACCGCGTCGAGCAGTTACGTCACGCTGGAGGATCTCAGCAAGATGGTGCGGGATGGCGATCATTTCGTCGTCTACGATGCCAAGAGCGGCGAGGATCTGACCCGCTCGATCCTCACGCAGATCATCATGGAGGAGGACGGCAAGGGCCGGAATCTCCTGCCGATCAATTTTCTTCGCCAGCTGATCCGATATTACGACGACAATCTGCGCTCCTTTCTGCCGCGCTATCTCGAGATGAGCATGGAGAATTTTTCGGAAAATCAGGAGCAGATCCGCCATTATATCGAAGGAACTTTCGGCAAGTTTTTTCCGGTCAATCAGTTCGAAGACATGACCAAGCACAATATCGTCCTGTTTCAGCAGGCCGCAAAGATGTTCAATCCCGCCGTCGATGCCGGACCGGGCGAAGAAGCGCCTGCAGCCGACAAAGGGTCGTCCAAGGACGCCACCTCAACGAAAATCCAGGACATCAGCAAAAAAATCGAAAGCCTGCAAAAGGAACTCGACCAGTTGATCGAGGCGGAAAAAAGCAAATCTCCGTAAATCCTGGTGCATCGAGCCAGACAGGTCGATCAGAAAAAGACAAGAGAGCGCAGGCGGTCAAGCAGGCTCCGTATGATCGGAAAATACTCTAACGCGACGCGAAGGTCTGATTGGGCAGGATGAAGCCATAGGGATGATAGACATGCCCGCCGAAATGCTTGCCGGGTGTGTGCCAGAAACGGACATCCGACCAATCATTGGCCTTTGACACATCGAGCACCGGCGTATGATTGTGCAGGCGCCCTTCATTCAGCCAGTTCGCATGGCTCACGATGATCATGCGGCTGTCGATAATCTCCTGGACATAGGCGACATGGCCGAGGCTGCCGGAATTATCCTTCCGTTTCAAGACCATGACCGAGCCGGCTTTGGGCAGGTTGGTTCTGCTGTAACGGCCTTCGGCCTGATCCCACCACGTCCAGGCGTTGCCCCGAATTTGAATGTTCGACAATTGGCGGGCATAGGGAACGCATTGCAGGCGTTTTTCCGGCGTGACCACTTTGGCGAGCAGCGGCTTTGGCAAATTGGCCAGCGGACGCATGCGCACGGCGTGCCGCCATTGCCGCTCGGTCTTCGCCGTTGATCGAACGCTCGCATGCTCGATCGGGCCTTGAGACGGCTTGATCGAACTCAAGGTGGCCGGTCGATGGTCAGGTGCCGGTGCTGACGAACAGGCACCGAGGGCCAGGATGAGGACAAATCCGGAAAGCCGTCGAAGGACGGGTTGTTCGAGATTAAGGCTGTATTTCATTAATATTTTGCCCGACTTTTTAGCGTCTTTTATGTTATCGCCGTTAAGTCTTAAGATTTTCTTAAGACCTTGCCGAAAGTTCTGGTTAACCAGTGTTTTTCGGCCTGTCGAGCACCGTGCCACCATCGAAATCCCCGTGTACAGAGCGTTGGTCGGGCGTGGGGCATCTTCTGATCCGACGGCAGTGACCCGCTCCGCTCCCCCTTCCAACCCCCCCCCCAGGTTACCCAGAGCAAAGGGTGGTTGGAAGGGGGAGCGGGCTGGCGCCGGCCTTGTCTGATCGGAACATACGCTAGTCGAGCAGCGCAACCCGTGCCCGTCCCCGCGCCTGCCGATGGCGTCTTTCGAGGCCGTCGGCGAGCCCCATATAGACGACCTCGACATCGGTCGTCCCTTGATCTTTGAAGCCCAATTCCCAAGCTGCGCGCCGGGAAAGGTCGATAATGCGCTGCTTGGCAAACGGGCCTCGGTCGTTCACGCGGACCACGATGCTTCGGCCATTTTGCAAATTGGTCACCTTGGCCAGGCTCGGAAGCGGCAAGGTCGGATGGGCGGCACTGATGCCATGCATGTCATAGATCTCCCCGTTCGCGGTCTTGCGCCCATGAAAGGGAACCCCATACCAAGAGGCAACACCGACCTCCCGATAGTCATCGACCAGGCGGGGATGGTACCATTGGCCGTTGATCTCGTAGGGCTGCCCGATTTTTACCCGCGGCGCAGCGCCCTGATAGCTCCCGCCACCGCTGCATCCGGCCAGCAGGAAGAGGCAGGCCAGCACACTATTCATGGGCCTGGATCCATAACACAAGCCTCTACGTGTCATGCATCGATCCTTTCCTTGTCGCCAAGATCCCAAAAAAACATCAAAAGCACAGATAAAACCAGAAGGCAACCGAAAGGCGGGTTGCCTTCTTCGTAATACTGAAGTGCTGGGTGAAGCACCGAGGGTAAGCTTGCGGAAAGAAATCGAAGAGACACAAAAGAAAGATCAATAGCACAAGTATGAAATTCAACTTTAACGTGCAATCCATCCGCCGTCAACCGGCAAAATCGCGCCGGTGATCATGCTGGCCGCGTCACTTCCGAGAAAGACGATGGCGGCTGCAACCTCCTCCGGCTCGACGAAGCGGCCCATCGGCGTCGCCTCGAGAAGCTGCTGCACCATGGCATTGTCCGCAAGAAGCGTGGAGGTCAGCTGAGTGCGGGCGAAGGTCGGGGCAACGGCATTGACCCTGACACCCATCTTGGCCCATTCGCAGGCAAGGGCCCTGGTCATGTTGACGATCGCTCCCTTGGCCGCGTGGTAGGCGAGGTTCGGATAATGTGCACCGCCCACCAGCCCCATGATGGACGCGACATTCACCACCGCACCGCGTCCGGCCTTCACCATGTGCCGGCCAACGGCGCGGGTGCAGTAGAAACTGGCCGTTGGTCCGATATCCATCACCCGACGCCAGCGCTCGGTCGCGAGATCGACCGTCGCCTCTCTTGCGCCGGAGCCGGCATTGTTCACCAGAATGTCGATCCGGCCATGCCGGTCGATGACCTCCTCGACCACGGCATTCAC